>JBKQMG010000232.1:0-34922 GCA_052146815.1 Streptosporangiaceae bacterium | reverse complement strand
GTGCTGACCGGGACCGGCAGCCGGCTGGAGTTCGAGAAGGCGGGAGCCCCGCACATCCTGGACGCCATCACCGGCCTGGTGCCCCTGCTCGGCCTCGGCCTCGGCCTCGACAGCCAGGCTTCCTAGGGCAGCCGGGCGGCCGCCGTCCGTGCCGGGAGCCCTGAGCACACTGCAGGCGTTCGAACGGCGCCCGGCTAGCCGGAGCGGGGCCAGTCGATGGTCAGGACGGTGTTGCGGTCGGCGGCGGCGCCGGCGCCGCCGCCGCCCTCGGCGGTGATCTGGTCCCGGACCTGCCAGTCGTTGGCGGCCAGCTCCCGGGCCAGCGCGGCCAGATCCGCCGGGCCGTCGTTGCCGAGGTAGCGGGCGGGCGCGGCGCTGTCGATCACCGTGCAGCAGATCGCCAGCCCGGTGCTGGTCGCCAGCAGCTCGATGATCCGGGCCTGCTGCGGCCAGTCGATATGCGAGGCGGTGGTGATCTGCCAGAAGCCGCCCGGCAGATCCGCATCGGTGACGGCGGTGATGGCGTGCGTGTGGGTGTGGCCGTTGATCCAGGCCACGACGCACGGATGCGAGAGCAGCACCTCGCGCAGTTCCGCCGCCAGGATTCTGCGCTGCGCGCCGGGCGGCCGCCGGTCATTGACGAGGGTCTCCAGCGGATGGTGGCTGAACAGCACCACGGGCCGGCCTGCGCATCCGGCCAGCTCGCCGTGCAGCCAGCTGAGCTGATCGGCGTCCAGCGATCCCTGCCAGCCGCCGTGCTGGTTGACCGTGTCGAGCACGACGCAGCGGACGCTCCCGCGGTCGAAGGCGTAGTAAGCGGTGCCGGTGTCCACGTTGCGCGCCGAGTAGCCATGGCCGGCCGGCTCCCCCGAAGTGCTGAAATGCGCCCGGATATGGGCGCTCCTGGTGACCGGCGCGCGGTCCGGATCGGGGGTCACGGACAGATGCGGCCCGCGCGTGATGTCGGCCAGCGCATCGGCCGCCGCCGCATCGAAGCTGATCAGCGTCGCGGCCGGGTCGATGTCGTCCGGCGGGGAAACGTACTTGATCCCGCCGGCGGGGAAACCGGCCAGCCACCCCGCCGCGGGCAGCGTGCCCTGCAGCATGTTGTCGTGATTGCCGTGCACGGCGAACCAGGGCACGCTGAGCCCGGTCGCGCGGAACGGGCGGCGGATGGCGCTCAGCACGCCGGGCACTTCGGGAAACCCGTACAAGGTCCGGGGCAGATCCGGGCCGCCGCCGTCGGGATGCCAGTAGCGCTCGTCCTCCACCTCCGGGGCGGCCACCCCCTCGTAGCGATGCGGGTCGCCGGAGTCGGGCCGGACGACCTCGCCGTCCAGCAGGCTGATATAGGCGCGCAGCTCATTGCGCTGGCAGTTGTCGGTGGCGTCGCCCGTCACGACGGCGAAGTCGACGGGGGCGCCGGAGACCGGGCCGGCCCGCGTCTGCCGGACCGCCCGGACCATCGCCTCGGCGACCTGGAAGGTGAACAGGTCCTGCGTCCGGTAGGTGCCGATGATTCCGACGGCCGCGCGCAGCTCCGAATCGGGATCTGAGTACCGGTCAAGCAGCTCAGCCCGGCCGGGGGACTGGTGGTCCATGACGTGCAGGTCAGACAGGTGCGCGAGGACCAGCAGCGGCGTGGCCTGCCGCTGCCAGCCGGGCCGCAGGCTGCTGCCCGCCAGGTCCTCCCGCATGAGGTGCGGCTCGCCCTCGGCGGCGATGAGCGGGCGGTAGTCGCCTGCCTGCGGCTCGCCGGGAATGAGCCGCTGCCGTGCGGTCGTCATGGTCGGTCCTCGGTCACTGGAGGGACGCGGTCACTACGGGGACTCGGTGTCACTGTAGACGCGGTCAGCGGAGGGACCCGGTCACCGGCGCGCTCCGGTCATGGGCGCGCCGTCACCAGCACCGGCGACACCGGCAGGCTCACCTCGACCGAGGTGCCGGGTACCAGCTCCAGCGCCTCGGGGCTGGACTGATCGATCTTCACGGTGACGTCGCCGGACAGCCGCACACCGACCCGCGTCAGGGAGCCGAAGAAGGTCCGGTCGATCACGATTCCGTTCCCGGCCGGCCCGGTCGCCACCCGTAGGCCCTCGGGCCGCACCAGCACGTCAACGTCACCCGAGAGGCCCTCGGGGATATCCCCGTGGACCGGGACGACGGTGCCGAGCGCCCGGACCTGGCCGTGGCCCTGGTACTCGCCGGGGATCCGGTTCATGGTCCCGACGAACTCGGCGACGAACGTCGTGGCCGGACGGGTGTAGAGCTCGCCGGGCACGGCCAGCTGCTCCAGCTTGCCTGCCCGCATGACCCCGACCCGGTCGGAAATCGACAGCGCCTCCTCCTGGTCGTGCGTGACGAACAGCGTGGTGGTCCCGAGCCGCTGCTGCAGCGACCGGATCTGCTCGCGCAGCTGCAGCCGGACCTTCGCGTCCAGGGCTGACAGCGGCTCGTCGAGCAGCAGCACGCGCGGCTCGATCGCCAGGGCGCGAGCCAGCGCGACGCGCTGCTGCTGACCGCCCGACAGCTGATGCGGGTACTGGCCGGCCTGCCCGGACAGGCCGACCATCTCCAGCAGCTCACCGGCCCGGCCGCGCCGCTGAGAGCTGCCCAGCTTGCGCATGCGCAGCCCGAAGCCGACGTTGTCCAGCGCGCTCATGTTCGGGAACAGGCTGTAGCTCTGGAACACCATCCCCATGTCCCGCTTGGCCGCGGGGATCCGCGAGACGTCCTTTCCGTCCACCATGACGGTGCCTGCGTCTGCGGTCTCGAAGCCCGCCAGCAAGCGCAGCGCCGTGGTCTTGCCGCACCCGGAGGGACCGAGCAATGCCACGAGCTCGCCGGGCGCGATTTCCAGCGACAGCCCGTCCAGGGCACGGGTCGCGCCGAAGGAGCGGCTCAGGTCCCGCAGCCCCACGGGCGCGCCCGCACCGGCGGCCGCGCTGGCGGGTGTCCCGCCCACCTGGGAGCCGGCGGTGATGTTGCGCGTCATCAGGACCCTCCTATGTCTTGCCTGGTCACCGAGAACAGCGTCACCTCGGTGGCGCCGGTCCGGCGGGCCCGCCGGCCGCTGCCGATCATCGAGATGCCCAGCAGGAAGACCCAGGTGACGAACAGCGCGAGCAGCGATGCGGCCACGGAGATGGGGCCGCTGGTCTGCTCGAAGTTCACGATCCAGACGGGGAACGTCTGGTATAGGTCGAGGCTGGCCATGGTGAACTCGCCCAGTACCAGCGCCACGGTCAGCACGGTCGCCGACAGCAGCGCGGTGCGCAGATTCGGCAGCAGCACGCGCCAGATGGTCGTGGGCATTCCCGCGCCGAGCGAGTTCGACGCCTCGACCAGGGTCTTGACGTCCAGCGCGCGCAGTCCCGCGTCCAGCGACCGGTAGGCGAAGGGCATGGCCAGGATGACGTACTCCAGCGCCAGCAGGTACGGGGTGCTCTTCAGGAACTGCGGAGATACCTGCAGGACGCCCACGATGAGCACCACCGGCGGGATGACGATCGGCAGGATCGTGATCCCCTCGAGCAGTCGGCGCATCCTCGGCAGCCGCAGGTGCACGTAGATCGTCGTCGGCAGCATCAGACCGAGTTCCAGCACCGTCGTGATGACCGCCAGTTTCACTGAGAGCTCCAGCGCCGCGCTGAAGCCCGCCTGCTTGAAAACCGACGGGAACGACGAGAAGCCGGTGAATTTCAGCGCCGCGTAGAGCGGGATGAGGAAGTAGGCGCCGGCCGCCAGCAGAATGAGCCAGCGCCACACGCGCACGCTGCGCCTGCGGGCCACCTTCGGCGCCGGCTCAGCCTGGCCCGTCTGCTTCAGCTCAGCTATCGCAGCCATCGTGCGGCCCTCCGCTGCAGCAGGGCGTACAGGCTCATGACGATGGCGATCACCACGATCATCCCCAGGCCGAGTGCCTTGCCGACGTTTTCCTCGCCGGGAATGACGTTGCCGTTCAGGAAGGTGCCAATCTCAATCGAGGTCAGCGGGATGGATCCGCTGGTGAGTGCCTCGGCGGTGGCGTAGGACGAGAACGCGCTGCCGAACAGCAGCAGGACGCAGCCCAGGAACGCCGGCATGAGCACGGGACCGCCTACGTAGCGCCAGTAATGCCAGGCACGCGCGCCCATATTCGCGGCCGCCTCGCGCCAGGCCGGTCGCAGTCCCTCCAGGGCCGGCAAGATGACCAGCACCATCAGCGGGATCTGGAAGTACATGTAGACGATCATGAGGCCGGTGAGGCTGTAGAGGGTGTAGCCGTTGTCGTAGGGATTCCAGCCGAGCTTCACGAGCCACGCGGTCACCAGCCCGGTATTGCCGAGCGTGGCGACAAACAGGAACGCCAGCGGGACGCCGCCGAAGTTAGCGAACACGCCGGAGGCGGTGATCACCATCCGCCGCAGCATAGCGCCGCGCTTGGCCGTGAAGATCGCGTAGGCGATCAGCAGGCCGAAGATGCCCGGCAGCACCGAGGTAATCACCGACAGCTCGAATGTGATCACGAAGCTGTGCAGGTAGACGCCATGAGTGGCCAGGTTGATGTTGCTCAGCGTGAAGCGTCCTGTCGCGGAGCTCTGGAAGGCGCCGATCGCGATCGCGGCCGCGGGCAGGCCCAGGCCCAGCAGCACGTAGATAGCGAACGGGACGAGGCCGGCGAGTGCGCGCATGCCGCGCAGTACTGATCCGCCAGCGCGCTGCGGCCTACCCCCCTGCTCCTGCTGGATCTCCGCGGGGGGGGATCCAGCAGGAGCCTGAGCAGCTTGCCGTGTCATCTCCCGGCTAGCCGACCGCGCTTGACCACTGCTGCGCGACGAGGTCTTCGGCCTTGGTCTGCTGCGCCTGCGTCGGGAAGCTCAGCGTGCCTGACGGTGCCACTGGCAGCGCCTTGTAGGCCGTCTGATTGACCGTGCCCGCGCTGACCAGATCCGGCAGCTCGATCGGCCGGGCCGACCCCTGGAGCCAGAGGTTCTGGCCGGCGGTGGAGTACAGGTACTCCTCCCACAGCCGCGCGGCGGCCGGGTCAGGTGCTTCCTTGTTGATCGCCTGGTCATAGTAGGCCGCGTAGTGGCCGTCGGTCGGGATCACGATCTTGAATCCCCTGACGACCGGGCTCACCTCGGAGGCCAGCAGGTAGTCCCACCAGATGACGATCGGCGTCGCGCCGCTTTCCACCGTCGTGGGCCCGGCGGTGACCGTGACGAAGTTGCCCTCCTGGTGCAGCTTCTTGTAATACGCGATTCCCGGCGCGATGTTGCTGAACGAGCCGCCGTTGGCCAGCGCCGCCGCGTAGACAGCAGCGAAAGCCGCGCCGGCCTCCGTCGGGTTGCCGTTGATTCCGACCTGGTTCTTGTAGATCGGCTTCAGCAGATCCTTGAACGACGTCGGCGCCACCTTAACCTTGGCGGGGTTGTAGCCGATCGCGACGTAGCCGCCGTAGTCGGCGTACCAACTCGCGTCGGATGCCTTAGAGGCGCTCGGGATGTCGTTGTAGGTGGCGACCTTGTAGGGGGCGAGCAGCCCCTTCTGGTCCGCCTCGATCGCGAAGGCGGTGCCCATGTCCAGCACGTCCGGGTCGCGGCTCTGGCCTTTCAGCTGCTGCATTGCGTTGACCTCGTCCTGACTGGAGCCATCAGGGTTCTCGTCGGTGATCTTGATGCCGTACTTCTTGGAGAAGTCCTTCATGATGGCGCCGTAGTTGGCCCAGTTGTCCGGCAGCGTGATCACATTGAGGTGGCCTTCGGCTTTGGCGGCCTTAACCAGCGCGTCCATTCCGCCGTCTGCGGCTGCTGAATCGGCCGTGGTCCATTTAGCGCTCGCGCTGGTGCCTGATGAGCTGCTGCCGCTGCTGCCGCATCCCGCCGCTAGCAAAGCACCACTGAGCGCCATTGCCGCAACGGCAAATGTCTTCTTATTCCACACTATTACCCTCCGACCTGCTTGACCCTCGGGTCACGACGCGAGCATCATCGCGAGAGGAAATGAATGGCAGGTAGCTATCAGCGGGAGGAAAGCCAACCCTGGCGTGAACGATAAGGGCCAAAGGGCGAACATCTCTCGCGTGGCACACAATGAGTAATAACGGCATTGCTCATCGTGGTGCGGTGCGCTCCGGCGACCCTAATGACCACACGACGCACCGATAACGATGGTCACAGGAGTCACCGGTAACGGCGTTACTCGCGGCGGGCGCCATTGGCCTCTTCCGGCCGCTCAGCGGCAGGGACGGCCGGCGGCCGCCAGTGGCCGGTTACAGGCGCCAGGACGACTGCCTGAGCGCGCGGACGTCGGCGTCGCCGCCTTCGAGCCGCACGTGCGCCGCGCCGGTGCGGCCATAGACCCACATGGTCAGCTCAGCCGGCGTACCGGTTACCGTCACCACGGGCGTGCGGGCCTTCGCGGTGATCCGGACGTGGCGCGCGGCCGCGGGGTCATTCGTTCCGTCGTGCTGCAGCGGGCCGCCGCCCGGTGCGCCATTGTCCTGCGGCTGGTCCTCCCTGGCGAGCTCCACGCCGACCGGGGCCTTGCGGAGAATCAGCTTGGCTATCTTCAGCCGCTCCCAGAGCATGTCCGAAAGGCCGCGGGACAGATCCCGCGGCTGCCAGTCTCGCTGGGCGCGCAGGACGTCCTCATGGTGCACGAAGTACTCGACGGCGTTGGCCCGCTCATCCACGCCCGGGATGCCGAAGACCGACAGGCGCGGCGGCCCGCTCCGGATCGTCGCCACCAGCCGGGGGAAAGGCGTCCGCTGCGCCAGCTCGCTCTGCAGCCGGCGGGTATGGCGCTCCAGCGGGCCGCCGAGCATGCCCAGGCCGGCGTCCGGCCGGTGCTCGCGCAAGACAAGATGCGCGGCGAGATCAACAGTGCTCCAGCCCTCGCAGAGCGTCGGCTCGGCCGGGCCCGTCCGGTCGAGGAGCGCGCACAGGGCCGTACGCTCATCTCGGGCATAGGTCATCAGGCGATCGTAGGCCACCGGGCGCCGCCGGGAAACGCCCGCGGCGCCCGCGCCGGGATTGCCGCAGATGCCGGCCGGGAGGCAGCCGGGCGTGCTGCCTATCCTGGCCTTCTGCGGGCTCATCCGCGGGCGCGCGGATAACACCGGATACTGCGGACGCCGCAGACACTTTCGCGGGAAGGAGATTGCCGTGACGAGCAGCCGGCCACCGCGGCGCGAGCTCCTGGGCATCCTGCTGCTGGCGGCCGCCGGGGCCGGGCTGGTCCTGCTGGCGATGCGCCAGGGCTGGGCGCATGTCAGGATAGAGGCGCCCCGTCCGCTGCCGACCAGCGCCGCGACCGTCAGCGGCGAGAACCTGGTCCCGGCGGCCAGCCCGCTGGCGATCGCCGCACTGGCCGGTCTGACCGCTGTTCTCGCCACCCGGCGGATGCTGCGGCGCATCGTCGGCCTCGTGCTCGTGATATTCGGCGCCGGGATCGCCCTCGCCGTCGGCGTCAGCATCTCCGCGGCCGATATACTGGCGGCCGTCTCGGGCAGCGCGGGCCCGGCCACGGGCGCGGGCGCGGGAAACGCTCCCGGCTCGGTGACAGGCGGCACGCAGAACACCACCATCGCGCCCGTGACCGGATTTCCCGGTCACGCGACGCTCGATGCCCTGCCCTGGCGCGGGGCGGCCCTGGTCGGCGCGCTGCTAGTCGTGGCCGCCGGCGTCCTGGTGATGTGGCGGGCCGACCGGCTCCCGGTCATGTCGAGCCGGTATGACGCACCTGCCCCTGCCGGCGCCGCGGACGGCACGCGCACTCCCGCAGAGGTCGGCCTGAGCGCCGGCAACACGGTGGTCCCTGGCAACACGGTGCTCCCTGGCAACACGGTGCTCCCTGGCAACACGGGGGCCGCCGGTGACACGGTGCCCGCCGCGAGCGCGGGTGAGGCCGGCGGGCGGCCCTCCGCCCCGGCCGCCGATGCGGCGGGCCTCTGGGAGTCGCTGAGCCGCGGCGAGGATCCGACTGCCGCCAGCGAGCAGGCCCAGGCCGGGCGGTAGCAGGCTCAGGCCGGCGGCCAAGGCAGGCTCTGGGCCGGCAGACTGGGCTGGCCCGGCCGGCGGCAAGGGGGGCCCGCCGGGGCACAGAGGCGTTCTCGCTACGATCAGAGCGCAAAGTAACCCACCCCGAGGGGGCAGTAGAAACGCGTGAGCGTGCTCGACGAGATCCTCGAGGGCGTCCGAGCTGACCTTACGGTCCGGCAGGCGCACATGCCCCTGGAGCGCCTGAAGGAAACGGCGTGCCGTGCCCCCACGGCGCTGGACGCGATGGGGGCGCTGCAGGGCGACGACGTGGCCGTGATCGCCGAGGTCAAGCGGGCCAGCCCGTCTAAGGGGGCCCTCGCGGCGATCGCCGACCCGGCCGCGCTCGCTGCCGACTACGAGGCGGGCGGCGCCCGGGTGATCAGCGTGCTGACCGAGCAGCGCCGATTCGGCGGCAGCCTGGAGGACCTGGCGGCGGTCCGCGACGTCGTGCGGATTCCCGTGCTGCGCAAGGACTTCGTCGTCAGTTCTTACCAGCTGTGGGAAGCCAGGGCGTACGGGGCCGACATGGTGCTGCTGATCGTGGCGGCGCTGGAGCAGAACGCGCTGGTGTCGCTGGTGGAGCGGGCCGGCTCGATCGGGCTTGTCCCGCTGGTGGAAGTGCACACCGAAGAGGAGGCTGACCGGGCGCTTGAGGCCGGGGCGCAGGTCATCGGCGTCAACGCGCGCGACCTGGCCACCCTCGCGGTCGACCGGACAGTATTCAGCCGGATCGCGCCGCGCATTCCGGATAGCGTCGTCACGATCGCCGAATCCGGCGTGCGCGGTCCGCATGACCTGCTCGCCTACGCCGCGGCCGGCGCTGACGCCGTTCTCGTGGGCGAGAGCCTGGTCACCGGCAAGGATCCCCGGTCAGCGGTGGCCGACCTGGTGACCGCAGGCTCGCATCCGGCGCTGCGCGGGGACCGGGGGAGCGCGCAGCCGGGCCGGGGCAAGCGGCCGGGCCGCGGCCGGGGCGGCGAGAGCAGTCCGGAGGGCCGGGAGCCGCCGGACAACCTGGGAGGCACGTCATGAGCACGACCACCGCGCGTGAGGCCGCCGTTTCGGCCGTGCCGGACGCGACCGGTCACTTCGGCAGCTTCGGCGGCCGGCTGGCGCCCGAGGCGCTGATGTCCGCGCTCGACGAGCTGACCACGGCGTATGAGACGGCCAAGGCCGATCCGGCGTTCCAGGCGGAGCTCGCCACCCTGCTGCGCGACTTCGCCGGGCGCCCGACGATGCTGACCGAGGTCCCCCGGTTCGCCGAGCGGGCCGGCGGCTGCCGGGTGTTCCTTAAGCGCGAGGACATGGCCTACACGGGCTCGCACAAGATCAACAACGTGCTTGGCCAGGCGCTGCTCACCAGGAGGATGGGCAAGACCCGGGTCATCGCGGAGACCGGCGCGGGCCAGCACGGCGTGGCCACCGCGACGGCGTGCGCGCTGCTCAACCTGGACTGCGTCGTCTACATGGGCGAGGAGGACACCCGCCGGCAGGCGCTGAACGTGGCGCGGATGCGGCTGCTCGGCGCCGAGGTGATCGCCGTCACGGTCGGCAGCAGGACGCTCAAGGACGCCATCAACGAGACGTTCCGCGACTGGGTGGCGACCGTCAATAGCACGCACTACTGCATCGGCTCGGTGATGGGCCCGCATCCGTTCCCCATGATGGTGCGCGATTTTCAGCGGGTGATCGGAGTCGAGGCCAGAGAGCAGATCATCAGCGCGGCCGGCCGGCTGCCGGACGCGGTCATCGCCTGCGTCGGCGGCGGGTCCAACGCCATCGGGATCTTCCACGAGTTCATCCCCGACTCTGGTGTCGCCCTGATCGGCTGCGAGGCCGGGGGCGACGGACTGGACAGCGGACGGCACGCCGCCACCGTCGCGGGGGGCTCGCCGGGCGTGATCCACGGCATGCGGACCTACCTGCTGCAGGACGCCGAGGGCCAGACACGCGAGACACATTCAATCTCAGCCGGGCTGGATTACCCCGGCGTGGGGCCCGAGCACGCGTGGCTGCACGACACCGGCCGGGCGCAGTACCAGGTCGTCACCGACGCCGAGGCCATGGACGCGTTCTCCGTGCTGTGCCGCACTGAGGGCATCATGCCGGCTATCGAGTCCGCGCACGCGCTGGCCGGCGTCCTGCGCATCGGACCTGAGCTAGGCCCCGGCGCAGTGCTGCTGGTCAGCTTGTCCGGGCGCGGCGACAAGGACGTCGACATCGCCGCCCGCTGGTTCGGTCACCTGGAAAACCCCACCGGCGGGACGGAGCAGGCGTGAGCGCGGTCAGCGCGGCATTCGAGCAGGCCGCGGCGCAAAACAGGGGCGCCCTCATCGGCTACCTGCCGGCCGGGTTTCCGTCGGTCGACGGCGCCGTGGCCGCGGCCACGGCCATCGCCGAGGCCGGCGCCGACATCATCGAGATCGGGCTGCCTTATTCCGACCCGCTGATGGACGGCCCGGTCATTCAGGAGGCCGTGCACCGCGCGCTCACCGGCGGCGTCCGGGTCCCCGACGTGCTGCGCACCGTCGAGGCGGTGGCCGCGACGGGCGTGCCCGTGCTGATCATGACCTACTGGAACCCGGTCGACCGCTACGGCGTGGCGGCCTTCGCCCGTGATCTGGCCGCCGCCGGGGGCAGCGGGCTGATCACCCCGGACCTGACGCCGGAGGAGGCCTGGCCCTGGCTCGACGCCGCCGGGGAGCATGGCCTGGATCCGGTGTTCCTGGTGGCGCCGAGTTCCTCCCCGGAGCGGATCAAGCTGATTACCTCGGTGTGCGGGGGATTTGTCTACGCCGCCTCGCTGATGGGCATCACCGGGGCCCGCGACAGCGTGGGCGCCGCAGCCGCCGGCCTGGTGAGCCGGGTACGGGAGTGCACGAGCCTCCCGGTCGCCGTCGGGCTCGGAGTGCGCGACGGAGCGCAGGCCGCCGAGGTGGCCCGTTTTGCCGACGGGGTGATTGTCGGCTCGGCGTTCGTGCAGCGGCTGCTGTCGGCGCCGGACACCGCTGCGGGCCTGGCTGCAGTGCGCGAACTGGCCGCTGAGCTGGCCGCCGGAGTGCGGGCCCGTCCCGAGGTCAGCGTCTGAGTTCGGGGAGCTGAGACGGCCGCCGCCGGGCGTCGCCCCCGGCTGATCCTTTTGGCGCGCGGCGGATCTCGATATACTGATGGTCGTGGCGCGCAGCTAGCGCAGGCCGAACGCTGCTAGCGTGCTGAACACAGCGGCCACGGCTGGGCCAATGTCGTCCCTTCGAAGACGCGTCCGAACGAGACGACTGGAGTGCGGATGGCGCCTGCTTCCGGCCCTGGGGCACGGGGACTGTACGACAGCAGCTATGAGCATGACGCCTGTGGCGTCGGCTTTGTCGCAGACCTTTCCGGCCGTAATGATCACGGTGTGGTGAGCCAGGCGCTCACCGTATTGCGCAATCTCGAGCACCGCGGGGCCCAGGGCAGCGATCCGCAGACCGGGGACGGCGCCGGGATCCTCACCCAGATCCCTGATGCGTTCTTCCGTGCCGTCTGCGGGTTCACGCTGCCCCGGCAGGGCAGCTACGCGGCCGGCATGGTCTTCCTGCCGGCCACGCCGTGGGAGCCGAGAGCGCAGGCCATGGCGGCCGTCGAGGCGCTGGCCGCGGCCGAGGGCCTGGCCGTGCTCGGCTGGCGCGACGTGCCGCGCGAGCCGGAGTTCTGCGGCGCTGCCGCCCGTGACGTGATGCCCCATCTCGCGCAGGTGTTCGTGGCATCCGCGGGCGCGACACCGGAAACCGGGATGGAGCTGCAGCGCCGGGCCTTCTGCCTGCGCCAGCGGGCCGAGCGCGAGGCAGAGGTCTACATGGCCAGCCTGTCGCCGGCCACGATCGTCTACAAGGGCATGCTCACCGCGCCGCAGCTCGAGCCGTTTTACCCGGATCTGTCCGACCCGCGGTACTGCTCGGCGCTGGCCCTGGTGCACTCCAGGTTCTCCACCAACACCTTCCCGTCGTGGCCGCTGGCCCATCCCTACCGGTTCGTGGCGCACAACGGCGAGATCAACACTGTCCGCGGCAACCGCAACTGGATGCGGGCCCGCGAGGCGCTGCTGGCCACCGACCTGATCCCGCGCGACGCCGCCGGGCGGGGCATCGAGCGGCTGATGCCGATCCTCGATGACTCGGCCAGCGATTCGGCGAGCTTCGACGCCTGCCTGGAGCTGCTGCACATGGGCGGCCGGTCCCTGCCGCACGCGCTGCTCATGATGATCCCCGAGCCGTGGGAGAACCACGCGGACATGGACCCCGCGCTCCGGGCCTTCTACCGCTTCCACGCCACCTTGATGGAGCCCTGGGACGGCCCGGCGCTGATCGCGTTCACCGACGGGTCGGTCATCGGCGCCGTGCTGGACCGCAATGGCCTGCGGCCCGGCCGGTACTGGGTGACCAGGGACGGCCTGGTGATCCTGGCCAGCGAGGTGGGCGTCCTGGACATCGACCCCGGCGCGGTGATCCGCAAGGGCAGGCTCCAGCCCGGCCGGATCTTCCTCGCCGACACCGCGAGCGGCCGGATCATCGAGGACGAGGAAGTGAAGGCGGCCCTGGCCGCCGAGCACCCCTACGACGAGTGGCTGCACGCGGGTCTGCTGCACCTCGATGACCTGCCGGGGCGCCGCCGTGAGCTGCGCGGCACGCCGGACCTGACCACCCAGCAGCAGCTGTTCGGCTACACGGAGGAGGAACTGCGGGTCATCCTGGCGCCGATGGCGCGCACCGGCGCCGAGCCCATCGGCTCGATGGGCAACGACACGCCGCTCGCCGTGCTCTCCGATCGCCCGCGGCTGCTGTTCGACTACTTCACCCAGCTGTTCGCTCAGGTCACTAACCCGCCGCTCGATGCCATCCGGGAAGAACTCGTCACTTCCCTGGCGTCGACGACGGGGCCCGAGCACAACCTCTTCGCTCCCGGGCCCGCGTCCTGCCGGCAGATCGTGCTGCCGTTCCCGGTGATCAGCGGCAGTGACCTGGCGAAAATCACCCACATTAACGACGACGGCGACCTGCCCGGCTTCGCCGCGCACGTGATTGACGGCCGCTACCGTGCGGCCGGGGGCGGCGGCGCACTGCGCGCGCGGCTGGCCGAGATCCGGGCTGAGGTCTCCGCCGCGATCACCGGGGGCGCCCGGATCATCGTCCTGTCCGACCGCGCCTCCTCGGCGGGCACGGCGGGCGGCACCGGCACCGGCCCTGGCACCGTGCTCGCGCCGATCCCGTCGCTGCTGCTGACCGGCGCCGTGCACCATCACCTCATCAGGGAGCGGACTAGGACCAGGGTCGGCCTGATCGTCGAGTCCGGTGATGCGCGCGAATGCCACCACATCGCGCTGCTGATCGGGTACGGCGCCTCCAGCGTCTGCCCGTACCTGGCCGTCGAGACTGTCGAGGACATGGTGCGCCGCGGCCAGCTGGACACCATCTCGCCGGACAAGGCCGCTGCCAACCTGATCAAGGCCCTCGGCAAGGGCGTCCTGAAGATCATGTCCAAGATGGGGGTCTCCACGGTCGCCTCCTACACCGGCGCCCAGATCTTCGAGGCGATCGGGCTCGGCGACGAGGTGATCGCCGAATGCTTCGCGGGAACCTCGTCGCGCCTGGGCGGAGTCTGCTTTGACGAGCTGGCCGCGGAGGTCGCCAGGCGGCACGCCCGCGCCTTCCCGGTCACCGGCGCCCGCCCGCCGCACCGGCGGCTGGAGACCGGCGGCGACTACCAGTGGCGGCGCGACGGCGAGGCTCACCTGTTCAACCCCGAGACGGTCTTCAAGCTCCAGCACGCGACCCGGAGCCGGCGGGCAGAGATCTTCCGCGAGTACACCCGGCTGGTCGACGACCAGGCCGCCCGGCTGATGACGCTGCGCGGCCTGCTGCGGATCCGCGGCATTGACAGCGAGACGGCGAGCGCCGGCGACGGCTGCGAGCCGCCGCGGGCGCCGATTCCGGTGGATGAGGTCGAGCCCGTCGAGAGCATCGTGCGGCGGTTCTCCACCGGCGCGATGTCCTACGGCTCGATCTCCGCCGAGGCGCACCAGACGCTCGCCATCGCGATGAACCGGCTCGGCGGCCGGTCCAACACCGGCGAGGGCGGCGAGGACGCCGATCGCTTCACCCGCGATGCCAACGGCGACCTGCGCCGGTCAGCGGTCAAGCAGGTGGCCAGCGGCCGGTTCGGCGTCACCAGCGAGTACCTCGTCAACGCCGACGACCTGCAGATCAAGATGGCCCAGGGTGCCAAGCCGGGAGAGGGCGGCCAGCTGCCCGGCCACAAGGTGTACCCGTGGATCGCCAAGACCCGGTTCTCCACGCCGGGCGTCGGGCTGATCTCGCCGCCGCCGCACCACGACATCTACTCGATCGAGGACCTCAAGCAGCTGATCCACGACCTCAAGAACGCCAACCCGGCGGCGCGGGTGCACGTCAAGCTAGTCGCCGAGGTCGGCGTCGGGACGGTGGCGGCGGGCGTGTCGAAAGCGCACGCCGACGTCGTGCTGATCTCCGGCCACGACGGTGGCACCGGCGCCTCGCCGCTGACCAGCATCAAGCACGCGGGCGCGCCCTGGGAACTGGGCCTGGCCGAGACCCAGCAGACCCTGCTGCGCGGCGGCCTGCGGGACCGGATCGTCGTGCAGGTGGACGGGCAGCTGAAGACCGGCCGCGATGTCATCGTCGCGGCGCTGCTCGGCGCGGAGGAGTTCGGCTTCGCCACCGCCCCGCTGGTCGTGGCCGGCTGCGTGATGATGCGCGTGTGCCACCTCGACACCTGCCCGGTCGGCGTCGCCACCCAGAACCCCGAGCTGCGCCGCCGGTTCACCGGCAAGCCGGAGTTCGTGGTGACGTTCTTCGAGTTCCTGGCCCAGGAGGTCCGGGAATACCTGGCCAGCCTCGGGCTTCGGTCGCTGGACGAGGCGATCGGCCGCGCCGACCTGCTCGACACCACGGACGCGGCCGCGCACTGGAAGGCACGCGGGCTGGACCTGACGCCCGTCCTACAGGTGCCGTCGCTGCTGCCGGGCGCCCCCCGGCGCTGCGTCACCCGCCAGGATCACGGCCTGGACCGGGCGCTGGACAACACGCTCATCCAGCTCGCTGAAGGGGCGCTGCAGGATGGCCGGCCCGTCACGCTGGAGCTGCCCATCCGCAACGTCAACCGGACCGTGGGCACCATGCTCGGCTACGAGGTGACCAGGCGCTGGGGCGGGGAGGGCCTGCCGGACGACACGATCGCGATCGCGTTCCGCGGCTCAGCGGGCCAGTCGTTCGGCGCGTTCCTGCCGCACGGCGTCACCCTGCGGCTGGCCGGCGACGCCAACGACTACCTCGGCAAGGGGCTGTCCGGCGGCCGGATCATCGCCGCGCCGGACCGGGCCGCGGTCTTCGCCGCCGAGCACCAGGTCATCGCCGGGAATGTGATCGGCTACGGCGCCACCAGCGGCGAGATGTTCCTGCGCGGGGTTGTCGGCGAGCGGTTCTGCGTCCGCAACTCCGGGGCCACCGCGGTCGCCGAGGGAACTGGCGATCACGGCTGCGAGTACATGACCGGCGGCCGGGTGGTGGTGCTCGGCCCGGTGGGCCGGAACTTCGCGGCCGGGATGTCGGGCGGCATCGCCTACCTGCTGGATCCCGACCCGCGCCGGATCAACACCGAGATGGCCGAGCTCGAGCCGCTCGACGAGGACGACGCGGCTTTCGTCCGTGAGCTGATCTCGCGGCATTACGACGAGACCGGCTCCGTCGTCGCGGCCCGGCTGCTGGCGGACTGGGAGCTGGCCCTGCCGAGGTTCGGCAAGGTCATGCCGCGGGACTACAAGCGGGTCCTGGCCGCCGCGCGGCGCGCCGAGCGCGAGGGCCTGGACGTCAACGAGGCCGTGATGGCCGCGGCACAGGGCTGAGGGGGCACGACATGGCAGACCCGAGAGGATTCCTCGCCACGCCGCGGCAGACGCCGGCCCGGCGGCCGGTCGACATCCGCATCCAGGACTGGCGGGAGGTGTACCTCGACTTCGACGGCGGGGCGCTGGAACGGCAGGCGGGGCGCTGCATGGACTGCGGCATCCCGTTCTGCCATAACGGCTGCCCGCTGGGAAACCTGATCCCGGAATGGAACGACCTGGTCTGGCGGCACGACTGGCGGGAAGCGGCGGAGCGGCTGCACGCGACCAACAATTTCCCGGAGTTCACCGGGCGGCTGTGCCCGGCGCCGTGCGAGGCCGCCTGCGTTCTCGGTATCAACGCTGACCCGGTGGCAATCAAGCAGGTTGAGGTCGCGATCATCGACCGGGCCTGGGCGGAAGGCTGGGTGCCCCCTCAGTCACCCGGCCCCGCCGCGGTCGCGGCCGGGCGGCGCGTGGCCGTCGTCGGCTCAGGCCCCGCGGGCCTGGCCGCCGCCCAGCAGCTCACCAGGGCGGGGCACGCGGTCACCGTCTATGAGCGCGACGACCAGCCCGGCGGCCTGCTGCGGTACGGCATCCCCGAGTTCAAGATGGAGAAGCGTCACCTCGCACGCCGCCTGGCGCAGATGGCGGCGGAGGGAACGGTGTTCCGCTGCGGCGTCCACGCGGGCGCGGACGTGACGCCCGGCCAGCTGCGCGCCGGCCATGACGCCATCGTGCTCGCCTGCGGTGCGCGGGTGCCGCGCGGACTGCCGGTCCCCGGCAGCGACCTGGCCGGCATCCACCAGGCGATGGAATACCTGCCCCCGGCCAACCGCGCGGTGGCGGCCGCGAGCGCGGCGGTTCCGGCCGCCGGGACTGAGCCGGCCGCGGCGGACAGGCCGGCTACCGCGGCCGCCGGCGCCGAGCCGGCCATCTCCGCACTCGGGCGGCACGTGGTGATCATCGGCGGCGGTGACACCGGAGCCGACTGCCTGGGGACGGCGCTGCGCCAGGGAGCCGCCTCGGTCACCCAGCTGGAGATCCTGCCCCGGCCGCCCGAGCAGCGCCCGGACGCTCAGCCCTGGCCGACCTATCCGATGATCTACCGGGTCTCCAGCGCGCACGAAGAGGGCGGCGAGCGGCTGTACGCGGTCTCCACCCAGGAGTTTCTCGGCGACGAAAACGGCCGGGTCCGGGCGCTGCGGCTGGTCGAGGCCGAGCTGTCGGCCAGCGGTTTCGTCACCCGCGAGGGGACCGAGCAGGATCTGCCCTGCGATCTGGTGCTGCTGGCCATGGGCTTCACCGGCGCGGAGCCCGGCGAGCTCCTCGACGGCCTCGGAGTGGAGCTGGACGGCCGCGGCAACGTGGCCCGCGACGATGATTACGAGACCGCGGTGCCGGGCGTCTTCGTGGCCGGCGACATGGGCCGGGGCCAGTCGCTGATCGTCTGGGCGATTGCCGAGGGCCGGTCCGCTGCGGCGGCCGCGGACCGCTATCTGGCCGGAGGCACCCTGCTGCCGGCCGCAATACCGGCCACGGCCCGGCCGTTGCGATAGGTCGCTGCGGCCGCCGCTGCGGAAGGCGCCGCGCAGCGGTGCAATGACCGCCGACGGCGCTGCCGTCCGCCTGGCAGCCCGGCTCGCGGCGGGCTGTGCGCGGCGCCGGCCTGCGGCAATGCCAAAGTGGCGTGAGAATGCCCGCGGCGAGGGTAGCGTCGCATAACATGTCGGTCGCTTTTCTCCCCAGCCCGGCACGCGGCATCTGGCAGATCGGCCCGATTCCCGTCCGGGCCTACGCGCTGTGCGTGGTCGTCGGCGTTGTCGCGGGACTGTGGATCGCCGACCGCCGCTACCAGGCGATCGGCGGCCGGCGCGGCCTCGTCCTCGACATCGCCACCGTGGCCGTGCCCGCGGGACTGATCGGCGCCCGCCTCTACAGCGTGCTGACCGACTACCCGCAGTTCTTCGGCCATGGCGACGACTGGGCCGACATCATCCGCGTCTGGGACGGCGGCCTCGGCATTCCGGGTGCGGTCGCCGGCGGCGCGCTGGCGGCGTGGCTGTACTGCCGCTGGGCCGGGGTGACACTCGGGCCGCTCGCCGGAGCCGCGGCGCCTGCGCTGGCGTTCGCCCAGGCGATCGGGTGCTGGGGCGGCTGGTTCAGCCAGAATCTGTACGGGCAGCCGTCGGGGCTGCCGTGGGCGGTGGAGATCTCCCCGGTCCACCGGGTGAGCGGTTATCAGAGCTATGCGACGTTCCAGCCGGTTTTTCTTTACGAGTCCCTCTGGGCGCTCGCCATGGGCATCATGCTGATCTGCGCGGGACGACGGCTGAGGCTCACTGGCGACCGTCTCTTCGCCTTCTACGTCGGGCTGTATGCGATCGGCCGGTTCGGGACGGCGTCAGTGCGGATCGGCCATTCCGCGCACCTGCTCGGGCTTCGGGTGAACCAGGCGCTGATGATCGCCCTGCTCGGCGCGGCGGTCGCCTACCTGCGCGCGACCAGGGGGCGCCCCGGCATTGACATCGTGGTGAATACGCGTTCCGCCGCCGGCCGCCGCGCGGCGGGTGACGTACGCGCCGGAGCCGATGCGGCCGGCACTGCGGTGGCCGCTGGTGAAGCTGGCATTGTTGCGGCCGGCGTGAGCGCGGCTGATACCGGGAGCCCTGCCGGCGAAGCGGCGGGAACTGCGCCCGCGGCGGGAACTGCGCCCGCGGCGGGAACGGCGCCGCCCGCGGCGGGAATGGAGCCAGTAGGGGGGGCGGTGCTCAAGACCCGCATCGAGGCGGCGGGCGGCGGCGCCGCCGACCCGGCGGCCAACGCTGATGCGCCTATGTCATGTCCGGGGGACACGGGCGAGCCGCAGACAGCAGAGCCTGACTCCGCGGCTCCTGTCGCCGCTCACAGCGCCGTAAGCGAGTCATCGCGCGCGGCGCACTGATCTCAGGCGGCCGTGCTCAGCGGCCGCGGACCCGGTAGATTGAGCCTCAGCCTCGCCGTGCTCTGGCCGGCGGGGCAAGCCGGGCCCCGGTAGCCCAACCGGCAGTAGGCGATGGCCTCAAACGCCATAAAGTGTGGGTTCGAATCCCACCCGGGGCACCCTGTGTGGGGCACCCTGTCTGATGTCTCAGGACATCGAGGACACCCTGAACCCACGGCGGGTCAGGGTGTTTTTGTTTTCGGGCCGGGTGGCTGGCGGGTGGGCTGGTAGTTGCGGGCGGGGTCGAGTTCGAGTTCGCGCAGGCGCTCGCCGGTGGTCTTGAGAGATCACACCCACCGGGGCCCGGCGGGTCTCCGGGCCGCGCCTGGCACACGGTACGCTCAGCGCGTGAACCAGAATGCCGTCCGTGTCGTGATTGCGGAAGACGAAGCGCTCATCCGGCTGGATCTCAAGGAGATGCTGGAGGAGGAGGGCTACGTAGTCGTCGGCGAGGCCGGCGACGGCGAGACGGCCGTCCAGCTCGCCGAGCAGCTGCGCCCCGATCTGGTGATCATGGATGTCAAGATGCCGGTGCTCGACGGCATCTCGGCGGCCGAGAGGATCGACGCGCAGCACCTTGCGCCGGTCGTCATCCTGACCGCGTTCTCACAGCGTGACCTGGTCAAGCGAGCAAGCGGGGCAGGCGCGATGGCGTTCCTGGTCAAGCCGTTCACTAAGGCAGACCTGGTGCCCGCGATCGAGATCGCGGTCGGCCGGTTCCAGGAGATGGCAGCCCTCGAGCGCGAGGTCGGCAGCCTGCGGGAGCGACTGGAGGTCCGCAAGCTGCTGGACCGGGCCAAGGCCCGGCTGCAGGCGGAGCGCCAGATGACCGAGGCAGAGGCATTCCGCTGGATTCAGAAGTCTTCGATGGACCGGCGGATGACCATGCGCGCCGTCGCCGAGGAGGTTCTCGCCGAAGGGCAGGCGGTGGCGTCGCCGGACGGCGCCGCGGCTGACACCCCGGGTGGCGCGGCGGCCGGCCAGGCTGCCGGGGACGCCGCTCAGGCGGACGCTGCTGCTCAGCCGGGCGGCTCACGGCCAGATGGCGGTCAGTCAGACGGCGCTGCGCCTGACGGGCCTGGCGCTGGCAGCGACGGGGCTGCCGCGGGCAGGCCCGGTGTGGCTAAGCCAGGGCCGGCGCCTGACCGCCGCGGCGCTGCTCCGGGCCAGCCACGCCGCTGACGGCTGCGCGATCGCGTTGTCCCGCAGGATGAGCGCAAGCAGGCGGGACCGGACTTGTAAACCCCCCGGTGCAGGCCCGGAACCCGCCCGCTTGCAGCCACCAGCCCGCTGAGCGCAGGCGGCGGTCGAGAGCCCAGAGAGCCTTTGGTGCCATGTCAGCCTTCCCCGGGCCGGCACGTTCTCTACTCGGCGTCCCCGCGCTCTGACCACCACGTTAGCGACGTGCTGGCACGCCGCGCAAAGGCATGCGCACTCCCGCGCCGGCATGGGGTAAACATCCCGTCGCAGGAGGCAGCAGCCGCGCTGTTAGCGCGGAGAGGGCCCGGAGCGGCCCGGCCGGGCCGCGAGCGCTCGGGGTCAGGCGATGACCGCAGGGCCAGTGCCCCCGACGCTCGGAACGGTCTCCCGAAGCAGGCAGCTCAGCCGGGACGTGCATATGCGGCGTCCCTGATCATCGGTGATGATGATCTCGTAGGTGGTCATCGTGCGGCCGCCGTGCAGGAGCGTCGCCACACCGGTCACCTCACCGCGCGAAGCACCGCGATGGTGGGTGGCGCTGATCTCGATGCCGACCGTGATCCTGTCCGGGCTGGCGTGCAGAGCCGATCCGAGCGACCCCAGCGTCTCGGCCAGCACGCAGGACGCACCGCCGTGCAGCAGCCCGTAAGGCTGGGTGTTACCGAGAACCGGCATCGTGCCCACGACGCGGGCGGCTGATGCCTCGATGATCTTTATGCCCATCCGGGCGACTAGCGTGTCGTAATCGGGGACCTTGAAGATGTCCGCGATCTGCTGCTCCCGGTCTTCTGCCACCGGGCCACCTCCGAGTCCACGCCGGTGCCTGCTCGCTCCATGCTGCAGCCTAGACACCGGCTGCCGCTGGCTGACATGGGGCCGGTGGGGGAGCGCCCCGGCCGCGTGCTCTGGGCGCGGCCGGCCCAGGTTCAGCCGAGCTAAATTCGAGGCCATACCGCGCCGTACTTTTGGGCGGTTCTGTTACCTGAGATCACGAAAAAGCCGTCATCAGGCTCATGAGTAACACTGATGTCTCCTGCTACATCATGAAAGGTTAGATTTTTGGCGATACGGGGGATGACAGTGGCCGTTGTTAGCGTGAACAATCCGAAGGAGCTCGGTCGTCGGGGACCGGGCACGCTCTGGCAGGAGGACCCATGCTCAGTCTGAGATCTCGCAGGACCGCCTGGACCGCGCGGATCGGCGCGGCTGCTATCATCAGCCTCGGTACGGCCGGGTTAGCAGGCGCGAGCCAGGCGTCTGCCGCACCGCAGCATAACGGCGGCGGCCTGTACATCACCAAGCAGTACTTCGGCAGCACCGTCGAGCCGTACACCGGCAAGCTCACCCCCGTGTACCGCTACCGGCTCGGCAACACCCGGGGCATGTCAGTCGCCATCCTGACCTTCGGCGGGATCGTGCAGTCGATGACCGTACCCGGCCGGGGCGGCCGCGAGGCGGACGTCACCCTCGGCTTCAAGACGCTCAAGGACTACGTCACCTACGACAGCCCGCCGGTAACCGCCAACGGCGGCCCGTATTTCGGCGAGTCGATCGGCCGCTACGGCAACCGGATCGCCAAGGGCACCTTCCACCTGAACGGGAAGACCTACCACCTGCCGATTAACAACAACGGCAACACCCTGCACGGCGGGATCGTCGGCTTCGGCAACCACATCTGGGCGTCAAAGGGGTTCCTCACCCGGCACTCAGTCGGCGTCCGGCTCACGCTGGTCAGCCCCAACGGCGACCAGGGCTTCCCGGCCCAGCTGACCGACGTCGTCACCTACACCCTCAACACCGCCGACCAGCTCGGCATCCACTACGCCGCCACCAACGACTCCCGCACGCTGTCGACCGTGATCAACCTCACCAACCACAGCTACTTCAACCTGGCCGGCCAGGGCTCGCCCGCGGGCTCGGCGTACAAGCAGTTCCTGCAGATCAACGCCAACAGGTACACGCCCACCAACACGACCCAGATCCCGCTCGGCACCGAGGTAAGCGTCAAGGGCACGCCGTTCGACTTCACCACGCCGCATACGATCGGCTCCCGGATCGACGACGTCACCGCCCCGGACCACGCCCCTGCGCAATACCCCCAGCTGCTCCTGGCCCAGGGCTATGACCACAACTGGGTCCTGAACCGGCAGACGCCGGCGACCACCGGCCCGGACGGCCTGAACCTCGCCGCCCGCGCCTGGGACCCGGCCAGCGGCCGTCAGCTGAGCGTCTGGACCGATCAGCCCGGCGTTCAGTTCTACAGCGGCAACTTCCTGACCGGCACGCTGGTGGGCATCACCGGCAAGACCTACCGGCAGGGCGCGGGCTACACCTTCGAGACCCAGCATTTCCCGAACTCGCCGAACCAGCCCAATTTCCCGACCACCGTGCTCGGCCCCCAGAAGACGTTCCGCTCCACCACGATCTTCGCGTTCAGCAGCCGGTAACAGCCGCCGCCGTCCGGGACGCTGCGCAGCGGCGCACCTGACGGCCTGACCCGCCGCGGCCCGGCGGCCGCCTTCAGTGTGCGCCGCCGGGTCGCGGCCATGCCTGGCGCCGGGCACGCACGGGACCGCGACCAGGGCTGCGACCGTGCCTGCCGCCGATACGCGCCGAGGGGCCGGCGGCCAGCGGCCGCGCCCTGGGGTTGCCTGCCGGGGTCCGAGCTGGCCACTAGACTCGCTGCGTGGCGACGAAGCCGACACCTGCGCCGGGCCCGGCCCGTGAGGGCAGGCTGCTGCTGCTCGACGGGCACTCACTGGCCTACCGGGCGTTTTTTGCGCTGCCCTCAGAGAATTTCTCGACCACCACCGGCCAGCCGACGAACGCCGTCTACGGCTTCACAGCGATGCTGATCAACGTGCTGCGCGACGAGCAGCCCACCCACGTCGCGGTGGCCTTCGACCGCAGTGAGCCGACCTTCCGGCATGAGCAGTACGTCGAGTACAAGGCCAACCGCAAGGAGACGCCGGCTGATTTCCGCGGCCAGCTCAGCCTGATCTTCGAGGTGCTCGACGCGCTCGGCATCCCGCGGCAGTCGGTTCCCGGCTACGAGGCCGACGACATCATCGCGACGCTGGCCACCCAGGCCGAGGCGGCCGGCATGAGCGTCCTGATCGTGACCGGGGACCGCGACGCCCTGCAGCTGGTGAACGACAACGTCACCGTCCTGATGACGCGTCGCGGCATCAGCGACATGACTCGCTTCACGCCCGAGGCGGTCGCCGAGAAGTACGGCCTCACGCCGGCTCAGTACCCGGACTTCGCGGCGCTGCGCGGTGACCCGAGCGACAACCTGCCCAGCATCCCCGGCGTCGGCGAGAAGACCGCATCCCGGTGGGTGTCGGAATTCGGCTCGCTGGCGCAGCTGGTCGACCGGGTGGAGGAAGTCAGGGGCAAGACGGGGGACAGCCTGCGCGAGCACCTCGCCGACGTGCTCCGCAACCGTCAGCTGACCGAGCTGGCCAGGGACGTCCCGCTGGACACCGGACCGCTGGAGCTGCGCCCGGTGCCCTGGGAGCGGGAGCAGATCCACCAGCTCTTCGACACGCTGCAGTTCCGGGTGCTGCGCGATCGCCTCTACACCACTTTCCCGAACGGGATCAGCGGGCCTGCCACCGCGCCCGACGCGCCGCAGTCCCCGCACGAGGGCTTCGACGTCGACGCGACCAGGCTGGCTCCCGGCGACGTCTCGGCCTGGCTGTCCGAGCATTCCGGTCCGGGCCGGTCAGGGCTGGCCGTGAGCGGCAGCTGGGGCCGCGGGACCGGCGTGCTGGACGGGCTGGCGCTGGCTCTCCCGGACGGGGCTGTCGCATTCGTTGACCCGACGGCGCTGACCGAGCACGACGACCAGGCCCTGGGCGCGTGGCTGGCCGACGCGGCCGTGGCCAAGGCAGTGCACGACGCCAAGGGCCCGATGCACGCCCTGGCGGCGCGCGGCTTCGATCTGCGCGGCCTGACCAGCGACACCGCGCTGGCGGCCTACCTGTCGCTGCCCGGCCAGCGCTCGTTTGACCTCGCTGATCTCTCGCTGCGCTACCTGGGCCGCGAGCTTCGCCGAAGTGGCGGCGCAGCCGCGGGGCAGCTGGCGCTCGACCTGCCGGACGACGACGAGGACGAGGCCGCAGTGGTCCTCGGCCAGCGTGCGCTCGCCACAGCCCAGCTGGCTGACGCACTGGACGCTGACCTGGCCAAGCGCGGTGCCACCGGGCTGCTGGCCAACGTGGAGCTGCCTCTGGTCGGCGTGCTCGCCGAAATGGAGCGGGCCGGCATCGCGGCCGACGTCGATCATTTCATCGGGATGTCGGCCAGTCTCGGCGGCGAGGTCAAGGCCGCCGAGCAGGGCGCGTTCGCGGCCACCGGGCACGAGTTCAACCTCGGCTCGCCCAAGCAGCTCCAGGAAGTGCTGTTCACCGAGCTCGGCCTGCCGAAGACCAAGCGGATCAAGACCGGCTACACCACTGACTCCGAGGCGCTGACGAGCCTGCTCGCGCAGACCGGGCACCCGGTCCTCGAGCACCTGCTGCGCTACCGCGACGTGGCCAAGCTGAAGAGCATCGTGGATTCGCTGATCCCGATGGCCGGCCAGGACGGCCGGATTCACACCACCTACAACCAGATGATCGCCGCGACCGGGCGGCTGTCCTCGACGGACCCGAACCTGCAGAACATTCCGATCAGGACCGAGGAAGGCCGCCGCATCCGGCAGGGCTTCGTCGTCGGCGCCGGATACGAGTGCCTGCTGACCGCCGACTACAGCCAGATCGAGCTGCGCATCATGGCGCACCTTTCCGGTGACGACGCGCTGGCGGCCGCGTTCGGCTCCGGGTATGACTTCCACGCGGCGACCGCCTCCAGCGTGTTCGGCATGGCGCCCGAGGAGGTGACCGGCGACCTGCGCAGCAAGATCAAGGCCATGAATTACGGCCTGGCCTACGGTCTGTCGGTCTACGGGCTCTCCCAGCAGCTGCACGTGACGCCCGATGAGGCCCGGGCCTTCATGGACGAGTACTTCCAGCAGTTCGGCGGGGTCCGGGACTACCTGCACGATGTGGTCGGCCAGGCCCGTATGGACGGCTACACCCAGACGATCATGGGCCGGCGCCGGTATCTGCCTGACCTTACTTCCGACAACCGCCAGCGCCGCGAGATGGCCGAGCGGATGGCGCTGAACGCGCCGATCCAGGGCTCGGCGGCCGACATCATCAAGGTGGCGATGCTCGCCGTGCACCGCGAGATCGCGGCGCTCGGACTGCGCTCGCAGATGCTGCTCCAGGTTCATGACGAGCTGCTGTTCGAGGTGGCCTCCGGCGAGCTGGAAGACCTGCGCGAGCTGGTCCGCGAGCAGATGGGCAGCGCGTTCGGGCTCAGTATCCCGCTCGAGGTGTCCATGGGCATCGGTCGCAGCTGGGCGGATGCCGCGCACTGATACCGGCTGTCGGGGCCGTATTCAGGCGCACGGCGGGCCTTTTTGCGGACCCGGAAGCCGGATGCGGATTGACCGGCAGGCCAGGCTCTCATATTCTGATCGCTGCGCTGTGTTTGTTTTCGCAGTCCGCCATGGTCGGGCAGCCCGCGGGCCGTCTTACGGCAGGCCGCGGCCGGTCACACTGGCCAGGCAAGTCCAGTTCACTCCTGGCCGTCCATGGCGAATTCGCCCGTGCATAGCGCACGTCCGCACATCCCTGTCCGTACCCGGAGCCCACCTACACATGACGAGCAGCACCGAGGCCACCTCGACCCCCAAAGTAGCGATCAACGACATCGGTTCCGAGGAGGCCTTCCTCGCCGCGATCGACGAGACCATCAAGTATTTCAACGACGGCGACATCGTCGAAGGAACCGTTGTCAAAGTCGACAGGGACGAGGTCCTGCTCGACATCGGCTACAAGACCGAAGGCGTAATCCCGTCCCGCGAGCTGTCGATCAAGCACGACGTCGACCCGCATGATGTCGTGAAGAGCGGCGAGCACATCGAGGCCCTAGTCCTGCAGAAGGAGGACAAGGAGGGCCGGCTGATCCTGTCCAAGAAGCGCGCTCAGTACGAGCGCGCCTGGGGCACGATCGAGAAGATCAAGGAAGAGGACGGCGTCGTCACCGGCACTGTCATCGAGGTCGTCAAGGGCGGCCTGATCCTGGACATCGGGCTGCGCGGCTTCCTGCCGGCCTCGCTGGTGGAGATGCGCCGGGTCCGGGATCTGCAGCCGTACGTCGGCAAGGAAATCGAAGCCAAGATCATCGAGCTGGACAAGAACCGCAACAACGTGGTGCTGTCACGCCGCGCGTGGCTGGAGCAGACCCAGTCCGAGGTCCGGCAGAACTTCCTCAACACGCTGCAGAAGGGCCAGATCCGCAAGGGCGTCGTGTCGTCGATCGTCAACTTCGGCGCGTTCGTCGACCTGGGCGGCGTGGACGGCCTGGTGCACGTGTCCGAGCTGTCCTGGAAGCACATCGACCACCCCGGCGAGGTGGTCGAGGTCGGCCAGGAGGTCACGGTCGAGGTCCTGGACGTCGACATGGACCGCGAGCGCGTGTCGCTGTCGCTGAAGTCGACGCAGGAAGACCCGTGGCAGCAGTTCGCGCGGATGCACCAGATCGGCCAGGTCGTGCCCGGCCGGGTCACCAAGCTGGTGCCGTTCGGCGCGTTCGTCCGGGTGGAGGAGGGCATCGAGGGCCTGGTGCACATCTCCGAGCTGGCGGACCGGCACGTCGAGATTCCCGAGCAGGTCGTGCAGGTCGGCGACGAGATCTTCGTGAAGATCATCGACATCGACCTGGACCGCCGCCGGATCAGCCTGTCGCTGAAGCAGGCCAACGAGGGCGCGCTGGCCGACGCCACGGGCGACGACTTCGACCCGACGCTGTACGGCATGCCGGCGACCTACGACGAGCAGGGCAACTACATCTACCCCGAGGGCTTCGACCCCGAGTCGAGCGAGTGGCTCGAGGGCTACGACACCCAGCGCGAGGAGTGGGAGCGGCAGTACGCCGAGGCCCGCTCCCGCTACGAGGCACACCGCGCACAGGTGACCGAGGCGCGCAACAAGGCCACCGCGGCGGACGAAGGCGACACCGACACCGACACCGACACCGACACCGACACCGGCACCGCCGTCAGCCGTCAGCCGGAGCCGGTGGCTACTGGCACGCTGGCCTCGGACGAGGCGCTGGCCGCCCTGCGCGAGAAGCTCTCGGGCGGACAGAACTGACCGCCAGGTCTCGCCGTTTGATGATCGTGGCGAGCTTGCCGTGCCCAGCGCGGCGGGCTCGCCACGATCACTTTCCCCTGGACCGGCCCGGCCCGGCCGGCCCGGTCTGGGCGGGCTGACGTGCTCAAAGTCGGGCTGACCGGCGGCATCGGCGCCGGGAAGAGCGAGGTGTCCGAGCGGCTTTCCGCCCAGGGGGCCGTCGTCATCGACGCTGACGCCATCGCCAGGGAAGCGGTCGCCCCCGGCACTTCTGGCCTGGCGCAGATCGCGGGCGCCTTCGGGTCAGCCGTGCTGCTGTCGGACGGCAGCCTGGACCGCGCCGGGCTCGGCGAGATCGTCTTCGCCGACCCCGACAAGCGCGCCCGGCTGAATGCGATCATCCACCCGCCGATCGCGGCCCGGATGCGCGAGCGGGAAGACGCCGCGGGCGATGGCGCGATCGTCGTGCATGACGTGCCGCTGATCGCGGAGAACAACCTGGCGGGCTCCTACGATCTGGTCGTCGTCGTCGACGTGCCGCCGAGAATTCAGCTGGACCGCCTGGTCCGCCACCGTGGCCTGACCCGCGAGCAGGCCAGGGCGCGAATTGCCGCCCAGGCCAGCCGGGACGAGCGGCTTGCCATCGCCGACATCGTGATCGACAATTCCGGCTCGCTGGCCGAGCTTGACCGCCAGGTCGGCGAGCTGTGGGCGCAGCTGCGCAGGCGCGCGCAGGCGGCCGCGTCCTGACTGGCCCTTGGCCCGCCCGGCAGCGGCCCTCCCTGCCGCAGGCAGGCGGCCGCCTGCCTGCGGCGGGGCCGTCAGCACGGCGGAATGTCCCATGGCCGCACGCGTTGTAGTCGCCGTCGGCCGTCGCAGCGGCGCGCAGTGTCAGATCGCCGACCTACAGTGAGACAGTGAGCGAGTATCAGCCTGCCCGGAAGCCGGCGGGCGCGAAGGAGGGGTCATGCGCCCCGTAAGCGACCTGCAACGCCGGCTGGCGCCATTCGAGGTGGTCACCGACATGGTGCCCGCGGGGGACCAGCCGGCTGCCATCGCGGAGATGGAAAGGCGGATCAAGTCCGGCGACCGGGACACCGTGCTGCTGGGCGCGACTGGTACCGGCAAGACCGCCACCGTGGCGTGGCTGGCCGAGCGGCTGCAGCGGCCGACCCTGGTCATGCTGCCGAACAAGACCCTGGCCGCGCAGTTCGCCAACGAGCTGCGGGAGATGCTCCCGCGCAATGCGGTGGAGTACTTCGTCTCCTATTACGACTACTATCAGCCCGAGGCGTACGTCCCGCAGACTGACACGTTCATCGAGAAGGACTCCTCGATCAACGACGAGGTGGACCGGCTGCGGCACTCGGCGACGAACTCGCTGCTCACCCGCCGGGACACCATCGTGGTGGCGTCGGTGTCCTGCATTTACGGCCTGGGCACCCCGCAGGAGTACGTCGACCGGATGGTCAAGCTGAAGGTCGGCGGGAAGATCGACCGGGACACGCTGCTGCGCAAGCTGGTCGGCATGCAGTACACCCGCAATGACCTGTCCTTCACCCGGGGCACCTTCCGGGTCCGGGGCGACACCATCGAGGTCATCCCCGTCTACGAGGAGCTCGCGGTCCGGATCGAGATGTTCGGTGACGAGATCGAGCGGCTGATGACCCTGCACCCGCTGACCGGCGAGGTGATCAGCGAGGACGACGAGCTCTACATCTTCCCGGCTACGCACTATGTCGCGGGCCCGGAGCGGATGGAGCGCGCGATCGCCGGCATCGAGGCCGAGCTGGCCGAGCGGCTCGCGGAGCTGGAGCGGACCGGCAAGCTGCTGGAAGCCCAGCGGCTGCGGATGCGCACCACCTACGACATCGAGATGCTGCGCCAGGTCGGCAGCTGCTCGGGGATCGAGAACTACTCGCGGCACATCGACGGCCGTGAGCCAGGCAGCCCGCCGAACACGCTCCTGGACTATTTCCCCGAGGACTTCCTGCTGGTCGTCGACGAGTCACACAACACCGTGCCGCAGATCGGCGCCATGTACGAGGGTGACGTGTCGCGCAAGCGAGTGCTGGTCGAGCACGGTTTCCGGCTGCCCAGCGCGATCGACAACCGGCCGCTGACCTGGGAGGAGTTCGGCGACCGGATCGGCCAGTCCTTGTACCTTTCCGCGACGCCCGGGCCCTATGAGCTGCAGCGGGTCGGCGGTGACGTCGTCGAGCAGGTGATCCGGCCGACCGGCCTGATCGATCCTGAGGTCATCGTGAAGCCGACCAAGGGCCAGATCGACGACCTGGTGCATCAGATCAGGGAGCGGGCCGACCGTGATGAGCGGGTCCTGGTCACGACACTGACCAAGAAGATGGCCGAGGACCTCACCGACTACCTGCTGGAGCTGGGCATCAGGGCCCGGTACCTGCACAGCGAGGTCGACACCCTGCGCCGGATCGAGCTGCTCAGAGAGCTGCGCATGGGCGAGTACGACGTGCTGGTCGGGATCAACCTGCTCCGCGAGGGACTGGACCTGCCCGAGGTGTCGCTCGTCGCGATCCTGGACGCGGACAAGGAGGGCTTCCTGCGCTCGGGGACGTCGCTGATCCAGACGATCGGCCGCGCGGCGCGGAACGTATCCGGCCAGGTGCACATGTACGCCGACAAGGTGACGCCGTCGATGCAGCGCGCCATCGACGAGACGAGCCGGCGCCGCGACAGGCAGGTCGCCTACAACACCGAGCGCGGCCTCGACCCGCAGCCGCTGCGCAAGCGGATCGCCGACATCCTCGATCAGCTGGCCCGCGAAGACGCCGACACCGAGAAGCTGCTCGGCGGGGCCGGGCGCCAGCAGAGCCGCGGCAAGGCGCCGGTACCGGGGCTGTCGTCACGGGCCAGGGCCGCGGCGGCGGGCGCAGGCGGCCACCCGCTCGAGCCCGGCGCCGGCGGCCTGCCGCCGCGCGAGGACCTAATGGCGCTGATCACCGAGCTCACCGACCAGATGCATACGGCCGCCGCCGAGCTGCAATTCGAGGTCGCCGCCCGGTTCCGCGACGAGATCAGGGAGCTCAAGAAGGAACTGCGCGGCATGCAGGCCGCCGGCGTCTAGCCCGGTCCCTCCAGCCAGGCCGTCGTCCGGCCAGCACGGAACCAGAAGCGGGCGCGCGCCGTCCAAGGTTCATGCGGCCGGGAGTCACCGCAGTCCCCGGGGATGACGAGGTCCGGCCGGGAAGGCGGACACCGATGGCCAGAACCGGCTCGCTGGGCACACTGCGCGACCTCGGGACAATTTTCGCGGCCCTGGTTGCTGCCCTGACCTGCATCGCCGCCTGCGGGAGCGTAAGCGCGCCCGTGGCGGCCGGGCACCCGTCACCCGCCGCGCATGCGCCGGGCACCGGGCCCGTGCATCTGTCAGCCGCGGCGGCGCGGCGGCTGCCCGCCCGCGAGATCCTCTGCGCGGACCCTCATGCGGTCCAGCGGCTGGTGATTGCCCGTGCCTCGGTGCTGCGGCAGATCCAGCCGCAGAAGAGCCTGCCGCCGGTCCAGGTGATCATCGTGACCGGCGGCCGCGCGCGGTCAGTGGCCATTGCGCTGTGCGCGCTGCCGGCCATGCCGAAGGGCGTGGTCAACTGCCCGGCCCTGCTCTTCGGCCATCTCACGCTGAGCTTCACTGCCTTCGGCCGGCGGCTGCCCCTGGTGACCATCCAGGCCACCGGCTGCCAGGCTGTGTCAGGCCTGCACCCGATGCGCTCGGTCGCCCGGTGCCCCGGCTTCTGGACGGTGCTCACCGCGGCCAGCGGAGGTCGGATCCCGGTAGCATCCCACTAGCCGCCCGTGCCCGGGCGGCCAGAGAGGACCGGGATGACCTGGGTGCTGTTCGACTACGGGAGGGTAATCTCCCAGCCGCCGTCGGAGGCGGACCTGGCCGCACTCGCCGCGGCCGCGGGAACGCAGGTCCCGGCGCTACTGGAGCATTACTGGCGCTGGCGGCGCGCCTACGACCTGGCAGAGCTTGATGCTCCCGGCTACTGGCGCCAGATCGGGACGGCGCTCGGCCAGGATTACTGCGACGACGTCATCGCCGAGCTGGTCCGGCTCGACAACGCGTGCTGGCTGAGGCTGGCCGACGGAACGGTCGCCCTGATCGAGGAACTCGCTGCCGCGGGGCACCCGCTCGCGCTGCTCTCCAACGCCCCGGCCGAGATCGCCGCCGCGGTCACCGCACTTCCGCTGGCCAGCCGTTTCAAGCACCTGCTGTTCAGCTGCTTCCTGGCCGCCGCCAAGCCGGAACCGCGCTGCTACGCGCTCGCGCTCGCCCGGCTCGGGGCCAGCGCCGAAGAGGTGATCTTCATCGACGACCGGACGGACAACATCGAGGCGGCGGCCGGGCTGGGAATATCCTCGGTGCATTTCACTGATCCCGTGCACGCCAGGTCCGCGGTATTCGCGCTGCTGGCAGCCGCCGGCTGAGCCCGCTCGGGGCCCGGCCGCCCGCACCCGCCGCGGCCAGGTGTCGGACAATCACCATGCTGCCCGGCAGCGTAAGGTCCAACGTATGCTGGCGAGCCTCGTCGCCGCCCTCGTGTCGGCGTTCTGTTACGGCATAGCCGCCGTGATGCAGGCTATGGCGGTCCGGTCGGCAAGCCACCGGTCCCAGCAATCCGGCGACAGCGGTGGTGGCGGCGTAGACCCCGGCCTGGTCGTCCGGATGTTCAGCCAGTGGCGCTTCGTGGCCAGCATTTTCATCGACCTCATCGGCTTCCTGGCGCAACTGGTGGCCCTGGCCCGGCTGCCGCTGTTCGCCGTGCAGGCGATCATCGCCGCGAACCTGGCCGTCACGGCGCTGTTCGCCGCCTGGCTGATGCACGTGGCGCTGACCTGGCGCGAGTGGCTGGCCATCGCCGGCGTCGTCATCGGCGTGGGCCTGCTGGGGTTGTCGGCCGGGGCGGAGGGCGCGGCGCGGGTCGGCGGCGCTTTCCAGCTTGCCCTCATCGTCGCCGTCGCGGCCGTCGCGCTCGCCGGCATCGCCGCGGCCCGGCTGCCGAACCCGGCCCGTACCCCGGTGCTGGGCGCCGTGGCGGGGCTCGGTTACGCCGTGCTCGCCGTCTCGGCCCGGATCCTGCCCGGTTTCTCCCCGGCCCAGCTCGTCCGCGACCCGGCGGCGTACACCCTCGCGGCCGCGGGCATCGTGTCCTTCCTGCTCTACGCCGCCGCGCTCGACGGCGGCAGCGTGACGGTCGCGACCGCGGCCGTGGTCCTCACGGAAACCGCGCCGCCGGCGCTAGTCGGTGTCCTGCTGCTGGGGGATCAGACCCGGCGCGGCCTCGCTGGCGTCGCCATCGCCGGATTCGTCCTCGCCGTCGTCTGTGCAGTGGCCCTGGCCCGGTTCGGGGAGGCGAGCGAGCACGGCGGCACGGCCGGGGACCAGTCCGGGCGAGAGCGAGTGCGGGTCGGCGGGACTGGCTTAAGTTCTGGCGAGAAAATCGGCTAACTCCGGCATTTCGCCCCGAGTGGCCGCGGTCCGCGGCCGCGCAGGCGGTGTCGGTGCACGTCCCGGCCGGTGGTCCTGATATTCTGATACCCCGTGGACCGGCGGGTATGGCCGCTGGCACTACCACGGGAGCCTCACTTTGGCGATGCCACCGCATGTCACACGGCCAGTTTCTACTCGGCACCTCTTCGTCACCGGAGGCGTAGCGTCCAGTCTCGGCAAGGGACTGACCGCTTCCAGCCTCGGCCGCCTGCTGAAGCTTCGCGGGCTGCGGGTCAATATGCAGAAGCTCGACCCTTATCTGAACGTTGACCCCGGCACCATGAACCCGTTCCAGCATGGCGAGGTCTTCGTGACCGATGACGGGACCGAGACCGACCTGGACGTCGGTCACTACGAGCGATTCCTCGATACCAGGCTGTCCGGCTCAGCCAACGTCACCACCGGCCAGATCTACTCCAGCGTGATCGCCAAGGAGCGGCGCGGCGACTACCTGGGTGACACCGTGCAGGTCATCCCGCACATCACCAACGAGATCAAGGCGCGGATCCTCGCGATGAGCGGTCCCGACGTCGACGTCGTCATCACCGAGGTCGGCGGCACCGTCGGCGACATCGAGTCGCAGCCCTTCCTCGAGGCGATCCGCCAGATCCGGCACGAGATCGGCCGCGACCGCTGCTTCTTCCTGCACGTGTCCCTGCTGCCTTATATCGGCCCGTCCGGGGAGCTCAAGACCAAGCCCACCCAGCACTCGGTCGTGGCCCTGCGCAGCATCGGCATCCAGCCCGACGCGATTGTCTGCCGGTCGGATCGGCCGATCAGCGGCGGGCTCAAGCGCAAGATCAGCCTGATGTGCGACGTGGACGAGGAAGCGGTGGTGTCGGCGCCCGATGCGCCCTCCATCTACGACATCCCCAAGGTGCTGCACGCCGAAGGGCTCGACGCATACGTGGTGCGCAGGCTGGCGCTCTCGTTCCGCGACGTGGACTGGAGTGACTGGGACGACCTGCTGCGCCGGGTGCACCGGCCCGCCCGGAGCATCACGATCGCGCTCGTCGGCAAGTACGTCGACCTGCCCGATGCCTACCTCTCGCCCGCTGAGGCCCTGCGGGCCGGCGGGTTCGGCAACGACGCCAGGGTCAATATCCGCTGGGTGACCAGTGACGACTGCCAGACGCCCGAGGGGGCGGCCCGCCAGCTAGACGGCGTGGACGGCGTGCTGGTGCCCGGCGGCTTCGGCGTGCGCGGCATCGAGGGCAAGATCGGCGCCGTCCGGCATGCCCGCACGCACGGGATCCCGCTCCTCGGCCTGTGCCTGGGCCTGCAGTGCATGGCCATCGAGGTCGGCCGTGACCTGGCCGGGCTGGAAGGCGCCAACAGCGCCGAATTCGACCCCGATGCCGCCTACCCCGTCATCGCCACCATGGCCGACCAGGAGGATGTCGTCGCGGGGGAGCGGGACATGGGCGGCACCATGCGCCTGGGCTTGTACCCGGCCGCACTGCAGCCGGGGACCCGCGTCGAGGACATGTACGGCAGCACCATGGTGGAGGAGCGGCACCGGCACAGGTACGAGGTCAACAACGCGTACCGGGCGGTGCTCGAGCAGGCGGGCCTGGTCTTCTCCGGGCTCTCGCCAGATCGGCACCTCGTGGAGTTCGCTGAGCTGAGCGGCCACCCGTTCTTCGTGGGCACGCAGGCGCACCCGGAGTTCCTGTCGCGGCCGACCCGGCCGCACCCGCTGTTCAGCGGCCTGATCGCGGCCGCTCTGGCGCGCTCGAAGGCGGCCAACGCGGCGGCCGCCGCCCGCGCTGTGGCCAGCGCATGAACATTACGGACGAGGTTGCGAACTGGCCCGTCGTCTCCTCGGCCGAGCTGCTCCGCGGCCGGCTGGTCGCCGTACGGACCGACAAGGTCCGCATGCCCGACAATGAGCTGGCCGAACGAGAGGTGGTTATCCACCCAGGCGCAGTCGCCGTGCTCGCCCTCGATGACGCCAACCAGGTGCTTCTGATCAGGCAGTACCGTCATCCGGTGGGTCGGCTGCTCTGGGAGATCCCGGCCGGCCTGCGCGACGTCGCCGGGGAGCCGCCATGAACTACGTCGTGCACTGGGACGGCAATGCCGAGGAAACCGTGAAACCCTATTCCCG
>JBKQMG010000231.1:0-2534 GCA_052146815.1 Streptosporangiaceae bacterium | reverse complement strand
TTCACGGCCTGGCTGGGGTTCCACCCTGGGACTGATCCGCCCGGCAGCATGTAGAACGTGAAGTACAGCACCTTTGCGGCACCCCGGCGGTTGACGTAGAAGTCCGCCATCTGCCGGTACGACGGCTTGCCGTTGTGCGTCAGGATGTCCTGCAGGCGCACCGTGACCGTGTACGTGGTCGGGTGCCAGCCGGAGATCGGACCTGGCTGCGGCCAGTAGATGTCGAGCTTGCCTGCCGCCCATGCCCGGGGGCCGCCCCAGCTCCGCCAGGCCAGCTGCCGGACAATCGGCGCTCCGCCCATGCCCACGTAGATGAAGTCGGGGCGCTGAACCATCCCGGACCAGCCGACCGCGTCTGGCTGCACCCGCACCGGGACAGCAGCCGCGCTGGCCGGGCCCGCCGCGACCGGGCGGGCGCTCGTGCCGGGCGTACCGCACGCAGCCAGCCCACCAGCGAGAACGGCGGCTGTGATGATGCCCAAGATCCTGGATGTGCTGCTCAACTGACGATTCACTCCCCCTGCCCCCCTCAAGGACACGCCCTGGAGCAGCGCCACGCAAGGCGCTGGTCTTGACCACCTCGGTTTCGGCGTCGCCAGCCACGATGACCTCGAGCAAGCGGTTCTGCTGTTCGATGAGCAAGGGGTGCGGCACGGTGAGATCACCAGCCTGCCGTCATGCTCTCGTTCGAGGATCCTGATGGCGTCCAGCTCGAGCTGACCGCCCCGATCGCCCAGCCCGCGAGGGCGGCTGACGTGCCGGCTGTGCCCGCCTGGCCTGTCACCGAAGCTGATAGCCAGGCCAGCCTTGATGAGCTTGGCAGATGCAGTGGGCAGAGGGCGCTCCCGCACTGTCACGAGTCGCCCGCCTCGGCCGCGGCAAGCGCGCCTTCATGATCGTTGCCCGCGGTTTCAGGTGCGACGGGGGTCACATGTTCTGTCCCAGCCCGGGGTCTGTCAGTCGCCGCAGTCTTGGCTGCACGAGAAATAATTGTTGGAACGGTTGCTGCGGGTGGCGGCGGCCGCACGAGTCCCCGGAGAGCACGATGGAAGAACACTTCGTCTGGATGACGACACGCCATATCAAGCCCGGCACGTTGGCTGATTTCGAGCGGGCCTGGCGCCCAGGCACGCATCCGGAGGGCATGCTGCGCGCTTACGCGTACTGGTCTGCAGACGAGCGGGAAATCGTCGGGGTCTCGTTCTGGGTGTCCAAAGAGTCGTGCGAAGCGTGGCGGGCCCCCGGGCGCGGAGGCGCGGCGGCGTGAGGCGATGGCGGCTTACATCCTCGGCGAGCGGGAAACGTTCTACCGGGGCCGCGAGCTAGCCGTGCCCGGTCACTAACAGGGAGGGACACCTGGCTCCGCACCAAGCTGATCCGCCGATGATCAGGTGCTCGCTGTGTGTTCCGGGTCGGATAGCTCCCGGCCGCTGGCTCTATTGGCTCACGCAATTCACGCTATCCCGCGACGAGCACAGTGCTTGCACGGCACCTGATCGGGGCAGGGGCCCGCGGTCGCGTCGGCGAAAGCGCCGGTAAGCCTGGGTGCGCCTTCGTTCGGCGAACTGCCTCACCGTCAAGCTGGGCCGACGGGATGGTGGCGGGTCGAGCGGCCCGAGACGCATGTCGAGGGCTTTACGACGATCCGGCGGTAGTCCCCTTGGCGCGAGGAGGTTTGACAGGTGAACGTTAACCGCGCCTGGCGGCCGGCACCGCCGGGCGCACGCTGGCGGCCGCCAACGCGGACCTGCCGTGGCCCGGCGAGCCGCATCTGGTGCTCTGGCATGCCACCAACGTGCTGCGCGAGCACCGCGGGGACGGGCACATCGCCGCGCTGCTGGTAGCCGGGCTGGACCCGTGCGAGGCGCTGGTGTCGTTCGCCGCCATCGGCGCCGCGCCCGGGGAAACATTCGCCAGCCGCGGCTGGAGCGCCCGGGAATGGTTGGCGGCCCGGGACCGGCTGGCCGCGCGCGGGTGGGTCGATGCCGCAGGCAAGGCTACGGAGCGTGGCCGGGACGGCCGGGATGAGATCGAATGGCGCACCGACCGGCTGGCCGACGCCCCCTGGCGGGCGCTGGGCTCCGCCGCGCGGAGCGGCTCGCCGAGCTGACCGGGCCCCTGCTGGGCGCCGCGTTCGAATCCGGCCTGCTCCCAGCCCAGTCGACCCTGGGCATCGCGACCGTTCTCACCCCTGCCCCGCGGACCTGACAACATGGGAGATCGCCGGTGCCCGCACCACTGCCGTGCACGCCCAGCACATCTACGCCCAGCCTGGACCCCTGCCCGGTCCGCGGCCGACTGCCGCCGATCGTACCCATGCCGGCCTGGCCCGCAGTCATCACGCTGCCAGTGACCCTGCCCGGGCGCTCGATCACTGGCACAAGGCCCTCGCCCTTTACGACGACCTAGGCACACCCGAAGCCGATCAGATCCGCGCCCGTCTTGCCACCGACCGCAGCGAGGTCATCCAAGCAGTGAGCCTCTCAGCCGACCCGAGCCCGCGTCGGACGCGGCTGGTCATCCGTGGGAATCCG
>JBKQMG010000230.1:0-10552 GCA_052146815.1 Streptosporangiaceae bacterium | reverse complement strand
CGGATTCCCACGGATGACCAGCCGCGTCCGACGCGGGCTCGGGTCGGCTGAGAGGCTCACTGCTTGGATGACCTCGCTGCGGTCGGTGGCAAGACGGGCGCGGATCTGATCGGCTTCGGGTGTGCCTTGGAGCCCCCCTTTCGGAATCGAACCGTAGACCTTCTCCTTACCACAGGCACGACCCGCCGCTCCGAACACACTGCCTGCACAGAAACCACAGCTGTACGCCCTGAAAGCACAGAATGCACCCAGTCTGCGCCGCGCACGGTCCACGACCCGGTCCACGGCCAGCCGGGCGAATCTCGCCTGCGCTAGTGACTCTCAGTGATCACACCTGGATGCGGGCTGAATCGCGCCGCTGCGATATCAGCTGGCCGAGTTCGCAAGAGGACAATCCGGGCTGACGTGATGGATGCCCGAGTGCCATCGGGCACGAACGCGAGCTGAACTAGAAACCCGCAGGGCAGCTGGCGATCCTGCGGTAGAAGCGGGCATGTGAAGGACATGCACACCGCGCACTGGCGACACCCGGTGTGCATGTTCTCCGAGTGGACCGCTCTCAGCTCTTGGCGTAGTTGCTGGCGCCCCACCAGTCCACGATCACGGCCGGCTCGTCGCCGACGACCCAGGCGTCATGGCCGGAGGGCAGCGCGGTGACCTGGCCGGGGACGGCATCGAACTGGCTGCCGTCGGCCATCTGGATCCGCAGGGTGCCAGCGACGTGGTACTGGAAGTGCGGTGCCTCGCACAGCTCGGTGCCTGCCAGCGGCTTGACGTGCTCGGACCAGCGCCAGCCAGGCTGGAGGACCAGCCGTCCGATATCGCTGCCGGCGATGTGCAGCAGTTCCAGCTGGCCGTGGGGGAATGGGCGGACCTCGTCCGCTTTCGCGAAGTCCTTGTGCTCTGCGGCTGCCATGATCCTTCTCCTTACTTCCTGATGTCCGATTGGTGGTGAGCGAGTGCCGCGGATCAGTTACTCGTCCCAGGCCTGGACGCCGGCCTGCCGGGTGATCATGCCGTCGCTGAGGTCGAGCACGGCCGTGCACAGTACCTGCGCTCCGCTCGGGTACTGGCAGGCCTGCACGAACGCGGCGGCGTTCTCGCCGACCACCAGCCGCTCGATCTTGTGCGTCATGTCGCGGCCGCAGACGTCGGCGAGGTACTCGCCGATGGCCGCCCGGCCCCGGATGATCTTCGGGTGGCTGGGCTGATCGTTTTGGTCCACGACGTGCAGCTCGGCGTCCTCGGCGTACTGGCCGAGCAGCGTCACGGCATCCCGCTCCTCGATCCCGCGGCGAAACGCCTCGGCGTCGAAGGCCTGGCTGGTCTGGGTCATCTGGCTGACGCTCATCTGGGTGCCTCCTGATCGGCTGTGCTGTGAACTCCTGGCAGCGACGGTTCCCGATGACCGTCAACGGACCGTCAAAGCCCAGGTAGCAGCGCAGATGGCGGCCGGGGATCAGCCGCATCCGGGGCGCCGGAACCTAGACTGAGGGCAGTCATGCTTGAGATCCGCGTGATAGGCGAGCTGGAGGTGCAGCTGGCCGGGACGAAAGCGGAGCTGCCGCCCAGCAGACGGGCCCGGGCGCTTCTGGGCTGGCTTGCGGTCAATTCCGGCCGCCATCACCGCTCCCGGCTTGCCGGGCTGTTCTGGCCAGACGTGCTTGAGGCCAGCGCGCGAGCCAGTCTGCGCAGTGCCATCTGGTCCCTTCGCTCGGCGCTGGGATCTGGTTTCGGCAGTTACCTGGCCGCTGAACGCGGCACCGTCGCCCTGGCGGGCGAGGGATTGTCGGTGGATCTGCGGGAGTTCCGGCGGCTCGTCTCGCAGGGCCAGCCTGAGTCGGCGCTCGAGCTTTGCCGCGGCGACCTGCTGATGGACCTCGACGACGACTGGGTCGTCGAGGCGCGGCAGGAGCTTGACCGCGACATTGCCGCCGTGCTCGCGCAGCTAGCCGGCCGGGCCGCCTCCGCAGGCGACTGGCCCAGCGCCATGGCGTGGGAACGGCGCAGGACGGCCCGGTGCCCGCTGGACGAGCCTGCTGCCGCCGCCCTGATCGGCGCCTGCATTCAGGCCGGAGACGCGCCAGCCGCGCTCGAGGCATTCGCTCGGCTGCAGCAGCGGCTGGACTGCGAGCTCGGGATCCCCGTGTCGGCGCACACGGCGGCCCTGGTCAGCCAGCTGCGCCAGGAGGCAGCCCGGCCCGGCCAGGCCGGCCGGGAGGGCCTGGCGGGCCACGCTGGCCAGGCCGCGGCCGGGCACGCCGTCGCGCCGGCCGCTGGCCTGGTGGGCCGGGAACAGGACTTCGCCGTGCTGGCCAGAGCCTGGCAGGCAGCGCGCGCTGGCTCCGGCGGGACCGTTTTGCTCGAGGGCGACGGCGGCGTCGGCAAGACCCGGCTCGTCGAGGAGTTGCAGGCTGCCGCGCGCCGGGCCAGCCCGGACGCGGTCGGCGTCACCGGTATCACGACGGCCGGCCCGGGCCAGATGGCGCCTTTCTCAATCTGGACCGATGCTCTCAGTGACTTGGTGTCCCTGACCGGTCCCCCGCCCCGGGACCGGAAATGGCCCGCGGAACTGGCCGGTATCGTGCCGGCGCTGGCCCCGCCGGCCGGGGAATCCGGGGCCCGGCGCGTCGGCGCTGATCCCCAGCTCGAGCGGGTCCAGCTGTGCGAGGCCGTCGTGCAGTTCCTGGCCTGGGCGTCGCGCCGGTCACTGGTCCTGCTGGCTCTGGAGGATCTGCACCTTGCCGACTCCGCCAGTCTTGAGCTCGCCGCCTACGTCGGACGGCGGCTCAGCCGTATGCCCGTGCTCATCGTCCTGACCAGGCGCCACCTGCCCGCGCGGCCGGACTTCGACGCCGTGCTCGGCGCGCTGCGGTCGCGCGGCGCGCTGACCGCCGAGATCGAGGTCCGGCCGCTACCGGACCGCGACGTCCGCGCCCTCGTCAGGGGAACGGCCGAGCTGCCCGGCAGCACTGTCGAGCAGATCGTCCGGCTGGCGGCGGGCAGCCCGCTGCTTGCCGTCGAGACAGCGCGCGCCGCCGCCCGAGACGGCGCCAGCCTGTCGGCCGGACTGAACGGCGCCGCCAGGCTGGCCATGAGCAGGCTCTCGGGCCAGGCCAGGATGTTCATCGAATTCGCGGCAGCAGCGGGACGCAGCCTTGACCGCTCCGAAGTTGCCTCGATTCCGCTGCCGAACCCGGCGCGCGCAGCAGCCGAGGCTCTCGGGTCAGGACTGCTGCGAGTCGACGGCGGCCGCACGGGGTTCCGGCACGCCCTGCTCCGGGAGGCCGTCTACCGGGACATACCTGACCCGATCAGGGCCCGCCTGCACGGCGAGCTGGCCCAGCTGCTGCGCAGGCACGGCCAGCAGCCGGACCCGCGCGGCCTGAGCGCCAGGAGTTCCCGCCGCGGTCCGCGGGCCGCGGAGATCGCCCGCCACCTCAGGCTGGCCGGCCATGACGTGCAGGCCATCAGCCATCTGGTTCTGGCCGCGCAGGACGCGCGCAGCGTCGCCGCGATGGCCGAGGCTGCTGGTTTCCTGACCGAAGCCCTGGCGATTGACCCAAACGACCCGGAGCTGCTCGTTGAGCTCGCTGAGGTGCAGGCCTTCCGCGGACTCGAGGAGCACTCGGACCGCGCCTTCGGCCTGGCGCTGGAGCAGATCTCGCCACAAGACGCCGGAGCGCTGATCAGCGCGTGGCTGCGACGCGGCCGGTGGCTGCGCGGCGGCGTCTGCCATCCCCGCGAATCCCGCCGTTCCTACCAGAATGCGCTGGACGTGCTGGATCGCGATCCGGCTTCCGATCTCCTCGCGCGGGCAGAGGCGCTGGCGGGGATGGCGTGGGCCGAGGCCGTCGCCGGCGACCCAGCCGCGGTCGATGAGCTGCTGGCCGAAACCGACCGGATCCTCAGCGGTCACAGTCCGGGCGACCTGCTCGTGCACGACATCGGGGTGGCACGCGGCCACGCGCTGATCAGGGCAGGCCGGTTCACCGACAGCTTCGGCCCGCTGATCGCAGCCAGCGCAGCCGCCGGCCGCGCCGGCCGCCCCGACATGGCCTATAACTGCCTCAGCAACGCGGCCAGCGCGGCTGCCTGCGCGGGTGACATAGGCCGTGCGCTCGATTTTGCCGATCGCTGCCTGCCTCTCGTGGTACCGAACGGCCTGCTGCGGCTCAGCGTGAACGCGCAGGTGGCCCGTTCAGCGCTCTTGCGCCGGCTGGGCCGGATACCCGAGGCACGGCAGGCGTGCGACGCGGCTGCCGGATGCACCGACCGGGTCGGCCTGCCCGAGCTGGACGGGCTGGTCCGCCAGGAACGCGGCCTGCTCGCCCTCGCCAGCGCGGACCCGGCAGCCGCGGCGGCGGAGCTGGCGAGGGCGCTGGAGTCACCGGCACCGCTCAGCCGGGCCGCCACGCGGCTGCGGCTTGCCGAGGCCCTCATGCTGGCTGGCCAGGCCGACGCGGCCGAGAGGGAACTGCGCAACGTCGCGTTCGAGGCGGTCACGCCCAGCGACTTCCCGGCGACGCTGGTAGCGCAGATGAGCCGGCTGCAAGGCCTCATCGCCGCCGCCCGCGGCGACGCCGTGCTCGCCCGGCAGCGGCTGTCGGAATCGCTGGCCGGCTGGCAGCGGATCGCGCGGACGCCGGACAGCCAGCAGGCCGGCGCCGGATACGTCGCGTCGCTCATCGATCTCGGCCGGCCGCCCGTCAGCTCCCTGGTGGAACCCGCGCGGGAGATGGCCGCCGTCCGCGCCGAGCTGGCTGCGCTCCGCCATCACGAGGCCGGAGCGAAGATCACCGGCGGCGGCACCATCGCCCCGCCAGCCGGCGCAGCCCCGGGCGGCCCTGACAGCGAAAGCCAGGTGTAACCGATGCCGACCTTCGACCAGAGCACAGTCAGCCAGGCGGCACCCGAGGAGGTGTGGAAACTGCTCTACGACCCGGCCCGTTTCCCCGAGTGGTGGGCCGGCATCGAAACGGTGCAGACAGGCGGCGACGCCGGCGATTACACCATGTTCCCGGACGGGTATCCGGACTTCCCCATGCCGCAGGCGCTGGCCAGCAGCCGCGAGAACGGCACGGTGAAGATCTCCTGCCTAGTATCCGACCTCAGCTTCGACTGGCGGCTGCGCCCGTCCGGCACTGGCACCGAGATCTCCGTGCATGTCGAGATCCCCGACCAGGAAGCCCACCGTCTCGATACCCAGCGCGGCATCATCCGCCAGTCGCTCCTGAAGCTCGGCGAAATCGCCGCTGCGACAGCGTAGCCAGGCGCACTGCTATTGGCGCGAGCCTGCTGAATGCGCCCGGCCCGGCCATCAGCTTGCTGGAAGCCGAGTGCCTGCACGAGCAAGCACGAGCAGCCTTGCAATAGCGGCACAGGCGCACCGTCAACGGAACGACCGCCTGCCGCTCTGAACTGTCTGATCTGCGCGCCACGCGGCGCTGACACCCGCGTTCAGGCAACCGCGCATGCTCGGCGGCCGGAACGCCTCGGGAATGAGGCGCAAGGCTCCCAGCGAGCAGGTCGTGACCTGGCGTGATGGGCCGGGGCGTCTTGCATCGGGTTTCTCATCGTTGCCGGTGCCTGCCTCATAGGGCAGCAGCCACGCACTCTTTGCGGTACCGGCGCGCGCTGCGCCTGGCGGAGAACCGCATGATGGCCGGCGGCGGTGACAGGCTGAGTTGCCTGAGAATCCCCAGGGGACGTCCTCCTGGTGCCGCACCTCAGCGAGCTTGCCGTCGGCCCGGAAGATCTCCTGCCCGGTCATGGCCACCGGCCCGGCCGGTGGGCGGGAGCATCAGCTTTGAGGTTGATCCGTCGCTGATTGGACGGTTCGGCCCCATTAGGTCAGGCACGGACCAATTGGTCGTAGACGGCCTGTGTAGCGGCGCAGGGAGAGATTCCGAGTTCGTCGCGAAGGATCTCGCGCAGGCTGGCGTGGACGTTGAGTGCCTCGGCGACGTTGCCCTGGGCGGCCAGGGCGCGCATGAGCACTTGATAACCCGTCTCCCGGAGCGGGGCCAGAGTGACGAGCTGGCGGCCGGCCCTAACTGCTGCTGGGAGCTCGGTCCCGCCGATCCCTGCGCGACGCGCTCCTCGGCCAGCCCTGGATACCGGGGCCTGAATGGGTACGACTAAAGGTCCCTGTCTTTACCTGTCTTCGGTCCCTTACCGTCAGATCCAGCGCGGGTGTCTGCTGGGAAGTGTTCACGAGAAGAGATGACCTGAGATGGATACCACCAACGCCATCGACACCACCAACGCCATCGACGCAGTCGGCGAGCTGGATGCACCCGGCGCGCTGGATCTGTTCCCCGACGCGGCCGTAGGCACGCTGCGCAGCTTCCGGCCGGATTCCAGCGCCGTGCGCTACGTGATCCGGCTGGCCGACCGTCCCGGGAGCCTGGCCCGGCTGGCGGGGGTGCTGGCCGGAGAACTCGCAAAGGTCGCGGCCGGCAGTTCGACGATCACTCCGCCGCGCCGCGACCGCCGCTTCTCAGATCCCGCGTGGACCGGGAACCCGCTGCTCAGACGCGTCGTTCAGGCTTACCTGGCCCTCGGGCGGACCGCCGAGGAACTGCTCGCTGACGCCCAGCTGGACTGGCGGGACAACGAGCGCGTCAAGTTCATCCTGACCAATCTCATCGCCGCCTCCGCGCCGAGCAACTACCCGCTGATCAGCCCGGTCGCCTGGAAGGCATTCACTGACACCGGCGGCCTGAGCCTCGTCCGGGGTCTCCGCGCCCTGGCCACGGACATGTCCTCTGCCCCGCACATCCCGACGATGGTCGAGTCCGGCGCGTTCACGGTCGGCAAGGATATCGCGGTGACGCCGGGAGCCGTGGTGTACCGCTCGGACGTCTGCGAGCTCATCCAGTACGAGCCGACCACACCCGAGGTGCACCGCTTCCCGCTGCTCATGGTCCCGCCGATGATCAACAAGTACTACATTACTGACCTTTCGCCCGGCCGCAGCATGATCGAGTTCTTCGCCGCGCAAGGCTACCAGGTCTTCGCGCTGTCCTGGCGCAATCCCGGCAGGCAGCACAGCGACTGGGACCTGGACACCTATGGCGGTGCCCTCGTGGACGCGCTGGCCGCGATACGCACCATCACCAAGGCGCCGAAGGTCAGCATCTGCGGCCTGTGCGCGGGCGGCATCACCTCCTCGATGGTCTGCGCCCACCTGGCCGAGATCGGCCAGCTTGGCCAGGTCGCCACCCTGTGCCTGGGCGTGACGGCCCTGGACCAGTCGCAGGCGGGCACGGCAGTCGCATTGATGGACCCGGTCACTGCCAAGGCGTCGGTCCTGGCCTCCCGCACCGTCGGCTACATGGACGGGAAATCGCTCGCCGAGGTGTTCGCCTGGCTCCGGCCCGATGACCTGATCTGGAACTACTGGGTCAACAACTACCTGCAGGGCAAGAAGCCCCCGCCGTTCGACATCCTGTACTGGAACGCCGACACCACGAGGATGCCCGCCGGGCTGCACCGCAACTTCATCGAGCTTGGCCTCAGCAACGCGCTGACCCGGCCGGGCGCGGCCAGCATGCTCGGCTCCCCCGTCGACCTTTCCGAGATCGACGTCGACAGCTACGTCGTGGCAGGCGTCGACGACCATATAGTCCCCTGGTCGTCGGCCTATCGCGCCACCCGGCTGCTCGGCGGCAACGTCCGATTCGTGCTGTCCACCAGCGGGCACATCGCTGCCATGGTCAACCCGCCGACGAACCCGAAGGCGACCTACCGGCTCGCGCCCGGCAACCCGCCCGATCCACGCGACTGGCTGGCGCAGGCCAAGACCATACAGGGCAGCTGGTGGACTGACTACACGTCCTGGCTGGCGGACCGCAGCGGCGACATGAAGCAGCGCCCGAAGGTGCTGGGCAGCGGGGAATACCCGCCGCTAGATCCCGCTCCCGGTACCTACGTCCTCGACCGGTGAGCTATGCGGCAACCACCCGCCGCCCGGCGTCCGGCGAGAAGTGCCTGGGAGACAGTGCGCAGCATCGGCGCCAGCCTGGAACAACTGCAGCCGTTATGAATGCGCTGATCCGTCCCCGGGCGTGATCCGTTTCGACGTTCCGGGGGTCGGCGGTTCCGCCGTCCCACGGGTCGTACCGCTTCACGGTGAAGAGGTCTGATGACTGGTTGGGACAGTGACCGGCACGCGGCTGACCGACACTCGGTGACTCATGAAGCTACGAACGAACAGCCCGGGCTATGCCGAGATCTACCTGAACGGTCCCCGCCCGGCGCGGAGATCACCGTGAAGTTGGGCGGCGCGACCTGCACCACGAGTGACTGACCTGCTTCCGCCTTGTCATCGCTGCCACCGGCCGTGATCCCTGCGCTTGCCGACTGGCTCCAGAGCAGACATGCCTGCGGTCTGGTGAGGTGGCTAAGGCCGTGCGGGAGTGCCGCACCGTCCGCGACACAGAAGACGGATAACGGCTTATCGCCGTAACCACAGCGACGCTTCTGCGCCGGGCCGACAGCGAGCACGGCGGTGACGAATACATCCCACCGCGAGTCGTCATCGTGGTCGCCCCCGGCGGCAATCCTAAGTCCAGGTTCCGGCGCGCCGGGGAGCATGGCAGGTTCATACTGCCGCGCGTCGGCCGCCAGTGCGGGGTTCACGGCAGCGAGACAGCGCGGCCAGGCTGGCTCGTCGTGGGGCCAGGAGCGCCTCACGAAGGACCGCCCGCAGATCACACAGCGACCGGCCCACCATCAAGCATCGCAGCCGAGATGGAGCTGTGCCGATCAGAATGTTATGTCCGCCATGCAGGGAGGTTTGGGGCGATGGGTCAGACAGGCTGTTCGCCCTGGCCTAGACGCGGCACGGCCACCGGCTGCGGCCGGACACACGGCCTGACCGCTGAAGGTCAGGTGGCCTCAGGCAGCTCGACGTCGAGGATGACTGTCCGTTTCTCCCCATTGGCGATGCATTGCACGCGCAGGGTGCGAACGGCGGCCAGTCCATGCCGGGGAAACGCTGGATATGCCAGACGGCGGCCCGCCGGCATCCAGGCGCGTGCACGTGTCAGGCCCGACGTCGGCGTCGACTGCTGGGTCTGCGGGCCACCAGGCCCGGTCACGCAGCCCAGCGTTCTGGTAGCGCCTGGGCCCGTCCCAAGCGGAGGAGCCGTTGGCGGGCCAGGCCGGGACGCCCCATTGGCCTGGGGTAAACCCGATGTGCCCGCCGGACGCTGCGTGGCGCGGCGGGGTTGGCAGGACGGTCAAGCGGTTGGTGCCCCTGCCGGGTGGCCTGGCCGGCTGGCGGCCGCCGGGCCACGATCGGCACCAGCGCGGGGTGCGAGCAGTGACCTCCGGAAGTTCTCGAAAGCGCCTGCGAGGTCTTCGGCCAGCCGCCCGGCGGGAAACGGCCGGGGCCCTGGGCCCGATATTGCCCGGCGGCCTTGGGACCAGGGTCTCCCCCTGTTCTGCTGATGAGCACTCGCCTCGCTCAATAGGCACTTAACAAGCGCGAAAGCCAGGTATGGGAATGTAGGACCGGCGCGCACTAGGCGTGGCAAGGGATCCACGCGACCCGGGCGAGACACACGTAAGCTGGTATCGAGCGGTCCTGAGAAAGTATCTGGCCGTTGTGGGGAGCTACACGGGATTCAGCGGGCGCGCGCCGGTCTCATGATGTTTAAGGCAGGAGCCGGTCATGACCGGAATCGCCGGGAAATCTGCAGCACCCGCACTGGCAGAGCCGGCCACCAGCCCGCCGGTGGGTGAAGCTGGGCAGACCGGCCAGCCCAATAGTCAGGTGCGGCTTCGCCGGTTCGCGGTGGTCATGATCGCATGCGTGCTGGCGGGATCGGTCTTGGTGGCCTGCTCCGGTAGCAGTGGCGTCTCGCCGTCCTCCTCCTCAACGGCCGGCCCGGCCGCCGCGCTGCCTGATGCCGGGACCCCGGCCGGCGCCCAGCTCGCGTGGCTCCTGACCGCGACGTCTCATCTGCCCATCAGCGCCGCTCAGCTGCGGGCCCACTTCGACGCCAGCTTCCTCGCCCAGGTCGGCCCAGCCAAGCTCAACCAGGCGTTCCGGGCAGTCGGCGCCGTGGAGGTGGCCTCGGTCGGCGTAAGCCAGCCGAGGAGGTTCATCGCCACCGTGGGCACGGGCAGCGGGCGGTTTCAGATGACGCTCGTGGTCGATGCCCGGGGCCTCATCAGCGGCCTGGGCTTCGGCCCGGTCATCCCCCCAGCCCCCACGACCTGGGACGGGGTCGACGCCGCCATCCGATCGGCCGCACCCCAGGTCCGGCTGCTCGTCGCCAACGTCACCAGCGGCTCCTGCCAGCCGGTGCACAGCATCGACCCCGGCACCGCGGCGCCGCTCGGCTCGGCCTTCAAGCTCTACGTGCTCGACGCGCTGGGCAATGCCGTGGCGTCCGGCAAGGTGCACTGGAACCAGCAGCTGACCATCACCGCGCAGCTCAAGAGCCTCCCCTCCGGGGAGCTCCAGACCGAGCCCAACGGCACCAAGATCTCGGTGCAGGACACGGCCGCCAAGATGATCTCCATCAGCGACAACACA
>JBKQMG010000229.1:0-12685 GCA_052146815.1 Streptosporangiaceae bacterium | reverse complement strand
TTCCTGCTCGGTGATTTGGCGGGGGGCCCGGCCCGGGGCCCGGGCCCGCTGCGCCAGTGCCTTCGGGTTGCGTTCCCCGGCGATGAGGTGGTCCATGATGTCCCGGCCGGTCACCCCGTGCAGGTCGGTGACAACCGAGGAGAGCTTGATCGCCGCTGATTCCGGCAGCTTCTCCGCGCGCTGCTTTTCCCGGCTCCGCTCGTCGGTCAGGTCGCGGCGGTAGCGGGTGTGCAGCCGGATCACCCGGAACTCCGGCGTGGCCACGAAGCAGGAGGTGACCGCGCCGCGCCCGGAGCACGCCGCCAGCCACCGCGAATCACCCGGGTCGTGCCTGGGCCGCCCCGGCAGGTGCCTGACCTGCTTCGCGTCCGCGAGCACGCAGTCGAGCCCCTCGGCCTCCAGCCGGCAGGACGGGCCCTTCCAGTAGTCGCCGGTCGCCTCCGTCACCACCGCGGGCACCTGCCAGCACCGCAGCCAGTCCGCCAGCGCCAGCACCTCCCGCCTGGTGGTGCCGAAGCTGCGGGTCTCCTGTGCCCGGCGCGCCGGGTTAGCATCCGACGGCACCCGGATCGTCGCGACCATGCCCGCCTTGCCGATATCGATGCCGCACACCCGGTCCCGGTACAGCGGCTCGTCGGTCACCTCGTCCATGCCTGTCACCTCTCCGTCCTGTCCTGCTAGCCTGCGAGGCTGTACCGCCCGGGGAACCGGGGGGGCGAGCGGAAGAAACTAACCCGCGTGCTCGAAGCAACAATGAACGGCCCCTCAGGAAACCGGCTCCCGGCGTCAGGCTGACCCGCGGCCTCCACCGCACCAGAGGAAAACCGACGTCACGGGCGGTACCACCGCCATTTTCACGCCGGTACGGCGCCGCGCCAGCGGCATCAGGGGCTGACCGGAAAATCAGCCCAGCCGGAGTGCGGCAGCGGACCTGGGCCGGTGATCGCCAGTCTGGGATTTGCAGCCGGTGCTGGGGTGGCTGGGGTGTCATGCCGCCAGTGGGTCACCAGGGTGACCGGCCAGCCGAGGGCGCGCATTTCTCCGGTGAGCTTGGCGGTGCGGCGCCCGGTGTCGGTCCGCTTGGCGTGGTGGTCGGGGCCCAGGTCTTTGTGGCGCTTGGCGGGGTCGGCCAGTAGCTCGAAGATGATGACCAGGATGGTGCGGGCGATCGCGGTTTGTCTTTGGCCTTGGGCATGCGCTTGACCAGCCGCCGGTAACGCTCGCCGAGGAAGGTGCCGGTTTTCGCGGCGCCGGTGGCGGCCTGCCCGAGACCGGTTTGCCTTTGCCGGTCCTCCCGGAGCGTCTGGTGGCGCCGGACTGGACGGTGCGCGGTTGTGAGCTTCGCCCACGAGCACAGCTGCCGGGCGGTGTCGGACACCCCGGTGACGTCCAGGCCGGTCTCGCCGATGATCGAGCGGGCGGTGCCGGGCCCGATCCCGGGGATCTCGCACAACCGCTCGATGGCCGGCAGGCAGGCCTCGCCGGCGGGGCCGCGGCCGCGGTCAACCTGCTCCGGCTGGATGCCTGGTGGACCGGCAAGCCCTTAGATCGGACCCGGACAACTCACCTCCAGCGGCTCGACTTCAGCCGCGCGGCCTGAGCCAAATAAGCCAACAGGGTCAGCGCGGCGTCCCCGCAGGGACATCATGACTAATGGGAAGCCCGCAGTTCAGCCGATTGCTGAGATGCATGCGCCCAGCAGACACAGCCTCGATGGTAGCGTTAGCGCGGTGTTGGATCAGGCTGAGGCGAGCCGCTTTCGCGATGGCGATCCCGACGCCGTGCGGGCACTGTACCGGGCCTACGGGGGGCTGATCTACGCGGTGGCCTACAAGATCCTGGGCGACCGGGGACTCGCCGAAGAGGCGGCCCAGCAAACGTTCGTGCAGGCGTGGCGGACGGCAGGCGATGTCGACCTGACGCGGGAACTCGGTCCATGGCTGGCTGTAATCGCCCGGCGGGCGGCCACCGATCTCCTGCGCCGCTGACAGAGTAGGGCTAAGACAGATGGCTGGTTCGTAGAGCTACCGTCGGCTTGTCCGCACAGGCCGGAGTTCAGCAGGTGGAGTTCCAGTGGGTACGCTCGTTTCTAGCTCACCGTTGTATGGTCGGCCAGCTCGGACATCTTTCGGGGGGTGGCGGATGAACGGGTCCGGCCGCGGCGCCGCAAAGCCAGGCGGAAAGTGGTGCGCCGGTGACCGGTGATGACGATCGGATCGCATACCTGGCGGGTGACATCGCCCGTCCTCTCGGCACAAGGGACCGGGAAGATTTGGACGGGCTGCGGGCGCTGCTGGCCGACCCGTCCACATGGGAGAAGCCAGACTCGGCACTCGAAGGCCGCGTCCTGGCGGCCGTCGCGGTGGTATCGGGCGCCCGGCCGAACCGAGCGCCACGTGAGCGGTCACATAGGTTCCGGCCTGGACTCGTCTACACGGCGTTCGCTGCGGCGGCAGCCGTCGTGGTCGCAGTTGTTGTCGGGGTGACACTGCGGGTCACGGGCAGTTCTCCAGAGCAGTTCAGCGCGGCGTTGGCAGCCACTAACCTGGCGCCCGGCGCCAGTGGCAACGCAACCCTGACCAAGTCGGCCCCGGGCTGGCGAATTGAGCTCACGGTCACCGGGCTGCCTCGCCGCGACAACGGACAGTACTACGAGACATGGCTGAAGAACGCTGCCGGGATCCTGGTTCCTGTCGGCACCTTCAACCAAGGCCCGAGCGTCACACTGTGGGCCGGCGTCCCACCGACCAGCTTCCCGACGCTGACCGTCACCGAGCAGCAGGCAGGCCGCAGCCAAGCGTCATCGGGGAAGCGGGTGCTTACGGGCTCGGTGGACCTTCACCGCTGAGTGCCCACTTCCCCACATGACCGGAGCGCGGAGAACCGTTGTTTCCTGCCATACCCGGATCACCGGAAGCCCTGCGATCCCGTAACGGCGAAGAGTCGCCAACGGCCGGGCACGCCTTTGAGGGAATGCAAGCCGCGGTCGGTGAAGCTGATCCCAGAACCGAGGACGAGCGTCTGCACTGTGGTGGTGACCAGGACCTCACTTGGCCGTGCGAGCGCGGCGACCCTGGCGCCGACATGAACGGCGAGACCGGTCACGGCGGTGCCTCCCCGCTCGACCTCGCCGGTGTGCAGGCCGGCTCGTATCTCGAGGCCGATCTCCCGGACGCTGTCGCGAATCGCGGCGGCGCAGCGAACAGCGTGCGCCGGGCCGTCGAAGGTGGCGAAGAAGCCATCACCGGCTGTGTCAATCTCGACGCCTTTGAAGCCATCGAGAAGCCTGCGAACATGGGCATGGTGCTCGTCGAGCAGGTATCGCCAGCGGCGGTCACCGAGCTGTTCGGCTCGCTCGGTAGAACCGACGATGTCGGTGAAGAGCACGGTGACGAGTTTCCGGTCCAAGTCGCACACCCCCCGTTTGCCGGTGAGGAACTCTTGGATCTCGTCCAAATACGCGTCGGCGTCGCCCACATAGGGCGTGGCATCAATACCTGGGAGCTCGACGTGCTTGGCCCCAGGGATCCGCTCCGCCACGGCCCGCACCGCCTCCCGATCGAACAGCGAATCGGTCCGGTTGAGAACAAGGGTTGGGGCTTGGACGGCGGTCAAGAGCGGATCGGCGTCGAAGTCCAACATCCATCGGCTCATGACAGCGGCAGCGTTGGGCGTTGCCGAAAGCCGCTCCCATCGGCGGTACCAGGCCAGAAAGCGCTTGTCTTCGGCGCGGGACGGCGCAACAACCGCGGCGAAGGTCGCCCGGCCCCAACCCGATACGACAGCGTCGGACATCGCCCGCACGACCTCGGGGTCGGGAACGAGCGGAGCACCCGACCCCGCGGCAACCTTTACCCCAAGCGACCCCAGAACAAGGGCGGATACCCGCTCGGGGTGAGTCGCCGCGAACATCAGGGCCACTGCTGCGCCGTCGCCCCACCCCGCGATCGCAGCGCGATCTGATCCGGCTGCGTCCATGACCGCTCCCACGTCGCCAGCCCGCTCCTCCAGTGTCGCCATCCCTGGGATCCGGTCGCTTAGCCCAGTCCCCCGCTTGTCGAAGGTGATCAGTCGACCGAAGCTGGCAAGGCGTTCGAGGAACGCAGCGAACTCGGCCAGCTCCCACATGACCTCGAGGTGGGACACAAAGGCGGGAATGTAGACGATGTCGAGCAGCCCGCGATCACCGATCACCTGGTATGCGATGTCGATGCCGTCGCATTGAGTGAAACTCGTCTCCGGAATCCTGGACACGATCCACCCCCGGTCTCCGTTGTTCGCGTGTCACTAAGCAGATGACATACCAGATCCGTGCTGCATCCAGCCCCTCGACCTCGACGAAGAGCGTGGTTGCAGCAACTCTAGCCAGGCCGTCGACGCCCGGCTCCGTTGCCGCGGCGTACAGGATGCGATAGCGGACGGTCTTGGGCGCCAGGTCTTCGCCGACCCGGTAAAGCTGCCGCCTGGCGCCGTCGCTCCCGATTGGTTTGGCACTAGTTTTCACTGCAGCCCGCCCGGCTCAGGTCACTGTGGGGTCCAAGACAGCGACAAGGGACGTCACCGGCGCTACCCGGCCGGCGGCTGCGCGCCGTCCTCCCACGACCACCTGATAGGTGCCGGGTGGCAGGGCGGGGATCTCGCCTTGCTGGTGACCGTCAGCAGCCTGCAGGGGGCGGTGAGCACAAGCTGGTCCTTCTCATCGAGCACCCGGGCCTCGAGCGGCATCGCGGATTCGCCGGGCACCTCGGCCTGGAGGGAGAGTGCTGCGCCGACGGTCGCGAGTTCGTCTATCCGCACGCGTAGCTCCGCCATACCGGGGCCGCGGTGGCTTGGATACGCGGCGAGCACTCCTTCGAGCTGGTCGAGTACTGACCGATTGTGCTGCAGGGCCCCATGCTTCTCCGCTGTCCAGTGGATCGCCGGATTGCCCGTATCCATTAGGTGCGGGGTTGCTGCAAGACGCGGGACGGTGCCATCGCCTGCCTCGTCCGCCCCGCCGATCTCCTCACAGGCTCGCACGGACGAGTCGGTGACCTGCGCGGTGGTGAAGGTCGGCTGACGCGTCCCAACGAGAGGAAGAATCGGGAGGGCGTCAGCGGGACCCTCCTTTAGCTCGGCCAGGAATTTGAGCCCCTCGCGGACGGGGGCCGTTTTGACCTCGGGCAAGCACCGACCGGCGTCGTGGTACTCAGCGATGCTAAGCAGCGCCGACGGAGTGCCCGCGGCTCGATGCACGCAAACTCGGGCAGGAGCTCATTGAGGGTGGCCAGCACCGCGACCAGGGCGCGGACGGAGACGGCGTAGGCCGCGGTGACAATACCAGGCTGGCCCAGGTGCGCGGCGCGCAGCACGGCCTGGATCCGCTCTGCCTTCTGGGCGATGTCGCGGCGGCGGGCGCGCTTGAGAGCGGCGCTGACCTGCGCGGTCGTCAGCCTCGCCGCGGACGCCGGGTCAGGTGCCCTGCGCAGCAGTTCCAGGGTGTCGGCCGGCAGCCAGGTCCTCGAACGCCTCCAGCGCGGCGGGGAAGTAGTCCCGCAGCGCGGCGCTGCCGGGCAGCGTGGACGCTGAAGCAGCGTTTTGGGGGTAAGGTGAGGCTAAGATGTCCTATTAATAAGATCGGGAATGCATTCTAAGCTCCCCGGAGAGCCTCCCGCAATTTTTTAGGGAGGAGGCGCCATGGCCATGCCAGACTTCTTCATTGCGGGCGTGCCCAAGGCCGGAACAACAGCCTTGCACGTGGCCCTCGCCCAGCATCCGGCGCTGTACATGTCAGCGGTTAAGGAACCTAAGTTCTTCCTGACCGACGGCCCGCCCCCGGCCCAGGGCGGCCCCGGTGACGCCAAGACCTACCGCGAGCACATCTGGCGGCAGTCCGACTACGAAGCGCTGTTCGACTCCGCGCCAGCGGGCGTGCTGCGCGGTGAGTCGACACCCTTCTACCTGCACAGCCGGGACGCGCAGCGACGCATCAGGGCTCAGATCCCGGGCGCCAAGCTGATCGTGGTCCTGCGCGACCCGGTCGAACGCGCGCACTCGAACTGGACCCACCTGTGGTCGGCGGGCCTGGACCCGATCGGCGACGTGGTCCAGGCGTGCGCGGAGGAGGACCGGCGGATCGCGGCGGGCTGGGCTGAGTTCTGGCAGTACACCTCGCTGGGGCGGTACGGGGAGCAGCTAGAGCACCTGTTCGGGCTCTTCCCGCGCGAGCAGGTCCTGGTATTCCGCTACCGCGCGCTGATCGACAACCCGGCCAAGGCGCTGGACCGGGTCTGCGCCTTTCTTCGCGTGCCGCAGGGGGTGCTCACGCAGATACCGCGAGAGAACGTGACCGCGCACCCGGACCCGACCCTCCGGCACCGCGCGGTCGCCAGGACCCTGCGGGCTGGCAGCGCGGTCACCGCAGCGCTGCCCGGTCACGCCGGATCGGGCGTCATCAGCCGTCTCGAGCGGATCCTGCAGCAGGACGCCGCGCCGAGAAAGCCGCTGACCTGGGCCGAGCGGCAGGCGCTGATCCCCAGCTTCGAGACCGACATTAAGCTGCTGGAAACGGTGACCGGCGAGGACTTCAGCGACTGGCTGGGACCCCGCGGGGATTCCGGCGGCCTCGTCGGGGCCAGACCGAGCGGGCAGCGGCAGGCCCGCAACGGGCGGCCACGCTCCTTCTGAATCACCACGCCGACTTCGGAACGTCTTGCACGTCATCAACGCACCACATGCCACTGAGCGCCCGGCCATTCACGACTCCGGATGACTGGCGGCTCCCGATGTCGTTCCGTCTGGCGCAGCTACCAGGCGTCCGGCAACCTTGCGCTCGGACACGCCGCTGCGAGCTTGCCGGACGGCCACCCGCCGCACCCTGCAGAAGTGGGCGACAGAACCATTGACCACTCTTGCACTGTGGCATATCGGCTTTTCTTGCTCGGAGTGCGGCCGTCGCGTCTCGCCGCGCACCGCTGCCGCTGGTTTCGTGGTGATATTCGACAGAACCGGCGCCTGCAGTTTCCCGGTCGAATAGCGCCGCGATGCCCATGCCACCGTGCCCGGCACCGCAGGCTGGGTTCCCGTGCTGGCGCCCGCCCGGCGGGTCCGGCTGGCTCACGGCTGGGATCCGATGGCGAGCACGTGCCAGATGGTGGCCGTTCAGCCACAAGAAGGTCGTGGCCACGACCAGGATCTCCACCGCATGCCCGCTGTCAGTGATCAGCCCGGTCAGCCCGGCCAGCAGCGCGATCGCGCCGAGCACGGTGGTGACTTTCCGGAAGATCCCGCCCTGCCGCGACTGGGCCTGATATGCAAGTCGCCCCCGCGCTCACGGCGCAGACTGAACCGAGGACTAGCCCCACGGCGCTAGCGGCCCAAGCGCTGGAGAGCAGCAGGCCCGTTCCGTACTCAAACGACGCGTACGCCAGGATCATCACCACGATGGTGACCGACGACACCAGATCCCTCAAGGTCAGCCCCATTGCCGCACCTCCCGCAGCATCTGAGCGAGGACCGCCGCGACCAAGTCTGCGCTCAGATGCCATCCGCCGATAGTGACGGCCCGGTCAGCATCGCCTGCCGGGATCCACCCCCATGGCCGATCTGGCGCGCAACCCCGGATAGCCGGTAAAGCTTTATGCGCTCATACCTGGCGCTGCAGGCCGCGCGAAGGCTTCGACCGAGCAGTCAGGCGCCTGGTCACGCCAGGGCGCGACGGCCTGGCGGGCCTGACCGACGCCAGTCGCTGTCCGGCGCGCCGCTACAGGTCCAGAACCGGATGATCTGCGTGCAGTGACCCCGCACTGCCACCCCCGCCGTCGGCCGCGCCGAGCCGGCGATACGCATCTGGGTGCGCGGTCCGGCGCTTGTCGGATGTGCTCAGCTGCTGGACCAGCTGTTCAATGGCGAGTTCGAGAGCCCGAAACACCCGGAGGTCTTGACGCCGCCTGGAGCCAAGTGGGGGAGCCATCCGGCGAAGGGTCCTGGGGAGTCCGGAGGTGTCTGCAGGGTCACTTGCCCAGCTTGATGGCCGTCCGGGGCACCTTCGGACTCTCCGGGACAGGGGTCTGGGCTGATTTGCAAGCAGGGGGCCAGGGGTCGAGTCCCCTTAGCTCCACATGAAGTAGCAGGTCAGAGCGATGTTGATCTATATGGAGATCATTTGGGAGCCGTCGTTGGGAGCCATTCGTCCGCTGGCCTGCCGCGCACTAGCCGCACTGGCCGGGCAGGAACCCATGGAAACTGACAGATAACGGCAGCGGAGCGGCAGACAAGCATTATGCGGCGGTACGGCAGTGTGACGAGACCGACAAGGAGCAGGAATCCGGCTCAGGCACGGATGACACGATTTTGGAGTCTGCTGCGACCGGTCACGGCTGGAATCAATAGAGGACCGTCGACTGCCTGGACCTGCGAGCGACAGGCACGGCTCAGTTCCCTGTCCTGCTGGTTACTCATTGTGTGTTATCTTATACTCAGAGTAACCGAATCCAAGGCGGTTCCCGAGAGGCGGAACGCTGTGGCCGCGCATATGGCCCGTTCGTGATTTCGGGAGCCGCCCTCCGTGCAGTTGCAACGAGAGCGCCAGTTCTCCTGCAAGTTTGTCCGTTGCCCTGGGTGATCTGCAGCCCGGTAAGTGCCTAGAAGCAGCACGGGGGATGATTCATGTGGTCGAGCAGAACCCGACCGGCCATGTTGAAGCCGGGAATGACACTGAGTTCCGCGACGTGCTGGAGCAGGAGCACATCTCAGCGGACATTGAGCGCCCGCGCATGCCTAAGCTGGCCACGCATGCCGTCAGAGTCCTCGCCGTACCCGTGCTGCTGGTGGGGGCAGCGGCCGGGATCATTTCCGAAGCGCCGACCGCAGCCGTCGCGGCCCGGACCAGACCTGCAGGCCCAGGAGCATCCTTCGCGATCCGCGGCGTCCTCTACGGCGTAGCCGCCGCCTCCGCCCGCAATGCCTGGGCGGTCGGCTACACCGGCACCCTCGCCGCGCCTAAGACCCTGATCGTGCACTGGAACGGCACCGCGTGGAAGCGAGTGCCCAGCCCGACCCCCGCCAACGGCACTCTCTCCGGCGTGGCCGCCGTCTCCGCCCACAGCGCCTGGGCGGTCGGCTACACCCCCGCCGGCAATCCCCTGATCGTGCGCTGGAACGGCACCGGCTGGAAGCGTGTGCCCATCCCGAGTGACGTCGGCGGCATCCTATACGGTGTGGCCGCCGTCTCGGCCGGCAGCGCCTGGGCGGTCGGCACCAACGGCCTCGGTCCCCTGATCCTGCGCTGGAACGGCACCGCGTGGCAGCGGGTGTCCAGCCCGGGCGCAGCCAACGGCTTCCTCGTCGGCGTCGCCGCCGTCTCCGCCGGCAGCGCCTGGGCGGTCGGCGACAGCGATGCCAACACCCTGATCCTGCGCTGGAACGGCACCGCCTGGAAGCAGGTATCCAGTCCGGCCCCCGCAGAAGGCAGCATCCTCTACGGTGTGGCCGCCGCCTCCGCCCACAGCGCATGGGCGGTCGGCGGCGCCGACATCAAGGACCTGATCGTGCGCTGGAACGGCACCGGGTGGAAGCGGGTGCATAGCCCTGGTCCGGCGGTCCGAGACGTCCTGAACGGTGTGGCCGCCATCTCCGCTCGCAGCGCGTGGGCGGTCGGCGACGCCCGCCACAGCGCCAGCAGTGTCCTGACCCTGATCGTGCGCTGGAATGGCAAGGCATGGAAGCAGGTACCCTGCCCCAGCCCCGCAGGCCGCGACGTCCTCTCCGGCGTGGCTGCCCTCTCCGCCCGCAGCGCCTGGGCGGTCGGCGCCACCTTCACCGGCCCCTTCGGCTCCCCCGGCAAGGCCAGGACGCTGATCGTGCACTGGAACGGCACTAACTGGAAATGACTCGCCGGCCGCCACCATACTGAGGCAGCTACAGACAGCCCAGGGCCCCGGCTGAGCCGACATTAACGGGCTATCCGTTACGCCTGATCCGAAAATCGGAGAGTTAGCGGCCGCGCGTCAGCGCCCGGCGGAGCGTCAGCGGAGCCGGGCTGGTTGGGCCGCAGAGGATCAGGCGGCGCGTTCGAGGATGACCTTGTAACCGAGGGCTTCGAGCTGGCGGATGTGTTTGCTCCTGCGGCGTTCGGGGTTGATGCGGGTGTCGTTGAAGCTCCTGCCGAGGTCGGTGTAACGGGGCGTCGGGATCGGCGAGCAGGTGCCAGATGATGACCGGAATGGACCGGCCGATGGCCACCACGGCCTTCTTTATGCCGCGCCGGCGGGCGATGCGCGGGTACCGCTCTCCCAGGAAGGTGTCGGTCCGGCCGGCGGAGACGGCGGCGTTGCCGAGCACCCGCGCCAGGCAGGAATTGCCGTGCCCGGTGGTGTTCTTGCCCTTCTTCCCCGCGGACTCCCTGACTCCGGGGGCGAACTTGGCCCACGAGACCAGGTGCCCGCCGGCGGGGAACCGGTCCATGCTGGTCCCGATCTCGGGGCAGACTCTCCAGGGCACGGGTCTGGGCTGATTTGCAAGCAGGGGGTCGCGAGTTCGAGTCTCGCTAGCTCCACTTCCCGGTTTCCGCACGTCGGCGTCTTGCTGATGGACTGGATAGTCCACGCTGGTAAGCGTCAGCGGTCTTCCGTGCCCGTCGCGTGCCTTTACCGTGCCATTCCGGCCTGTGGCCGGTGCCTGCCCCGCCCGTGGTTCCGGGCCTTGGCTGGCTTGACGTTAGAACGAAGTTTAGTCAGACTTCTGACTATGACGATGATGCCGCTGGGCGAGGTGAAGAGTCACCTGTCTGAGCTTGTAGGGCGCGTTCACGATCACCATGAGCGAGTCACAGTGACCGTGCACGGGAAGCCATCCGCGGTGCTGGTCGCCGTCGAGGACCTAGAGCGGCTGGAAGAATCCCTGGCCATCATGCGCGATGCGGACACGATGCGAAGACTCGCGGAGTCCGATGCCGAACTGGCGCGCGGCGAGGAGGTCACCGCAGACCAGCTCGCCGAGACGATGCGCAACCGCCTGGTGCACGAGTGAGCCGTGCCGCGGCGGATACCTACACCCTGCGGACCACGCCAACAGTCAGGCGCGCACTTGCCGAAACGCTGCCCGAGGCCGTGGCCGCAGCGGCCTACGAGCTCATCACCGGCCCGCTGCTGGCTCAGCCGCGCCGGATCGGCAAGCGACTCCTGCCGCCGCTAGATGACAGGTTCAGCGCTCGCCGCGGAACTTACCGGGTCATCTACCGCATCGACGACACCGCTCATGTCGTAACCGTCGTCGACATCGGCCACCGGCGCGACGTCTACCGCACCTGATGCGCGAACAGCACCAACTGCCGAATTAATCTATAGACATAGATCAAGGCGCCGCCGCTGCGCGGCACCGCTGGCCCGGCTCCCGCGCCGGGCTCAGCCTAACCTAACCGGAAATAACCCACGGTCACCTGGCACGCGGCAGCGCGCGGCGGCCTGAAGCCGTGCGCGGGGTCTGAGCTGGTGACTTACGGGGTGTGTGCGCACCACTACGGATTGCTGTGTGCGTAGCGGTGCATGGTCAGGCTGCAGCCGCGGCCAGGGTGACCTTCATGCCGGGGTTGAGGCGTTCTAGCTCGCGGATCTTGTTGCGGGTCTGCCGCTGGGGGTCGAGCCGGTCGTAGTAGCCGGCGCCCAGGTCGCAGAACCGCGTGTCCCGGTTGCTGATGAGGAGGCAGGCGATCTCCAGGATGGCGCGGGCGGTGGCGACGATGGCTTTCTGCCTGCCGCGGCGCCGGCGGATCCGCCGGTAGCGTTCCCCGAGGCAGGTGTCGGTCTCGCCGGCGCCCATCGCGGCGTCCCCGAGGGTTCCGCGCAGCCACCGGTTGCCTTTCCCGGTCTTGCCCGCCCGGGTTCGGGCGCCGGACTGGATGGTCTGCGGGCTGAGTTTCGCCCACGCGGACGCGTGCCCGGCGGTCGGGAACTGACCCATGTCCAGCCCTGCGGGGACACCGCGAGCAAGCCCGCCATCACCGTCGGCCTCACCCCGGCTGGAAGAAGTACACCATCAACCTGAACGGCGCCGGCCTGCGCCGCGTGGTCGGCGCCTTCGGATGAGCCGCATCAGCAAAGGACAACCCTAACGGCGCGCGACCTTCTGCCTCGACGACGTTCAATTCGAAAAGCAGCGCGGCCTCGCCCCACGGCGCAGGCAGGGAAGAACCGCTCAAGCAGACACGCCAGGTGCCGTTGCAGCGTTAAGTGCGGCCTCTGCCGGGCTGGGCGCGGCGTGACATAGTCCTGGCATGGTGATCTTTGATGACCTTGAGGCCGAGCAGGACAGGCTGCAGAGCATTCTGGATGGCCTTGACGAGGTGCAGTGGGCGTCGCCGTCGGCGGCGGCGGGGTGGACGGTCGCCGATGTAGTGCTCCACCTAGCCCAGACCGAGGAGGCGGTCCTCGCCAGCGCCACCGGCGTCAGCCTCGGCGTCCGCCAGGCACACGGTGCCAATCTGGATGAGGTCATGGATCAGCTGGTTCAGGCGGAGCGCGCCGCCGCGCCCGCCCGGGTCTTTCAGCGGTGGCGCACGGCCCGGCTCGCTGCGCTGGCAGCGCTGCGCTCGGCGGACCCGCAGCACCCCTTGCAATGGGTGGAGGCGCCGCTGAAGCCAGCCACGCTGGCCACCACCCGGCTGGCCGAGCACTGGGCGCACGGCCTGGACATCACCGAGCCACTGGGC
>JBKQMG010000228.1:0-28834 GCA_052146815.1 Streptosporangiaceae bacterium | reverse complement strand
AGCGCAGCAGGCATCCGCAGCTCTCGCCAGACGGCCAGCAGCCGCTGCGCGCTGTTGGCCTGGCCGCCGCTGGCCTGGCCGGTGGCCGGGCCGGCCGTGGCCGCCGTACCGGGGCCGGCGCCGGATGCCGTCCGCGATTCAGGGCCGGCGTCCAGGTCGCCGGCGTAGCTGAGCGCGCCCAGGAAGGGCAGGCGGCCGATCTCGGCGATCCGCCGGCCGAGGCCCTCGACGAGCAGCGGGCGCGACCGGGATGGCAGCGTGAGCACGCCCGCGGGCCGCTGTGCCCAGTCCCAGGCCGCCAGGACGGCGATCAGCGCCTCGACGATGTCGCCGGGAATGATGCCGTCCCCGCTGCCGGCGAGCAGGGCGCGCAGTCGCGGGCCCCAGCCGAGGTCGGTCAGCCGGCCGAGAGCCCGGCCGGGCTCCGCGGCCAGCCCGGCGGGAATCTTGCCGGATGCCTCCACGCCGAGCTCGCGCATCCCGCTCGGCCACATCCGGCGCGGCGCGATGACCACGCCGGGGCGCAGCAGCCGCTCTCCGGCGGCGGCGACCTCGGCGTCGGGTACGGACGCCGGCCAGTGCCTGCCCGTGCAGTTGTCGCACCGGCCGCACGGGACCGCGTCCGGATCGTCCAGCTCGCGGCGCAGGTATTCCATCCGGCAGCCGCCGGTGGCGAGGTAGCCCAGCATGGCCTGCTGCTCGCGTGCTCTTTCGGCTGCGACCCGCGCGTACCGGCCGGCATCGTAGGCCCACTCCTCGCCGGTCGCGGTCCACCCGCCGCTGACCCGCCGGACCGCGCCGTCGACGTCGAGGACCTTGAGCATGGTCTCGAGCCGGGTGCGGGACAGGTCGACTCTCGTCTCCAGCGCCGCCGTGGACAGCGGCCGGCCCGCGGCGGCGAGCGCGGTGAGCGTGGCGCGGACCAGCGGCTCGGCCGGAAAGGCGAGCGAGCCGAAGTAGGCCCAGATGTCGGCGTCCTCCGGTCCGGGCAGCAGGATCACCTCGGCCCGGTCCAAGGCCCGTCCCGCCCGGCCGATCTGCTGGTAGTAGGCGATCGGCGACTGGGGCGCGCCCAGGTGCACGACGAAGCCCAGATCCGGCTTGTCGAAGCCCATGCCGAGGGCGCTGGTCGCGACCAGCGCGGTCAGCTCGCCTGCGAGGAGCGCATTCTCCGCGGCTTCCCGTTGCGCTGGATCGTCACGGCCGGTGTAGGCGCGGACGTTATAGCCGCGGTCGCGCAGGAAGCTGGCGGTCTCGCCCGCCGCGGCCACCGTGAGCGTGTAGATGATGCCCGAGCCCGGCAGCTCGCCGAGGTGAGCAGCCAGCCAGGCGAGCCGGTGGCGGGCGGCGGGCAGCCGGACGACGGCCAGACGGAGGCTGGCGCGGTCCAGCGGCCCGCGCAGGACCAGCGTCTCAGCCGCGCTGCCTGCCTCCAGCTGCTCGGCGACGTCCCTGGTGACCCGGGCGTTGGCCGTGGCGGTGGTCGCCAGGACCGGCACGCCGGGCGGCAGTTCCGCCAGCAGGCTGCGCAGCCGGCGGTAGTCCGGCCGGAAGTCGTGCCCCCAGTCGGATATGCAGTGGGCTTCGTCGACGACCAGCAGGCCGGCGGCCGCGATCAGCTTGGGCAGCACCAGGTCCCGGAAGCCCGGGTTGTTGAGCCGTTCCGGGCTGACCAGCAGCACGTCGACCGCTCCGGCGGCCACGTCGGCGTAGACGGCCTCCCAGTCCTGCGTATTGGCGGAGTTCACCGTGCGGGCGCGGATTCCGGCCCGGTCTGCTGCCTCGATCTGGTTGCGCATGAGGGCGAGCAGCGGAGAGACGATGACCGACGGGCCGGCGCCGCGGGCGCGCAGCAGCGCCGTGGCGGTGAAGTACACCGCTGACTTGCCCCACCCGGTGCGCTGCACCACCAGCGCGCGGCGCCCCTGCGAGACCAGGGCATCGACCGCGGTCCACTGGTCATCGCGCAGCCGGGCGCGGGGGCCTGCGAGTGCGCGCAGGCACTCCTCGGCCTGATCGCGCAGCGAGCGGGCCGGATCATCACGCAAGGCCGCGGGACCTCCGGCGGCATCGTCAGCCATGTGGTCCTTCGTACCAGCACCTGCCGACGCCCGCACCGCCGGCGGCGGTGCGGCCCTGCACCGCCGGCGGGTGCGGTGAGCCCGAGGCGGGATCAGCCAGCCGGGCGGGTCACGGCTTTCCGGCAGCATGGCCGGGGATTTCCTCGGACTGCGGGTGTGCATTCCAATATGCCTGACGCCAGGCTGCTTGTGTGCTTAACCTATTCGCACATTGCCAGTGTTACTTGTTCGCCTAAATGAGCGAGTAGCTGGCCCCCGCCGGAGAAAGGAAATAGTCGCGATTGTTTATCTTCGACGGAGATCTGTAGTCCGCTCACGGAATGGAGTAATCATGCTGTCTCGGCCGTGGATGGCCCGGTTTGCCGTCATCGCCGCGTTCTGCTCCGCCAGCTGGGCCGCCGTGGTGCCCGGTGCGCAGGCACAGGCGCACGGGGGCGCCGAGCCGCCCGGCGGCCTGCGTGCGGCCGCGGCCCAGCCTGCCCCCGTGGTGCCTGATTCGGGTCCGCCGCAGCGTTCCAAGCGGGGACTCGCGGCGCCGGTGATGAGCAGATCCATGGCACTGGCCAACGCGCGCAAGCAGGTGCGACTGAACAGGATGATGCACGTCATGGGCGGTACGGCCGACCTGGGCGGTAAGTGCTCACGCTCGTCATGCCTGGCTGGCCTGCCGTCCGCCCGCGACCTGGAAGGCTCACAGCAGGCCCAGATCCTCGATTATTTCTGCGGTCCGGCCACCGTCTCGGAGATGCTGGCGCAGGTCGGCGTCACGCTGAGCCAGCAGCGCGCCGCCCGCGAGCTCGGCACCACCGGCGGCGGCACGGACTGGTCCGACGCGTCCGGATATCCGGTGCCCAAGGTGCTGAATGAGAATCAGCACCGGAATACGTACGTCGCGGTCGCCCTGCCGTGGACGCCGACCCCCGCGCAAGCCCGGAGGTACCAGGCCGACCTTGTGACCGACATTAATCGCCATGGCGGCGTTCCGCTGGCCGGAAATGCCTATGAGGTTCCCGGCGGCCCGCATCTGGCCGGAAACCCGCCGGACTCGACCATTTTTCACTGGTTCGACATTCGCGGGTACCAGGATTCCGGTGCGGTGACTGACTATGAGGACTCGGTGCACGGCGCGTCCAGCATCGGCTGGAGCGACGGCGTGCCCGCCTACTCGTCCATCTCCTCGAACGTCGTCGTGCAGATCCTCGGCGCCCGCGGTTACGACTGGTAGTGATGCTCAGCACCGCAGCCCCGCGGCGTCCGGCTCAGCGCAGACGGGTGGCCGCCGCGGGCGCTGTGCTCTGCTGCCTGGCCCTCAGCGCATGCGGATCGGCGCCCGCGAGTGGGCCAGACGCAGCTCAGGGCTCTGCCGCGGCTACCAGCCGGCTCCTGAGGTTCTGCCCGCGGCGGGCGGCCGGGGCGCTTCGAGCTGACCTGGCGCACACCGTGCAGCCCGCACGGCACGGCGAGATCGTCCCGCTAGGCGTCGCCGGGGCGGGGGGACCGGCTTACGTGTCGGCGTGGACACGGGGATTCTCCGGCGTGGCCGAGCTGAATCTCGCCAGCGGACGGCTGCGCGGCATCCAGCGCTTCAGCGATCCTGGCGCCGATCAGGCCGACGGGACGTCCGACGGGCGATGGCTGGTGTGGGAGGAAACGTACTCGCTGCGCAGTCTCGACGACTTCACGGTCTATTCCTTCGACGAGGCGACGGGCCGCCTGCGAGTGCTCGGGCACTCTCTGGACGGCCCGGGCGGAGTCGCCTGGCCGAGCCCCTGGCACGCGCCGGCTGTCAGCGCTCGCTACGCCTCCTGGGCGCAGGGGTACGGCCCTGACGGCCTCGTGGAGATCCGGCTCGCGAACCTGGCCACCGGACAGGTCCGGGTGATCCGAAAGGGGCACGTCCAGCCGCCGTTCTTTGACGGCGAACTGGTCGTGTGGCCGGAGTCGGACAGTCCCGGCACACTGACCGCTCTGCGCGCCTACAACGTAGCCAGGGGCCGGGAGGCCGCGCTCCCGCCGGTTCTGCGGCCTGTCCGGGGCACGGAGTTCGTCGCGACGGACGGGATCAGGACCGCGTACCTCAGCCCGGATCTCACCGCGATGTACTACTCGCCCGCCCCGCAGCAGGCGGCCCGTGTCGTGCTGAAGCTGCCGGCCGGGGTGACATTCGCCGATCTTGCCATCGGCCGAGGGACGCTGGCCTGGACGACGTCCCGCGCGACCTACCTCGCCAGCACCCAGACGGGCGCTTACGCGCAGGTGACGCCGCGCTACGGCTATGCCACCGGGGCGGGCCAGATCATGCTTATTTCCGATGCGCCAGCCGCCAAGGCGGCCCATCCGACCCTGGCACTGCACGTGATCCGGGCCGGGCAGCTGGCCTGGCCGGCCTGCGGCGGCTGACCCCGGCGGGCACGTTCTGCCTGCGCGCCGGGCGTCTGCATTCGGCGCTGCCCGTCGCCGGGCGCTGACACAATCGGCTGGCCCTGGCACCATGGAGGCGCTGGCGTCACGAGCGGCCAGGGGAGCGGGCAATGACATTCCAGGGATGGCCCGAGGAGGCACTCGACTTCTATGAGGGCCTGGAGGCCGATAACTCCAAGTCCTACTGGACAGCTCACAAAGCGGTCTACGAGGAGAAAGTGCTCGGACCGATGACGGAGCTGGCCGATGAGCTGAGCCCTGAATTCGGCGCGACGAAGATCTTCCGTCCGTACCGGGACCTTCGGTTCAGCAAGGATAGGTCGCCCTACGCGACGGCAATCAGCGCGGTAGTCGGCGACGGGTACATTCGCCTGTCCGCTCAGGGACTCGCGGCCGGCAGCGGGATGTACCAGATGGCGTCCGACCAGCTCGACCGGTACCGGCGGGCGGTCGCTGCTGACGTGGCCGGGGAGGACCTGGCCGGCCGGATCGCGGTCATCGAGAAGAGCGGCGCCGCGGTGCACGGTCACGAGACGCTGAAGAAGGCCCCGCGAGGATATCCGGCCGATCATCCGCGAATCGACCTGCTGCGCTGCAAGGGGCTCATCGTCTGGCGTGACTGGCCAGTGGCACCGTGGCTCGCCACCGCCGCCGCGAAGGAGCACATCGCGGACTTCCTGGCGACAGTCCGGCCGCTGAACGACTGGCTGAGCTCTCATGTCGGCCCGTCGCGGCTCGAGCCCGCTCGCCGCTAGACCCGGCCGCCGCTGGCCCCGGCCGATCGAGAGCAGACGGAGGGCGCAGGCCGGCGCCGGGCTGGCGCCGTCAGACGTTCAGTTCGGCTCGGATCATCCCGCCGGAGGCTTGCTGCAGCCGGGGCACAGCCCGAATAGCTCCACGGTATGGCCGACGTCAGTGAAGCCCGCCTCCGCGGCGACCTGCTCGGCCCAGCGTTCGACCGCCCGTCCCTCGACTTCCACGCTGCGCCCGCAGGTACGGCAGGTGAGGTGATGGTGATGGGCGTCAGTGCGGCACTTGCGGTAGAGCGTCTCGCCGCCGGCGTCGCGGATCGCGTCGACCCGGCCGTCTTCGCTGAGTACCTGCAGGTGCCGGTAAACGGTAGTCAGCCCGACGTGCTCGCCCCGGCTGCGCAGCTCAGCGTGGATCTGCTGGGCGCTGCAGAAACCCGGCAGGCCGTCCAGCACGAGCGACAGCGCCTCGGCTTGCCGGGTCCCGCGGACACGGGTGCCGCGTCCGCTCGCGGCGCCGTCGGGGCGGGGAGTCGTCACACCACGCACGGTAGCAGTTCAGCGGTGGTGTTCCGGGCCAGCGTGATCGCCGCAGGAGGGGCGCGAGCGCGCCGGAACTCAGCGCGCCGGGAAACACGAAGCCTCGGGTACCGTACAGCGGTGGCAGAGAACCGGCTAGCGACCGAGACCAGCCCCTATCTGCGTCAGCACGCCGAGAATCCGGTGGACTGGTGGCCGTGGTGCGACGAGGCCTTCGAGCAGGCCCGGGAGCGCGGGGTGCCCGTGCTGCTGTCGGTCGGGTACTCGGCCTGCCACTGGTGTCATGTCATGGCACATGAGTCGTTCGAGGACGAGCCGACCGCCGAGCTGATGAACGAGCTGCTGGTGTCGATCAAGGTGGACCGCGAGGAGCGGCCCGATGTCGATGCCGTGTACATGACCGCGACGCAGGCGATGACCGGGCAGGGCGGCTGGCCGATGACGGTGTTCATGACACCGGACCGCGAGCCGTTCTTCTGCGGGACCTACTTGCCGCGCGACTACTTCCAGCGGCTCATTCTGGGGGTGGCCCAGGCCTGGCGCGACGAGCGGGACAACGTGACCGGCCAGGCGCAGCAGATCGCGCAGACACTCGCCGAGCAGGCTGGCCGTCCCGCCTCGATCCCCGGCGCGGGCGGCATCGGCGAGCTCGATCTGGCGGGCGCCGGCGAGACGGCCGTCACCGGCCTGGCGGCTGACTACGACGAGGCCGGCGGCGGCTTCGGCGGAGCCCCTAAATTCCCGCCGTCAATGGTCCTGGAATTCCTGCTCCGGCATTCGGAGCGGGCCCGGGCCGACAGCGCGCAGACTGCCCTCAGCATGGCCGCCGGCACGGCGGAGGCGATGGCTCGCGGCGGGATATACGACCAGCTCGGCGGGGGTTTCGCGCGTTACTCGGTGGACGGCAGCTGGATCGTGCCGCATTTCGAGAAGATGCTCTACGACAACGCGCTGCTCGCGCGGGCCTACACGCACCTGTGGCGGCGCACCGGCTCTGAGCTCGGCCGCCGGGTGGCGGAGGAGACCTGTGCCTGGATGCTCGCCGAGCTCGGCACGCCGCAAGGCGGCTTTTCCTCAGCGCTCGACGCCGACAGCGAGGGCGAGGAAGGCAAGTACTACGTATGGACGCCCGCGCAGCTGCGCGAAGTGCTCAGCGACGCTGACGCGCAATACGCGGCCGCGATGTTCGGCGTCACCGCCGGGGGCACCTTCGAGCGCGGCAGCTCGGTGCTGCAGCTGCGCGAGGACCCCGGCGAGCCGGAGCGGCTGAGCCGGATCCGCCAGGAGCTGCTCGCGGCCCGGTCTTTGCGCGTCCGGCCCGGCCGGGACGACAAGGTTGTCGCGGCCTGGAACGGCCTGGCGATCGCGGCCCTCGCGGAGGCGGGCCTGCTTCTGGACCGTCCTGAGTTCATCGCAGCCGCGCGGAGCGCGGCGGAGCTGCTGGCGAGTACGCATCTGGCTGGCGGGCGGCTATTGCGGACCTCACGCGACGGCGTGGCCGGCGGCCACTCTGGCGTGCTGGAGGATTACGCCTGCGTGGCCGAAGGATTCCTCGTGCTGTCCGGAATCACCGGCGAGGCTCGCTGGGCGGCGCTCGCGGGCGGCCTGCTAGAGGCAGCGCTGACCCGGTTCCTCGATCCGGCCGGCGGCTTCTACGACACTGCGGATGACGGCGAGCAGCTGCTCTACCGGCCAGCCGACCCCGCAGATGGTCCGACCCCATCCGGAACCTTCGCGGTGGCCGGCGCCCTGCTCAGCTACTCGGCGCTCACGGGGTCGGCGCGGCACCGCGAAGCCGCCGCCTCGGCCCTGGGCATCCTGCCCGCGCTCGCCGCCCGGTATCCGCGCGCGGCCGGCTCGGCCCTGGCGGTTGCGGAAGCGTTCCTGTCCGGACCCGCGGAGATCGCCGTGGTCGGGCCGCCCGGTGACCCGCGCACGGCGCAGCTGCACAAGACGGCGCTGCTCGCCGCCCCGCCGGGCGCCGTGATCGCGCTGGGCGACGGCTCCGCCGGGCAGTCTGCCGCAGAAGCCGCGATTCCGCTGCTGGCTGGCCGCCCGCTGCTGGACGGCGCTCCCGCCGCCTACGTGTGCCGGGACTTCGCCTGCCGGGCGCCGGTGACCGAATCCGCCCAGCTGGACGCCGTGCTGAGTTCGCGTGCGTAGGGAGTTCCTGGCGGGTGCCCGGCCAGCCGCGGTGCGCAGCCCGAGGCGCTGTTATGCGGCGCAGGGGCGCCGGGTTTTACCGGATCATGGAGATCAGGTCACTTCATTGCGGGAACCTGCCGGGTAGATTGACAATGAGTATGAACGTTTGCCGTAGCGCAGGCGAATTGCCAGATCGGTATAGACGGGTGTGCGGCATTTCGTGCATCGTGTAGGTGGAAGAGGAAGCCAGCGACGGGGGTGGCAGTCCCCGGCCGAGGGGGTTGCAGGTGCGGGACTGGGCGCGTCGGCTGTCTGCTGCCGTCGGCGTTTCTCTGGCGCTTGGCCTGGTCACCGCGACCGCTGGCCAGTCGCTCGGGCCGCACGCCCGCCTCGCGCCGGCGGCCGGGGTTCTCGGCGAAGTTCAGCTGACCGCCCTCCAGGAGCGCGCCGCCCCCGCTGATCCCGGTGCGGCCGCCGGCGCCGCCACAGCCAGCGCAGCGGATGCCCAGCGCGCCGCAGCCGGATCGCGGGCCGCCTCGCAGATGACGGCAAGCTCGGTGCGGGTGGCCGGCCCGAACGCGCATGGCGCCCGGCTCGCTGTCGCTCCCCTGCGCACGCTACGGCAGGCTGATCTGCTGGTCGTCGCACCCGGCCGCCTGCCGGGCGGGCTTGCCGCCCGAATCCGGCAGCTGCATGGGGTGGTCGCGGCCCAGTCGCTGGATGCCGCCCGCATCCAGGTGAATGGCACCTACATCGCCATGCTCGGGGTGGATCCGTCTTCCTTCCGCGCGTTTGCCGCCCCGCCGACGGCGCGGTCCAGTGCCCTGTGGCGGAACGTCGCCGACGGCGGCATCGCGGTGTCCTACACGATGGGCAAGCAGGACAAGATCCCGCTCGGCCGGACGGTGCGCGTCAACGGCGTCCGGCCCGCGCGGCTGCGGGTCGGCGGCTTCGGGACGGTCGGCATCGCCGGGGTGGACGCGGTGGTGTCCAAGCCGGTCGCCCGCTCGCTGGGCCTGCCGGCGGGCAACGCGATCGTGGTCAGTGCCCCGCACGACAGGCTGGCCGCGCTCGTCCGCCGCGTGCAGAAGCTGCTGCCGCGCCGTGCGTCCGTGGCGCCGCTGGTGGCGCAGCAGGCTGCCGCCGGTACGCCGGCCACCTCGGGCGCCGCGGGAACCAGCACCCTGGGGACCGGGGCCGCCGGTACCGGGGCGTCCGGCGCTGCAGGAGTCGCCAGCGCGGGCCCTGGCCTCAGCCCGGCAGAGATTGCCAGGTTCCTCACCGCGGCGGAAAGCCGGATCGGCATGCCGTACGTATGGGGAGCGGCCGGGCCGCGTGCCTTCGATTGCTCTGGTCTCGTGCAGTGGTCCCTGGCGCAGGCCGGAGTGGTCATGCCCAGGGTCGCGGCCGACCAGGCACTGACCGGACCGCAGGTGCCCGTCAGTGACCTTCGCCCTGGTGACCTGCTCTTTTACCACACTGACCCCACGGCCCCGACGTATATCTCGCACGTGGCGATCTACATCGGCGACGGGAAGATGCTGCAGGCGCCAGAGCCGGGCATGGACGTGGAAGTCGTTCCGGCCGACGTCGGCAATGAGTTCGCCGGCGCAGTCCGGATCTATCCCCGCGTGGCCGCCGAAGTGGCCGCCAGCCCGGTCGGCTGACCCGCTCCGCGTCGTGTCGCAGCCGCTGCGGGCGGCTGACCGCTCCCTGGTGGCGCCGGGCAGTTCGGGTCGGCTGACCCGGTCCCGGCTAGCGCGCGGGCAGTTCCGGGCGGCTGGCCGGTCAGATTGTGCTCCGCCCGCCATGTCCGTCGCGGTCCGCACCTCACCGGGTGCCGCCGCGTCAGCGCGCGGGCAGTGACCACGACATGCGTGTCCCTCCACTGCTGTCCTGGCGACATTAGATAGGGCGCGCATGTCGCTGCCGCCGAGCATCCGGGTGGCGGGTTGCGGGCGCCGCGCAGATGTGTAATCTTAATTACATGAGTACTGATGAGAAGGCTTCAAGGTCCCCTGGAGAGACGCTGCGCGGCTGGTTCACCGGCCGCCTGCCCGGCGACTGGTACACCGCGGCCCCCGATGTCACGATCGACCGCGAGGAAATCACCGTCGTAGGCCTGCTTGCCGATCCGCAGATCGCGGCGGGCGCCACCGAGGCTGAGAGCGCCGCGGCCGCTGACGGCCGGAGCCGGCGATTCCGCGAGGAGACGCGCCAGCAGCGGATCGAGATTGCCAGGGAGGCTGAGCACAGGTTCGGCCGCAAGGTGTCCTGGGGCGTCACGTGCGGCGGCCGGACAGTGATGTTCACCACGTTCTCCGTCCCGGTGATGACCCGGCTGCGGCAGCCCGAGCGACTGGTCCTCGACACGCTGGTGGACGCAGGCGTCGCCCGCAGCCGCAGCGACGCTCTGGCCTGGTGTGTCCGGCTCGTCGGCGAGCATGAGGATTCCTGGCTATCGGAACTGCGGGACGCCCTGCGCCGCGTCGAGCAGGTCAGGGGCGAAGGGCCGAAGTCCTGACGGCCGCCAGCTTCGTGGGCAAATGGATAGGTGTCGCGTCACCCATTGTGAACATGCGGCGTCACGCATCTTGGACAGCACGGGGACCGGAATCCTTGCGTCGGCGCGACAGCTCCGTGAATATAGCGGCCATCGGGACCGTTCGGTAACGTTCCGCGTCTCGCGGGACGCTCGGCTGTGGCATGCCGGCGTCGCAGAAGTCCCGGCCGGCTAGCGCTTCCGCCAGAGGAGCCGTGATCAGTAGCGCGTCTGCATCTTCGGCGCTCAGCCGAGGCGTGAAGGCTTATCGGGGTTGGTGACGACGTATATGCCGCGTACCGGTCGCCGTCGGGGATGAGATCGAGGGATACGAGCATGTAGGGGCGGTCCCGACAGCAGCGGTGCCGCGGGTTCGCCGTTGACGCGGCGGTAGCGGATGTTGAGATCGGGGATGGGGTGCCGGAAGGCGTCGCCGATGATAAGGCGGGTGACCTTGTCCCGGCCGTGCAGCGGATGGGCGCCCGCCGCCCGTGCCTTGCCGGCGCCGTCGGCCCACACGGTCACGTCGGGCGCCAGGACCTGCATGAGGGTATTGAGGTCACCGCCCATGACGGCGGCGAGAAACCGTTCGGTGACCCGCTGACGGACCTGCGGATCAGCCCGGTAGCCGGAGAACAGCAGCCCGTGGTGATCGACGAAGACCCGCATCGCGCGGGGCTGCACCATTACTGCCCGCGAACTGGCGACTATCCAGTTTGAGCGTATCCTCCTGCCGGCTACCGGCATCCTCACCCACCTGCAGTTCCGGCGCTCCACCCAGACCTCAGCCGTAACGGTTACTTTTCTTGGATACGGTCTAAGGGAGCCAAACGGAGCCCGCCCACCCCCGGGCCCGCATGGCCCGGTGATAACCGGGAAGAGCACCTGGCCGAGGGGCGCCGAGCGGGCGCCGCTGGCAGCAGCGAGGAAAGGTTGCCGGATGGGATTGCGTGATCTGGCCTACCGCCTCTACGAGCGCAGGCTCAAGTCGTCGCTGTCCCCTGAGGCGATCCCGAGGCACGTCGGGGTGATGTGCGACGGTAACCGCCGCTGGGCCCGCTCCGCCGGGCTTGCCGATGTCAGCAGCGGCCACCAGGCGGGCGCCGACAAGATCTTCGAGCTGCTGGAGTGGTGCCGCGAGGCGGGCGTCGAGGTTGTGACGCTCTGGCTGCTGTCCACCGATAATCTCGCCCGGCCGGTGTCCGAGCTGGATCCGCTGCTGCGGATCATCGAGGACACCGTCCGGGGCCTGGCCGCGCAGCAATGGCGCATCAAGCCAGTGGGCGCGCTCGACCTGCTCCCGGCGGACACGGCCCAGATACTCAAGGGCGCGGCCGAATCGACGGCCTCCAACACCGGGCTGCTGGTCAATGTGGCCGTCGGGTACGGCGGCCGGCGCGAGATCGCTGATGCGGTCCGCTCGCTGCTGCAGGAGCACGCGACGAAGGGCACCACGATCGAGGAGCTTGCCGAGGTCCTTGATGTCGAGCACATTGCCGAGCATCTGTACACCGCAGGACAGCCCGACCCTGACCTGGTGATCCGCACGTCGGGTGAGCAGCGGCTGGGCGGCTTCCTGCTCTGGCAGAGCGCTCACTCGGAGTTCTATTTCTGCGATGCCTACTGGCCGGCTTTCCGGCGGGTGGACTTCTGGCGGGCCATGCGCTCGTATGCGGCGCGGCACCGGCGGTTCGGCGCCTGATCTGGCCAGCCGCGGCGATGCGGGCCGCCGCCCCGGCGGCCGTCTCGTGAACAAGACGTTACGGTACTTCCTGCACACGGCTCGTCGAGGGTACCGTCTGTGGTGACGGGCGGTGCGCATCCCGCCCGCCGGGAAGGCCCTCGAAATCTTCGAGCTTCGCGTCCTAGAACGCAGGCGAGATGAGCGAAGGGCCGGCGCCCGGCCCTTCGCTGGCCGGTCCCGGTCCCGCCGACACGTCTGTGTCCAAACGTGGCGCCAGCCCAGGCGCCCAGGGAGAGCGAGTGGCCACTTCTGCACCGCGCCGTTCGGCGCAACCGACCCCTGCCCACAGCATCGACACCGCCCGGGACCTGGAAGGATCCCGGCGGCGCACCTACGTCCTCGACACCAGCGTCCTGCTCGCCGATCCGGCGGCCCTCGGCAGATTCGCCGAGCACCGGGTCGTCCTGCCGGTCGTGGTGATTTCCGAGCTGGAGGCCAAGCGCCATCACCCGGAGCTCGGATATTTCGCCCGCCAGGCCCTGCGTCATCTCGACGATCTGCGCATCGAGTACGGCAGGCTGGACGCCGACCTGCCGGTCGGTGACAGCGGCGGGACGGTCCGCGTTGAGCTGAACCACTCTGATCCCTCAGTCCTGCCCGCAGGTTTCCGCCTGTCGGACAACGACACCCGGATCCTGTCGGTGGCGCGCAGCCTGGCCGCCGACGGCGAGGATGTGGTCCTGGTCAGCAAGGACCTCCCGATGCGGGTGAAGGCCGCGGCAATCGGGGTGAGCGCCCAGGAGTACCGCGCCGAGCTGCCCGCGGAGTCGGGCTGGACCGGCATGGCGGAGCTGGAGGTCAGCCCGGCTGAGATCAGCGAGCTGTATGACGGGGGCAAGCTGGAGTGCGAGGCGGCGCGTGACCTGCCGGTGCACACCGGACTGGTGCTGATTTCCGGGGCAACGGGCGCGGGCAGCGCGCTCGGACGGGTGCAGCCGGACAAATCGGTGCGACTGGTGCGCGGTGACCGCGAGGTCTTCGGCCTGCGCGGCCGCAGCGCCGAGCAGCGGGTCGCGCTCGACCTGCTGCACGACCCCGATATCGGGATCGTCTCGCTGGGCGGGCGCGCGGGCACCGGGAAATCGGCGCTGGCGCTGTGCGCGGGGCTGGAGGCCGTGATGGAACGGCGGCAGCACCGTAAGCTGATGGTCTTCCGCCCGCTGTACGCGGTCGGCGGCCAGGAGCTCGGGTACCTGCCTGGCTCGGAGGCCGACAAGATGAACCCCTGGGCCCAGGCCGTTTTCGACACGCTGTCGGCCGTCGCGTCCCAGGATGTCATCGAGGAGGTGCTGGCCCGGGACATGCTGGAGGTCCTGCCGCTGACGCACGTCCGCGGCCGCTCGCTGCACGACTCGTTCGTGATCGTCGACGAGGCCCAGTCGCTGGAGCGCGGGGTGCTGCTCACCGTGCTGTCGCGGATCGGCTCCGGATCACGGGTCGTGCTCACTCACGACGTGGCCCAGCGTGACAACCTGCGGGTCGGCAGGCACGACGGAGTCGTGGCCGTCATCGAGAAGCTGAAGGGCCATCCGCTCTTCGCGCATGTCACCCTGGTCCGCTCCGAGCGCTCGCCGATCGCGGCGCTGGTCACCGAGATGCTGGAGGACACCGCACTCTAAAGTCGGCGGCCAGCCAGGCCGCCGACACGGTACCGCCCCCGGCTCGCAGCGCGGCTCCGGGGGCGGTACCGTGACCAGCGTCATGAGCGACAGTCCCGAGGCGCGCGGCCCCTGGCCGCCGCCGCCGCCCGATCCGGCGCCCGGCGCCGCCGTTCCGCTCTCCGTCGTCATGCCCGTGCGCAACGAGGAGCGGAATCTCGAGGAGGCGGTCAGTCATGTGCTGGGCCAGGATTACCCGGGCGAGATCGAGCTGATCATCGCGGTCGGGCCGTCACGGGACAGAACTGACGAAATCGCCAGGCGGCTGGCCGCGGCTGATCCCCGAGTCCATCTCGTGCCGAACCCGTCCGGGCACATTCCGAGCGCGATCAACGCGGCCATCAAGGCGTCGCGGTACCCGATCGTGGCCCGCGTCGACGGTCACGCGCTGATCCCGCCGGGCTACCTGAGCACGGCCGTGCAGACGCTGGCCGAGACCGGTGCGGTGAACGTCGGCGGGATCATGGCCGCCCGCGGCGTGACGCCCTTCCAGCAGGCCGTGGCCTGGGCTATGACCTCTCCGGTCGGCGTCGGCTCGGCCCGCTTTCACACCGGCGGCGGCCCGGGCCCCGCGGACACCGTCTATCTGGGCGTGTACCGCCGGGCGGCGATCGAGCAGGTGAGCGGCTACGACGAGGCGTACCTGCGGGCCGAGGACTGGGAGATGAACCACCGGATCCGCAAGAGCGGCGGCCTGATCTGGTTCCAGCCGGCCATGCGGGTGACGTACCGGCCCCGCGCCAGCGTCGGTGCGCTGGCCAGTCAGTACTTCCATTACGGCCGGTGGCGGCGGGTGGTGGCACGTCAGCACGCGGGCACGATCAACCTGCGCTACCTGGCGCCGCCCGCAGCAGTCAGCGTCATGGCGGCGGGCACCCTGGCCGGGCTCGCGGGTGTCGCCGGGCGCGCGGCCGGCGCTGCCGGCGCATGGCCGGATCTGCTGCTGGCCGGGTTCGCCGTGCCGGTGCTGTATGGCGCCGGGGTCGTCGCGGTGACGGCGACCGCGGTCCGCCGGCTCGGGCCGCCGGCCCTCATCCGCCTGCCGCTCGTCCTGGCGACGATGCATGTCAGCTGGGGGGTCGGATTCCTGACCAGCCCGCGCAGCCTGGTGCCCGGCGGCCTGCACCGCGCCCGCTGACCCTCAGGTGCGCTGCAGCAGCGTCTCGGCCACGGCGAGGTCACCCGGGTAGGTGATCTTGATGTTGCGCTCGCTGCCGGTGACGGCCCGGATCGGCACCTCGGGAAGGTAGCGCAGGACGACGCCGCAGTCGTCGGTGGCGGCGCCGGCGGCGAAGGAGTTGTCAGCCGCGGCGCGCTCGTGCGCCCGCGCGATCACCGAGAGCCGGAAGCCCTGCGGGGTCTGGCAGCGGGCCAGCGAGTCACGCGGCAGGACACGCGTCAGCACGCCGTTGGTCACCTCGGCCATCGTGTCGGACGCCGCCACGACCACGCCCACCGCCTCAGCATTACTCAGGGCGGAGATGCAGTCAGCAATGATCCGCTGCTCAACCAGCGGCCTGGCCGCATCGTGGAATAGCACGTTGCAGTCGCCGCCAGGCCGGTCAGACAGGGCGGCGATCGCGCACCGGGTGGAGTCGGCGCGCGCGCTGCCGCCCTCGATGATCCCGGTCAGCTTGCCGAACGCCGCCGCCGCGAGCACCTCCGCGGCCATGCCGGTGAAGCCGGGTGCCATGACGACGAGAATCTCATCGACCCCGGGCGCCGCCTCGAACGCGGCCACGGAGCGCCCGAGCAGCGTCCTGCCCCCGAGCAGCAGCAGTTGCTTGGGCAGCATGCCGCCCGCTCCGCCGCTCGCGCCGAATCGCTGGCCGGCGCCGCCGGCGAGCACCACTGCGACCGTCCGCATGAGGGGACCCTACCTGGGTAACTAATCTATGCAGTTACCCGGCGCATTGCTGGGGCGCGTGCTGATCGGAGGGGCCGATCGTCGCCGGGCCGGATGGTCTGGCCGGCCGGCCGGGCTGCCTGGCCGCCGTGGCCGGCGATTCTGTCCCCGGCCCGTCGGCGTGGGCATGACTGCCGTGCAGGCAGCGCATGCCTTTCAGCGGCGTGCCGCGGAATGGGCGGTCAGGCGCTCCCTGACGGCCAATTCAGTGACCGGCATCTCCCTGGCGCTCGGCTTGTGCGCGGCCGCGTGGTTCACGACCGGCACCAGGACGGGCGACGTCAGGGGCGTGCTGGCGCTGTGCGCCTGCGCCGTGACGGCGCGGGCCGCGGGCGGGCTGGCCAGGCGGCCGGGCGGCACCCTGACGAGACAGTGGGTGGCAGCGGGCCTCATGACGGCGCAGGCAGGCCGGCTGGCCCGGGTGTGCTCAGCGCTGAGCGAGTGCGCCATCGTCGGGGGCATGGCGGCCGGCGGGCAGGCCGCGGGCTACCAAGGCATGTGGCCGCTGGCCATCACGGTGATCATCGCCATTTCCGTGCGCGAGACGCTGCGCGCCTGCTACCGGCCGCCGCCAGTGGCCAGCCGCCCGCAGCGCCGCGCGGATCAGCTCGTCGCCATGCCCGTGGCCGGCCGTGCGCTGCTGATCGCGGTGACCGTCGTGACGTGGGGCGTCCGGGCGCCTCTCCTCGCCCTGCTGGTCTGGTCCATCATCAGCGTGACCTATGCGGTCTTCGCCCATGCGCCGGTACCCCGCGCGGCGCGGGCGGCTGCCCGCCCGGCCAGTTCCGCCGCGGCCGCGCCGGCGGTCCGGCCGCCGGTCGGCCTCACCGGCCTGGCCGCGCTGCTCAGCCCGCCAGCCCCTGCCGTGGCGGTTCCTGCCGTCGCCGGGCCGGGCGTCACGGGACCGGCTGTGCCCGGACCGGCCGCGCCCGGACCCGCTGCGCCGGGGACCGCCGCGGCCGGAGCCGCCCTGGCCGGAGCCGTCGTGGCGGCGCCCGCCGCCGGCGTGCCGGGCCGGCTGCCCCCCGGCGCCAGGGCGCTGCTGCGGTGCCGCGACGACGGCAGGGCCGCTCTGTGGCTCGGGAAGCAGGTGCGCGGGGCGCTGATCCCGCTGCCGCCGGCCCTGGCCGGCGTGGCCGCGGCGGCGGTGCTCGCCCTGCTGGGGCTGCGTGACCTGCCGGGCAGCATCCTGCTGACGCCGCTGGTGGTAATGCTGCTCGCGGCGCCCGGATCCAGCCACCCGCATGACGGCCGGCTCGACTGGGTGGTCCCGGCCGTGCTGCAGGCAGGCCAGTACATCTACATCGCCACGCTGGGCTATGCGGCGCGCGTCCCGGCGATGGTGACCTTCATCTTGTGCATGGTCATCGCCGCCTGGTACGCCGACCTGGCGGGCGGCTCCGGCCGCCGGCCGCGCACCAGCGTGCTGAGGTCCGGCCTCGGCTGGGAAGGCAGGATGCTCGCCGTCGGCCTCGGCGCGATACTGGGCATCGCGACGTTCGCCTACCTCGCGCTGACCGCGTACCTTGTGGTGCTCATCTGCTGGCGGCTGATGACCAGCTGCCTCCCAGTCACGGAAGGGGATCGCCGGTGATCGGCATGGTGCTCGCGGCCGGAGCCGGACGTCGGCTCCGGCCGGATACTGACGCGCTCCCGAAGACCCTGCTGCCGGTTGCGGGGCAGACCACGATCCTGGACATCGGGCTGCGCAACCTCGCGGCCGCCGGAATGACCGATGTCGTGGTGATCGTCGGGTACGCCGCGGCGGCCGTCGCCGACCGGGTGCCCGAGCTGGAGCGGCGGCATGGCGTCGCGATCGAGCTCCTGTATAACGACCGGGCCGAAGAATGGAACAACGCCTACTCGCTCTGGCTGGCCCGCGAGCATTTCGGCCAGGGCGTCCTGCTGGTCAACGGGGACACGGTGCATCCGGTCAGCGTGGAGAAGACGCTGCTCGCGGCGGGGGCCGGCAGCGGCCGGGAGGCCGACCTCATTCTCGCCATCGACGACGTCAAGCAGCTCGCCGAGGAGGAAATGAAAGTAGTCCTCGACTCCGGCGGCCTGCTGGCCAGGATCAGCAAGAAGATCGATCCGGCCCGGGCTGGGGGCGAGTACATCGGCGCCACGCTGATCACCGCCGCTGCCGCAGCGCCGCTGGCCGATGCGCTCGAGGTGACCTGGCGGCGTGACCCGGGCCTTTACTACGAGGACGGCTACCAGGAGCTCGCCGACCGGGGCCGTCATCTCGCGGTCGCCCCGATCGGCGCCGTCGAATGGGTCGAGGTTGATGACCACCGTGACCTGAGCCGGGCACGGGAGATCGCCGGCCGCTGCTAATCTCGCGGCATGCCGCTGCTAGCCCGGATGCTTGCTGCTCCCATGGTCGTCGACGTACGGCCGGGCGCCATCTGCGGCCTGGGCGCGCTGCTGGCCGACCGGCGGATCGCCACTCAGGGCCGCGTCGCAGTCGCCGTGGGGCCCGGTCAGGGCGACAGCATCGCGGCCGAGCTGAAGATCGGCGACGCGGAGATCTTCCGGATCGCCGACGGCAGCCACCACAGCGCGGTGCTGCTCGGGGAGAGACTGCGGGCCGGGGCCTACGAGGCCGTCGCGGGAATCGGCGGCGGCAAGACCATCGACGTTACCAAGTTCGCCGCGCACATGGCCGGCATCCCGATGGTCGCGGTCGCCACCAACCTGGCGCACGACGGCATCGCCTCGCCGGTCAGCTCGCTGGAGCATGAGTCGGGGAAGGGCTCCTACGGAGTCGTCATGCCCGTCGCTGTGGTCGTGGACCTGGACCGGGTGCGCGGCGCGCCCGATCCGCTCGCCCACGCCGGGATCGGCGACGTCGTCAGTAATCTGTCCGCGGTCGCCGACTGGGAGCTGGCCGCGGCCGATACCGGCGAGCCCGTCGACGGCCTGGCGGCCGCGATGTCCAGGTCAGCCGCGCACGCCGTGCTCAACGAGCCGGGATCGGCCCGGTCAGATGAGTTCCTCACCGTGCTCGCCGAGGCGCTGATCTTGTCCGGCCTGGCCATGTCGGTGGCCGGATCAAGCCGCCCGTGCAGCGGCGGCGACCACGAGATCATGCACGCGATCGACCAGCTTTACCCCGGCACGGGCAGCCACGGCGAGCTGGCCGGCGTAGGCGCGCTGTTCTGCGCGTACCTGCGCGACGACGCCGCGCAGGTACGGCTGATCTCCGACTGCCTGCACCGCCACGGGCTGCCCCGGGCTCCGGAAGATCTGGGGCTCACCCGCGCCGCATTCGCCCGGGCCGTCGCGCAGGCGCCCGCCACCCGTCCTGGCCGGTACACGATCCTCGAGCGCCTCGACCTGTCGCAGGCGCAGATCGTCAGTCGAGTGGAGGGGTATGGCCGGGCCATCGCTGGCTGAGCTGCGGTCCGAAGGCCAGCCGCAGTCGGTGATCGACCGGCTGAACGACGAGCACTGGGCCGGCCGCCTTTACATGCGCTCGTTCTCGCCCTACGCCACCTGGATCTTCGCCCGGCTGGGCTGGTCACCGAACGCCGTGACGCTGGCGTTCATCGCCTGCGGCGTCGCCGCCGGCGTGGTGATCGCCTTCGGCGGCCTGGCGACCGCGGTCATCGGCGCGATCCTGATCCAGCTGTACCTGCTTTTCGACTGCTCAGACGGCGAGCTGGCGCGGTGGAGCGGGCGGACCTCGGCGACTGGCATCTACCTTGACGGGGTCGGTCATTACCTGGGCGAATCAGCGCTGCTGGTCGGGCTGGGCTGGCGGGCGCAAGGCCAGCTGGTCAGCTCGGGCCCTTACATCACGGCCGGCCTCGCCGCGGCGCTGCTCGCCGCCCTGGTCAAGGCCGAGACCGACAACGTCGTGGTGGCCCGGGCCAAGGAAGGGCTGCCGGCCGGGCACGGCAACGAGGCGCTGCAGCCCAGCAGAAGCGGCCTGGCCCTGGCCCGGCGGCTGGCCAGCGTGCTGCGGGTGCACCGGATCACCCAGGCGGTGGAGCTGTCGCTGCTGATCCTGGCGGCCGCGGTGGCGGACGCCGTCCGCGGCGGCCTGCTGGCCACCCGGGTTCTGCTGCTCGCCTGCCTGGTCGTGGCCGGCCTGATGGTGGTCGCACATCTTCTCGCGATCGTGGCGTCCGGGAGACTGCGGTGAAGCTGTCCTGCGTCATTCTGACGATGGGCAACCGGCCGGAGGAACTGCGCCGGGCCGTGGCCAGCGTGCAGGCCCTGGACGGCGATCCGGTCGACCTGCTCGTGGTGGGCAACGGCGCCGACGTGCCGCCTATGCCGGCGGGCGTCCGGACGCTGCGCCTGCCGGAGAACGTCGGTGTCGCCGCCGGGCGCAACGCCGGCGTGCAAGAGTGCGGCGGGGACGTCGTCCTGTTCCTCGACGACGACGGCTGGTATCCCGACCCCGGGCTCGGCGGGCACGTGGCCGGCCGGTTTGCCGCCGACCCGAAGCTGGCGGTGCTGTCCTTCCGGGTCGTGGACCCGGACGGCGGCGGCGGGGCCCGCTGGCACGTACCGCGCCTGCGGGTCGGTGACCCCGGCCGTTCCTCGGCTGTCACCACGTTCAGCGGCGGCGCCTGTGCCATCAGGCGTTCTGCTTACGTGACGGCGGGCGGCCTGCCCGCGGCGTTCTTCTACGCCCACGAGGAAATCGACCTGTCCTGGCGGCTGATCGAGCTCGGCTACCGGCTGGAATATGACGGGGCGGCGCTGATGTGCCATCCGCCGGTGCCCAATTCCCGGCACCCCGACTTCTACCGGCTCGACGGCCGTAACCGCGTGCTGCTCGCCCGCCGGAACCTGCCTTGGCCGCTGGCCGCCGCTTTCCTGGCCGACTGGCTGGCCATGACCGTGGTCCGGGTCAGGTCAGCCGCCGCGGTCCGCGCGTGGCTGTCGGGGTTCGCCGAAGGCTGGCGGGCAGATCCAGGCGGCCGGAAGCCGATCTCGGCCCGGGCGGTATGGCAGATGACCCGCGCGGGCCGGCCGCCGGTCATCTGAGCGGCGCTGACTCAGCGGCCCAGGCTGAGCGGCGCGGGCTTTGCCTGAGCGGCGAGCCGTTAACGGGCGAGATCCGCGAAATCCGCCTGCCAGGCCGCATACCAGGCCGCGAACCAGGGCTTGGTCTCGGCCAGCGGGACGATGTAGGTGACAGTCTGGGCGTAATAGGAGCGCTGGCGGGGCAGCGGGAGATTGCGCAGTGTCTGCACGTTGCTGGCCCGGTCGGCGAGCTTGACCAGCGCCGCGTCCCGCGGCGCGGCCGCCAGCCCGCGCAGGTGGGCCTCCTTGACTGCGGCGCGGTCCTGGCCGGCGGCGGGCTCGGGGATCGTCACCCACTCCACCAGCCGCCCGGCCCGAGCCCCGAAGGCCGCGCTGACGTCGCCGGCTGTGCAGGCCGTGTCCTCGATGACGTCGTGCAGCACCGCGGCGACCAGCACATCGCGGCTGGTGACGCCCGCGCCGCTGACGAGCACTTCCAGCGCTTCGAGCAGATGGTCGAGGTAGGGCGCGCCGGTGGGCCGGACCTGCTCGCCATGCCAGCGCAGGGCGAACCGGACGGCGGCGCTCAGGTCCCCGACGAAGGCGGGGGGGAGCCGCTCGCGCAGCCCCGGCTCGGCGTCGCCCCAGGTATGCCAGCGGGTGAACAGTTCCACGGCGCCCATTGTGCCGTGCCTGAGCCCGACCGCCAGCGGGCCTGTTTCATGATCGCGGAGAGCTGCGCGCCGCGAAACCGCCGGGAAACCGCAATGAGCTCGCCGCGATCACGCAAGAGCGCCGGGACGGTGCGGCGGTCCGGGCGCGCTAGGAGCGGCCGTCGGGTCCGGCGAACGCGGTGGTGTCGTGGCACACGTTGGCGTTCCCGGTGATGCCGCCGTAGGTCTGGGTCAGATCGCTGACGGGTGAATGCCGCTTGGCGGCCGACTGCGCGCTCGGCGACGCGGCGGCGGACGGCGCGGCAAGCGCCGACCGCCCAGGCGCGGCGCGGGCGGTCAGCCCGCGGAAGGCGGAGCCGACGATCAGCTCCAGCGTGCCGGGCGTCAGCGCGCGGCTGCGGCGCACGGTCACGTCGGCGAGCTGCCTGCTGAGCGTCCGGGCGGCGCCCAGCTCAGCGGGGGTGGAGTAGTCGATCACTGATCGCGTGTAGCTGGAGCGCGCCGCATCCCCGGTGCCGGTGACATTAAAGCCCCGGCTAGTAAGGCCGGCGGCGGCCGCCCCGGCGATGCCCGTGACACCGGAGCCGTTGAGGACCCGCACCCGGACCTGGGCCGCGGCCGTGGCGGCCAGGGCAGGCGCGGCGCCCTTGGTCTGGTGCCGGACGGTCCTCGGCACGCTCCGGTCGTGCGCGATCGCGCTGAACAGCTTCGCGGCCTGCGCCCACTGCACCCAGTTCGGGTTCGCTGGGTAGGCGACGGCCGGTACCTGGATGAACTGCACCGACTGTGACGACAGCCCGTGCAGGCTCTCGGCAATCCGGATCATCGTTCCCAGGCTCAGGCTGGCGTCGGTGGTCATGGCCCGGGCCGCGTCGGTAATCACCGAGTAAATCTGAGTCGGGCTGGTGAGCAGGCCGCTGTGGCGGATGCCCTGCACCAGCGACGCCATCAGGTACTGGTCACGCTGGATCCGCTCCAGGTCCGAGCCCTCGCCGATGTAACGGACGCGCCAGAAGGCCAGCGCCTTAGCGCCGAGGACATGATGCAGGCCCTTGGACAGATGCAGCTTGGACCTCGGATCGTTGATGGCCCAGGGCAGGCAGATGTTGACGCCGCCGATGTCGTTGATGACCTTCTCGAAACCGGTGAAGTTAAGCTCGATGAAGTGGTCGATGTGAATCTGCGTCAGCTGCTCGACGGTCTTCCACAAGCAGCCAGGGCCGCCGAACGCGAACGAGGAGTTGACCTGCTCGACCTGGCCCGGCTGAGCTACCTGGCCAGTGAAGCCCGGCTCCTTCTGGCAGGCCAGGATCGGGACGACCGAGTCACGCGGAATGCTGAGGACCGTTGCGCGCCGTCTGCCAGGGGAGATGTGCAGGAGCATGATCGTGTCAGAACGCTGCCCCTGGACGCCGGCGCCGAACCGCGCGTTCCGGCCCGAGCGGCTGTCCGAGCCGATCAGCAGGATGTTCAGCGAGGTAGAGCTGTAGACCGGCGGGCGCTTGCCGAGGTCGGTGACATGCACCCGCTTGATGCTGTGCCACACTTCCCGGTACTTGACGTAGGCGGTCAGCGCCCCGGCCACGAGGGCGGCAGCGAGGCAGACTGCTGTCCAGGCGGCCACCTTGCGGACGAGGGGATGCCGGCGCCCGGCGGGGCGCGCCCGGCGACGGATGCGCGGTCGCCATCGCCGTTGCGACGGTCCCCCGCTATCGCTGGATTCCCCATTTACACTGCTCATCGCTCTCAAGTGTGGTATTAGCCCGCTGACGAAGATCTAATCGCCGGCGGCACACTCAGGTGAGCGACAGCGCCCAGAAAAAGCATATAAAGGCGCTTAAATTACCCGGAACTAATTCTGGCTGAGAAGCATCAGACCGTCTGCTGACTGCCTGAGCGATCCCGAGGGCGCGAGTTACGAGGCGAACGCGCCCTGGTCGTGGCACACGTTGGCGTTGCCGGTCAGGCCGCCATAGGTCTTGGCCAAGTTGCTGACCGAGGATGTGCGGGCGGCTGCCTTGGCCGCGGCCTTGCTCTTCAGCGCGGTGAAGCTCGAGCCCAGAATAAGGTTGACCGTGCCGCCGGTCATGGTCGGGTTCTCCTGCAGGGTTGCCCCGCTGATCTGCGCCGCGACCGCTTCGGCCTTGGCCCGGTCCGCCGAGGAGGCGTACTGGACCACGGAGTGGGTGTAGGTGAAGCTGCTGGCGTTGGTGTTCCCGACGACGTCGAATCCGCGGTTCGTCAGCCCGGCCGCCGCCGTGCTCGCGACGCCCGCGACGCCCGAGCCATTGAGCACCTCCACCTGCACGGAGGACGGCTCGGCCAGGACCGTCACCGCTCGTCCGGTCCCGCTGGACTTCTTCCCCTTCTTGATCTTCGGCACCTTCACGTTGTGCGCGATCGCGGAGAACAGCTGGCTGTCCTGCGGGGTCCACTGCACCCAGTTGGGGTTCGCCTGGTAGGCGACGGTGGGCACCTCAATGAACTGGGCGGACTTCCGCGACAGGGCGCGCAGGCCCGAGGCGATCTGTACCATCCGGGACTGGGTCAGTCCGCTGTCGGTGGTCATCGCGTGCGCGGCGTCGCCGATCACCTTGGCCACCTTAGTGGGGCTGCCCAGCAGGCCGCTCTTCTCGATGCCCTGCAGCAGCGAGATCATCAGGAACTGGTCGCGCTGGATGCGCTGCAGGTCTGAGCCGAGCCCCAGGTCCTCGCGAGTGCGCCAGAACGCCAGCGCCTGCTTGCCGTAGATGTGGTGCCGGCCTTTGCTCAGGTGCAGCCCGGACATCGGGTCGTGCACCGCCACCGGCAGGCAGACGTTCACGCCGCCGAGGTCGTTGATGACCTTCTCGAAGCCGGTGAAGTTGAGCTCGACGAAGTCATTGAGACGGATGTGCGTGGTCTGCTCGAGGGTGTGCCACAGGCAGCCCGGGCCGCCGTAGGCGAACGTGGAGTTGAGCTGCTCGACCTGGCCGGGCTGAGCCTGCTGGCCGGACGTGCCGGCCTCGGCGACGCACTTGAGGATCGGCACGACCGAGTCCCGCGGGAAGCTGAGCACCACCACGTGGTGCGGCGCGGGAGAGATGTGCACCACCAGCACGGTGTCTGACCGCTGCCCCTGGATGCCGCCGGAGCCGCCGATGGCGCCGTTCTTCCCGGCCCGGCTGTCCGAGCCGATCAACAGGATGTTCAGGGCGTTACCGAAACTCGGCGGCTCGCTCGGCAGGTCAGCGGACACATTGACCCGCTTGATGCTGTCCCACACCTCGCGGTAGCGCACGTATGCATAGAGCGAGCTGATCACCAGTACCGCGGTCAGCCCGATGGCGATGCCGCCCAGGGTCTTCATCCGGCGGGTGTAACCGCCGAGCAATGTGCCGCGGCCACGGCGACTGCTGGGCCCGGAGCCGCGGCGATTGCGGCGGCCGGGCTGTTGCCAGTCGACGGCGTCCGTCTCGTCCTTGCGGCTCATCGCTCCTCCGGGCTACATGTCTTCCGCCGCCGGGACGGGTGTCGGGCCTGAGACCGGCCCCATCGTACGTGGTCCTTCCGGGCCGAGACGCCCGGAAAAGTAAAGACCACGGCGAGCAAGGGCAACCGGCACATGCGGCTGGAAGGAGGTCGACGTCAATGTCGATTTAGCCGCGGAACCGGGCGCGCGCCTCAGAGCAGCGCCGGGCTGCGCCCACTCTACAGTGGTACCCGTGCGCACTGGAGATCTTCCCGGCGGCCGCGGCGGCGCGTCCGGTCAGCAGTCTGACGACGCAGCCGCCGGTGCAGCCGCGAAGGAGGACGACGCCGCCAGTGACGACAAAGAGGCGGGCCGGGACAGTGCCGCTGCTGCCGGCAGCGAAAAGAGCGAAAAGGCTGTCCGCGGGGATACCGGCGATGACGCCGAGAGCGCTGCCCCTGATGCGAGTGACGGTACAGCTGCTGAAGACAGCACACCCGGTGAGGACAGCGCACCCGGTGAGGACAGCGCTGCCGGTGACGGCAGCGCCGAGCTCGCTGGCGCGGCCTTCGCGCGGCTGACGGCGCTGCCCGCGATCCTGGTCATGGCCTGGCTGCTGCCCGGCCTGCTGCTCTTGCTGGCCGGGTACTTCGAGCCGGTTCCCGAATTGCTGATCGGCGCACCGCTGGCCGTGATCCTCGCCGTGATCGGCCTGCGTCAGGTGCCGAGCCGGTGGCCGCGGGTGCTGCCGGGACCGGCCCGCCAGCAAGGCTGGACCCCGTGGTGGGCGACGGCAGGGACCGTCGCGGTGGCCGCGGGCTTCATCGCCTGGCAGTTCCTGGAGAACTCGCCGTCGCTGATCGTGACGCGGACCGCCGGCGGTTACCTGCAGACGGGCTACTGGATTGCCCAGCACGGGTCCCTGCCGATTCCGCAGTCGCTGGCCGCGTTCGGCGGTTCTCGCAGCGGGCTCGGTTTCTCCAGTATCGGCTTCTTCGCGCACGGCACGTCGGTGGTGCCGGCGTTCATGTCCGGGCTGCCGATGGTGCTGGCGGGCGCGTTCTGGACCAACGGCATCTCCGCGGCCGCGCTGCTGAGCCCGCTGCTTGGCGGCCTGGCGATCCTGGCCTTCGGCGGCCTCGTCGCGCGGCTGGCCGGGCAGCAGTGGGCGCCCGCCGGCGCGCTCGTCCTCGCCCTGACCCTGCCGGAGCAGTACACGAGCAGGTCTGCTTTCAGTGAGCCTCTCGTCCAGATACTCCTGTTCGGCGGCCTGTGCCTGGTCATCGACTCGCTGACCAGGCACAGCCCAGACGATGAGCCGTCCTGGCCGGGGCTGCCGCGCGGCTGGCGCGCTCCTGATACCTGGCACCAGTGGGCGCATTGGCTGACGCCGCAGCGCGTCCTGGCCGGGCTCGGCGGCCTTGCTCTCGGCCTCACCGTCCTGGCGGATGTGAGCTCGCTCATCTTCCTTTTGGCGGTCATCCCTTTCGCCGGAGTGCTGGTCGCGGCGCGGCGGGCGGCAGCGCTTCCGTTCTGCTGCGGGGTTGTCATCGGGGTCGGCTACGGACTGGCGGACGGATACCTGCTGTCGCGGCCCTTCATGAGTTCGGTCCGGCTCCCGCTGGAACTCGTCGGCGTCACGGCGGCGTGGCTCGCGGCGCTGACCATCGCGGTCGTGCGGCTGCTGCGGGCGCCGCGGGCGCGGGCGGCGGCGCGGCGAACGCTGGCCAGGGCACCGCTGCGCTGGCTGCCCGAGGCCGGCGGCATCCTGGCTGTCGCCGTGCTGATTGCCTTTGCGCTGCGGCCCTACTGGCAGGTGGTCCGCGGGCAGACCAGCCACGCGATTCTCAACTACATCGCCTATCTCCAGCGGGTAGAGCACCTGCCGATCGACCCGGGCCGCCAGTATGCGGAGGACACCCTGTACTGGGTGATCTGGTACGTCGGGGCGCCCGCAGTGCTGCTCGGCGGGTGCGGTGTCGCGCTGCTCATCCGCCGCTGCCTGCGCGCGCTGGTGAGCTGGAGCGATCCGGCCGGGGCCTGGCGGAACTGGGGTCTGCCGCTGGCGATCATCAGCCTCGGGTCACTGGTGGTGCTCTGGCGCCCGGACATCGTGCCCGACCAGCCATGGGCCAGCCGGCGCCTGGTCCCGGTCGTCATTCCCGGGCTGATCCTCTGCGCGGCCTGGGCCGCGGCGTGGCTGGCGGGCGTGGCCAGGGCCCGGGGCGCCGGGAAGGTGACCGCGGCGGCGGTCGGCGTGTTCTGCGTGGGAGCGCTGGCACTGCCGACCGTCACCACGACCTTCGCCATCGGGCTCAGTCACACCGGCCAGGGCGGCGGCCTGCGGCCGACCGCCGGAGGGCTGGCCCTGCAGCGCACCGGGGCCGGGGAGATCAGTGCCGTGCGGGGCCTTTGCGCGTCGATTCCGCCGTCCGCATCAGTCATCATCGTGGACCGCCGGGTGGCGCAGCGCTTCACCCAGGTGATCAGGGGCATCTGCGGCGTGCCGGTGGGCTGGATGGTCGGGCAGGGCGTGCCGGCGGTCGACAACGTGCTCGCTGACATTTCGCGCGCAGGGCGGCGGCCGGTTCTGCTCGCCGCCAGGCCAGGGCAGCTCACCGCCCTCGGCGGCAGCCCGGTCAAGGTGCTCGACCTCGTGACGAAACAGCCCCCGCACGAACTGGCGCAGGCCCCGGGCTCACCCTGGCCCGCCCATTACGTGATCTGGATGGCCACGGTCGGCCCGGCTGCCTCCGGCGCCTGACGGCCGCCGACGCGGCCGTGACCGCACGGCGCGACGTCCCCACCTGCGGACTCGCCGTTGATTTGCCTGACGGCGCGCGGGCCCCTAAAGTTAAGGCACGCAACGCGGGGTGGAGCAGTTCGGTAGCTCGCTGGGCTCATAACCCAGAGGTCGCAGGTTCAAATCCTGCCCCCGCTACCAATTTCGCAGGTCAGAGGCCTCTCCCGATCTTGGGAGGGGCCTTTTTGCTGTGGCGTGCTAACGAGCTTGCTAACAGCTCTTCGGCCAAGTGACTGTCCCGCCCTTCTCCCCGTGCCCCTGGGTCCCTGACCAACGGCGGCCGTTTAACCGACCGCGCCGGCATAGGGGCTGGTAGCGACAGTGGCTTGCCGCGCTCTGTGCCGGTGAGGGCGGCTGGCTAGAAGCAGTTGGTTAGTCCGCGCTGTCGCGCGGCTGCCGGTCGCTGGGCGAAAGAGCACCTCAGCCCAGAGACGCATGCTCATGTCTTTCAAGGACAGCGCGAAGCGCGCCGGGCGCCTGCGGCGTGACCGCGTACGTGGAGTGGCGGGGGAGTTTGCGTTCCAGCGGACGTGGGGTGCCAGGGACCCGCGGCAAACTCGGCAGCCCGCTCTGCCTGGGCGTGCCGGACTCCTCCTGGATGCTCCAGGACGTACGGTGGCCGTCTTTTCGGGCACGGCCCTTCATCGAGGCCAGGAACCCTGAGCCAGCTGCCTTTGCGGCGGGGGGTCGCCTGGCGTGAGGACGGCTCTGTGCGGATCGCAGTTCAGCTTCCTCAGAGCCGGATGTCGACCCTCCGGCGCCGCATGTGTTCACAGCCGGAGCCGGGCGCTCTAGAGTGGGTGATAAATATCGCCGTTCTCCGGCGGGCGCCCCGAGGCAAAGAAACGATGATGTGCCTATGACCGGTGATGATCCGACCACGTCGGTTATTCGAGGCCCCCATCCCTCCCATCATTCTGGGCCCGGCTTCGCGGAACATCCGATAGCGCGCAAGTTCGAGGTTAACGATGAAGTTAACGAAGCCGTAGCACGGTGGCTCGACTATGTGCCCTCTGACCCGAATCCGCGAGTACCGCGTTGAGTTGATCTTCCGGGGCGGAAGCTGATCTTGGCGGACGGGTTCCGGGGGTGCGGGCAGGGGTGAGGCCCGGGCGCCGCGCCGGGTTCGCGTTGTCC
>JBKQMG010000227.1:0-40435 GCA_052146815.1 Streptosporangiaceae bacterium | reverse complement strand
GCGTGCCCTGCGCCGCGCCGGGCCGGCGCGCTGTGAAAAGCTGCAACGGTGGCTCGTCATGGCGTACCGCCCGTCAGGTTCAGGGCTGCTCACTTGTTCAAATTCCAGGCTGCCCGAGTCCCAGGCTGACCGCTCGTTCATTGCATGGGCATCAGGCCGCCTGTTCGTCCAGGTCAACAGCGCAGGCTGCCCGGCGGCAGCCTGCTCCAGCGGAGGTGTGCATGAAGGTAGGACTGCAGATCCCGGATTTCACCACGCCAGGAGGCCCCGCCCGGCTCGGCTCTGACCTGGCCACGGTGGCCCGCGTTGCCGATGACGCCGGCTTCGACTTCCTCGCCGTGATGGACCACTTCTTCCAGATCGAGATGCTCGGGCCGCCCGAGCGCGAGATGCTCGAGGCCTACACGACGCTGGGCTTCGTGGCGGCCCATACCTCCAGGGCCAGGCTGCTGACGCTGGTGACCGGCGTCGTCTACCGGCCTCCCGGCATCCTGGCCAAGATCGTGACCACTCTTGACGTTCTGTCCGGCGGGCGCGCGTGGCTGGGCATCGGCGCCGCCTGGAATGAGGAAGAGTCCCGCGGCCTCGGCATCCCGTTCCCGCCCGTCGCCGAGCGATTCGAGCGGCTTGAGGAAACGGTGCAGATCTGCCTGCAGATGTGGCGCGGCGATGACAGTCCTTACCAGGGCACGCATTACCAGCTGGCGCGCCCGCTTAACTCGCCGCAGGCCCTCTCGCAGCCGCACCCGCCGATCCTGATCGGCGGGTCTGGCGAGCGCAAGACACTGCGGCTGGTCGCCCGTTACGCGCAGGCATGCAATTTGTTCCCCGGCCCTGATCTCGCCCGCAAGCTCGACGTGCTGCGCGCGCACTGCGACGCCGAGGGCCGGGACTACGACGAGATCGAGAAGACCTGCTACTTCATCTTTGACGTCGGGGAGAAGGGCGAGCGGGCCAGCCAGATCGTCGACGAGCTGGGCGCTCTCGCCGAGATGGGCTTCCAGGCCGCGATCGGCGCCGTGGCCAGGGTCTGGGACGTGACCCCGCTGGAAGTCATCGGCAGCGAGGTCATCCCGGCTGTCGCCAGCCTCTGACCCCGGCCGCGGCGTTATCGCCGCCGGCGGCCGGCGGGCGGCGGCGCCGCGGCCGTCCAGCCGGTCCAGCGCTCGACCGCCACGCGGATCACCGGCCCGGCAGGCGGGGTTTCGCGGTACTGCGGATAACGCTGCGCCAGCAGCGCGACCGGCGCGGCCTGTGCGGCCGCCCCGGCCAGGATGACCGCGCTGCCGTCGGCGCGTGCCCACCACAGCGCCGTCCAGTCCTCGTCGTAGTAATCGGCGAGCACAGCGACCCGGGGATTGGCCCGGATGTTGCGCAGCCGCTGCAGGTGCGGTGTCGTCTTCGGCTTGGCATCCACGGCGAAATAAATGCAGTCGCCCTCCATGGCGAAAGTGACCGGGACCAGTTGCGGCCGTCCGGTGCTGGTAACCGTGGCGAGCCGGGCCACACGGGCGCTGCTCAGCAGCCGGCGCGCACCGGCCGAGTCCAGCTTCATGCCGCTCTTGGCTTCGGCCGGGCGATGCCGTAGAGCAGGGGCTGCACCACTGCCAGCCCCATCCGGCTGTCCCTGGTCTGGGTGACGTGATCGAACGCGAACCCGGCCTGCTCGATCGCCGCCCGCGTATCGCGGTTCAGCTGGCATCCGCCGGCCAGCGGACTCCACGGCGGCGTCAGCCGGTCCTGCCATCGGGCCAGCGCGGGCTCCGCGGCTCGCACGTGCTCGAAGACCAGCAGCCGTCCGTCCGGACGCCGCACCCGGCGCGCCTCGGCCAGGGCGCCGCGCGGCGAGCCGACGGTGCAGAGCGACAGGGTGAAGACGACCGTGTCGAAGGAGGCGTCGGCGAACTCCAGCTGCTCGGCTCGCTGCTGCTCGGCGCGCTGGCCGAGACTCGCGCCGGTCCCGGCGCCGACATCAAGCACGCTGCCGCGGGCCGCGCCGAGCAGCTGCTGCCGCTGGCCGCTGATCAGGACTCGCTCCGGGCCGGCCATCGACCGGTCATACCCCCAGGCGAACAGCCGGGCGGCCGGCCCGCAGCGACGTGTCACGGCCTGCGATCAGGCCACCGTCGCCGGATGCGGCGCGGGGGTGAGCGACCGGCCCATCGCCGCCGAGAGCGTTGCAGCCGAGCTCGCGAGCTCGCGGATGTCGGCGTCGGTCAGTGCCTGGTCGCCGTCGCACAGGGCCCGGTCTGGCTGCGGGTGGACGTCCACGATGAGCCCGTCGGCACCCACGGCGATCGCGGCCCGGCTGAGCGGCAGGACAAGATCGCGGCGGCCGCCCGAGTGGGACGGGTCAATGATGACCGGCAGGTGCGACAGCCGCTGGGCCACCGGGACTGCGCTGATGTCCAGGGTGTTGCGGGTCGCGGTCTCGAAGGTCCGGATCCCGCGCTCGCAGAGCACGATGTCGAGGTTTCCGCGCTGGGCAATGTACTCCGCCGCCATCAGCCATTCCTCGATGGTGGCATTCATGCCGCGCTTGAGCAGCACCGGCTTGCCCGCGGAGCCGACGGCCTGCAGCAGCGCGAAGTTCTGCATGCTCCGCGTGCCCACCTGCAGCATGTCGGCGTACGAGCACACCAGGTCGACGCTGGCCGGGTCGATCACCTCGGTGACCACGGGCAGCCCGGTCTCCTGCCGGGCCTCGGCCAGGATCTTCAGGCCAGCCTCGCCGAGTCCCTGGAACGCATACGGCGACGTGCGGGGCTTGAAGGCGCCCCCGCGCAGCATCGCGGCGCCTGCCGCCTGGGCCATCCGGGCGGCGGCAATGGTCTGCTCGGGCGTCTCCACCGTGCACGGGCCGGCGATGACCGTGACAGTGTCGGGGCCGATCGCGACACCGCCGACCCGGATGACCGATCTGTTCGCGTGGTGCTCACGGCTGACCAGCTTGTACGGCACCGAGATGCGGACGACGTCGCCGACTCCGCTCCTGCTGCGCAGATTCAGCGCGCCGAACTGGTCCAGGTCACCCACGAGCCCGATGATCGTGCGGGATACCCCGCGGCTGACAAACGCATCACCGCCTGCCGTATGCACCAGATCAACAATTCCGTCGATATCGTCCTGCGTGGCCTCTGCGGCCATCACGATCACCATCTGATCCTCCTTGGCTCCATCATGACGAAAGCCCCGGGCCGCTTCGGCCCGGGGCTTTCGTTCGCGTCGCTGTGCGTCAGTGCAGAGTCTGGCGGGCGACCGTCCCAGGGCCGGGGCGGTAGCCAAAAAAGAACCAGTAAGCATGGTGCACGCGCGTAGCTTAGCGCATCCAAGTCCGGCACCTGTGGGCGGTAGGCCCGGCTAACCGCCGAAGCCCGTGGTGCGAGGATTGCAGCACCTGCGGGGCGACCGCGCCGCGGCGGCGAGCGCGTGAGGCAGAAAGAGGCAGTCAGCCGGATATGAGGCAGCCGGAATCCGGACGGAGATCGGCCGGCGATCGGCAGGCCGGGACGCCGGATGCTGGCCTCGGTCCGGCGATCACCGTGCACAGCGGCGGCCGCAGCGGTTCTGCACGGCCCCCTGAAGCTCCGGCGGCGCCCCCGCCGGACGCACCCGGGGGCGGCGCGGGCGCGGCGCTGCCACCCGGCCAGCACATCCCGGCGGCGATGCCCGTGCTGCATTACGGCCCCGTTCCGGTGTTCAGCGCGCAGACATGGGATCTGTGCGTCTTCGGCGCCACGCGGACCGGCGCGGACCGTCGGTGGACCTGGCCGCAGCTCAGGGCCCTGCCGCGGCGCCGGGTCGTGGCGGACTTTCATTGCGTCACCAAGTTCACCGTTCCCGCCCTGACCTGGGAAGGGATAGCGGCAGCCGAGATCTTGCGCGCGGCGCCCCCGGCCGCGGCCGTCACGCACGTGATGATCTGGGCTGACTTCGGCTACAGCGCAAATGTGCGGATCAGTGATTTCGCCGCGGACGACACCCTGCTGGCGACGCACTCGGGCGGAGCCGAGCTGGCCCCCGAGCATGGCTGCCCGCTGCGCCTGGTAGTGCCCTCGCTGTACGCGTATAAGAGCGTGAAGTGGGTCCGCGCCATCGAGTACCTGGTCCAGGACCGGCGCGGCTTCTGGGAGGAACGCGGCTATCACAACACCGCCGACCCCTGGCGCGAGCAGCGGTACTCCTATCAGGAAGCTCCCGGCGAGGGGCCGCCGCTCTGACCGGCCGGCGCGGGCCTGAGCGCCGCCGCGCGCAGCGCGCGCAGGGCGGCCACGTCGCCGGCATGGCCCTTCTCGCCGCCGGGCGTCTCCACGATGAACGGCACTCCGGCGGTCGCGGGATGGGCCAGCAGCCGGCCGAAGGCCTGCGCGCCGATCTGGCCCGCGCCGATGTTCTCGTGCCGGTCCCTGCGTGAGCCGCATCCGTCCCTGGAGTCGTTGGCGTGGATGAGCCGGAGCCGGCCGCGTGCCGCCAGCGCGACCTGGCCGAGCATGTCATCCACGCCGCGCGGCGCCGCGAGATCATGCCCCGCGGCGAACAGATGGCAGGTGTCCAGGCAGACACCGGCGCGCGGATGCCCGTGCACGGCTTCCAGATAGGGCCCGAGGTCGGCGACGGCGGCGCAGAGCACCTGGCCCTGGCCGGCCATCGGCTCCAGCAGGAGATCCGGCCCGCCGCCGATCTGCTCGAGGATCGGCATCAGGCAGGCGCCGGCCCGCCACAGTCCGGCGTCGCGGTCGCCATCGGTCGCTGATCCTGTGTGTACGACCACGCCGCGGGCGCCGATCGCGGCGGCGCGGGCCAGCGAGTGCCGGATTGCCGCCGCCGAGCGATCCCTGATAAGCGGATCCGGCGAGGCCGGGTTGATCAGGTAAGGCGCGTGCACGAAGACTACAAGGCCAGTCCGGTCCGCGTGCTCGTGCAGGGCCCGGTCCTGCCCGGGATCGCCCGCGGCCTGAGCCCAGCTGCGGGGATTGGCGGCGAATACCTGGATCGCCTCGGCTCTGACCGCGGCCGCGTACCGCAGCCCGCCGGTGGCCAGGCCGCCGGTCGCGTGGACATGCGCGCCGACCGGACGCGCCGCAGCAGCGGGCACGTTCGGCTACGGCAGGGTGAAGCCGACGTTGATGGTGATCGTGGTCCCGGCGGGCTGAGGCGTTGCCGGGCTGTAGCTGGACACCCGGCCGCCCAGCCCCGCGTTGACCGTCACCTTGAAGCCGGCGTGCTCGAGCCGCGCTACCGCGGCGGCAGCGGGCAGACCATCGACGTTCGGGACCTGCACCGGCGGGGGACCGGGGGAGACGTACACGGTCACGACCTCATGCGGGCTGATCGCCGTGCCCGGCGCGGGCGACTGCCGGACGATCGTTCCCTGCGGCGCCGTGCCCCTGGCGTCCTGCACCGGGTTGATCGAGTATCCGCCCGCACCGGCCGTGGCCTGCGCGGCCGAGACTGTCACGCCCGAGAAGCTCGGCAGCGGCGGGCCGGCGCTGACGGTGATCGCCACTGGTTTTGCCTTCGGCCAGCGCGTTCCGGCCACGGGGCGGGTGCTGATGACCGTGCCGGCCGAGATCGTGGTCGACGTGGCCGGGGCAGTCGTGACCCAGGTGAGGCCGGCTTGCCTGAGCGCCGCCTCAGCGCTGGCCGCCGGGATCCCCGTGACCGGCGGGACCTGGGCGTACGCCGGTCCCAGTGAGCTGATGATCGTGATCGTCGCGCCGTGCGCGGCTCGCGCTCCGCCGCCCGGCTGCGTGCGGATGATCCTGCCCGCGGGCACGATACTGCTGTGCTCGGCGGCGCCGGCCCGCACCGCGAAGCCGAGGCTGCGCAGATCCGTCCGGGCAGCGCTGACCGTCATGCCGCTGACGTGCGGGACGTCGGCATACTGGCCCTTGATGGCCCAGCCGATGCCTAGCCACGCCGCGGCCACGAGGATGATCACCGCGATGACGTAGAGCAGCCTCCGGCTGAACAGCCAGCGCTGCAGCAACGGCTCGCGCGGGCCGCGGTCATCCCGGCCACGGCCCCTGCCGCGGCGGTCATGGCCGAACTCGCCGCCGTCGTCGACGGCCGGAACGATCAGCGTGTGGTTCATGCCGCGGTCGCCGCTGTAGGCGCCGGCGGCGCCCTCGTGCGACCCGAACTCGCTCCTGCGGCCGGGGCTGGCCGGCCCTGCGGCCGCCGACCCGAAACCGAGGGCAGCCAGACCGAACATGGCGTCCTGGCGGTTGTCAGGGCCAGCCGCGCCGGAAGCCGGCCGCGCTGCGGTGGCATCGTCCGGCCACGAGGCATCGTCCTGCCAGGCAGCATTGTACGGCCCGGCAGCGTGCTGCGCCGGATCGTGCAGCCCCGCACCGTGCTGGGCAGAATCGTGCGGCCCTGCACTGTGGCGGGCAGGATCGCGCCGGGCGGGATCATGCTGTCCGGCGCTGTCGGGCAGGACGACCCCGCTCAGCGCCTCGGTGCGGGAATCGCCAGTCTCCGGACCGGCCGCAGGAGTCCCGCCAGGCGGGTTCCCGGCGCTCCAGTCACCCGGCGCTTCGGCCCCGCTGTCCCAGCTGCCGGACGAGTGGCCCGATGGCCGGGCCCCGGAATCCCAATCGCCCGCTGCGCTGCCCCCGCTGTCCCAGCCGGCCAGGCCAGGCCCGGTGTCCCAGCGGGACTGCGGCTCCTGGCCGGCGGGCAGGGGAACGGGACCGCGTACCGCCCCGACCGCCGGTCCGCCTGGCTGCGCGGCCGCGGGAAGCCCGCGCCGGACCGCGGTGACCGCCTCCAGGAAATGACCAGCGTCAGCCGGCCGCAGGTCCGGATTGCGGCTCGTCGCGAGAGCCACCAGGGCGTCGACAGCGCCGGGCAGTCCCGGCACGAGGCTGGACGGCGGGGGGACCGTCTCGTTGACGTGCTTGTAGGCCACGGCGAGCGGCGTGTCCCCGGTATGCGGCTGACGCCCGGTCAGCATCTCGAACAGCATGATGCCGACTGCGTAGACGTCAGTGCGGGTATCGGACACGCTGGCCGACACCTGCTCGGGGGCTAGGTAGGCGGCCGTGCCGATGATCATGCCGGCCTTGGTATGACCGGCGGCGGCGGCCGCCCTGGCCAGCCCGAAGTCAGCCACCTTTACGACATTGTTGCGGGTGAGCAGGACATTCTCGGGCTTGACGTCGCGGTGCACGATCCCCGACTCGTGCGCGACCTCCAGGCCCGAGAGCACCCCGTCGATGATCTCGAGGGCTTTGCCCGGACTCAGCCTGCCGCGCTCGGTGAGCAGCTCGCGCAGCGTCTGGCCCGCGACGTATTCCATGGCCAGGTAGTGCAGCCGGCCATCTGATCCCTGGTCGTAAACGGCGACCACGTGCGGGCTGGACAGCCGCGCCGCCGAGCGCGCCTCGCCGATGAAGCGGCGGACGAATTCGTCGTCGACAGCCAGCTCAGGGCGGGCGATCTTGAGCGCGACCGTGCGGTCCAGCCGCGTATCGGTGGCGAGATAGACCGTGGCCATTCCGCCGCGCGCAAGTTGCGCGTCTATCCGGTAGCGGCCGTCCAGCAGCTGACCGGCAGGCGGCGAAAGGGTCGTATCCATCGGGAGCAGTGTAGGACGCCCTTTGCCGTGCGCGCCCTGCTAATAGCGCTCGGTCAGCGCGCGTGACTACCTGCGATCAAGTCAGCGGCGCCAGGCACACGCGCCCGCCAGCTCCGCTGCGCACTAGCCTATCGGCGGAGCACGACGACACGGCGGAACCGGGGGATAAGGCGAAACCGGGGACGCGGAACACCGGGACACCGAGCTCCGGGACACCGAGCACCGGGACACGGAGCACCGGGACACGGAGCACGGGACAAGGCGGAGCACGGGACAAGGCGGAGCACGGTGATGTGGTGAGCTGGTCCGGACCGGAGAGCGCAGGCGTCCCCGAGCGGATCGTCGTGGCCGGCGGCGGGCTGGCGGGACTTCGCACGATCGAGGAACTTCGCAGTCGCGGATACCAGGGCGCCGTCACGCTGGTCGGTGCGGAGCCCTGGCTCCCGTACGACAGGCCCCCGCTGTCCAAGAAGTTCATGATCGGCGAGCTGGACGACACATCGCTGCGCCCGGACCTGAGCGCGCTCGGGGTGCAGGCCCGGCTCGGCGAGGCCGCGACCGGCGTCACCGGCGGGCTGCTGCGCACCGACCGCGGCGAGCACCGCTTCGACGCTCTGGTGCTGGCGACCGGCGCGCGGCCCGTGGCCCTGCCCGGACCGGGGCGGCAGCGGTTTCTGCGCACCATCGACGACGCGCGTGCCCTGCGGGAGGTTCTTGTGCCCGGCCTCCGGCTGGTGATCGTCGGGGCCGGCTGGATCGGGGCGGAGCTCGCTACCGCCGCGGCGGCCCGCGGCTGCCGGGTCACCGTCCTGGAGGCAGCCGCGACGCCGCTGGCCGCGGCGGTCGGCGAGCAGGTCGGCGCCTTGACCGCGGGATGGTACGCGGCGGCAGGCGTCGAGTTGCGCCTCAGCCAGCCGGTCGAGTCCGCCGAGCCGGGCGGCCTGGCCCTGGCGGGCGGCGAATGGCTGCCCGCTGACGAGATTGTCACCGCCGTGGGCGTCCGGCCGGATGTCGCCTGGCTGGCCGGCGGCGGCCTGGCCAGCGACAGTGCGGCCAGCGACAGTGCGGCCAGCGACGGCGTGGCTCTCGACAACGGCGTGGCTGTCGACGAGGGGTTGCGGACCTCGATGCGCGGGGTCTTCGCGGCGGGGGACTGCGCGGCGTTCTGGTCGCGCCGCTACCAGCGGCGGCTGAGATTCGAGCACTGGGACGTCGCCCTCCGCGCTCCCGCGGTGCTGGCGGCCAACTTGCTGGGGGGCACCGACACCTATGATCCTGTTCCGTATTTCTGGTCAGAACAGTTCGGGCGAATGGTGCAGTATGCCGGTTTCCACGGCGGCGCGGGCCGCCTGGTGCTGCGCGGTGACCCGGCCGGTCACCGCTGGGCGGCGTGCTGGCTCACCGGGACTTCGCTGGTGGCGATGCTGACCGTTGACGCCCCCCGTGACCTGCTGCAGGGCCGGCGGGTGATCGAGTCGGGGCAGGCTGTCGACGAAGCCCGGCTCGCTGATCCGGGGATACCCATCCGGGACGCGGGCCTGCGCTGACCGCCGCTCGCCGCACGGCGCCGGAATGCTGACCGCCCGCCGCCGGCCGGCAGCGGAATTTAGTCTGGTGTTTGGCCGTCGCTCCGGTGTGGGATGTTTGGAGTTGTGGCACAGATTGACCCCCCCGTCGACGCTATGGTCGGCGAATGGCTGACTCTCCCTGAGGTTGCTGACCGGCTCGGGCTCCCGGTAAGCCGGGTCCGGCAGTTGCTGAGAGACCGCAAGCTGCTCGCCGTCCAGCGGCCGGACGGCACGTTCAGCGTTCCGGCGGCATTCCTCGACGGTGATCAGATCGTGCGCGGCCTGCACGGCACGCTCACCCTGCTGCTCGACTGCGGCTTCGATGACGCGGACGGGCTGCGCTGGCTGTTCACCGACGATGACACGCTGCCCGGAACGCCGATTCAGGCCATCGCCCAGAACCGGCGCACCGAGGTCAACCGGCGCGCTCAGGCGCTCGCGTTCTGAGCCGTCCGGCGTGACGGGCTGCGCAGGCAGCGGTCAGTCGCGCCGGGCCGTGGCCGCCACGGCCAGCTCGGCCAGAGCGTCTCGCGCCTGCGCGGGAACGGGGGCCTGCGCCAGGGCCGCCATGGCCTCCTTGACGCTGCGGTCGATCATCAGCTCGCACTCACCGAGCGCCCCGGTGCCGGTGATGACGTCCCTGACTCGCGCAGCGCCCTGCGGACTGAGCAGCGGATCGCCGAGGTAATGGTTGATGACCTCGGCCTGCGCGGTGCTGGCGCGCTCCAGGGCCAGGGCGATCAGGACAGTCCGCTTGCCCTCCCGGACGTCGTCGCTGACCGGTTTCCCCGTCTCGGCCGGGTCCCCGAACACGCCGAGGATGTCGTCGCGCAACTGGAAGGCGATCCCGAGGGGGATGCCGTAGCGGCTGAGCGCGCCGGCCAGGCCGTCCGGCGCCGGTGACGCGCCGCGCGCCTGCGCCGCACCCGCGGCAAGCGCTCCGCCCAGATGCAGCGGCCGTTCGATCGTGTATTTCGCTGACTTGTACTCCACGACGCGCAGCGCGCTGGCGACGGTCGTGTTGCCCGACGCCTGGCCGACGAGATCGAGGTACTGGCCGGAGAACACCTCGGTGCGCATCGCGTCCAGCACCGGCCGCCCGGCCCGCAGCGCCGTCTGCGGCAGCCCGCTCGCGTGGAACATCTCGTCGGTCCAGGCCAGCAGCATGTCCCCGACCAGGATCGCGGCGCCGGTGCCGAAGGTGTCACCCGAGCCGTTCCATCCTGCGGCGTCATGCAGCGCGGCAAACCGGCGATGCGCCGACGGATGCCCCCGGCGGGTGTCACTGCCGTCCATCACATCGTCATGCACCAGCGCGCTGGCGTGCAGGAGCTCGAGCGATGCGGCGGCGGCGGTGATCTCGGGGCAGTCCTCGCCCCCCGCGGCGCGCCAGCCCCAGTAGCAGAATGCCGGCCGCAGCCGCTTGCCGCCCGTCAGTAGCTCATCCACGGCGTCGATGCACGACAGCAGGCTGGCATCGATGCGGGCGGCGGTAACCCGCTGCCGGGCCATGAACTGCCCCAGTGCCTGCCCCACCTGGGCGCGAATGTGCGAAAGCTCCGCCGGAGTGCTGGCCATGCCCGCGAGAGTAGCCCGGCCGGGGCAGCGCCCGCGCGCGCCGGCGGCCAGCTGCGGGGTCGCTAGCCTGGAAACATGTTTCCGCGACCGGATAAGCCAGGCCTTGCGATCCGAGATCTGCTGGCGGCGGGCGGCCAGTCTTTCTCCTTCGAGTTCATGCCGCCGAAGACCGCGCAGGAAGAGGACCGGCTGTGGCTGGCGATCCGCCAGCTCGAGCCGCTCCAGCCTGCTTTCGTCTCGGTGACCTACGGCGCGGGCGGGTCAACTCGCGACCGCACGGTCCGGGTCACCGGCCGGATCGCGGCCGAGACGACCCTTACGCCGGTCGGTCACCTGACCGCCGTGGATCATTCCGTGCACGAGCTCCGGCATGTCATCGGCTCGTATGCCGCCGTCGGCGTGCGCAACATGCTGGCCCTGCGCGGTGACCCACCGGGAAACCCGCTCGGCGAGTGGGTGCGCCACCCCGGCGGGCTGGAATACGCGGCAGAGCTCGTGCGCCTGATCAAGGCGTCCGGAAGGTTCTGCGTCGGCGTCGCCGCTTTTCCCGAAGGTCACATCAGGTCGGCCAGCCGCGAGGCGGATATCTCGCACTTCATTCAGAAATGTGACGCAGGGGCAGAGTTCGCCGTCACCCAGATGTTCTTCTACCCCGAGGATTACCTGCGCCTGCGCGACGAGGTCGCGGCGCGCGGCTGCGACGTGCCGATCATCCCCGGGATCATGCCGATTACCAGTGTGGCGATGATCGAGCGCGCCGTGATGCTGTCGGGCGCGCGCTTCCCGCCGGAGCTGGCCGCGCGCCTGCACGAGCGGGCCGGCGACAAGGCCGCGGTGCGCGAGATCGGCGTTCAGTTCGCGGCCGGCATGTGCGAGCGGCTGCTCGCCGAGGGAGTGCCCGGCCTGCACTTTTACACGCTCAACGGCTCGCGGGCGACCTGGGAGATCTATCAGCTGCTCAGCCTGGCTGACCGCGCCGGTCAGCTCCCCGGCGGCGGCTCCGGCCAGGACGGCCGTCCAGCGTCGGGCACGGATGTCGGCGCGTCGCGCAACGGGAGCGCCGCGCCCATGACCGCGTAACGCGGGCTGTCGCCGGGGAACCCGAAGCCGGTGAGCAGATCGGTGAAGCCGACGCCGCGGTAAAGCCGCCGGGCCGTCGTGTCGGCGTCCCTGGTCGACAGCACCGCCGTGCGCTCAGGCCGGTTCGCGGTCAGGGACGGAAGCATGGTCTTGCCCACGCCCCGGCCCTGATGGTCGGGGTGCACGTGCACCTCGGCGATTTCCAGTACGTTGTTCAGCCAGACGGATGCGAACACCGAGCCCCAGGCGGCCGAGATGCCGGCGGTCACCACGTCATGCCACCACTGGCCGGGCACGCCGCGGAAGCCGTAGCTGAAGGCGATCACGGGACCGCCGGGATGCGCCGACACGGCCAGAGCCCGGAAGCCCGGATATCCGGCATGCCGCTCCATGATGGTGCGCCTGCCGGGCAGCTGTTCCGGCCCAGGGCGCATCGCGGCCGCGTAGACGGCGATGAGCTGGTCCAGTGACTCGCGGAAGCCGTCCGGGTCGAGTTCGCTGACCAGTGCGGAACTGCGCACGGCGGCCAGCGTATGTCACCAGGCTCTGGGGCCGGCCAGCGCCGGTGAGATTTCACCGGGTGAGCCGGATCGCCGCCCGGGCCGGGCTCGTGCCGGGCTGGCGCCCTTGGCCGGGCTGACGCAGACGTGCGCCGCGCTTGTCATGCCGCTTTGTCAGACCCGCCCTGTAACTTCGAACGCACATGCCAGTGATAGACAGCTAGCCGAATCTATGTTCGAATAGCGGCATGAGGCGGCCCGGTATCCCGCCCCCTTGGGATCACCGGGAAGCGGCCGGGTGAGGCACGGGGAAGCGCCCCGCCCGGCCGGCCGCTCAGCGGATGCGAGGGAAAGGCGATGAGCATGATCGCGCAGGTACGCCCGGATCAGGCCCGGTGCAGGGTGGCGCCATCGGCGCTCGCCCTTCTGGAGTCTGCGCGGCACGGGCTGGCGTCAGCGGAGTGCGAGACCTCGGCCGGTAGCCGGTACGTCGCGGCCCACCTGGCCGCGCTGCGCGCGGCGGCCGCTGTCGTCGCGGCCCGGCCCGAGCCAGGCGCATCCGGGCGCAGGAAGCGCCCGCGCAGCGTCTGGGAGCTGCTGCCTAGGGTCGAGCCGGCGCTCAGTGAGTGGGCGGCCTTCTTCGCGGCCGGTGCCGGCAAGCGCGCGGCAGCGGAGGCCGGCCTGCCCCGCGCGGTGTCGCTGCGGGAAGCCGATGAGCTGCTGCGCGATGCCGGCACCTTCGTGTCGCTCGCCGAGAACGCGCTCGGCGTGCCTGCTCAGCAGTTGCTGCCGATGCGCAGTGCGGGCTGAGGCAGTGCGGGCTGACCGGGTGCGGGCTGACGCAGTGCAGGCTGACGGGCAGGCGTTGCTGAACCAGGGGGCGCTGAGCTCGGGTCAGAAGGACTCGATGGCGCCTCGCGCGTCTGAGTTCAAGATTCCCCAGTTGATCAGTTCCTCGGTGAGGTCAGCCGGCGTCTTGTCGTAGATGACCGCCAGCGAGCGCAGGTCCTCCTGGCGAATCGACAGCACCCTGCCGTTGTAGTCGCCGCGCTGGCTCTGAATCGTGGCGACATAACGGGCCAGCGGCCCGGCCTGCTCCTTGGGCAGCTGGGTCATCCGCTCCAGGTCAATGACCAGCTTCGGCGATGGCGCGATCAGCGTGGGCAGTACGTCGCCGGGCAGCAGCTCGGACACCGGCACGCCGTAGAACTCAGCCAGCTCGGCCAGTTTCTGCACGGTGACGGAGCGGTCGCCCCGCTCGTAGGAGCCGACGACTACCGCCTTCCAGCGGCCGCGGGACTTCTCTTCCACTCCGTGCAGCGACAAGCCCTGCTGCGTGCGGATGGCGCGCAGGCGCGCGCCCAATGTCTTGGCGTAATCAGATGGCATGATGTCGGCCCCCTGGCCCGTCGTAGCTGATAGTAATGGTTACGGACAGTGACGGTAGGCCGCGAGCGCGACAAGGTCAAGCCGAATGGCAAAAAGCGGATGAACTTACCCGCGGCGGGCCATCTTCGCAGGGGGCCGCCGCCGGGCTGCCGCGGGCCTGCGGGCAGCTTCCCGCAGCGTGCGACAGCGCAGATTTGCCGACGTCCGCGCGTAGTCGGCAGTCTGGTCGGCACCGTTGGACAAACCTCGCAGATCGCGATCTATAGCATCATAATTCGACATCTCGTGATAAGCATTACGGCGGTCACATCGAGTGCAGACCGCCTGCCCAGTCCCCACCACCGCACAAGCCCGCCGGGACCCTCTCGTCACCGGGCCAGATCATGCCGTCGGCGCGAACGCTAGCGCAGCGGCGACGCAGAGGGCGTGCGCCGCGCCGGCCGCCGCCGCGGACCGTCCGAGCGCGGCGCGGGCTGGTCCATCAGCGTCCGGCTGCTACGGTAGTGCGGACAGACGTCCTTTAAGACCCGTCCTGTGAGGCGGGAAAGGGGGTCCCCGGTGACTCATGTCTTTGACCCTGGCGCTGCCGATCCGGCAGGCGCTGCTCGCGGACCGGCCGGTCCTGGCCCCGCGGCTCCTGCAACTCCCGCGCTGACAGGCAAGATCGTCTGGGAGCCGGCCGAGATCAGCCGGGCGCTGACCAGGATCGCGCACGAGATCCTGGAGCGCACCGATGGCGCGCCGGACGTCGTCTTGCTAGGCATCCCGACCAGGGGAGTGTCGCTGGCGCGCCGGCTCGGCGAGCGGCTGGCCCAGGTGGAAGGGCGCCCGGTTCCCGTCGGCTCCCTGGACATCACGATGTACCGGGACGATCTGCGGCTCCGGCCCGCCCGGGCGCTCGGTCACACCGACGTCCCGGTGACCGGGATCGACGGCAAGGTGGTCGTGCTGGTGGATGACGTGCTCTACTCGGGCCGCACGGTACGCGCCGCCCTCGACGCGCTCAACGATCTCGGCAGGCCCCGCGCGGTCCAGCTGGCCGTGCTCGTGGACCGCGGCCATCGGGAGCTGCCGGTCAGGGCCGATTACGTCGGCAAGAACCTGCCCACTTCCCAGCGGGAGGCCGTCCGCGTCCTGCTGGACGAGGTCGACGGCCGGGACGCCGTGGTGCTCAGCGCCACGGACACGGGCCCGCGGGAGGGCGCGTGAACAGGCACCTTATTTCCGCGGCTGATCTGAGCCGCGACGACGCGCTCCTTATCCTCGATACCGCCGAGGAACTGGCCCAGACGGCGGACCGGCCGATCAGGAAACTCCCGACGCTGCGCGGCCGGACGGTGGTCAATCTCTTCTTCGAGGACTCCACCCGCACCCGGATCTCCTTTGAGGCCGCTGCCAAGCGGCTGTCCGCCGACGTCATCAACTTCTCGGCCAAGGGCTCCAGCGTGGCGAAGGGGGAGAGCCTGAAGGACACCGCGCTGACGCTGGAGGCGATGGGCGCTGATGCCGTGGTGATCCGCCATAGCGCGTCCGGCGCGCCGCACCGGCTGGCCGGATGGGTGCAGGGCAGCGTGGTGAACGCCGGCGACGGCGCGCACGAGCACCCGACCCAGGCACTGCTGGATGCCTTCACCATGCGGCGACGGCTCGGCCGGCTCGGCGGCCTGCGGGTGACGATCGTCGGCGACGTGCTGCACAGCCGGGTCGCCCGGTCCAATGTCCTGCTGCTGGCCACCCTGGGCGCTGACGTCACGCTCGTCGCGCCGCCCACCCTGCTGCCGGTGGCGGTCGGCAGCTGGCCTTGCGAAGTGGGCTACGACCTGTCAGCGGCCCTGCCCAAGAGCGACGTGGTGATGATGCTGCGCGTCCAGCAGGAGCGGATGAACGCCGCCTACTTCCCGACCGTGCGCGAGTACAGCCGCCGCTACGGACTGGACGGCGACCGGATGGCCCTGCTGCCTGAGCACGCGATCGTCATGCACCCGGGACCGATGAACCGGGGCGTGGAGATCGCCGCGGAGGTGGCCGACTCGCCGCGCTCCACCATCGTCGAGCAGGTGGCCAACGGAGTCAGCGTGCGGATGGCCGTGCTCTACCTGCTGCTCGGCGGATCGGAGGCGCAGCGATGACCCGCGACCCGATGACCCGCGACCCGATGACCCGCGACCCGAAGACGGGGGATCCGATGACGCTGGATCCGACCTCGCCGGGCGCCTCGTCCTGGCTGATCCGAGGAGCCAGGCTGCTCGGCGGCGAGCCGGCCGACATCCTGATCAGCGGCGGGGTGATCACCGAGATCGGCGCCCCGGAGGCCGCGGGCGCGCAGGTCCTCGACGCCGGCGGCCTGGTCGCGCTGCCGGGCCTGGTGGACCTGCACGCCCACCTGCGCGAGCCCGGCCGCGAGGACGCCGAGACGGTGGAGACCGGAACGGCCGCGGCCGCGCTGGGCGGCTTCACCGCGGTGCATGCGATGGCGAACACCGATCCGGTCGCGGACACCGCGGGCGTCGTCGAGCAGATCTGGCGGCTCGGCCGGCAGGCGGCGCACTGCGACGTGCGGCCGGTCGGCGCGGTGACCACCGGCCTGGACGGCCGCCAGCTGGCCGAGCTGGGCGCCATGGCCGACTCGGCCGCCCGCGTGCGGGTCTTCTCCGACGACGGCCGGTGCGTGTCCGACGCGGTGCTGATGCGCCGGGCGCTGGAGTACGTCAAGGCCTTCGACGGGGTGATCGCCCAGCACGCTCAGGAGCCCCGCCTCACCGACGGCGCCCAGGTCAACGAGGGCGAGATGTCCGGCCAGCTCGGCTTGCCGGGCTGGCCGGCCGTGGCGGAAGAGGCGATCATCGCCCGCGACTGCCTGCTCGCCGCGCACGTCGGCTCTGCCCTGCACGTCTGCCATGTGTCCACCGCCGGCTCGGTCGAGATCATCCGCTGGGCCAAGGCCAAGGGCTGGCGGGTGACCGCTGAGGTCACCCCGCACCATCTCCTGCTCACCGAGGAGCTCGCCGTCGGCTACGACCCGGTCTTCAAGGTCAACCCGCCGCTGCGCACGGCCGCGGACGTGGCGGCGCTGCGGGCGGGGCTCGCCGACGGGACCATCGACTGCGTCGCCACCGACCATGCGCCGCATCCGCTGGAGGACAAGGAAACCGAGTGGACGGTCGCGGCCTTCGGGATGACGGGGCTGGAGACGGCCCTGCGGGTGGTGCACGCCGCCATGGTCGAGACCGGCCTGCTGGACTGGGCCGGGGTGGCCGACCGGATGTCGGCGCGGCCGGCGGCCATCGGCCGGCTCGACGGTCACGGCGCCCCGCGGCATGGCGCGGCCCTCACGGCCGGCGCCCCGGCCAGCCTCGTGCTCTATGACCCCTCGGTGCGCGAGGCGGTCGATCCGGCCGCGCAGGCCTCCCGCAGCCGCAATACCCCGTTCGCCGGCCGGGTGCTGCCCGGCCGGGTCGTGGCGACCTTCCTGCGCGGAGCCCCGACGGTCCTCGACGGAAAGCTGGCGCCGTGACGGGCCCGGCGGACGGCGCGCGGCCGGCCACCCTGATGCTCGAGGACGGCACCGCGTTCAGCGGCACTACTTTCGGCGCCGAGGGCGAGGCCTTCGGGGAGATGGTGTTCAACACCGGGATGACCGGCTACCAGGAGACGCTGACCGACCCCTCCTACTGCCGCCAGATCGTCGCGATGACCGCCCCGCACATCGGCAACACCGGCGTCAACGACACCGACCCGGAGTCGAGGCGGATCTGGGTCAGCGGCTACGTCGTCCGCGAGCCGTCCAGGATCGCCTCGAGCTGGCGGGCGCAGCGCAGCCTCGGCGACGAACTGCGCGCGCAGGGCATCACCGGCATCGCGATCAGCGGTACCCGGGCGCTGACCAGGCACCTGCGCGAGCGGGGCGCGATGCGCGCGGTCATCACCACCGATCAGGGTGACCCGGCGGTGCTGCTCGACCGGGTGCGCTCCAGCCCGCTGATGGCAGGCGCCGACCTGGCGCGGGAGGTGTCCACCGCCGATCCTTACGTGGTGTCGCCGCCCGCGGGCACGCCCGTGCGGTACCGGGTGGCGGCGGTCGATCTCGGCATCAAGGCCGCCACGCCGCGGTCGATGGCCGCGCTTGGCTGCGAGGTGCATGTGCTTCCGGCCACGTCGACCGCCGAGCAGATCCTGGCGCTCGGCCCGGACGGGGCTTTCTTCTCCAACGGGCCGGGCGACCCGGCGGCCGCGGAGTACGCGGTCGAGGCGATGGACGGCATCCTGCGCGCCGGGCTGCCGGTGTTCGGCATCTGCCTGGGCAGCCAGATCATGGGCCGGGCGCTCGGCCTGGACACCTATAAGCTGCGGTTCGGCCACCGCGGGGTGAATCAGCCGGTCCAGGACGTGCGCACCGGCCGGGTCCAGATCACCAGCCACAATCACGGATTCGCCGTCGCCATGCCCGGCCCGGAGGCTACGGCGGTGCCCTTCGGCACGGACTTCGGCCCGGCCCTGGTCACGCACGTGAACCTCAACGACGGGGTGGTGGAAGGGCTGCGGCTGCTGGACGTGCCCGCCTTCACCGTCCAGTACCACCCCGAGGCCGCGCCGGGCCCGCATGACGCGGCCGGCCTGTTCGGCGACTTCTGCGACCTGATGGAGAGCGGCCAATGACATCGGGTGCCGGTTCCGCAGCCAGGGAAGATTCTCGCGCCTGGCGGTGGATGATCCGCCGTGATCACGGAAGTGGCAGGCCAGGGGCCATGACAAGCCGGGAGGCGGGCGCCGCAAGCAGCGCGCCCGGCCTGGCGGCGGGAGGCGGTGATCTTCGTGCCCAGGCGCGCTGACCTGAAATCAGTGCTCGTCATCGGGTCCGGCCCGATCGTCATCGGCCAGGCCTGCGAGTTCGACTACTCCGGTACGCAGGCGTGCCGCGTGCTGCGGCAGGAGGGGATCCGGATCAGCCTGGTCAACTCCAACCCCGCGACGATCATGACTGATCCCGAGTTCGCCGACGCCACCTACGTCGAGCCGATCACGCTGGACGTACTGGAGAAGGTCATCGCCAAGGAGCGGCCCGACGCCGTGCTGCCCACGCTCGGCGGCCAGACCGCGCTGAACGCGGCCGTCGCGCTGCATGACGCCGGCGTGCTTTCCCGCTACGGGGTCGAGCTGATCGGCGCCGATATCGACGCGATCAGGGCCGGCGAGGACCGCAGCCGGTTCAAGCAGATCGTGACCGGCCTCGGCGCGCAGGTGCCCGACAGCCGGATCTGCCACACGATGGCCGAATGCGAGCAGGCCGCGCAGCTGCTGGGCTACCCCCTGGTCGTGCGGCCGTCGTTCACCCTCGGCGGGTCAGGGTCGGGGATCGCCCGTGACGACCAGGAACTGGCGCGGATGGCCGGGGCCGGCCTCGACGCTAGCCCGGTCACCGAGGTGCTGCTGGAGGAGTCCATCCTCGGCTGGAAGGAATTCGAGCTCGAGCTGATGCGCGACAAGCACGACAACGTCGTCGTGGTCTGCTCGATCGAGAACATCGATCCCATGGGCGTGCATACCGGCGACTCGGTCACGGTGGCGCCGGCCATGACCCTGACCGACCGCGAGTACCAGCAGATGCGCGACAGCGCGATCGCCGTGCTGCGCGCGGTCGGCGTGGACACCGGCGGCTGCAACATCCAGTTCGCTGTTCACCCGCAGACCGGGCGGATGGTCGTGATCGAGATGAACCCGCGGGTGTCCCGGTCCTCCGCGCTGGCCTCCAAGGCCACCGGGTTCCCGATCGCGAAGATCGCGGCTCGGCTGGCCATCGGCTACACCCTCGACGAGATCCGCAACGACATCACCGGCGAGACCCCCGCCAGCTTCGAGCCGGCCCTCGACTACGTGGTGGTCAAGGTGCCGCGGTTCGCGTTCGAGAAGTTCCCCGGCGCCGACGAGGTCCTGACCACCCACATGAAATCGGTGGGGGAGGCCATGGCGATCGGCCGCAGCTTCCCCGAGGCGCTGCAGAAGGCGCTGCGCTCGCTGGAGAACCGCGACGCGCCGCTCAGCTGGGCGCAGGCGCCGGGCAGCCGCGCCGAGCTACTGGCCCGCTGCGCGGTGCCGCATGACGGTCGGCTCAGCGCCGTCCACCAGGCGCTGCGCGCGGGCGCGAGCGTCGCCGAGGTCGCGGCCGCGACCGGCATCGATCCGTGGTTCATCGACCAGATCGCGGCGATCGAGGAAATGGCGCAGCAGATCGCCGGGCAGGCCGGGCAGATCGCGGCCGGCGGGACGCCCGCCGGTGCCCCGGTCCGGGCCGCGAAGGCCGCAGGCTTCTCCGACGCCCAGCTCGGCCAGCTCACCGGGATGACCGAGGCGCAGGTCCGCGCGCTGCGGCGGGACCTGAAGATCGCGCCGGTCTATCACACGGTGGATACCTGCGCCGCGGAGTTCGCCGCGAAGACCCCGTACTTCTACTCCACCTACGACCTGGAGAGCGAGATCACGCCCGGCGCCCGGCCGAAGGTCATCATCCTCGGCAGCGGGCCCAACCGGATCGGCCAGGGAATCGAGTTCGACTATGCCTGCGTGCACGCCTCCTTCGCGCTGACCGCGGCCGGCTACGAGACCGTGATGGTCAACTGCAACCCCGAGACGGTCTCCACCGACTACGACACCTCGGGTCGGCTGTATTTCGAGCCGCTCACCCTGGAGGACGTGCTAGAGGTCGTGGCGGCCGAGCAAGCCAGCGGCACCATCGCCGGCGTGATCGTGCAGCTCGGCGGCCAGACGCCGCTGGGCCTGGCCAGGGCCCTGGCCGCCGAGGGCGTCCCGATTGTCGGCACGTCGCCCGAGGCGATTCACCTGGCCGAGGACCGCGGCGAGTTCGGCGCCGTCCTTGCGGCCGCGGCCCTGCCGGCGCCCAGGTTCGGCACCGCGGACTCGCCGGAGCAGGCCAGGGCCGTCGCCGAGGAGATCGGCTATCCGGTGCTGGTCCGGCCATCCTATGTGCTGGGCGGCCGCGGCATGGAGATCGTCTACGACGACGCGACCCTCGACGCGTACGTGCAGCGCGCCATGCAGGCCGGCGCCGGGCATCCGGTCCTCATCGACAAGTTCCTCGACGACGCGATCGAGATCGACGTGGATGCGCTTTATGACGGCGAGGATCTGTACCTCGGCGGGGTGATGGAGCACATCGAGGAGGCCGGGATTCATTCCGGTGACTCGGCCTGCGCGCTGCCGCCGATCACCCTCGGCCATGACTACATGGACGTGATCCGCGCCTCGACCGAGGCGATCGCCCGCGGTGTCGGCGTGCGCGGACTGCTGAACGTGCAGTATGCCCTGGCCGCCGGGGTGCTCTACGTGCTGGAGGCCAATCCGCGGGCGTCACGCACCGTCCCGTTCGTCTCCAAGGCGACCGCCGTGCCGCTGGCCAAGGCCGCCGCCCGGATCATGCTGGGCGCCACCGTGACGCAGCTGCGCGAGGAGGGCATGCTCCCGGCCACCGGGGACGGCGGCACGCTGTCGCTCGAAGCGCCGATCGCGGTCAAGGAGGCCGTGCTGCCGTTCTCCCGGTTCGCCGACTCCCGCGGCGAGGGCGTGGACACCGTGCTCGGCCCGGAGATGCGCTCGACCGGCGAGGTGATGGGCATCGACGAGGTGTTCGGCACCGCCTACGCCAAATCGCAGGCCGCCGCCTACGGCTCGCTGCCGGTCAAGGGCCGGGCTTTCGTCTCGGTCACCAGCAAGGACAAGCGCTCGATGATCTTCCCGGTGAAGCGCCTCGCTGATCTCGGTTTCGAGATCTGGGCCACCCGCGGAACGGGGGAGGTTCTGCGCCGAAACGGCGTACGTGCCACGATCGTGCGTAAGCACAGTGACGGCAGGGGGCCGGACGGCGAGCCGACGATCGTGGAGCGGATCCTGGCCGGTCAGGTGGATCTGATCGTGAACACGCCGTTCGGCGGCCAGTCCGGCCCGCGGCGGGACGGCTACGAGATCCGCACCGCCGCCGTGCGCCGCGGCATCCCGTGCGTCACGACCGTGCAGGGACTTGCGGCCGCCGTGCAGGGCATCGAGGCGATCAACCGGGACGAGGTGGGCGTGCGGTCACTGCAGGAGCACGCGGCGCGGCTGCGGGGGACGGGAACGCCATGACGCGCGGCGAGACCGAGCCGGCGGCGGGGCCGGTCCAGGTCCGGGGGACCGTGCTGACGGTCCGGCGGGTAGACGCCTATTACGCCATGACCCTCGTGGCGCCCGGCGTGGCCGCCCGGTTCCGGCCTGGCCAGTTCGTCGCGCTCGCGGTCGGCGGCCCGGACACCTCGATGCTGCTGCGGCGGGCCTTCTCTATCCACAGCGTCCGCCCAGACCACGGCGGCACCGTGGAGTTCGTGTTCGCCGTCCACGGGCCGGGGACGCGCTGGCTCGCCGAGCGCCGGGCCAGGGACGTGCTGGACGTCACCGGGCCGCTCGGACGGCCGTTCCCGGTGCCCCGCGAGCCGGCCAGCTGCCTGCTGGTCGGCGGCGGCTACGGGAGCGCGCCGCTGTTCGCGCTGGCCGACCGGCTGCGGGAGCGGCACTGCAAAGTGGACTTCCTGCTCGGCGGGGCCAGCGGCGACCGGGTATTCGGCGCCCTGACGGCACGCCGCCTCGGCCGCACGGCCACCATCACGACCGAGGACGGCTCGCTCGGCGCGCGGGGCCTGGTCACCGAAATGCTGGGCCAGGTCATCCACGAGGCGCGGGCGGACGTCATATACGCATGCGGGCCGATGCCGATGCTGCGCCAGGTGACGGCGCTGGCGGCCCGCTACGACATTCCCGTGCAGGCGGCGGTGGAAGAGGCGATGGCCTGCGGCATCGGGGTCTGCATGACCTGCGTCCTGCCGGTGATCGGCAACGACGGGGTCACGCGGATGGTGCGCTCCTGCGTCGACGGGCCGGTCTTCCGCGGCGACCGGGTGCGCTGGGATGACGTCGGCACCATCCCGTTCGACGCGTTCGGAGCCCCCGGCTGGGAACCGCGGTCGGCGCGCGGCGCGCGGACGGCCGGCCCGGTGAACGGCGCGGCCGGGGACGCGGGAGCCGGGGGAAATCACCGGCCGGCCAGGAGCCCGGCTGCCGGGGGCGCCGGTACCGCAGGCGCCGGTGGCAACTATCCTGGTGCTGCCCGAGCCCCGGATGACCACGGCGCCGGACCGGACCACCGGCCCGGCGGAAGGCGGGGCCGCAGTGACTGACCTGCGGGCGAGGCTCGGTCACATCGAGCTGCCGAACCCCATCCTGACCGCGTCCGGCTGCGCCGCCGCCGGGCGCGAGCTCGCCCAGTTCTTCGACATCTCGAAAATCGGCGCGGTCGTCACCAAGTCGGTCATGCTCGCGCCGCGCGCAGGACGGCCGACCCCCCGGATGGCCGAGACCCCGAGCGGCATGCTGAACTCGATCGGCTTGCAGGGTCCCGGCATCGACGCGTTCCTGCGGCGCGACCTGCCGTGGCTGCTGTCGCGCGGCGCACGCGCGGTCGTGTCCATCGCCGGCGGCACCGTCGACGAGTTCGCCGAGCTGGCCGGGCGCCTTTCGGACGCTGCCGGCGTGACGGCGATCGAAGTCAACATCTCCTGCCCGAACGTGGAGCACCGCGGCCAGGTTTTCGCCTGTGATCCCGGTGCGTCCGCAGCCGTCATCGAGGCCGTGCGGGGCCGGACGCGCTACGACATCCCCGTATTCGCCAAGCTGTCACCCGACGTGACCGACATCGTCGCGATCGCGCGGTCGTGTGTCGCCGCGGGCGCGGACGGCCTGTCGATGATCAACACGCTCCTCGGCATGACCATCGACATGCAGACGCTGCGGCCGGTGCTGGCCGGGCTGACCGGCGGGCTGTCCGGTCCGGCGATCAGGCCCGTCGCGGTCCGCTGCATCTGGCAGGTGCGCGAAGCGCTGCCCGAGGTGCCGATTATCGGCATGGGCGGGGTCAAGACCGGCCAGGACGCGCTGGAGCTGATCGCCGCGGGCGCGTCGATGGTCAGCGTGGGCACGTCGATCTTCCATGATCCGTCGGCCTGTGCCCGGATCCTGCGCGAACTGGGCGAGGAACTGGCCAGCCGCGGCATCGAGCACCTCAGCGAGGTGGTCGGAGTGGCCCACGGGCCGCGTTCGGCTACCCGGCGCAGCTTCACCGGTAACGTGCAGTGAGATGAGGATGATGAGCATGCAAGCGCCGATTGCCGTCGCGCTCGACGCGCCGAACCTCGACACAGCCGCGCGCTGGGCCGGGCTGGTGACCCCGCATGTCAGCACCGTCAAGATCGGGCTCGAGCTTTACCTGCGGTACGGGCCGGACGCGGTGGCCTCGATCCGGGGCGCCAGCGGCGTCCAGGTATTCCTGGACCTGAAGCTGCACGACATCCCCGCGACGGTGGCCGGCGCCGCCAGGGCCGTGGCACGGCTGCGGCCCAGCATGCTGACTGTGCACGCGGCGGCGGGCCGGGCGGCGATCAGCGCCGCAGCGGAGGCCGCCCCGGCGGCCAAGATCGTCGCCGTGACGGTGCTCACGTCGCTCAGCGAGCAGGACCTCGACAGCATCGGGCTGGCCGGCCCGGTGAGCGACGCGGTGCGGCGGCTGGCGGCCATGGCGGTGGCCGCCGGGGCGCGCGGCCTGGTCTGCTCGCCGCGCGAGGTAGCGGAGGTCCGCGCCGAGGTGGGCCCGGATATCACCCTGATCACGCCCGGCGTGCGGCCGGCCGGCGCGGAGGCGAACGACCAGGCCAGGGTCGCGACGCCTGAGGAGGCGCTGCGCGCCGGCGCCGATCTGCTCGTCATCGGGCGCCCGATCACCGGCGCCGCTGACCCCGGTGCCGCGGCGGCGGCGATCGCGGCCTCGCTGCGGCGCGCCGAGGGGGTGCCCCGCTAGGGACGGTGCCCGCGAGGGACGGTGTGCGCTAGGGACGGTGTGCGCCGGGACCCGCGGGGAACACGACTCGGCGGCGCGGCCGGGAAGACGGCCGCGGCCGGCCAGGTGCGCGACCGGGCACCGTTCTCGCCGGGCCCTCAGCTACGGTAGGGACCATGGCCGTCTGCCTTGCGGGCCACCTGACCAGGGGCGCGGGGCGCCGCGTCGCACAAGTACCCGCCTGCGGCACCGGGCGGTGTCGCCCCGAGTGCCGTCAGGATGTTCGCTGGTGACTACTCCAAGTAATGATGTGCGTTCGGTACGTAATAGTGCATAATTTGTGTCGCAACAAACGCCGGTTCGCGTTGCCGTAGAGGGCTTAACTCGCTAGTTTCCCCTCGCGGAGCGACTTTTTCGATACGAAACCCGAGGTGACCACGCGTGGCTCTTCCTCCACTCACTCCCGATCAGCGGGCCGCGGCGCTTGAGAAGGCAGCTAAGGCTCGCAAAGACCGTGCAGAGGTGAAGAACCGGCTCAAGCACGGTTCGACCACCCTGCCGCAGGTCCTCAAGGAAGGCGCGACCGACGACGTCGTCGGCAAGATGAAGGTATCGGCCCTGCTGGAATCCATGCCCGGCGTCGGCAAGGTGCGCGCCAGGCAGATCATGGAGCGGCTCGGCATCGCGGAGTCGCGGCGCGTCCGCGGCCTCGGGGCCAATCAGCGGACCGCTCTTGAGAACGAGTTCGCAAGCGATATCTGACGGACACGGCAGCTATCAGGGGCGGGGGCGGGGGGTTACAGGTCCGTGGCACATCCCCCCGTTTCTCGCGGGCAGGCTGACGGAGCCCCTGTCCCTGCGCGCCTGACCGTGCTCTCCGGGCCGTCAGGTGTCGGCAAGAGCACCGTTGGCGCGAGCCTGCGCCGCGCCTGCCCGCACATCTGGCAGTCAGTGTCAGTGACGACCAGGGCGCCGCGGCCGGGCGAAGCGGACGGCCGCGAATATCACTTCGTGAGCGAGCGGGAATTCGCCGAGATGGCGGCCGCCGACCAGCTGCTGGAGTGGGCGCAGTTCGCCGGAAACCAGTACGGCACACCGCGGGCGCCAGTGGCGGAGAAACTCGGTGCTGGCGTGCCGACGCTGCTGGAGATAGACGTGGAGGGCGCGCGCCAGATCCGGGACGCAGTGCCTGGCGCGCTGCTGGTCTTCCTCGCCCCGCCGTCCTGGGACGAGCTGGTGCGGCGGCTGACCGGCCGGGAGACCGAGCCGCCCGAGGTGATCGCCAGACGCCTGGACGCGGCGCGAGTCGAGCTCGAGGCGGGCGGCGAGTTCGACGTCACGCTGGTCAACACGTCCGTCCGGGATGTCTGCCGCCAGCTGGTAGCCTTGATGACGGCCCAGCCGGCCAATTAACGCGCGCTCAGATCCGGAAGGCACAACGTGGCAGGAAACTCGGCCGTAGAAGGCATCATCAACCCGCCTATCGACAATCTGCTCGAGGTGGTTGACAGCAAGTACGGCCTGGTGATCATGGCGTCGAAGCGGGCGCGCCAGATCAACGCGTACTACGCCCAGCTGGGCGAGGGCCTGCTCGAGTACGTCGGACCCCTGGTCGAGACGCGCGTGCAGGAGAAGCCCCTGTCAATTGCGCTGCGCGAGATCAGCGAGCGGCTGATCACCGCAGAGGCGACGGAGCCGCCGGCCGTCTAGCCGGTTCTTTCCGGCCGGGCGGATGCCGATGCGGATCATTCTGGGAGTGGGCGCGGGCATCGCGGCCTACAAGGTATGCGAGCTGCTCAGGCTGCTCACCGAGTCCGGCCAGGACGTTCGTGTCGTCCCCACGCCCGATTCACTGCGTTTCGTCGGCGAGGCCACCTGGGCCGCGCTGTCAGGTCACCCTGCCAGTGCAGGCACCTGGGATGACGTGCACGAGGTCCCGCACGTGCGGCTCGGCCAGCAGGCCGACCTCGTGCTCATCGCGCCCGCGACCGCGGACCTGCTGGCGCGCGCTGCCGCCGGCATGTCGGGGGACCTGCTGACCGCGATCCTACTGACCGCCCGCTGCCCGGTCCTGTTCGCTCCCGCCATGCACACCGAGATGTGGGAGCACCCGGCGACGCAGGCGAACGCGGCTACCCTGCGCCAGCGCGGCGCGCTCGTGCTGGAGCCCGCCGCCGGGCGCCTCACCGGCGCCGACAGCGGTCCAGGCCGCCTGGCCGAGCCCGCCGAGCTGTTCGCCGTCGCGCAGCGCGTGCTATCCCGCGGCAGCGCCGCGCTCCGGGCTGACCTGGCCGGCCGCCAGGTGGTCGTCTCCGCCGGCGGTACGAGGGAGGAGCTTGACCCGGTCCGCTTCCTCGGCAACTGGTCGTCGGGGCGCCAGGGATACGCGCTGGCCAGATCCGCCGTCAGCCGGGGCGCCGAGGTCACGCTGGTGGCGGCCAACACCGAGCTGCCCGATCCGGCGGGCGCGCGCGTGATCCGGGTGACGTCCGCGCGTCAGCTGCGCGAGGCCATGCTCGCCGCCGCGCCGTCAGCGGACGCGCTGGTCATGGCCGCCGCCGTGGCCGACTACCGGCCCGCGGCCAGGAGCGAGGAGAAGATCAAGAAGGCGGGCAGTGCGCCCGAGCCGATCCGCCTGATCGAGAATCCCGACATCCTGCGCCAGCTGGTCACGACCAGAAGCCGGCCCGAGCAGGTCATCGTCGGATTCGGCGCCGAGACCACCGACGTGCTGGATGCAGGCCGGGCCAAGCTCGCGATTAAAGGCTGCGACCTCCTGGTAGTCAACCAGGTAGGAAACGGCAGGGCCTTCGGCACCCCGGACAACGAGGCAGTCGTGCTGGGAGCTGACGGCTCGCAGACGCTGGTGCCGCGCGGTCCCAAGGAAGTGCTCGCTGACGTGGTGTGGGACCTTGTCAGCGCCAGGCTCAAGTAGGTCTCTGCCAGGTCCGGGAAGCCAGTACTTTAGTCACGCGCCAGCTGAGGCGCGCCCGGTTACACAGCGGCGGACGTACTCGCTGCGAGCGAAAGAGGGTCGTCAGGGTGGCACGTCGTCTGTTTACCTCGGAGTCGGTCACTGAAGGCCATCCGGACAAGATGGCTGATCAGATCAGTGACGCCATCCTCGACGGGATGCTCAAGGGCGACCCGCGCAGCAGGGTCGCGGTGGAGACGCTGATCACCACCGGGCAGGTGCATGTCGCAGGCGAGGTGACCACCGACACTTACGTGGATATCCCCGGGCTGATCAGGGAGAAGATCCTGGAGATCGGCTATGACTCGTCGGCCAAGGGCTTTGACGGCTCGTCGTGCGGGGTCTCGGTGTCGATCGGGTCGCAGTCACCCGACATCGCCCGTGGCGTGCACGAGGCCTTCGAGTACCGGGAGGGCGAGGGCGCCGACGAGATGGACCGGCAGGGTGCGGGAGACCAGGGCCTGATGTTCGGCTACGCCTGCCGCGACACGCCCGAGCTGATGCCGCTGCCCATCACGCTGGCCCACCGGCTGGCCCGGCGGCTGTCCGAGATGCGCCGCGACGGCACGATTCCCTACATCCGCCCCGACGGCAAGACGCAGGTCACCATCGAGTACGCGGGCCACGAGGCGGTGCGGCTGGACACCGTGGTCGTCTCCACCCAGCACGCGCCCGATATCGACCTCAAGCAGCTGCTCGAGCCCGACATCCGCGAGCATGTCATCGAGCCGGTCCTGTCCGCCCTGGAGATCGAGACCGCCGGGCACCGGCTGCTGGTCAATCCCACCGGCCGGTTCGAGATCGGCGGCCCGATGGGAGACGCGGGCCTGACCGGCCGCAAGATCATTATTGACACCTACGGCGGGATGGCCCGGCACGGCGGCGGCGCCTTCTCGGGCAAGGACCCTTCCAAGGTGGACCGCAGCGCCGCCTACGCCATGCGCTGGGTCGCCAAGAACATCGTCGCTGCCGGGCTCGCGGACCGCTGCGAGACGCAGGTCGCCTACGCCATCGGCAAGGCCAAGCCCGTCGGCTTGTTCATCGAGTGCTTCGGGACCGAGCAGGTGCCTGTCGAGCGGATCCAGGACGCGGTCCTGGAGGTCTTCGACCTGCGGCCGGGCGCCATCATCCGGGATCTGGACCTGCTGCGGCCCATCTACGCGCAGACCGCCGCCTTCGGTCATTTCGGCCGCGAGGAGCCGGACTTCTCCTGGGAGCTGACCAGCCGGGCCGATGCCCTGAGGTCCGCCGCGGGCCTCTAGCCGCCCTGGCCGCCGCGCGCGCCTGCCGGTCCGCGTGACGGCGTCGAGCGCGACCGCGGTTGTCATCCTCCTCTGGTAGGACAGGAGCGTGGCAGCTCCGGTGCAGCAGAAACGCAGGCGCCAGCAGTCCGCCCGCCCGCGCCGGGCCGTCCGCGCCGAGACGGCGCCCGCAATGGTGCTGCCGGTGGCGCGGGTGGCGGTCGACGTGCCGCTGGCGCACCTGGACCGCCCGTTCGACTACCTGGTTCCCGAGACTCTCGCCGGGACCGCCATGGCCGGGTGCCGCGTCAGAGTGCGGTTCGCCGGGCGCCTCGTCGGGGGCTTCGTGCTGGAGCGCGCTGCCGTCAGCAAGCACCCGGGCCAGCTCGCGGCACTGCAGCGCGTGGTGTCACCCGAGCCTGTCTTGACTCCGGAGATCGCCGGGCTGGCGCGCGCGGTGGCGGACCGGTACGCAGGCACCATGGCGGACGTGCTGCGCCTGGCCATTCCGCCGCGCCATGCCGCCGCCGAATCGCGGCCGCGCCCGGCCGGAGCCGCCGGTCCCGCCTCGCCTGCAGGCGGCGTGCCCGCGGCCGAGTCGCCAGCAGTCAGAGGGCCGGCAGCCGCAGCGTCAGCGGCCGCAGAGCCGGCAGCGGAAGCGTCAGCAGCCGGCGGGCCGGCAGCGGAAGTGACAGCAGCCGGCGGGCCGGCAGCGGACGAGACGGACCCCCGGGCGCCTGTGCGCGGCCCGGGCCCCTGGAGCCGCTACCCGGCCGGCCCCTCGTTCCTGTCCGCGCTGGCGGCCGGGCGGGCGCCGCGAGCCATCTGGACGGCACTGCCTGGCGCTGCCTGGCCACACGAGATCGCGCTGGCCACCGCGGCCACGGCCGGCGCGGGACGCGGGACCGTCATCGTGGTGCCCGACGCGAGGGATCTCCAGCTTGTTGACTCGGCGCTGGCCGCCGTGCTCGCACCCGGCTCCTACGTGGCGCTGTCGGCTGATCTAGGGCCGGCCGAGCGGTACCGCCGCTGGCTTGCGGTCGTCCGGGGCCAGGTCAAGGTCGTCTGCGGGACCCGGTCGGCGATGTTCGCCCCGGTGGCCGACCTCGGTCTGACGGTTCTGTGGGACGACGGTGATGACCTGCACGCCGAGCCCCGCGCACCCTACCCCCATGCCAGGGACGTGCTGGCCCTGAGGGCGCATCGCTGCGGTGCCGCCGCTCTCATCGGCGGCTTCGCGCTGACCGCCGAGGCAGCGCAGCTCGCCGCGTCCGGGTGGGCACATCTGCTGGCCGCCGACCGCCCCGCAATCCGCCGCTTCGCCCCGAAGATCAGCGCGACCGGGGCTGACGCGGAGCTGGCCCGCGACGAGGCCGCGCAGTCAGCGCGGCTGCCGGGCCTGGCGCTGCGCGCCGCCCGCGCCGCGCTGGCTGACGGTCCGGTGCTGTTTCAGGTGCCCAGGCGCGGTTACCTGGTGGCGGTCGCATGCGAGCGCTGCCATGCGCGTGCCCGTTGCGCTCGATGCGGCGGCCCGGTAGCGCTGCCGGCCGCTGGCGCGTCGCCGCAATGCGGCTGGTGCGGGGCGCCAGCCAGCCGGGTGTGCCCGCAATGCGGGCACCACGGGCTGCGGGCCCTGGTGACGGGCGCCGGGCGTACCGCGGAGGAGCTGGGCCGGGCATTCCCCGCCGTGCCGGTCAGGACCTCGGGTCGCGCCGAGATCCTCGCGCAGGTGCCCGGAGCACCCGCCGTCGTCGTCGCGACGCCGGGCGCCGAGCCGCGCGCCGAGGGCGGCTACGCGGCGGCGGTCCTGCTGGACAGCTGGGCGCTGCTCGGCCGGGCCAGCCTGCGGGCCGCCGAAGAGGCCCTGCGGCGCTGGATGAACGCCGCCGCCCTCGTGCGGCCCGGCCCGGACGGCGGAACGGTGGTCGTGGTGGCTGACGCCGGGATGCCGGTCGTGCAGGCGCTCATCCGGTGGGATCCGGCCGGGCACGCTGACCGCGAGCTGGGCGAGCGAACTGAGCTCGGATTCCCGCCCGCGGTGCGGATGGCCTCGGTGGCCGGGCCCGCGATGGCGGTTCAGGACCTGGTCCGCGCGGCCGGGCTGCCGGCCGGGGCGGAGCTGCTGGGCCCGGTGCCCGCCTCCCGTGAATGCGGCGCCGGGCCCGAGCCGGACCTGGAGCGATTCCTCATCCGGGTGCCCCGGCGGGACGGCGCCGCCCTGGCGGCGGCGCTGCAGGCCGGGCAGCGGGAGCGCAGTGCGCGTAAGGACCCCCGCCCCGTGCGGGTCCAGCTCGACCCGGCGGAGCTGATCTGACTACTGGGCGCTGAGGCCATAGGGTGCTGGGGTGGCTAGGTCGCGACGGAACCCGGGCGCGCTGCCGGGAACTGCCCAGATTTCGGCCAGTGGCGCCGCCGCTGGTGTACCCGGTACCAGTGGTTCTCCCGATGCCCGCGCTGCCCGCGGCCCGGCAGGGACGAGCGCTGCGGGCCAGTCCAAAGGCCAGGGCGATGGCCCGGCGGTCCAGCCGCAGGCCGGCAGACCGCCTCGCGGCGGTCCGCCCGGCCGGGGCCGGCTGCGGATGCCGCCGGTCCGGCTGGCGCCCAGGGACGAGCTTGCCGCCGCGGCCAGGGTAGCCCCGCTGCTGAGGGCGGCGCGGGACCTGTCCCGCTGGGCGGCTGGGCGCGCGCTCGCCGCGCCAGGGAAGCTGACGCCCGGTGAGGCCGCCGCCGCGGCCGAGGCACTGGAGCTGGCGGACCGGGAAGTCGAGGCCGCCCTCGGTGTGGCGCTCGCGGCCGGCATGCTGCCGGCTTCCGAGGGCCAGGGGAGCGAGCCAGGACCCGGGGGGCCTGCCGAGGTGCTGGCGTCCGGCGACGCCGAGGAAGTGCTGGCCGTCTGGGATCGCGCCCTCGCCGCAATACTGGCGGCCGAGGATCTGGACGGCCTGGCCACCGCCCTCTACACGGTGGGCGGCCCCGTCCGGATGGACGGCCTTTTCGATGCCTACGCGGCGGCAGCGGGCACCCGCCGCCGGGAAGGCGAGCCGGTCCCGGCTGACCGGGGCCACGAGCCCGACGAGGCCGCCGCGGTGTCGCATGCGCTCGAGACGCTCGCCGACCTCGCGGTCGTCGAGCTCGGCACCGAGGAGTCCGCCGGAGGCCTCACGGTAGCGCTGTCGCCGCTGGGAGTGTGGGGAGTACACCGCAGGCTCCGCGCTGAAGGCTGGCACGTTCCCGTGCTCGGCGGCACGGACCGCCGCGGAGCGGCCGGGCTGCTCGCTGCCCTGGCCAGCTGCGACGCCGAGGACGGCGAGACGGAGATCGGCGAGTGGCTCGGCCGGCGAGTGCCCGCGCAGGCGGCGGCCGAGCTGATCGGTGCGGCCGCCAGCGGCTCACCCGGGCTGCGCGGGGCGGCGTTCGCGGTCCTGGACAGAATCGGCGAGCAGGCGGCTGACGCCATCCGGGCGGCACTGGACGATCCGGTGCTGCGGGCCCATGCCGCGGTGTGGCTGCACGAGCACGGCGAGGAAGCCGAGCTGAGGCCCGAGGACCGCACCTGGCTGCTGGTGGACCTCGGGGCCGGGCTGCTGGAGGAGGCAGACCCGCGCGACGTGGTCGCCGAGCTGCTGCCTGAACTGCCCGGCGACGCGCAGGCGGAAATCGTCGCCGGCCTGTGGCAGGTCAGCCACCCCGGGGTGACGGACCTGCTCACGGCCCTCAGTGACCATCATCCTGACCCCGCTGTCGCCCGGGCCGCGCGCAAGGCAGCGTTCAAGGCCCGCTCGCCCGCAGGCAGTGGTCCGGTTTCATAGACTGGATGCTGTCCCTGTGAACTGTCATCTACCGGAGGATCCTGGGTGAGCACCAAGCCGATACGCCTGTTTGGTGATCCCGTGCTGCGCACTCCAGCGGAGCCGGTCACCGATTTCGACGCCGAGCTGCGCCGGCTCGTCAAGGACCTGACGGAAACGATGATGGACGCGCCGGGCCTGGGCCTGGCCGCCCCGCAGATCGGCGTCGGCCTGCGGGTTTTCACCTACTACGTCGACGACGTGCTCGGCCACCTGATCAACCCGTCGCTGCGGCTGTCGGAGGATCAGGAAACCGACGAAGAGGGCTGCCTGTCCTTTCCGGGCCTGAGCTATCCGACCCCGCGGTCCTACGGCGTCGTGGCGGCAGGCTTCGACATGCATGGCGAGCCGGTGACGCTGGAGGGAACCGGGCAGCTCGCGCGCTGCGTTCAGCATGAGACCGACCATCTTGACGGGGTGCTGTTCATCGACAGGCTGGACGCCGCGCAGCGCAAGCTCGCCATGAAGGAGATCCGCGCCGCTGAATGGTGGGGGGAGCCGGTGCCCGCCGTCAAAGTCTCACCGCACCCGACCCTGGGCAAGGCCTTCTAGCGCATGCGCGTGGTCTTCGCCGGCACGCCGCAGGCAGCAGTGCCTTCGCTCGATGCGCTGCTGGAATCCAGGCATGAGGTAGCGGCGGTCGTCACCCGGCCCGATGCCCCGGCGGGCCGGGGCCTGCACCTGGGCCAGAGCCCGGTGGCCCAGCGCGCCGAGAAGGCCGGCATCGAGGTGCTCAAGCCGAGGCGGCCACGCGAGCCCGACTTCCTGGAGCGGCTGCGGGAGATCGCCCCTGACTGCTGCCCGGTGACCGCCTACGGCGCCCTGATCCCGCAGGCAGCCCTCGACCTGCCGGCCCAGGGCTGGGTCAACCTGCATTTCTCGCTGCTGCCCGCCTACCGGGGCGCCGCTCCCGTGCAGCACGCCATCCTGCACGGAGACGACATCACGGGCGCCACGACCTTCCGCCTGGCCGCCGAACTCGACGCCGGTCCCGTCTTCGGCGTGCTGACCGAGCCGATCAGGCCGGCCGACACCGCAGGGGACCTGCTGGAGCGGCTGAGCACGTCCGGGGCGGCGCTGCTGGCCGCCACGCTCGACGGCATCGAGACCGGCTCACTGGAGGCACGGCCCCAGGCTGCCGAGGGCGTCAGCCTGGCACCCAAGATCACGCCGGCGGACGCGCAGGTGACGTGGACAAGCGCCGCGTCCGCCGTTGACCGGCTGATCCGCGCCTGCACCCCGTCGCCGGGGGCCTGGACCACGCTGGACGGCAGCCGCCTCAAGCTGGGACCGCTGGCCACCGTGCGCGACGCCGCGCAGGTGCCTGACCTGGCTCCTGGCGTCGTGGCGGTGCTGCGCGATCAGGTCCTGGCAGGCACCGGCACCGTGCCGGTAGCTCTCGGTGAGGTCCAGCCAGACGGGAAGCGGCGCATGCAGGCCACCGACTGGGCCCGCGGGCTGCGGCCGGGCGGCGCTGCGATCGTGCTCGGCTGAGATGACCGCCCCCGCCAGCAGGCCCGGTGCCGGTGCGCCGCGCGGTGGCCGGGCCGTTCACCATGCCGCGGGCCGGACCGGCGGCCGCCGGGGCGGAGAGCGCGCCAGCCGCGCGGCGGGCGGACCGCGCGCCGACGCGGCGCGGCGCGCCGCCTGCGACGTGCTGTGCGCCGTCGCCGAGCGCGGAACGTACGCGAACCTGATGCTCCCCGCTCTGCTGGCTGAGCGGGGCATTACCGGCCGGGACGCGGCACTGGCCACCGAGCTCAGTTACGGGACCCTGCGCGGCCAGGGGACCTACGACGCCATCCTCGCCGCGTGCGCGGACCGTGATCTGGCCTCCATGGACATTCCTGTGCGCGAGGTGCTCCGGCTGGGGGCCCATCAGCTCCTTGCCACCCGGATCGCGCCGCATGCCGCCGTGGCCACGTCGGTGGACCTGGTCAGGTACGCGGCCGGCCACCGCCCGGCCGGCTTCGTCAATGCCGTGCTGCGCAAAGTCGCCGCCAGGGACATGGAGGCGTGGCTGCAGCTGGTCGCCCCGAGCCGGGCTGACGACCTGACCGGGCACCTGGCGATCCGCTACAGCCACCCGCGGTGGATCGTGACGGCAGTGCGCGAGTCGCTCGGCGAGACGCAGGATCCGGCGATGACCGAGACCGAGCAAGCTCTCGCGGCCGATGGCGCGCCGCCCGCGACGACGCTGTGCGCCATTCCCGGTCTCAGCGACCCCGCAGAGCTCATCGCGGCCGGCGGCGAGCCGGCCCGGTGGTCCCCGTACGGCGTCTGCATGACCGCCGGTGATCCAGCCGATGTCGCCGCGGTCGCGCAGCGCCGCGCCACAGTCCAGGACGAGGCCAGTCAGCTCGCGGCGGTGGCCCTGACCAGGGCGCAGGTAAGCGGGCGTGATGCCCGCTGGCTCGACATGTGCGCGGGACCAGGCGGCAAGGCGCGCCTCCTGGCGGGGCTGGCCGCTGGCCGCGGCGCCCGGGTCCTGGCCGCAGACGTCCGCTTTCATCGGGCACTGCTCATCCGCAATGCCATTGAGCCACACGCAGCAAGCGTCGTGGTGTCCGACGGGACCGCTCCCGGCTGGCGGCCAGGTGCCTTCGATCGCGTCCTGGCTGATGTGCCCTGCTCCGGCCTTGGCGCTCTTCGCCGCAGGCCGGATGCGCGATGGCGGCGCTCGGCCGCCGACGTGGCCGAGCTCACCGGCCTGCAGCGGCGCCTGCTGACGGCCGCGGTGGACTCGGTGCGCGCTGGCGGCGTCGTCGCCTACGTGACCTGCTCGCCGCATCTGGCCGAGACCCGCGAAGTCGTGGCCGCCGTGCTCGGCGCGCGCGACGACGCCGAACTGCTCGACGCGCCGGCTGTCCTCAGCGAGGTTCCGGGCCTGGGGTGCCCAGAGCCGGACGCCCGCCTCGCGCAGTTCTGGCCGCACCGGCACGGCACTGACGCAATCTTCCTGGCGCTGCTGCGCCGCCGCGGTGATTAGCGAGCGGAAGTGAGCGCGCGGCCACGGCCGGCCGTCACGCGGCTGCCGCCGATGTCCGCCCGCTGGCCCTGGGCGTAGCCCGCTCCGTACCCGCTGCCGCTGTAGGTCGTCCGGGCGCTGCGGGTGACCGGATAGGCCTGCTCGACCTGGCTGCGGACGACCAGTGCGCGATCGGCGAGGACCAGCGCGGTCCGGGAGCCGGCGTCGCCGCCCGCATCCGCGGCCGCGCACGCCGCGCCGTGCTCGGCCGCGCGGACCCGGGAGATCACGGCGGTCGCAAATCCGAGCAGCCAGCTACGGCGCCACGCGCGCGGGCTGCTGCTCCACTCAGGCACCTGTGCTCCCGTCAGGCCGTGCCACATCTGGATCAGGACCGAGGTGTAGAGGACATCCGCTCGCTCGATGTCCGAGGCGTATCCGAAGATGTGCACCCGGCTGCCCGGCTGAGGGCTCGACAGCAGGATGCACTGGCAGCGCAGCGCCGAAGCCAGACCGCACAGCAGATGTGCCTTCACCCGCGCCCACGGATTGTCGATGTCGAGGACGCGGTTGGAGGGCTGGTCGGTCTCGGGCCGGTCGGCCGCCAGCAGCGCGCGGTCGATGCCGTACTTAGCCATGAGCTCGGCCGCCTTGGCCGTCAGCGCTTGCGCCTCAGGCGGCGTCACGCCGTCGCCCTCGGCTTTCGCGAGCAGCTTGCGAACCCGGTCGAGCAGCCGGTCCGATGCCTCAGTGTCCAACGACAGAGTCTCCAAGGAAAGTGGTCCTCTCGGTCAGCGATTCGAATACAGGATCGAACGTAGCCGAGGGGTGCGACAGTGCAGGTCCCCGCTCGCTCGCCGGTCCGCTCCGTTGCTGGCCGCGGTTGCTGGCTGGTGTCGGCTATGGCAGGCCGCCCCGCAAAGTCTGCCATGACAGTCCTGGACGCAGCCGTGACATCCGGTTCTAGACTCATCCCTGAGATGACGATGCAGATTGCGCCCAGCCTGCTGGCCTCCGACTTCGCGCGCCTGGCTGACGAGGCGGCGACAGTGGCCGACGTCGCCGACTGGCTGCACGTGGACGTAATGGACGGTCACTTCGTACCCAACCTGACGCTCGGCCTGCCCGTCGTCGAGGCGCTGCTCCGGCACGCGCGACTGCCGCTTGACTGCCATCTGATGATCGAGGATCCTGACCGCTGGGCGCCCGATTACGCCGAGGCGGGCGCGCGCAATGTCACTATTCACGCGGAAGCGGCGCGGTCGCCGGTGCGCACCCTGCGGATGATCAGGGCGGCAGGCGCGCGGGCCGGGCTCGGCATTAACCCGGCGACGCCCGTCGAGCCGTATGAGGACCTGCTGCCCGAAGTAGACATGCTCCTGCTCATGACCGTCGAGCCGGGATTCGGCGGCCAGCCTTTCCTCGATCTGGTGCTGCCGAAGCTCCGCCGGGCACGCTCGCTCATCGCCGCGCACGGCGCAGCGGTCTGGCTCCAGGTGGATGGCGGGGTGAGCGCCGAGACCATCGGCCGCTGCGCCGAGGCGGGAGCGGACGTTTTCGTCGCCGGGTCAGCGGTGTTCGGCGCAGAGGACGCTGCGGCGGCCGTCACGTCGCTGCGCGAACTCGCGGCCGCGGCCGCGCCGGTGGCGGCCAGCTGAAAAGCTGGGCAGCCGAGCAGAAAAAACTGAGCCGCCGAGAAGACTGACGGCGGCATGTCGATTCGGGGGAAGGTCGTTCGTCGTAAGGGGTAACCGGCCGATTCGGTAGCACCCAAGGAGACTGTGATGGCTCAGTACGCAATCCTGATCTACGAAAACGAGAGCGCTTACATCGACCCGGCGCCTGAACTCTGGCAGCAGGCCATGGAAGCACACGGGAGGTTCGCCGCGCAGGTGGGCGAGAAGGGCGGCAAGCTGCTGGGCGGCGAGGCGCTGCAGCCCACGGGCACCGCGACGTCCGTGCGGGGCGATGTAGTCACCGACGGGCCGTTCGCCGAGACCAAGGAAGCGCTCGGCGGCTTCTACCTCATCGATGCCCGCGACCTGGACCACGCTCTCGAAATCGCCAAACTGTGCCCGGCGCCGTTCGGCGGCGTCGAGGTCCGCCCGATCATGGACACCTCAGGCGGCTGAGAGCTGCTCGTGAGTGCCGTTCCCGCAGCCAGCCGGGGCCACGAGGGTCCAGGCCGCGAGATCCAGGATGTCGTCGGCCCGGCCAGCGAGGGCCCGGGCCGCGACGAGCTGGACAGCGACGGTCCGGCCACTGAGCCGGTCGCCGACACCGGCGATGACGCCCGGCAGTGGCTGGCGGATGTGGGTGCGGCCGTCGCCGACGCGCACCGTCGCGAGTGGGCCTACGTGCTCGCCGCGACGGTGCGCGTGGCGCGAGACATCGACATGGCCGAGGAATGCGTCCAGGACGCGTACGTGGCGGCGCTCGACAACTGGTCGCGCCAGGGGGTGCCGCGCAATCCGGCCGCCTGGCTGACGACGGCCGCGCGGCGGCGCGCGCTGGACGTGCTGCGCCGCGACCGCACGCTCCGGGCCAAACTGCCGTTGCTCATCGAGCCCGACCCCGGCACCGGCGGGGAATCCGGGCCGGACGGCGGGGCGGCGATTCCCGATGACCGGCTGCGGCTGATTTTCACCTGCTGTCATCCCGCACTGGCCAGGGAGGCGCAGGTTGCCCTGACCCTCCGCCTGGTGTGCGGGCTGGCCACCGGCGAGATCGCGCAGGCGTTCCTGATCTCCGAGCCGACGATGGCGGCGCGGGTCACCCGGGCGAAGAAGAAGATCTCGGCGGCGGGAATCTCCTACCGCGTGCCGGGAGCGGCGGAGCTGCCGGAGCGGCTCGACGCCGTGCTGACGGTGGTGCACCTGCTGTTCACCACTGGCCATACTGCCCCGGCCGGCGAGCAGCTGGTCCGCGGTGAAGTAGTCGACCGGGCCATCGAGCTCGCGCGGCTGCTCACCGCGCTGATGCCCGACGAGCCGGAGGTACGCGGCCTGCTGGCGCTGATGCTGATCACCGACGCCCGGCGCGAGACGCGCGTCGACTCCCGCGGCGCGCTGCTGCTGCTGGCGGACCAGGACCGCAGCCGGTGGGACCAGGACGCAATCGCCGAGGGAGGCAGGCTGGTCGGCGAGGCGCTGCGCGGGCGGCCGCCGGGCAGATTCGCGCTGCAGGCGGCCATCGCGGCCGTGCACGGCGAGGCGCCGACCTATGTCGATACCGACTGGCGGCAGCTGGTACAGCTCTACAGCTCGCTGCTGCGCGCGTGGCCCTCGCCCGTCGTCGCGCTCAACCGGGCCGCCGCGATCGCGATGGCAGACGGCCCGGCGGCCGGGCTGGCTGAGATCGGCCTGCTGGAGCGGGACGGCCGGCTGGCGCGCTACCGCTACCTGCCCGCAGCCAAGGCCGACATGCTGCGACGGCTCGGCCGCGGCCGGGAAGCGGCGGATGCTTACCAGGCGGCGCTTGAGCTCGCGGATAACGCCGCCGAACGCGACTTCCTTAAGCGCCGGATCGCCGAGCTGGCGGCGGCCGAGGGATGTCTGCAGCCCGCGCCGGCACCGAGTGGTGACGCGGAGCGCCGGGGGGTGCAGGCGCAGGGCCGGGCGGCCGGGCCGGCTGACGCTGATCGGCGATAACGGGGCCGGCAAGTCGACCCTGATCAAGACAATCGCCGGTATCTGGGAACCCTCCCACGGGCAGATCATCTGGCAGGGACTCCGCGTGCATTTCCGCTGGCCGAAAGATGCGATCCAGGCCGGCATCGCTACCGTTTATCAGGATCTCGCCCCGGTTGCGGCTGCCCTCGTTCGTCGTCACGCTGGCCGGTTACTTGTTCCTCTCGGGCCTGCTGCACTTCCTGATCGATTCCGCCGCAAGTACGGCGTCGGCGGCGTGATCAACCAGGACAGCAGCGTGATCAACGACATCGAGTCCGGCAGCCTCAGCCCGGCGGCCAGCTGGATCGTAATGATTGTGGCACTGGCGGGCCTGATGATGTACCTGCGCGATCACCGCAGGCGCGCCGCCGGGCTGGTGGCCCCGCCGCTCAGCATCACCGCGCTGAAGATCGCCGTGATGGCAATCGCGGGCGTCGTCGTAGTGCTGGTGGGCAGCACCACCCGCAGCCGTACCCTGCTCGTGGTACGCGGGCTGCCCTATGTCGTGCTGGTGGTGCTGGCGATCCTGGTGATCTACACCGTCCTGCTCGGCCGCACCCGGTTTGGCCGCTACATCTATGCGATCGGCGGTAACGCCGAGGCGGCCCGGCGGTCGGGCGTCAACACCAACCGGATCCGGGTCGCGGCCTTCGCGCTGTGCGGGCTCACCGCCGCGATGACCGGGATCATCTACGCCTCCTGCCTCGGCTCGATCTCCAGCGGCGTCAACGGCGGCCAGAACGTGCTGTACGCCGTGGCCGCAGCGGTCATCGGCGGCACGAGTCTGTTCGGCGGCCGCGGCAGGCCCATGGACGCCGTGCTCGGCGGCCTCGTCGTGGGCGTGATCCACAACGGCCTGCAGCTGCTGGGCCTGCAGCCGTCCGCCCAGCTGATGTGGACGGCCCTCGTGCTGGTGGCAGCGGTGACAATCGGCGCTTTGACCCGCCGGGGGCGCAGTACGGTCTGACGCACACAGCCTGACCCGCGCCTTCGCAGGCAGTGGCCTAGCACGAAGCGGCGTCCCTGTCGGGCGCCGCTTCGTGCGGTCCCGGCGGCTCGCGGGCCAGGCGGAATAGCGGATATGGCACACTGGTTCCTGACAGCAAAGCGTGCTCCGGGGTCGGTGAAACTCCGAACCGGCGGTGATAGTCCGCGACCCGGCCGAA
>JBKQMG010000226.1:0-6414 GCA_052146815.1 Streptosporangiaceae bacterium | reverse complement strand
AGAAGGCGACCAGCAATGCAGGCGCGGCGGTGAAGTCGTCGCGGCCTGTCATTGTGCCGCTGGTGTCGGGGAGGGTGAAGTCGGGCGCCTGCGTGCCGAGCGGGACCATCGACGACGAGACAGCCATGCCGGAACCATACCCGCGTCCCGCCGGCAACCGCGCTGGCATCCCTTCCGATCACCCTGAGCTGCGCGCGGACGGCACCGTGCTGCAAAGCTTGCAGCGCTGAATGTCCCGTCCGGCATTTCATCCGTGATCACTATGGCGGGCCATCTTGACGTACCGAACGGCGGCTCTTTGCTCACGCAGATGCTGTTCCAGCCCGCTGCGCCGCCCGTTGCCAGGAAAGAATCAGCGACTTGAGCCTGGGCGCGGCCGACCCGAGCCTGGACAGGCCAGCGCCCCGATGGCTCCCGGCGATGGCCACCAAACGATCTTCGTAGAGATCAACATCGCTCTGACCTGCTACTTCATGTGGAGCTAAGGGACTCGAACCCCTGACCCCCTGCTTGCAAAACAGCCCAGACCCAAGCCCGGACGTGTCTGCACGAGTCCCGGACTGCCGTCTAGCTGGGCAATTGACCCTGCAGACTCCTCCTGACCCCCCGGGACACTTCGCCGGATGGCCCCCCAACTTGGCTCCCGGGCCCGCCAGGATCCCCAGCTGTCTGAGCTCTCGAGATCGCCTTTAAACAACTGGATCCAGCAGCTGAGCACATCCGGCAAGCACCGGACCGCCCGCCCAGATGCATAACGCCGATTCGGGCGCGGCGGCGCCGTGCTCGGGCGGCCTAGTGGCGGAACGTTCTGTGCGCTCGGCCGCGGTGGTCGGCGACAACCTTCGGTCGGCCGGGGATGAGGCTGGCTGGCGGCTGGCCGCAGTGCGACTGGCCCCTCGGCGTACCCGCGGCCTGCCTCGTGCGACTAGCTGAACCAGGTCCGCGCCCGCTGCACGGCGCCGGCCTCGTGTTCCGCTTCGACGTGCAAACCCGTCCGGACTGCATAGACGGTCTCTTTGTGTCAGGAAACCGGGGCTGGTCATCCTGATGGGAGGTGCCCGGCTTCTGCGCCGTCCGGATCCGTATCGCCGAAACGGTAACCGGGCCGTGCCTGGCGGACACTAACGAGTGTGGACGATGAGATCTCAGATGGCGACCTGGTGCGGCTGGCCGGTGCTGATGACCCGGTGGCATTCCGGCTTCTGGTCGAACGGTACCGGCCGGCGGCGCTCGCCCGCGCACTGCGGCTATGCGGTGACCTGGACGATGTCGAGGACATTGTCCAGGACGCGCTCCTGCAGGCGTTCGTGGCGCTGGACCGGCTGCAGGACCCGGAGCGGTTCGCCGCCTGGCTGGGCGGCATCGTCCTGAACGTCTACCGCGCCTCGCCGCCGGCAGGCTCCGCTGGCTCTGGTGGCCGAGTGGCCAGAAGATCTCCACCCTGTTTGAGCCGACGGCCTGCCGGAAGCGGCGGTCGATGACCTTGATCGTGCTGATGTGCTGGGACGGGCGCTTGAGGACCTGCCTGCCCGGCAACAGCAAGCGGTCCGCATGTTCTACTACGCGGACTTGCCGGTCGCGGGGATCGCCGACCGGCTCGCCGAAACCCCGGGCGCGGTAAAGGCCCGGCTGCACCAGGCACGCCGGCGGTTGCGCGGCCATCTCGCCGCGCGCCGCCCCGATCTCATCTCCTGCCTCCCGCAAAGGACGGTCATGACCACGGTCCGTATCGCCTACGCCGAGCCCCGGCCCGTCAAGACCCGCATCAGCCATGTCCTGGTTGTCCTCGCCGACGACGCCAGCGGCCGGGCGCTGCCGCTATGGCTCAAGGGATATGACGGCCACTCGCTGCGGCTGCTGCTGGACCGGCCGGCCGACGGCGCCGGGATGGCCGGGGTCCCCGAGGAGCTCACCGACCAGATACTGAGAGCCGCGGGTGTCAGCGTGACCGCAGTCGACATCGACGAGCTAGGACCACAGGTGACCGTCGCGCGGATCGAGCTTCACGGTCCACGGGAACACAGCACGTCACAGTGCGCCTCGGCGACGGTCTTGCGCTGGCAGTCGCGCAAGGCGCGCCGATCCGGGTGGCCAGCACGCTGATGGACCGGCTGGCCGAGCCAGTGCAGGACGGCGACCTGCCCGGATACTTCCTCGACCGCGTGCCCTCGCCGACCGCTGCTTCCGGCGCGCACGCGCGCGGAGGGCCCGGGCACGACCCGCGCAACCTGGCGTTCGCCGAAGGCCTGGACGGATGGGATCTGAACGGCAGCTTCTTTCGCGACTCGACCGGGTCGCACTGGGACGACTACTACGCCAGGGCCACAGGAGATCACGGTGCCGCCCTTGGCGCCGCCGTACCCGAGCCGTACGGGTTCGCCGCGCTGGAGCAGACCATCTTCGCTGACAACTACCGCGGCCAGACCGTCAGTTTCCACGGTGAGCTGCGCGCCGACGGCATCCAGGATCGGGCACTTGCGTACCTGCGGATCGTTGTCGACGGGACGGTCGGGGCCTGGCCCGGGCTCCCTCCAGCAACAAGCAGGTACTGACCCGGGTCGGCGACAGCCAGGACTGGGCGCGGCACGAAGCGACCGGGCAGGTCCCCGACGACGCCGTCTTCGTCCAGGTCGGTATCGCCCTCGCCGGTCAGGGCCGGATCGAGCTGCGCAACGCCGGGCTGGTCAGCGAGCGGGCGAGATGACCGCGCTGACGCTGTGGGGATGGCTGGCGCTGGAGCTCGCCCTGCTGGTGCGCGACGGGGTCCGCGGCAACGGCAGCACCCGTCTCGACCAGGGAACCCGCCGGCTGATCGTGCTGGCGTGGATCGTCGCGTTCGCGGCGGCCGAGCTGGTGGCCGGCTGGCTGGGCCCCGCCCCCAGGGCAGCTCGGCCGCGGGCATCTCAGCGCGGGCCTGGTTGTCATGTGGGCCGGCCTGGCCGTCCGGATCTGGGCCATCCTGGTCCTGGCCGCGCGTTCCGGACAACCGTGGAGGTCGATCCCGGCCAGGCGGTCGTGGACGGCGGGCCGTACCGATGGGTTCGCCATCCCTCCTATACCGGAACGCTGGTCATCTCGACCGGCGTCGGCCTGACGCTCGAGAACTGGCTCTCCCTGGCCATCATGCTGCTGCTGCCGCTGGCCGCGATGCTACGGCGAATCTCCGTCGAGGAGACCGCCCTCACCGAGGTCCTGGGCCAGCCGTACCAGGCGCGGACCAAACGCCTCGTGCCCGGACTCTGGTGACCATCCAGGCGAGGATCACCCCGGCCACCACGGCAATAGCCCCGCGTTCTTCGTGATCGCAACCAGACGGCCGACGACCAGGTGAGAAGCAAACGCCGACCGGGCCGATCTCAGACCACCCAGGTCATGACGCGGAGCCCGGAACCCACGCCAGCACGAGTGCCGAGAAGTCCCCGAAGTACCATTTGAGGTCACCCCGCGACTGCCATCCTCGCACCGATCCTGCACACCGAATCCGCCACTCCCTGGCACCCTTCGGAAATACAGAACGGCGGCTCCGTGTGCGGCTAGCACCAGCAAGTTGGTCGCTCCCTGCGATCGGCGTCAGCCGCAGCTGCGCGGGTGCGTCGCCACCACGGGCGTCCGCGACAGGGCTGGGAATCATCTGCTGGCCATGGCCATAGCCATGGCCTCCGGGGCGGGGGAGTCAAGGTGGCCCAGGGTGAAGGTGGCAGCACTTTCGGTCCATGATGCTGTCGAGCCGCCCGGGCGGTGATTTCGGCCGGTGCCGGCCGTCTGTCTGATACATCACGCCGCTGCCGGCGGCTTGACTGGGAGAGGAGAGGGCCGATGGGCAAGTGCTCGCAGGGATCACCATCTCCGTGGACGGCTTCATCACCGGGCCCGGCGCTGGCCCTGGCTGCGGGCTCGGGGTCGGCGGCGAGCGTCTGCACTACTGGGTGTTCGGCGGGCCCTGGAGGTACGACTCGCCCGAGCGCGGGGAGCCGGGCGGTGCGGACAGGGCCTGGCTGGAGGAGACATTGGGCGCCAACGGTCGCGGTGATCGCGGGGCCGCGGCACCTACGAGGCGGCCGGGCACTGGGCGGCAAGAACCCCTGGGGCATCCCGTTGTTCGTGGTCACTCACCGCCCCGCAGGGCAGCCGCCGGGCGGCTGCTTCGTCTTCGCCGGGAGCCTCGCCGGGGCGATCGATCGGGCCAGGGCGGAAGCCGGCGGCAAGCGGGTGCTTGTGATGGGCGGCGCGGACCTCATCCGCCAGGCCCTGGCTGCCGGGCTGGCCGGCGAGCTCACGATCATCATCGCCCCCGTGACCCTCAGTGCCGGCAAGCGCCTGTCCGGCGGGTTCGGTGAATCCCCGGGACTCAAGCACCCCGGGTGCGCCAGTCGCCGTTCGCGACTTTCATCGGCTGCCGCGTGAAGAAGTGAAGGCGGGGATTCCTGATGGCCAGGCTGATCTACTCGGCGATCGCGTCCGCGGACGGCTACGTCGAAGACGCCGCAGGCAGCTTCGACTGGGCAGCACCCGGCGAAGAGCTGCTCCGTTTCGTCAACGGCCTCGAGCGGCCGGTCGGCACCTGCCTTTACGGGCGCCGGATGTACGAGACGATGCTCTACTGGGAGACTGCTCGCACGGTGCCCGGCCGGCCGCCTTCCGTCCGGGAGTTCACCGGCATCTGGCAGGCAGCCGAGAAGATCGTGTTCTCGAAGACACTCGAATCGGTGTCGAGCGCCAGGACACGGATCGAACCGAACTTCGATCCCGGCATGGTCCGGCAACTGAAGTCGGCCACCGAGCATGACATGACAGTGGGGGGTGCGGACCTGGCCGGGCAGGCCATCAAGGCCGGGCTGGTCGACGAGCTGCGCCTGTTCCTGGTTCCCATCGTCGTCGGAGGCGGCAAGCGAGCGCTCCCCAGCGGGGTCCGCTCGGATCTGGAACTCCTGGACACGCGGCGGTTCGCAAGCGGTGCTGTTTACCTCAGGTACCGCCCCAAGTCAGCATGATCACCTCGCGGGTGTCGTCGGCCGATCACTGCGCCCGGATCGGGTACCCAACCCTGCGGCTGCCCGCGCAGATCGCCCAGATCCGTATCGCCGGGGACGACCCCGTCAGATCCACGCTGGCCGCCCATGACGGCGGGTCGGAGCGCCCTCTCTCAAGGCTTGCCGTCACTCAGCGTGACGATTTCAGCGATGGGGGGGCTCGGGGCGCGCCCACTGCCGACTCGGCGGGTGTGGCTGGTCTGCTGAAGTTCACCGTCGGCTGGCCGAGGTCCCTGTCGTTGCCGCAAGCGCGCGGCCGTCCGATGGCTAGATCGTGGCCAGATGTTGCGCGCCCTATGGAGCCATGACCGGATGTTCTCTGCGTCGCGCTGGGCCTATATAGCGTGCACGCTGATGTCATCTGCCTGATGGCCGGGATAGCGCAGGATCTGGTACGCGCAATAGATCTTCCGCGGTCCGCCGGGGGGCGTGTATTGCCGGATCGGTTCAAGATCAGCCAGCTGACGGCTGGTCTTTCCTCGGCGCTGTACCGCGCCACCGGCGCAACTCTACCGGCGGCACGCCGGCGGCCCGCACCAATGGCCGCCGGAACCCGGGTCAGGTCACCGTTGCGGCCACCAGCCGGATCCGCCGCCGGATATCCGGCCCGAAATACACGCAATAAGGGGGGAGGGCCAGGTCAGCGAACTTCGGTGTACTCGCTGCGGTCCAGCTGCACAAGGTTGGTGTCGTGCCTGCCCTCTGGCTCGGCGACGTCGGTGTACTGGCTGCCGTCCAGCCGCACGACGCGGAAGCTGCCCCCGGAGAGCAGCTTGCGCAGGTGCCGCATCCCGTTCATGCCCGCGAGCGCGACAGCTATAGCGGCGGCGAGGACCGAGCCGCCGAACAGCGCGAGCCCGGCGACGACGTATCCCAGCATCATCATGACCACTGCGGCCAGCAGGGCCACCGGCACGGCCGCCACCAGCAACAGCGCGAGCAGCGTCACGGCGATCATGGCCTTGGCCGGCCTGTCCGGCGTCCGCTCTGCGTACCAGCCGGTCATCACGCTCACCTCTCAAGGCCCGGAGCCCGTCAACGGCCCACGCCTACCCAAACAACACGATATGTCGTGTCCTCTATGGTCAACGCGCCCCTCGATCAGAATCATCCCGCAACCGTCCGGCGCGCTGACGGCGGGCAAACACCACCGCGCCACGCGGCATGAGCGCGCAGTGCGGTGATCAGGCCGGGCGGGTGTACCGGGTTCGCCGGCGACTCAGCCTTTCGCCGGCCCTTTCTTGCGCTTCCTTCGCGGATGCTCGATGATCGCATCCGGGCCGGGGAACACCAGGCCCGTGTGACCGTCGTCGAAGCGCACGAGGTAGGGCGGTTCGCCGCCCGCTCCGCGGACCTCGATGATCTCGCCCGTCCGCTCTGCATG
>JBKQMG010000225.1:0-24168 GCA_052146815.1 Streptosporangiaceae bacterium | reverse complement strand
CAGTGCGGGGTCGCATCCCGGTGCGCGTCTGTGCGGGGGGATTGGCACGACGACCAGGGGCCCGCGGTGAGCGGGGGAGCTCCGCCGCTGCGACGCGGCCGGGCCGCGCCGGGGGAGTCCTATGCGCGCGCGACATTTCGTCATCCCGCTGCTGGCGGCCGCCTGGCCAGGAACCCGGCCGACGCGCTCGGCGCTCCGGCCGGGCACGTCATGGAGTTCCTCACGGCCCGCGGCCTGCTCACGGCGGGACGGGCGACCACCTGGCGCGCCGCCGCCGGCGGATTCGCGCGCTTCGCCGACCGGATCGCCAGGACGCTCACGACCGTGCGCACCGGCCTGCCGGTGCGGGCGATCACCTGCCGGTGCGGGCGATCATCTGCCGGTGCGGGCGATCAGTCGTGGGCGGGCCGGAGCCGAGGTCCGCGCGGGCGCGGGCCTTCCGCTATAGCCTGAACACGGGTAGGAAATAGGTAAATCAGATCTTGTGCGGTGCCGGGTGCCGGGCCATCATCAGCAGACAGGCCAGTGCGTAATCCCGTGACGGCCGGGACGCGGGTCGTGCGTGCGATCGCCCGCGGGGCGCAGGCAGCCGTCGCGGCCAGCAGCAGGAGGTGCCCGAGACATGGCGGCCAACACCACCGAGACCAAGACCGACGCCGGGCCGGGCACGCTCCGGCGAAACCTGAGCATCTGGGAGGCCATCGGCATCTCCCTGGCGCTGATGGCGCCCTCGATGGCCGCGAGCATCAACCCGCAGGGCACCGCCACCACCGTCGGCCGGGCCGTTCCGGTGGCCTTCGCGCTCGCGTTCGTCGGCGTGCTGCTGGTGGCCTATACCTTCGTCCGGCTGACGCAGCGGTTCCACCACTCGGGCTCGGTGTACGGCTTCGTCGGGGCTACCCTCGGGCCGCGGGCCGGGGTGGTCTCCGGCTGGGCCCTGGCCGGCACCTACACCTTCTACGGCGTGGTCACCTCGATGGCCGGCGGCCGTTTCGCGTCCAACTTCCTGAACGCGCTCGGGATCTGGAAGAACCCGCCCACGTGGTCGGGTTTCCTGCTCGGCGCCATCGGGATGGCGGTGGTCTGGTGGATTTCCATCACCCCGGCCCGGAGCGGAACGCGGCTGCTGCTGGCCGCCGAGGGCATCACCGTGGCCCTGATCGTCGTCGTGATCGTCATCGTCTTCGCCAAGCTGGCCGGCCATAGCGCGCCGGGCGGCCTGGGCGTCGACTGGTCGATCTTCAAGCTGCCGTCCGGCACGCCGCTGTCGACGGTTTTCCTGGGCGTCGTGTTCGGCTTCCTGTCCTTCGCCGGATTCGAGGCCGCGGCCACCCTCGGCGAGGAGACCAGGCGCCCCAACCGCGACATCCCCCGGGCCATCCTCGGCGTGGCGATCTTCGGCGGCATCTACTTCTTCGTCGTGACCGCGGTCGAGGTCATGGGCTTCGGGACATCCGCCAAGGGCATCACGGCCTTCATCAGCTCGACGTCGCTGATCGGCGATCTCGGCACCAGGTACGTGGCCTCCTGGCTCGGCACGCTCATCACCGCCGGCGCGATGATCTCCGCGTTCGGCTGCGCGCTGGCCTGCACCGTCGGCGCGTCCAGGCTCTTCTTCGCGATGGGCCGGGACGGGATCCTGCCCGCCCGGCTGAGCCAGGTCTCGCCGCGGCGCCGGACCCCGGTGGTCGCCGCCGCGGCCGTCGCGCTGACCGTCTACGTCATCGTGGCCTTCACCTGGTTCATCCTGGGCGGCACCCCGTTCGGCCTGTTCGTCCAGAGCGGGGTGATCGGCACGCTGATCCTGCTGGTCGTCTACATCCTGGCGACGATCGGGATGGTCCGGCTGGTGTTCTTCACCGGGCAGACGACGGTGCGCCGCTGGGAGATCGCGATCCCGGTCCTCGGCATCATCGTCCTCGGCTACACCCTGTTCAGGAACGTCTGGCCGCTGCCCGTCGGAGTCAACTGGTGGGGGCCGGCGGTGGCGATCGCCTGGCTGGTGATCGGGATCGCCTGGGTGCTCGCCCGGCCCGCCGCGACCCGGCGGGCCGGCCAGATGCTGACCCGTTCCGAGGGGCTGGCCGCCGCGGCGCCGGCTTCCGGCGGCCGCCCGGCCGAGGGCGCGGCAGCGTCCTGAGGTTGCCGCACGCAGTCCCGAGCGGCCAGTTCCGGCCGCCGGGGCGCGGGCGGCGCCAGGGCCGTGCCCGGCCGCAGGCCGGGTCCCTGGCCGCGGGCGGGAAACGGGTAAGAGAAGATCACAGGACAGACCGCGCCGTCCTAAGGAGGCAGGATGCCACGGCCCTTCAGCCAGTTCCGCGGCGAAGCCGAGCGCAGCGCCGACGAGCGCCGCGCCCAGGTACTGCAGCGGCAGCTTGCGGGCGAGGTCAGCGCAGTCGCGACGACGTTCGTCGACCATAGCGGCGCGGCCCGGGTCAAGACCGTGCCGCTCAGCGGGCTGGCCTCGGCCGCCCGGTCCGGGCTGGGATTCTCTCCGGTGATCGACGCCTTCACCAGCGCGGGCGGAATCGACGAGGCGTCGCCGCTGTGCGTCCCCGACGGTGACCTGCGGATGGTGCCCGACCTGGACCGGCTCGCCGTGCTTCCCGTCCCGCAAGGCTGGGCGTGGGCGCCGGGCGACCGGTTCCAGCAGGACGGCAGCGTCTACGCCGGCTGCCAGCGGTCATTCGCCCGCGCCCAGGTAGCCGCCGGACTGAGCCGGGGCATCAGCGCGCTGATGGCGTTCGAGATCGAATGGATGGTCGGCCGGGAGGCTGGCGATACCGCAGGCGGCGACTTCGTCCCCGGCGCCGGCGGCCCGGGCTACGGGCTGGCGCGGCTGCTGGACGCCGCCGACTACGCCAGGGACGTGCTGGACAGCCTCGAGGAAGCCGGGGTGCGGGTCGAGCAGTTCCATCCGGAGTTCGGCCCGGCGCAGTTCGAGGTCTCGGTGGCGCCGCAGGACCCGGTGGCAGCGGCCGACACCCATGTCCTGGTCAAGCTGATCATCTCCGCGGTGTCGGCCCGGCACGGCCTGCGGGCGTCGTTCTCTCCGGCCGTCCTGGCGGACAACGTCGGCAACGGCGGCCATCTGCACGCCAGTTTCTGGGCCGACGGCGGCAACCTGCTGGCCGGCGGCAACCGGCGGCATGGTCTCACCGAGCGCGGCGAGTCAGTCATGGCCGGGCTGCTGGAAAGCCTGCCCGCCCTGCTCGCCATCGGCTCACCGCTCCCGGCGTCATACCTGCGGCTGCGCCCGTCCCGCTGGGCCGGCGCCTACCAGGTCTGGGGCCGGGAGAACCGGGAGGCCGCCGTCCGGTTCATCGAGGCCAGCCCCGCCCATCCCGCCACGGCGAACGTGGAGCTCAAGTGCTTCGACCCGAGCGCCAACCCCTACCTGCTGACCGGCGCGGTCATGGCCGTGGCCCTGGCCAGCGCGGACCGGCAGCTAAGCCTGCCGGCCGAGGTCAGCGGCGACCCGGCCGCGGCCGGTCATCCGCAGGCTGAGCAGGCCGTCCGGCTGCCGACGAGCCTGGATGAGGCCGTGAAGGCGCTGGAAGCCAGCGACGACCTGCGGGCGGCGGCGGGCGAGCAGCTGATCACCACGTTCGCCGCATCCCGCCGCGCCGAGATCGGGCTGGCGGCCGGCAAGTCGGACGAGGAGATCGTGGCCCACTCCCGCTGGCTGCTCTGACCTCCCCCGGGCTTACGCCCGCGGCGGCGCGGCGGCGCCGCGGCCCGCTGGCTGTCCCGGTCGCCTTCGCGGTCTTCCGCGGCTTCCCCTGGCGCAAGGTGGCACCGTATGTCCTGGCGCAGACCGCCGGCGCATTCGTGGCGGCGCTGATCGTGCGCTGGGACTACGCCGAGGTGCTCGCGAAGTTCGACCCCGGCCATACGCTCAAGAGCCAGTTCGGCTTCTCGACGCGGCGGGCAACGGCAGCGCGCCCGTGAGTGACTGGGGCCCCGGCGCGCGACTTCGGCCCCCGGCTGGCGTCGTTCCTGACCGGATACTCACATGCCTGGCGAGATCAGTACGGCCACTTGGCATTACTGGGTGCCGATCGCCGGCCGATCATCGGCGCCGTGATCGACCATTACGCGGTCGGCCGCCTTCCACCCCCGCCCAGATCGAGGCAGAGGCGAAGGCCAGCTGACCGCAGCCTTCCGTCCGGGCTGGGCCAGGCGCAGCGGCCCTGCAGTCCGGCCCCCCCGGGCGGCTGTGCGGCACCGTAGCGGAGACTTGGCAGTGCTTAAGGTCCGGAGTATGAAGTAAACAGTCCCACCGTCGCGCGACTGGAGCTGCTGTGAAGAAGATCATTAATGATCCGGCCAACGTCGTCCCCGAGTCGCTCCAGGGATTCGCCCTGGCCCACCGGGATATCGTGCGGGTAAATCTAGGCCCTGACTACATCGTCCGTGCCGACGCGCCCGTGTCCGGCAAGGTAGCCATCGTCTCTGGCGGCGGCTCCGGGCACGAGCCGCTGCACGGTGGCTACGTCGGGGCCGGCATGCTTGACGCAGCGGTCCCCGGGCCGGTCTTCACCTCGCCGACGCCGGATTCGGTGCTCGCGGCGACGCAGGCCGTCAACGGCGGCGCAGGAGTGCTGCATATCGTCAAGAACTACACCGGCGACGTGCTCAACTTCGAGACCGCTGCAGAGCTGGCCGGTGCTGACGGCATAGAGGTCTCGCCGGTGGTGATCAACGACGACGTCGCTGTCGAGGACTCGACCTACACGGCCGGGCGCCGGGGCGTCGGCGGCACGGTGCCGCTGGAGAAAATCACCGGAGCTGCTGCCGCCCGCGGAGATGACCTCGCGGCAGTGACCGCGATCGCTCAGCGAGTGGTCGCCAACGTCCGCTCCATGGGCGTGGCGCTGACTGCCTGCACGGTGCCGCACTCTGGCGAGCCCAGCTTTACGCTGGCCGACGACGAGATCGAGATGGGCATCGGCATCCACGGTGAGCCCGGCCGCCACCGGATTAAGCTGCAGCCCGCCGACGAGATCGTCGCGGGGCTGCTGACGCCGATCGTGGAGGACCTGCCCTTCACCCGCGGTGACCGGACCCTGCTGATGGTGAATGGCATGGGCGGCACGCCGCAGATCGAGCTTTACCTCGCCTTCGGCATCGCGGCCAGGCTGCTCGCTGACAGCGGCATCGAGATAAGCCGCTCCCTGGTCGGCAACTTCATCACGAGCCTGGAAATGCAGGGCATGTCGCTGACGCTGCTCAGGCTCGACGACGAGCTGACCGAGCTGTGGGACGCGCCGGTGCATACGGCGGCGCTGCGGTGGGGCGTATGAGCGCGGGCTGCGACGGGAAGGGCGTCGCCTCGGCCATCCGCGCGGCCGCAGCGGCCATCGCGGACCAGCATGTCGAGCTGACCCGGCTGGACCGCGACATCGGCGACGGGGATCACGGGGAGAATATGAACCGCGGGTTCAGGGCCGTCGTGGTACGGCTTGACGAAGACCCCGGTCTTGGCCCCGGCGCCGTGCTCAAGCTCGTTGCCACCACGCTGATGTCGACCGTGGGAGGGGCCGCGGGGCCGCTCTACGGGACAGCGTTCCTGCGGGCGGCGACGTCGGCCGGGGATGCGGCCACGCTGGATGCCGGGGCCGTGCGCGCCGCACTGGCGGCGGCCTGCGGCGGCGTCCAGGCGCGCGGCCGCGCCGAGCCCGGCGACAAGACCATGGTGGACGCGCTGCTGCCGGCCGCGCAGGCGGCTGACGGCGGTTCGGTCGCCGAGCTGCTGCGGGCAGCCGCAGCAGCCGCGGACGGCGGCGTCACGGCGTCCATCCCCCTGGTCGCGCGCAAGGGCAGGGCGTCCTATCTGGGCGAGCGCAGCGCCGGTCATCAGGACCCCGGCGCTACGTCGACTGCCTTGATCTTGCATGCATTCGCGGAGGCGGCCGGCGGATGACCGCACCGCGGGTTGCCATCGTGGTCGTGTCGCATTCGGCGCAGCTCGCGGCCGGGGTGGCCGAGCTGGCGGCCCAGATGGCCCCCGATACCACGATCCTCGCGGTCGGCGGCGACGACGGCAGGCTGGGCACGTCCTTCGACGCAGTCGCGGCCGCGCTCCAGCGCGCGGGCTCAGCTGCGGGCGCCGTTGTCCTGTATGACCTCGGCGGCGCCCGCCTGGCCAGCGAGACTGCCGTCGAGTTCCTGGATCCGGCGCTGGCCGAGAAGATCGACATCATAGATGCGCCGCTTGTCGAGGGGGCGCTGGCCGCGGCGACGGAGGCGCAGAGCGGCGCTGACCGGGCCTCGGTTATCGCGGCTGCGCGGTCTGCTGCCGGGAGCGGGCCCGCGGAGCAGGCCATGAGCCAGCCCATGGCAGGCGGCGCGGTCCGGCGCTCGGTCACGGTGCCTAACCGGCTGGGGCTGCATGCCCGTCCGGTGGCTGAGCTGATCCGGCAGGTGGCCGGCCTGGATGCCGGGATCCAGATCGCGCGCCCCGGGCAGCCGCCGACAGATCTGCGGAGCTTGCTCGCCGTCGTGAGCCTGGCCGTCCGCGGCGGGGAGACGATCGGCATCTCTGCTTCCGGGCCGGACGCGAGCCAGGCAGCGGACCGTGTCAGCGAGCTGATCACCGCTGGCTTCGGCGAGCTCGACCGGCCCGGAAGCGACCTGATGGCCGCCGAGGTCGCATCCGGCCAGCCAGCGCCCGCCGGCTCGGCGCAGGCCGGCGTGACAGGAGAACGGAAATCAGCCGGGCCCCGCGGCGCGCCGGGGCGCGCGATCGGCCCGGCGGTCCGCGCCGCTGTCGCAGATGTCGGCATCCGGACGGGGTCCGGGCCCGAGCGGGAAGGCCGCCGCCTCGACGCGGCACTGGAAGCGGCGGTGAAACGGCTATCGGGCGGCGACCAGATGAGCCGCGCCCACGCTGTCCTGATCGGCGACCCGCAGCTGCGCGATGCCGCCGAGCGCGGCCTGGCGGACGGGCTTGCGGCTGAGTCGGCCTGGTGGCAGGCAGTCTCGGCAGTCGCCGGGCAGTTTGCTGCCAGCGCGGACGAGCTGGTAGCCGCGCGGGCGGCGGACGTGCGCGAGGGCGGCGCCGCGGTGCTGGCTGAGCTCGGTGAGACGCTCGACCGGATACCGCCGCCGGACCAGATGCGCGGCGCTGTCCTGGTGGCGGACGAGGTCGGGCCGGGCGAGGTCCTGCGCGTCGCCGAGCGCGGCGGCGTCGCGGTCGTGCTGGCCGGCGGTTCACCAACGGCGCACGCGGTGCTGGTAGCCCGCAATCTCGGCCTGCCGATGGTGCTCGGGGCCGGTGAGACGCTCGAGCACCTGCGCCCTGGGGCTGTCCTGGACGTCGACGGCACGGCCGGCTCCGTGCAAGCGGACCCGCCTGATCTGGCTCGGCGCCAGAGCGAGGTCGCGGCGCAGGACCGGCGGCGCGGCGCGGAGCGCGAGCTTGCCGCCGCTCCGGTTTATGTCGGAGGCCGCAGGATCAGGGTCGCGGCCAACATCGGCTCCGTGGCCGAGGCCCGTGTCGCGGTCGCCGCCGGGGCAGACGGAGTCGGGCTGCTGCGCACAGAGCTGCTGGTGCCCGACCGGCCCGAGCTGCCGGACGAGGACACCCAGGTCGGTCAGCTGACCGCCATCCTGGAGCTGATGGGGGACCGGCCTGTCGTGATCCGGGTACTCGATCTTGGCGGTGACAAGCCCCTGCGGGCCGTTGCCCTCGACCCCCGGCACAACGGGTTTCTCGGGGTGCGGGGCCTGCGGTGGCTGCTGCGCCACCCCGACGTCCTGCACACCCAGCTCCGGGCAATCTGCCGCGCGGCGGCAGGGCATCATGTGGAGGTGATGGCGCCCATGGTCACGCTCGCCCGGGAAGCGGCCGCATTCTGCGATGCGGTCGATGCTGCCGTCGCGTCGCTCGAGGCGGACGGCATCAGCCACGGGCGCCCTGACCGAGTGGGCGTCATGATCGAAGTGCCAGCCGCCGCGCTGGCCGCCGACGAGATTGCCGCGCTCGTGGATTTCGTCTCCGTGGGCACCAACGACCTGATCGCCTACACCATGGCGGCGGACCGGACTGAGCCGGACGTGGCCGCGCTGGCGGACCCGACGGCCACCGCGATATGGCGGATCCTCGAGTTCGTGTGCGCAGGGGCCGTCCGGGGCGGCGCGGACGTCTCGGTATGCGGGGAGCTGGCCGCGGATGAGCGATTCGCCCGCCGCCTGGTCGAGCTGGGCGTCACCGAGCTGTCGATGGCCGCCGGCCGTATTCCGGCCGTGAAAACTCTGCTGCGAGCAGCCTCATCGGCCGGCGGCCGGCCGCCGTAAAGCCGAGATATCGCCGGGCAGGCATTGCCGGTGTGTCCGTTGCGACATATTTTGATCATTAGGGTCTCGCAGATTATCTGAGGCAGCCGCGTCACTGCGGGCGCGCGTACTGAGCTCGAGGAGGAGCGCATGCCGGACTTCGTCGGAGCCGTCGACCAGGGCACCACCAGCACCCGTTTCATGATCTTCGACCACTCCGGCAATGAGGTGGGTAAGCATCAGCTGGAGCACGAGCAGTTCCTGCCCAGGGCAGGATGGGTCGAGCACGACCCGGTGGAAATCTGGGAACGGACTGCGTCGGTGATCCAGACCGCGCTGAACCGGGCGAGCCTGGCGGCATCTGACCTGGCCGCGCTCGGAGTCACGAACCAGCGGGAGACGGCGGTGGTGTGGAACCGCAAGACCGGCCGTCCCTACTACAACGCGATCGTCTGGCAGGACACCCGCACCGACCGCATCGCCAGCGCCCTCGACCGTGACGAGCGCGGCGGCGTGATCCGCCGCAAGGCCGGGCTGCCGCCGGCGACGTATTTCTCGGCCGGCAAGGTGCAGTGGATTCTGGAGAACGTCGACGGCGTGCGGGAGGCGGCCGAGAACGGCGACGCGGTGTTCGGCAACACCGACAGCTGGGTCATCTGGAACCTGACCGGCGGAGCGGACGGCGGCTCGCACGTCACGGACGTGACCAACGCCAGCCGGACCATGCTCATGAACCTGGAGACGCTCGACTGGGATGACGAGCTCCTCGGCTTCTTCAACATCCCGCGCGCGATGCTGCCGGAGATCCGGCCGTCCTCCGCGCCCGACGGCTACGGCGAGATCAGGGGACTGAGCTCGGTCAGGGGCGTCCCGCTGACCGGGGATCTGGGGGACCAGCAGGCCGCGACAGTGGGCCAGGTCTGCTTCGCGCCCGGCGAGGCCAAGAACACCTACGGGACAGGTAACTTCATGCTGCTGAACACCGGCGAGGAGCTGGTGCGCAGCAAGAACGGGCTGCTCACGACGGTGTGCTACCAGTTCGGTGACCAGAAGCCCATCTACGCGCTCGAGGGCTCGATCGCAGTCACCGGATCAGCGGTCCAGTGGCTGCGGGACCAGCTCGGGATCATCTCCGGCGCATCCGAGACTGAGACGCTGGCCCGCCAGGTCGAGGACAACGGCGGGATTTACTTCGTTCCGGCGTTCTCGGGCCTGTTCGCCCCGTACTGGCGCAGCGACGCCCGCGGTGCGATCGTCGGTCTCTCGCGCTTCAACACCAACGCCCACCTGGCCCGGGCCACCCTGGAGGCCATCTGCTACCAGAGCCGCGACGTCGCCGAGGCGATGGAGCAGGACTCCGGTGTGCATCTGGAGGTGCTGAAGGTCGACGGCGGCGTCACGGCGAATGATCTGTGCATGCAGCTGCAGGCGGACATTCTCGGCGTTCCCGTCAGCCGTCCCGTCGTAGCCGAGACCACCGCCCTCGGCGCCGGGTACGCGGCAGGGCTTGCCACCGGCTTCTGGTCGAACACCGGCGAGCTCAAGGTCAACTGGAACGAATCCAAGCGCTGGGACCCGCAGTGGAATGAACAGCAGCGCGCGGAAGGTTATGCAGGCTGGAAGAAGGCAGTACAGCGCACACTCGACTGGGTGGAGGTCGACTGATCTCGTGACTGAGCTCATGTCAGCAGGGAACTTGTCCCCATCAGCGCGCGAGGACGCGATTGCCCGCATGGCCGAGGAAGAGGTCGACGTGCTGGTCGTCGGCGGCGGAGTGGTCGGCGCGGGCAGTGCGCTCGATGCGGTGACGCGCGGGCTGACGACCGCGATAGTCGAGGCCAGGGACTGGGCCAGCGGCACGTCCAGCCGCTCCAGCAAGCTGATCCACGGCGGCCTGCGCTACCTGGAGATGCTGGATTTCGGCCTCGTCCGCGAGGCTCTGAAAGAACGAGGCCTGCTGCTCGACCGCATTGCCCCCCATCTCGTGCGGCCGGTGCAGTTCCTGTATCCGCTGGAGCACCGGGCCTGGGAACGTGCCTATGTGGGCGCGGGCGTGGCGCTCTACGACACCATGGCCTTCACCTCGGGTACGGCTCATGGCCTGAAACGGCACCGGCATCTCACCCGGCGGCACGCGCTCCGGGAAGCGCCGTGCCTGAGGCCCGACGCGCTGACGGGCGCCATCCAGTACTGGGATGCGCAAGTCGATGACGCGCGGCACACGCTGACGGTCGTCCGCACCGCCGCTTCCTTCGGTGCCATGGCCGCGAACCGGGCGCAGGTGATCGGGTTCTTGCGCCAGGGCGAACGGGTGACCGGCGCCAGGGTCATTGATCTGGAGGCCGGGCGGGAGTTCGAGGTGCGGGCCCGGCAGGTGATCAATGCCACCGGCGTGTGGACCGACGACACGCAGGCTCTCGCCGACACGCGCGGCCAGTTCCACGTTCGCGCGTCGAAAGGCATCCACCTCGTCGTCCCCAAGGACCGGCTGCAGTCGAATACGGGGCTCATCCTGCGGACCGAGAAAAGCGTCTTGTTTGTCATCCCCTGGGGACGGCACTGGATCATCGGCACTACCGACACTGACTGGTCGCTGGAGAAGGCGCACCCCGCCGCCAGCTCCCGTGACATCGACTATCTGCTCGAGCATGTCAACAGCGTGCTGAACTCGCCGCTGACCCGCGAGGACGTCGAAGGTGTCTATGCCGGCCTGCGGCCGCTGCTCAGCGGCGAGTCGGAGTCGACATCGAAACTGTCGCGTGAGCACGTCGTAGGCCATCCTGTGCCGGGCCTCGTCGTCGTCGCGGGCGGCAAGTACACCACCTACCGGGTCATGGCCGCCGATGCGGTCAACGAGGCAGCCAGAGGCCTGGATGCCAGAGTGCCGGAGTCGTGCACCGATCAGGTCGAGCTGCTCGGCGCGGAAGGGTACAAAGCGCTGTGGAATCAGCGCAGATCACTGGCAGTGTCGGCCGGAATTCATGTCGCGCGGATCGAGCACCTGCTGAACCGGTACGGTTCCCGCATCCACGACCTGCTGGCCATGGTGCGTGAAGACCCGTCGCTGGCGGCGCCGCTCCCCGGAGCCGACGACTACCTGGGAGTCGAGGCCCGTTACGCGGTGACTCACGAAGGCGCCCGTCATCTGGACGACGTGCTGGCCCGGCGCACCAGGATCTCGATCGAGGCCTGGGACCGCGGCGTGGGAGCGGCGCGGACCGTCGCCAGGATCATGGCGGCAGAGCTGAGCTGGGACGAAGAGCAGACCAGCCGCGAGATCGATCACTACCTCGCGCGCGTCGCGGCCGAGCGTGACTCGCAGACCAAGCCGGACGACGACACCGCGGAGGCTGCACGGCTCGGAGCGCCGGAGATCGCTGCCCTCAGCTGAGCCGGCGACTCAGCCCGGCCCGAGACGGCCGCGGCCGCGGTCATCACTCGCAGCGGCGCCCGCGGACGTGCGCAGCGGGCGCTTTGCGGGCAGCTCGCCCGCAGGCCGTCAGCGCCTGGTGTAGACGTCCGGCCCGAATGCCCTCACCTGGGGCATCGCCGCGTCACCAAGGTGAGCAAGGCCGAAGATGTCCTCGATGCTGTGCAGCGCGGAGTAGTGGTTGTAGTCGGTCGTGCTCACGGTTCCCGGCCTGATGAACGGTGATAGCAGGACCGCCCCGACCCGGCCGCCGCCCGGCCCTGGCATCCCCGGGCTGGCCGTGTTGGGATGTGAGGCCGTCCGGCCCAGCGTCTCGCCGCAGCAGGCCGCGCTGTTGCTGCCCTCGTCGAAGGTGACGATGATGAGCCCGTTCTTCTTGTAGGCCGGCGAGGCCATGATCTGCGGGATCCAGATGGACAGGAGGCCGTTGATCTCAGCCAGGCCGCCCGGGTCACCATCGGCGCAGGGCGCGTCGTGGCCGTCCATGCACAGGTTCGGCGAGATCCAGGAGAAGCTCGGGGTCTTTGCCGCCGACGACAGGCCGGTCAGCAGGGGCTGGAACGACAGGACTGCTGATCGCAGCAGGCCCGGTTGCCGATGACCGACTCGAAGTACATGAAGCCCGCGTGCCGGGTGGCGTACTGGTCGGCGGCCGTCGCGCCCTCGGTAGGGTCAGCGGTGCCGATCCTTGGATGACCGCACGCGGGTCCCTGGCTGGTCTGCGTGGTGTGGTCACGGCTGGGCACCTTGCCCATGTCCTGCAGGTAGGCCTTCCAGGTCAGGTGCGCGGCGGTGAGCTGGTTGCCGAGCGTGGGAACCGACCGGGGATAGACGCACCGTTGCCCACCAGCTGGTGGAAGGGCCTGCGGACGACCTTGCCGGGCTTGAAGACCGTCCAGGTCCCGCAGTCGTTCTGAGTGGCCGGGTCCGGGCCCTGGCCGGTCACCTGGGCGATGTAGTTCTCCAGGCTGTCGTGGCCGATCGCGTAGTAGTTCTTCAGCAGCGCGCCCATCCTCGGGAGCGTTCGGGCCAGGTAGGGGTTGGCGCCAGGATCGCCGAAGCTCTGGCCGTAGCCCTCGTTCTCCAGGTCGATGCACCACACGTGCCTGATCGGCGGGGCCGGAAGTCGGGCCGGGTCGTGCTGCCCGCCGCGGCGATGCCGCCGGCCGCCAGGACCAGAGGCAGCGCAGCGGCCGCCGCGACCACCAGCCGCCCTGGACTTCCGAACCACTTGCGAATGCGCACCTGCGTCCTCCTCCTGGCCAGTTCGATCCGCAGCCGGTCCAGGCTGCCGCTACGGCGGCGCCAGCCCCCGAGGGGGCAGATCCGGCCGTCCGGCCGAAATCGTCTCAGCATCGGCTGAACCCGTCCAGCCTTCGGCTGAATGGCTCGACGGCCGGCCTGGCGAAGGCGCTCCGAATCGGCCTGCTTGGTTCGAGGCCGGCCCCGCGATGCGCAGCTGTTTAGTTCCGCGGGCGATCAAGGATTGACGTGATCCACTGGTTGGGTTCTACTGGCTTAGGGACGGAAATGTCCGGCCGAGACCGCAGGAGAGAAGCTGACACGAGGTTCTCTGCGCCTGATCAGTCGCTACTCACTGTTAGCTTCCCGCTGCCCTAGGTGGTTGGGAGGATCTGAGTGTCCGATATAACCCCGTTGCGAGGCGAGGGGCGCACAGTCGGGCGCATCGGCGGCCTGTACGGTGAGCTGCTTGCCGAATTTCTTGGCTGCGTGTGCCTTATCGCGTTCGGTGACGGCGTGGTAGCGATGGCCGTGGCGGCCCTCCCGGGCTCAGGACGCACCTCGTCGCCCACCACCATCTTCGTCGGCGTCGGCGACTGGACGCTGATCACCTGGGGATGGGCCCTGGCCGTCGCCTTCGGCGTGTGGGTGGCGGGCGGCGTCAGCGGCGCGCACATCAACCCGGCGGTCACCCTGGCCTTTGCCGTCAGGCGCAAGTTCTCCTGGCGTAAGGTGCTGCCCTACTGGGCAGCTCAGGTGCTCGGCTGCTTCGTCGGGGCCGCCCTGGTATTCCTCGTGTACCGCTGGGCGATCAACGCATACGACCTCGCGGCGCACACCCCCAAGAGCTCCGGAAGCGCACTAGCGTCGTACTCGATCTTCGCGACATTCCCGGCCGAGTACTACCACGCCTCGATGATAGGACCGCTGATCGACCAGATCGTGGGCACGATGTTCCTGGTGATGTTCGTCGTGGCGGTCATCGACCTCAGGAACACGGCGGTAGGCTCGAACCTCGGTCCCCTGGTCATCGGCTTCGCCGTAGCAGCGATCGGGATGTCCTTCGGCGCGAACGCAGGCTACGCCATCAACCCGGCCCGTGACTTCGGGCCCCGGCTCTTCGCCTGGTTCGCCGGGTGGGGAAGGGTGGCCCTGCCGGGGACCTACCATGCGCCCGGCTTCAACTTCAGCGACTACTTCTGGATACCGATCGTGGGGCCTCTGATCGGCGGCGTCATCGGGGTGATCATCTATGACCTGTTCATTGGTGACGTACTGCACGCCAGGCTGAAGATGGTCGAAGAAGTGAGCGGGCCCATCGAAGAGTCTCAGAAGGTCACGAAGCAGGCTGAGCCTGACGTCTAGCCTGCCAGCGGCGGCTGCCGGCCGGGCAGCCGCCGCCCGGGCGGTCCGTCGGCACGCGCATCACCTGAGCGGCTGCTCGCCGAGATCCTGGCGCGTGAGTGGCGCGGCGCGCGCATGAGCTCCCCCCGATCTGGGCAGTGCCCCGATCGTGGGGAGCCGGCGCACGCTCGGGACCGCCTTCGGCGTGCACCGGTTCGCGCTGGCCGGATCCGCCTGCGCGAGCGGACGCGCGCGAACATCGGCATGACACGCAGGCACCCGACCTCCCGCAGTCCCGGCCGCCGAGAAGGTACTCGGACTCTTCCGGCTCGGCACCGGCGCATGGCTCATCTACCTTGGTGTTCGCCGTCGCGCTGAACTTCGTGCTCAAGTACACCCTGCCGCTGTGAGCACGCGCCGGCCGCTAGGCCCGGCCAGGCTCGACCGGGCAGCGCTTGCCCGGCCGCGGGCAATGCGATATATCTTGTAACGTGGCTAGAACTTCGCTGACGCCTGACGAGATACGAGCCGCCGCCGAGATCCACAGCGAGCTCGGCCCCGACTATCAGGCCGCCGTGATTGAGTCCTTCATGGACAAGGTCGACCGCGAGATCGATCAGCGGGTCGACGCGCGGATGGCCGGCCCGCGTCCCGCGCGCGGGCATTCGTTCGCGCTCGCGATCGTCTCGATGGCGCTGGGCATCCCGCTGAGCGCGATCGCCGTGGGCGTCGGCCAGCGTCCGGCCGGAATCGCCGGGCTGCTGGTGATCTGGGCCGCCATCGCGGTGATCAACACGGTCTACGGGCTCCAGTTCCGCCCGTCGCGGCGGCGCTGACCTCGCGGCGTTCACCTTGCGGCGGCGCTCATGTTGCCGCAGCGATGTCATGGTCGGCCGCGCGCAGCACGCTGGTGGCGACGCCGTTCTTCTCCAGGATCGCGCGGCGGCGGCCGATCAGCCCTTCGGTGTGGCTGCGCTCCGGCGACCGTCTCAGCGTGCAGTTGATCACCAGCGCGCGCCGGTCGTCGAACCGCCAGGGCAGCGCGGTGGTAGCGGGATCTGTCATCGTCGCTCCTGGGGCCGGCGGCCCGCGGGGGCAGACGGCGATCTGCTAGGCCGCCGAGGTACTCTCGTCGGCTGACGAGGCGGCCTGCGCGACACCGAGCCGCGGCAGCCGCCGCCAGTACGCGGCGGACGGCCTCGGCGCGGGCACGTCCGCGAGCCGGGAAACGCCTTCGAGCTGACTGTAGATGCGCCGGTAGGCGCCCATGGCCTTGTCCAGCTCGAAATACTGCGAAACCCGGCTCCGGGAGTTCGCGGAGAAGATGTCGTAGAGCTCCTGATCGCTCATTACGGCGGTCAGCGCCTCGGCCAGCGCGCTCACGTTGGCGGGCGGCACCAGGACGCCGCACGGCCCGGGGCTCGGCACCGGGCTCTGCCCGGCACCCGGCCCGTTGGCGTCGGCCAGCGGGCTGACGATCAGCTGCTCCATGCCGCCCACCGGTGTCCCGATAATCGGCAGCCCGACCGCCATGGCCTCGAGGACCACCATGGGCTGGCCCTCGTTGTAGCTCGGCAGCACCAGCATGTCGAAGTCACCGAGAACCTCGGCCATGTTCCTGTTGCCCAGAAACCGGACGTAATCCCCGAGCCCGAGGTCCCTGACCCGGTCGTAGCACTGGGCCGCGTAAGCGGGGATCTCGTCGGCGTGGCCCATCACGTCGAGGGTGAAGTTCACGGTCCCGGACCCGACCAGCTCGGCGACGCTGCTGATCAGGTCCAGCAGGCCCTTGATCGGCACGAGCCGTGCGCAGTAGGCCAGCCGCCACTGCCGCTCGCCGCCTTTCGCCGCGATAGCCTCCTGCCGTGCGGTAAACATGGCCCTGGCCGACTCGAACTTGTCGAGCAGCATGCCGTTCGGGACGATGCTGGCCTTCTCGACCGTCGACCCGAGGCCGGCCGCCTCCCCGATGGCGGTCGGGTAAAGGTAGGTGATGTAGTCAGCCGCCTTGTAGGTCAGCCGCCCGATCTCGGTGTACCACGCCATCCAGCAGCGCTGTTCGGGCGCGACCTCGGTGTCCACCTGCCAGTCCCGGGCGGACACGACAGTGTTCATGTTCCTGTCCAGCAGGCAGTTGATGGTGTCCCTGGTGTAGAGGTTGTGCTCGGTCAGCAGTACCCGGCCGCCGTTCTGCCGGGCGGCCACCGCGGCCAGCAGGCCCGCGTAACCGGTCGTATGGGAGTGGTAGACGTCGGCACTGGGAAAGTCGGGGCCGCAGATCGCGCAGGCCAGCGAGAAGAACTCGCGCAGCAGCCAGAACAGGCTGGTGAACGGCACATCGATGTCGGCGAATCGCTGCGTGGCCAGCGACATGAACTCCTGCGTGGCGAGCAGGGGCCAGAGCGAATACCTTCGGGTCCGCGGGTTCATGGACTGGTCGTACAGCGCCCAGAGGGGTTCACAGTCGCCCGCGACGACAGCGTCGAGGGCCGCGAACACCTGCTCGGCCAGCAGCCGGCGCTGGGACGGGGGCAGGCCCAGAGCCGATACCGGCAGCTGCTTGAAGTCGCGCACATGCTCATTCATGCTCAGGAAGACCGGGTAGACCCAGCGGACATTCGGCGGCAGCGGATAGGCGACTTCTGTCGGGCAGCTGCTGTCCCAGGCGATGTGAATGATTCCCACCGACCGGTCAGGATTCGCCTGGACGATGTCGTGGATAACGGCCGAGACGCCGCCGCGCAGATACGGGTACGTGGACTCGGCCACGATAGCCAGATCGACGTCCTCGTACTTGCCGCAGCGCTGGGCACCCGACTGATGGCGGTACTTTCGCCGGGAAAGATAACGCGTCATCGGATTCACTGAAGGTCCTCCGGCCATTGATCAACGGATCGGCACGTCATGATGGTGTTATCGGTCAGCGCGGCGAGCCTGGCCGCTGCTGCGGTCAGCGGCGCGGATGCATGTTCCGGCTCGTAAGTCAGGCCGAATACGGCCACGCCCCGCTGGCGCACCCGCCGGACAGCAGGCAGGACCCTGCGTTCCACCCACTGGATGTCGGCCGGCGGCAGCGCGCTGACGATGCCCGGCGTCAGCTCCTCGAGTAAGACCGCCTGCAGGTCGGCCAGTTTCGGCCAGAAGGAGAATCCCCGGTTCACGAAGAGGGGAATCCCCGCGTCAGCGGCGGCGCCGGACTGCAGCTCGCTCAGCAGTGCCATGACCGCGGCCGGGCGCTTTCCGGCCGACCACAGATCCAGGTCGTCGACGAAAAGGCCGGTGACGGAGGTACCGCAGGCCTGCCAGGCGGCAAGTCCCTGCATAATGGCGAAACGCCGGGCCGCTGCCGACCGCAGATCCAGCCTGATCAGATTCCAGACCGGATCAAGCTCAAGCAGCGGGATCGGCTCGGCGGCCGCCCGCAGTGCCTCAGGCGGCACCCCGGTCGGGTTCCAGTAGATAAACAGCGAGCAGTGCGGAAAATAACGGGCGAACTTGTCCTCGGTCAGCAGCGGGTGGTACGGCTGGAGGACCACGGTCGCGTCTTTGAGCAGGACTGTCTTGGCCTGGTCGGGCGGCAGCTCGAGGCCGTAGTAGAAAATGGCGGATTTCATCGGGCGGCCGTTACCACTGGATCGCGTGACGCCAGAAGAGCATGAATTCCGGCCGGGCCCAGCCCCGCAGGCAGGTGCGCAGGATCAGTGCCACCATCAGGATCTCCGCGGCCGCGAGAGTCAGGTATACGGCGGGTCCTGACGGGCCGGCGGCGAAGATGGCGCACGCCAGGGCCAGGTGCAGTGCGCCGTAGCCGTAGGCGAGCCGGTCCTGCCCCAGGTAGGCGAGCTTGTAGCACGCCAGGGTGCCCATGACGAAGCACCAGCACGCCAGCATCTCGGCGGCAGCCGCCCTGGTCGCCGCCGGATCCGCCACGCGCAGCCCGGCGAGGGCGGCGATGCTCAGCAGCGCGCAGACCAGGCCGGCCTGGAACGTGGAGGAGCGGATGTGCTCCGACAGGGTGTCGCACTCCTCGCGCAGCGAGGTCAGCGGCGCCCCCGTCATGGCCTTGCGGACCGAATCGACCAGCCCGTCGGTGCGCGGCGCCAGCAGTGCGAAGTAGTAGTTGTAGGCCACGATGGCCGGCAGCATCGCGCCGAACACAAGCGCCGGATCGAAGTTTCCCGGGAAGCGGAGAAAATAGAAGTACTTGTCGCTCCAGAGCACGCAGCCGAGCAGCATGCCCTTGCCGAGGCCAGCTACGATCCGCTCGGGCCGCACCGGGCGCAGCGACAGGATCCTGCTGTGCCAGGCGAGGTACAGCGTCTGCAGCAGCATGCCCGCCAGCGGCGGCAGGAACCAAAGGCGCGGCACCGCGAAGAGGGCGGCCGCGTAGACCAGCCAGCCGAGGGCCCACAGCTTGCCGTTGCGCTTGATGATGCTGTACACCAGCGACTGAGCGAAACCTGCGTTGAGCAGGCACAATGTCATGTAGACCAGCATCGCGGGAAGGCTCCACCGCTCCCTCAGCCAGACCGGGACGGCCAGCAGCACCACGACGGGCACGGACGCGGCGAATACCAGCGGCCAGGCTTCGAGTGCCCGTGCGGTCAGGTGGGCCTTGCGTCCGGCGGCCACATGCGGGCTCAGGGCGGCGAACAGCGGCATGCACACGATCTGGCTCAGCCAGGGGGCGGTCAGCGAGGTCGCCAGCAGCAGCCGGGGGAAGGGCAGGCCACCGAGCTGTATGCCGGCCAGCCTGCTGGCGGCGAACGGGTAGGTGATGCTCAGCAGGATGACGGGGCTCAGCTGGGTCAGGAGCAGGGCGGAAACGGAGGCGATACGGCTCACGAGGCCGCCCTCACCGCCCTGGCCGCCGAGCGTGCGGCGCATCCTGGCCGGCCGCCACTGTGCCGTCCTGATGCACTGCGCCGTCTTGATGATGGATACCAAGGTGAGCCTCTCAGCGGCCTGCTGCCGGGCAGGCACGGACGAGAGCGTTCCAGAAGCGCACAAATCCTCCGGTACAGGTTTCATCTGCGATGGTCGTTTGTCCGGCCGGGCATGGGCGCGGCGGGCCAGCGCACGACTGAATGAGGCGAGCCGGCGCGCTCAGGCGCAAGCGCCGGATCAGGGCGCTCGCGCCGCAGTGCGCTGGCCGCCTGCGTCGCACGCAGCTATGTCAGTGCCAGACGGTCCGCGCGGCGGCAGTCCTGCCGGTTCGCCGGAGCTTGACCAGCTGGCGTTCATCGGCCGGACCGCTCGCGCGCTGCCGGGGGCTTGCCGCGACGTCAGCGGCGGTACATTGCTGGCACCCCGCTTTATCTCCCCCAACTGCGCACGAGCCGACAGCACACGGAGATTAGCCGGCGGGACCGCCATCCACCGAGCTTTCCGCGAGCCGGGATGCGGTGGCTGCACACCATTAGCCGATTTCGTGTCCGGTGTCCGATAATGCTGTCGGCCTTTTTTGCGAAACTCGGCATAGGTGCTCCGGGTAGAAGGCGGGCTCATGGGCATATCTGGCGAGTCTGCGCTGGTCAGATCTAATCGCCTGGTAATGGCTTTAACGCGGCGGGGGTGACAAATCGCACGGTCAGCGGTAACAGCGTATGCTGCAGCTGCGCGCAACCGGCCGGTGATAGCGTAAACGCGCTGCATAATGGGCGCGGATCGGAGCGTGAGCGGAGGGAAGCAGGATGAGGAGCTCTCAGCCAGCGGGTCGCAGCCGTCATGCGCAGAGATCACCCTGGAAAGGGATCCAGCGAATGTCTGCGCTGGTCGCAGTCGCCGCCGCTGTGGTGGCTATCCCCTACCTCCATGCCACGTTCGCAGCCGATCGCCAGGCGGCGGTCAGGCTGAAGCTCGGGGTTCCCGCTTATGTCTTCCCGGGTCAGGCGCCATTGGTGACCCTGGGGGCAATGAGCCCCGCGCCGGGCATCGTCATCCTGAATCCAGGCAATGGCGATGCTCCGTTCAGTGCCTCCTGGCAGGCCCAGGCCAGCGCATTGCGGGTCCGTGGCACCGTAGTGCTGGGATATGTCCACACCGACTTCGGGACCAGGTCGATTGCCGACGTTGAGCAATCCGTCGATAATTACCTGAAGCCAGCCACGGGCCGGATTCAGGTCTCCGGGGTATTTTTTGATGAAATGTCCACGTCATGCGGTGACGAAAGTTACTACCACGCGCTTTACCGCTACGTGCGTGATATCGATCCCGGCGCATTCGTCGCCGACAATCCCGGCACGGCCGTGAACGTCTGCGATCTCGCGCCCGGCAGTACGGTCGCCCGGACGTTCGTGACTTTCGAGCACGACGCCGCGACCTATCTGACTCAGTATCCGGGCAATATCATCGATGGCTCCGGCGGCTACTCGGCAGGGGAGCAGTACCCGGCCGGGACGTTCTGGCATCTGGTCTACGGGGCCAGCAGCAGCCAGATGCCGCAGATCGTGTCTCTGGCCGCGGCCCGGCATGCCGGCTATGTCTACGCCACCGACGGCGCCCTGCCCAATCCCTGGGATACCGGAGCGAGCTACCTCACCGCCGAGGCCCGGGCGGCCGCCGCGGCCCACGTCGAAGGACCCGCCGTGACCTTGCGGGCTGCCGGTCTGAGTGCACGGGCGCAGTTCCCGGTCACCGGGCCGACAGCCGGTCACGGGCCGGAAAGTAACTTTTGGGTACCGCCGCTCAGTAGAGTGCGGGTGCGTTCAACCGGACCCCGCGCCCCCTCCGCCCGCGGGCCCGGGCCTGGGCCTGCGGGCCCCAGCTGAGGACCCACAGATCACAGTCACACTGCACGATGTGCGCCAGGCTCTCACTGAGCTCGGCAAGCTGCGTTTCGGCGAGATGCGCGTCGAGGACGCCATGCGCGAGATCGTCCAGACCACCCACACGATCTTTGATGTCGACGGAGCCGGCCTGATGCTGGCCGACGCCGACCATCACCTGCGCAACGTGGCGGTCTCCGGCCCGCGGCTCGGCCACCTGGAAGACCTGCAGGTCGAGCACCGGGAGGGTCCGTGCATCACGGCCTTCGAGGAGAAGGTCCTGACCGGAGCCGACGACCTCGAGCAGGATGCGCGCTGGCCCGATTTCAGTGCGGCCGCGATAAACCGGGGGTGCGTGCCGTGCTCGCCAGCCCGCTGCCTTACAACCGGGACGCGGTCGGTGTCGTCGCGGTGCTCTCAGAGCCTGTAGACAAACCAACCAAGCGCGCGCGTAGCTTGCGTAACTCGTATCAATTAGGTCGTTCCCGGCGTGTCGCTCTGGCATGCGAGAGGACTCCTGGTAGCGGAGAGGTGTCTACGCCCTCCAGCGCCAGGAGTCCCGTGTGCCTGTCTACCCTGTCTCCGGCGGAAACGCCAGATGCGCGGCATCGGGATGCCGGTGCCATGACCGTGTCCGCGCCTATCCCTCCGATACCGCTGACGAGCAGTGGGAGGTGCTAGAGCCGCAGGCCAGGACGGTGATGGCCGGGCTGGTCAAGGCGGCCGGGCGCCCGATGGAGCATGACCTGCGGGCGATGACGGACGCGGTGTTCTACGTGGTGAAGAACGGCGTGGAGTGGCGGGCGCTGCCGGTGGACTTCCCGCCCTGGGAGGCGGTGTGGAAGTTCTTCGAGCGGTGGAGCGCCCGGGGGCTGCCCGAGGCGCTGACGCACCGGCTGCGCGGCGCGCTGCGCGAGCGCCAGGGCCGCGCCGCCGAGCCCACGGCGGTGATCGTCGATTCCCAGATCGTCAAGGCCGCCGACACCGTCGGGAAGGGCAGCCGCGGGTTCCATGGCGGGAAGAAGATCAACGGGAGGGGCCGGCACGCCGCGGTCGATGTCGAGGGCTGGCTGCTGTCGATCGTGGTCACCGGCGCCCAGATCAGCGACCGGGCCGGCGCGAAGCTGCTGGTCGCCAGGCTGCTGGAGGTGTTCACGACGCTGCAGATCATGTGGGCCGACAGCGGCTACGACGGCAAGCCCCTGGCCACCTGGATCCGACAGGCCGCCGGCATCACCTTGCAGATCATCAAGCGCAGCGACCTGCCCGGCTTCCAGGTCGTCAGCCGCCGGTGGGTAGTCGAGCGGACCTTCGGCTGGCTGATGCACTACCGGCGCCTGGCCCGCGACTACGAACGCAGGACCGAGCATCACGAGGCCATGGTGTACTGGGCCACCATCATGATCATGACCCGTCGGCTCGCGAGGTACGAAACCGGCGCACCCTCGATCCGGCGATGGGGCGGCGAACGCGGCACCCCGCTACCCGGACAAGATCAACAGGCCGCCTGACGCATTGTCTACAGGCTCTCAGAGAAGGCGCGCCCGTGGTCGGCGGAAGGCGAGCTGGCGCTGCTGGCCTTCACTGACCTGGCTGCGCTGCTGATCGCCAGCATGATGGTCGGCGAGCAGCAGTCCGAGCTGGCGGCGCAGCTGCAGACCGCCCTGAATACCCGCGCGGTGATCGAGCAGGCCAAAGGGGTGCTGATGGGGCAGCAGGGCCTGTCAGCTCATGCCGCCTACGAGAAGCTGCGGGATCAGTCGCGCTCGCAGCGCCGCAAGCTCGCCGTCGTATGCGCCGAGGTCGTGCGGAGCGCCGCGGCCGATAAGTGACTTTTTGCGTCTGGCGGATTCAACCGGTCAACGCAACACCTTGCCTGAGAGGTGAGGTGCATGATCTTGGGGCGCCCAGCGATTCGGGTGGAGGTTCAGCGGCGGTACTGGTCGCTGATCCGGGCGGGCGAGGTCCCCGGCGATGCAGCGGACGCCGTGGGCGTGTCGAGAACCGTTGCGTGGCGATGGTTCCGAGACGCTGGCGGGGTGATGCCGCCTGTTGAACCTGCTCCTGACGCTGGGTCGTTGCCGTTCAGGTTGACTTTCGCCGACCGCGAGGAGATCGCCTGCCGGAGGGCCGCTGGGCACGGAGTCCGGGTGATCGCCCGTGCACTGGGCCGCCCGCCGTCGACGATCAGCCGGGAGCTGTGCCGGGGGACGGTGCGCCGCAAGAGCGGGTACCGGGCTACCGTCGCCCAGGCGGCTGCCGACGCGCGGGCCCGGCGGCCGAAGGTTGCGCTGCTGGCGGACAATGACAGGTTGCGTGAGCATGTCCAGAAGAGGCTGCTGCTGAAGGACAGCCCCGAGCAGATCAGCCGGCGTCTGCTGCTGGACTTCCCCGTCGAGGTGGAGATGCGGGTGTCTCACGAGACCATCTACCAGAGCCTGTACGTGCAAGGACGCGGTGCGCTGCGGCGAGATCTGGCGACTTGCCTGCGCACCGGTCGAGCGCTGCGCAAGCCTCACCGCAAGGCCGCAGAGCGTCGCGGCCGGATCGCGGACATGGTCAACATCAGCGAGCGCCCGGCCGAGGTGGCCGACCGCGTTGTGCCGGGCCACTGGGAGGGCGACCTGATCACCGGCTCGGTGAACAAGTCCGCGATCGGGACCCTGGTCGAGCGAACCACCGGCTACGCCATGCTGCTGCACCTGCCGCAGGCCCACGGAGCCGTGGAGGTCCAGGACGCGATGATCGAGGCGATGGCGTCCCTTCCGGACACACTGCGCCGGACCCTGACCTGGGACCAGGGCATGGAGATGCGCAACCACGTGCAGATCGCCACCGCGACCGATCTGGACATCTACTTCTGCGACCCGCACGCTCCCTGGCAACGCGGCACGAACGAGAACACGAATGGCCTTCTGCGCCAGTACTTCCCCAAAGGCACAGACCTTTCCGGCTACCACCGCGACTACCTCGAGTTCGTCGCCGCACAACTCAACAGTCGACCCCGCAAACGCCTCGCCTGGCGAACACCCGCTGAGGCGCTCGACCAGCTACTGTGCGACCCATACGAACAACCCGGTGTTGCGTTGACCGGTTGAATCCGCC
>JBKQMG010000224.1:0-3787 GCA_052146815.1 Streptosporangiaceae bacterium | reverse complement strand
GCAGACCAGGGCTGCGATAAAACCGCATGTCAGCAACGCGAGAAGCCTTAACTACCGGAGATCTGAGGCTCGCAGGGCTGATCAACGAATATCGGCAGTCGGCATGAAAGCCCAGGCCAGCGGTAGTAGCAGAGTTTTCGACTAGTACAGGTCAGCTTCATGTCTTTTTCATTCACGCCATTAGCCTCGAAAGTAACGCGCCAGTGAGCGAACCGCAGGGACAGTCGGAGGTACGGCGGCGCATGGGCGGCAACATGATCAGGCACACGTTCCTGGTAGCCAGTGCGCTCGCCGTGGCCTGCGCAGTAGCGGCATGCGGCGGTGCGTCTGCGGCGGCGCACCCGCCGTCCACGGCGTCACCGGCCGCCGCCGCGCAGTCGGCGGCTGCTGCGCACAGCACTCCCAAGGCCAACCCGGCACCTGCGACCCGGAGCACCGCGACCCCGGCGCCGCTGCCCCGGCCTCGGGTACGCATCACCCGCGTGCGGACCGCAGACGGCGCCCTGGTGACCGTTGCGACCTTCCTCGGCCCTGTCCGTTACGTCCTGCACACCGGCAGCGCAGACCCCGGCCCTGCCGCATCGGGGCTGGTGCGCGCCGGGCCAGCTGTGACCGGCGCCGAACGCAGCCAGCTTCTCGCCGCGTTCAACGGGGGGTTCAAGCTGTCGGCCGGCGCGGGCGGCTACATGCAGGAAGGGCACGTGATCAGTCCGTTGCGGCCTGGCTTCGCCAGCCTGGTGCTCGACCGGGCCGGGCAGGCCAGGATCGGGGTCTGGGGCCGTGGGCTGCCCGCGCCTGGCGAGGCTGTCTACAGCGTCCGGCAGGACCTGCAGCCGCTGGTGCTGAACGGACGGCCGACCGCGGCGTCGGCTGACTGGACGATGTGGGGCGCGACCCTCGGCGGCGGCGCGTACGTGGCCCGCAGCGCGATCGGCCAGGACGCCGCGGGCGATCTGGTGTACGCGGCGAGCATGTCCGCCGTGGCCGCTGACCTGGCAGCCGCGCTGGCCGACCACGGCGCGCGGATCGCGATGGAACTCGACATCAACCCGGAATGGGTCCAGCTGGACGCGGCGGGCATACCCGGCGGCGCACTCACCGCCGAGATACCTGGCCAGTACCGTCCGTCCGACCAGTATCTCGCTGGATGGACCAGGGACTTCTTCACCGTCCTGGCTCCGCCCGCCAGTACTCCGGGTACTCCGCCGCCTCCTGCCCGCCTCAGGCCGTAACGAGGACGCCGGGCGGACGCCGCAGACGATGCCGGCTTCGGCCTCGACCGGATGGAAGCACACCCCGACAAATCCCGCATCGCGCAGCGCCTGCTGCCAGAACTCCGGCGTTGCCGGGTGCTCCGGCCCGACGCGGAGGCCGTAGCGGATCAGGTTCTTCGCGATGCGCCACCATCCGCCGACTCCCTTGGCGGCGAGCGCAGCCACTTTCTGGCGCAGGATGGCGCGGTCGCGCCGGCTCCCGCCGCGGCCGAACATCATGTCGGCGATGACCAGGCGGCCGCCGGGACGCAGCCACTGCGCCGCGCGTGCGGTCAGCGCCCGCTTGTCGGCATCGGCCAGGTGGTGCAGCGCGTAGCTGCTGACGATGAGGTCGGCGTGGGACGGCGGAAGCCGGAAGTCCTTCAGGTCGGTCACCTCGGTCGATACGTTCGCGAGCCCCGCATCGACCGCACGCCTGGCCAGGGCCTCGGTCATCGCGGGCGAGATGTCGACTGCGCGCACCGAGGCCACCAGCGGAGCCAGGGCTGTCGTCACGAACCCGGTGCCGGCTCCGAGGTCCACGCAGACATCAGACGGCTGCGGCCGCGACAAAACAAGAATGCGGTCAAGCACTTTTCCGAATGCCGTCGCCGAAATCACGTGATCATGCCATTGCCTGACGCGCTTATCCCACTTCTGGCTCACTGTCACCATTGACTCCTGGCCCGTCGTCTCCTAATGACCGCCATTTACCCGTCCGCAGAACAGTACGTTGCGCTTATGAAGCCAGCATGAAGCGCCGTTTTATGAACGAAACATGAAGCGCACACCGGCGGCCGCTGAGCCGGCACCGTAAAGTTTCGTGCCGGCCGGTTTTGGTCCTGGCCCCCCGGCCAGCCGGCGATAACGCCGTGCTCCGGCGGCTGGCTTCATGGTGCTGTCACGATTGGCCTGCATCCTTATTCACGTGCACGCACCGCAGCTCGCAGCCGCTCAGCCGACGGCCACCGCTCGGTCCATCAACAGCAGCCGGTTGTTGCCGCAGTCGGCGATGAGCAGCTTGGCCCAGACGTGATGACAGCACCGTGAAGAAAACCTGCCCCATCTCGAGATCCCGAACGTCATCGCCGGGCAGATCCTCGGGTGATCCCTGCGCCGACGGCCATGCCCGTTGGTGAGGAGATGCGGTCAGGCGGCGGTGCGTTCACCGGCGGGCCGACGGCGCAGGCTCGAGTTCAGCAGGGCCGGTGGCAGGTACGCCTGGTCGAGCGTGCCGACGTCGGTGCCGGGCGGGACGATCTCGTCGATCTGGTCGAGGATCTCGTCGGTGAGCGTGACGTCGGCGCTGGCGAGCAGGTCGTCGAGCTGCTCCATCGTGTGCGGCCCGATGATCGCGCTGGTCACGCCAGGATGGGCGATCGCGAAGGCCAACGCGAGGTGCGTCATCGGCAGGCCCGCCTGCTCGGCGAGCGGGATAAGCTGCTCGACGGCGTCGATCCGGCGCTCGTCGTTCAGGTGCCTGAAAATGTGCGCTCGGCGCAGGTCGGTCTGCTGGCCCTTGCGGACGCGGCCGGTGAGCATTCCCTGCCCGAGCGGCCCCCACACGAGGATGCCCATCCCGTAACGCTGCGCGATCGGCAGCACCTCGCGTTCGATGCCGCGGCTGAGGATCGAGTAGGGCGGCTGATCGGTGCGGAACCGTTCCAGGCCGCGCCGCTCGGCGACCCACTGGGCTTCGATGATGTCGGACGCGGGCATCGCGGATGTGCCGACCGCACGGACTTTCCCGCTGTGGATCAGGTCAGAGAGCGCGGAAAGCGTTTCCTCGATGTCGGTGGAAGGGTCCGGCCGGTGGACCTGGTAGAGGTCGATGTAGTCGGTCTGCAGGCGGCGCAGCGAGTTCTCGACCGCGGTTATGATCCAGCGCCGCGAGGCTCCCTGGTGGTTGGGATCGTCGCCTATCGGGCGACTGAACTTGGTCGCGAGGACAACACTGTCGCGGCGCCCCTTGAGCGCTTTGCCCACGGCCACTTCGGACTCGCCGTATACGTCGGAGGTATCGATGAAGTTGATCCCCGCATCCAGCGCCCTGTGGATGATGCGGGCCGAGTCGTCGTGGTCGGGGTTGCCGATGGACGTGCCGAGAGCCAGAGCGCCCAGCGCGTAGGGGCTGACCTTGATGCCGGTCCGCCCGAGGGTGCGGTACTGCATACGGACTCCTGAGGCTGCGGGCGAGATGTACGGGCGCTCCCCTGATGTCGTACCCTCAGCTCGCTGCTCGACGCCGCGGCAGCGACCGGTGAAATCCGTACCGACATCAGCGCCAGAGACCTGCTGCGCGCCGTCGCCCTGCTGTGCACGCCCGTGTCGGACGAGGGAATCGCGTACAGCCAGCGCATGGTCACCCTCCTCATCGACGGATTGCGCTACGCCGCCGAACTTCAGCCGTCCTCCTAATCCGCAGGCGAGGGTCGCTCTACCGCAGCCGGCTAGCATCCGCGTGGCTCGCCGACGGGCGTCCGCCGCAGCTTCGGGGAGGTCGCTGGATACTTCGCTGGCGGTGGTGCGGAGTG
>JBKQMG010000223.1:0-33303 GCA_052146815.1 Streptosporangiaceae bacterium | reverse complement strand
AGGACCGGGTCCAGCCGGGGGCGCCGGAAGGGACGACAGATGCACGGGTCACTGGCCGGCGACGGGATCATCCGGCGGCTGCTGAGCGCGGCGGGGGCCGCGCCGTCAATCCACAACACCCAGCCCTGGAAATTCCGGGTGGTCCGCGACGTCATCGAGCTGCGCGGCGATCCGGAGCGGATGCTCTGGGTGGCCGACCCGAAAGGCCGCGCGCTGCACCTCAGCTGCGGGGCTGCCTTGTTCAACCTGCGCCTCGCTATCCGCATGCTCGGCGGCAAGCCGCTGGTCTGGCCGCTGCCCGATCCGCAGCGGGACCCTACGCTGCTGGCGTGCATCCAGCTGGCTGACGGGCGGCCGGCGACGCCCCTTGAGTGCGAGATGTTCGAGGCGATCACGCTGCGGCACAGCAGCCGGGTGCCTTTCTCCGGCCATCCGATCCCCGAGTCGGTGCAGGTCGACCTCGAGCAGGAGGCCGGCTTCGAGTTCGCGGTACTGCGCATGCTGAACCCGCGCGACGCGGCGCTCGTGCTCGAGCTGGCGGCCACGGCCGACACCAAGCTGGCCACCGACTTCGATCATCGCGTGGAGCTGGCCAAATGGGTCGGCTCGGCCGGGGACGACGGTATTCCCGCCAGTGCCGTCGGCTCCCGGCCCGACCGTGAGCCGGCGCCAGTGCGTGACTTCGGGCAGGCCTCCCCGGCCATCGCGCGGCCCACCGCGAGGTTCGAGCTCTCGCCTCAGCTCTCGGTGCTGTCCACCGCTCGCGACGAGCCGGGCGACTGGCTGCGCGCCGGGCAGGCACTGCAGCGCGTGCTGCTGTCGGCCACCCGGCACGGAGTGGCGACGTCGCTGCTGTACCAGCCGATCGAGCTGCGCGATATGGAAGACAAGGCCGATGGCTGGTGGCCCTGGCCGGAGTGCCCGCAGATCATCATCCGGTTCGGCTACGGCCCGCAGGGCCCGCAGACGCCCCGGCGCCAGGTGCCCGACATCCTCGACCAGCGCAGCTAGCACGGCTGGCCCGGGCGGCTACGGCAGCTGATAGACCAGCGCGCCCGCCGCAGCCAGGCTCGCCTGCGACCGGCGGCCGTGATGGCCGCAGAGGAACACCTCGACCAGCTCGGTCCCGTCCTGCGGCGGCGGCAGCAGCGCCACCATGACCGGCCGGGCCGGGCAGCAGCAGGCCCGCTCGGCCACCTGAAGGCACGTGAACCATTCAGCGGCGTCGGCGACGCCGAGCTGACCCGGCATGCGCTCGGCCTGCGGGGCGACTTGCGGTGCGGTGGAGGGGTTCATGACACTAGCGTCGCCCGGCGCAGCGGGGCTCGCCTAGGGACGTTACTCGGCCGCGACCGGGCCTAAAGGCCCCCGTGGCGCGCCGCCGGGAAACGGGGACGTTCGGCGCGGGGGCGGGACCATGGTCCCTGAGACCCGGAGAAGCCCGGCAATTATCATGGACGCGGGTGCAGAGTGCCCTGGGAGTGCGCAGCGTGAGTGGCCCAGTCGACGACGGAGTCAGCGCTACCGGACGCGGAGGCGAACAGAGGTGCCAGCGCAGATGAATGAAAGAGGCCAGGCGCAGCCGGCCGAAGCCGCGCCCAACGGCGGCCAGTCCCGCAGCCCGATCACTGTCTTCCTGCTCGACGACCACGAGATAGTCCGCCGCGGGGTACGCGAGCTCCTGGAAGCGGAGCCAGATATCACCGTCGTCGGCGAGGCAGGCACCGCGGCGTCGGCCCTGGCCCGCATACCCGCTCTGCGCCCCCGCGTTGCCGTGCTCGATGTCCGGCTGCCCGATGGCGACGGCGTGTCGGTCTGCCGCGACATCCGGTCGAGGATGCCCGAGGTGGCCTGCCTGATGCTGACCTCGTTCGGTGACGACGAGGCGCTTTTCGACGCGATCATGGCGGGCGCCGCCGGATACGTGCTCAAGCAGATCCGCGGCACAGACCTGGTGGGCGCCGTCCGCACCATCGCATCAGGACGGTCCCTGCTGGACCCGGAGGCCGCCAGCCGGGTCATGCGGCGGATGCGCGACCAGGCCGCCCGCTCCGATCCGCTCTCGGGCCTCACCGGGCAGGAACGGCGGATTCTCGAGCTGATCGGCGAGGGACTCACGAACCGGCAGATCGGCGAGCAGATGTTCCTGGCCGAGAAGACCGTGAAGAACTACGTCTCCGCGCTCTTCGCCAAGCTCGGGATGGAGCGCCGGACCCAGGCGGCCGCCTACGCCGCCCGGCTCTTCGAGGATCATCACCATGATGGCCACGAGGCCCCCGCGCCCTGAGGCCAGCCGCCGCGCCCTGGCTGAGCCGCGCCCTGGCTGAACTGGCCTCTGGTCAGCTCTGCTGCCCGCTGGACAAGCTGGCCTTGCCGGCCGCGTCCGGAACCTCAGCGCGCCGCGGCGCCTTCGGGTGGCAGCGGGACCTGCCAGAGCAGCTCGGTCCCGCCGCTGTCGGCCGGGCCGATCTTCATGGTGCCGCCCAGCCGCTCCGCGCGCCCGCTGAGATTCGCCAGCCCGCTGCGGCGGGTGCTCTCCTGCAGGCCCACGCCGTCGTCGCGGACCACGAGAACCAGATCGCTGCCCGCGTCGATGATGACATCGACGCGGTCGGCGGCTGCGTGCCGGGCGGCATTAGACAGCGCCTCCCGAAGCGTCCCGAGCAGGTGCTCGGCGACGTCGTCGGGGACTCGCTCGTCGAGGTCCCCGGCCAGGCTGAGGGAGGGAGCGAAGCCCAGCGGCCCGATCATCTCCTCCAGGATGTCCAGGACCCGCCCGCGGATGGGCGGCTGCTTGACGTCGTGCCGCGCCTGCAGCGCGAAGATTGCTGACCGGATCTCGCCGATCGTCTCGTCCAGGGCGTCCACCGCATGGCTGACGCGGTCGGCCGCCTCCGGCCGGATGATGAGCGGCATGGCGCCCTGCAGTGACATCCCGGTCGCGTAGAGCCGCTGGATGACCAGGTCATGCAGATCGCGGGCGATGCGCTCGCGATCCTGCAGCACCGTGACCTCCTCCGCGTCACGGCGCGCATCGGCCAGCTGCAGGGCGATCGCGGCCTGGGTGGCGAACGAGCTGACCATTTCCGTCACGGCGTGCGTCAGCGGCATGGAGCCGGGGCTGCGGCCGACGGTGAGCGCGCCGCGCACGTCACCGGGGCCGCCCAGCGGGAAGATCACCGCGGGCCCGAGCGTCATCCGCTCCCGGGCCACCTTCGCCACCCGCTCGTCCCGGCTGAACTCCTCCACCATCACCGGCTCGCCGGTCGCCAGCACGGTGGCCGACAGCGAGTCATCGGGCAGCGTCAGGCCCCTGGCCCGTTCCGCGCCCGTGCCTGCCGCATGCCTGTTCACCAGCTGACTGCGCCCGGGCTCGGGCAGCGCCAGGACCACCAGATCAGCGCCGGCCATCTCGAGCACCTGCTCGGTGACCAGGTCAAGGACCTCGGCCGGATCAGCGCCCGACAGCAGCCGGCGGCTTACCTCGGCGCTGGCCTGCAGCCAGCGCTGCCGCCGGCGGGACTCCTCATACAGCCGGGCGTTCTCGATCGCGACGCCCGCCGCCGCGGCCAGGGCGACGACCACCGCCTCGTCTTCCTCGTCGAACTCGGCACCGTTGATCTTGCCGGTGAGGTACAGGTTCCCGTAGACCTCCTCGCGGATCCGCACCGGGACGCCGAGAAATGACTGCATGGGCGGATGCCCCGCGGGAAAGCCGTACGACCCGGGATGGCTGGCGATGTCCGCCAGCCGCAGCGACCGTGGATGGGTGATCAGCTCACCCAGCAGCCCGCGGCCCTCAGGCCAGTGATGGATAGCGGCGATCTGCGCCTCGTCCAGCCCGACCGGGACGAATTCGGCCAGCCTGCCCGCATCCCCGATGACACCGAGGGCTCCGTAACGGGCGTTCACCAGGCCGGCTGCCGCCTCGACGATCTGCCGGAGCACTGCCTCGAGGTCCAGCTGGCTGCCCACCGCGACGACGGCCTCGAGCAGGGCGTGCACCCGATCGCGGGCGGCCAGCACATCCTGCAGGCGGACCTGCAGCTCCGACAGCAGATCGTCGAGCCGCAGATGCGGCAGCAGCGGACGCCGTTCCGGTGATCCCACCCAGGCAACTCCTGCAGTTCGGCTTCTTGGGACCAGGTGACCAGGTGACCTACACCTTAGCCCGGCGCCGGCCGCGGAGCCATACCGGGCATTGCCGGTCAGCAGGGTACGGGCCGGCGGCCGGGCGGGCATCGGGCCGAAGGTCCCGGCCGGAAGGGGCGCAAAGCTCTGCCGGAGCACAGGCGCCCTGCCGCACGCTGGCGACCTGAACCCGCAGGAGGTGATCGCGGTGCGTGCGCTGACGAAGAGGCCGCGTGCCGTCCGGCTAGCCCGCAAGCTCGGCCTGGACGCCAACCCGCTGCGCCGGGCTGCCGATCGGACCGAGGCCTGGTGCCGCGTCGCCGTGCTGGTGGCCCTGCTAATAGGCGCCCCGCTGGCGGCCATCACGGCCGGGCAGTGGGCCTACCACACCGGAGTCCGCGAGGCCAGAGCGCAGACCGCCCAGCTGCACAGCACCCGCGCAGTACTGCAGCGGCCGGCCCCGCTGGTGCTCAGCGCCGCCGGGGCGTTCGGCGGCGGCGAGTCGTGGGTCCGGGCCCGCTGGCAGGCGCCCGGCGGAGCGCGCCGCAGCGGGCAGATCCTGGCCACGACGGGGCTGCGGGCCGGCAGCACGGTCACCATCTGGACGAATTCAGCGGGCGAGATCGCCAGCCCGCCGCTGCAGCCCTCGCAGATCACCAGCCGGGCCATCGCCGTCGCAGCGCTGACCCCCGCCGCACTGGCGGTCGTGCTGCTCACCGCGCTCCTGCTGATCCAGCACGCCCTCGACCGGCGGCGGCTCGCCGCCTGGGACGCCGGCTGGATGGCCGTGGGCCCGCGGTGGACCCGCAACCGGCCGTAGCCCGGCCGGCTTTCGGCAGCGTGTGACATAAGTCCTTTCCTCAGGGGCCAAGCAGCCCTGCCGGGCGTTACCAGCAAAGGGCGAGGATAACCCTGGCTAAAGCAAGCCCAAAGCCGGACCACGCCGGCCCGGCGATGCCAAGGAGGCTTTTCAGAAATGCGCAGGAAGACATTCGACGCGCTGGCGACAACGGTAGGGCTGGTCCTGGCCATTATCCTGCTGGCGGCAGGCGGGCTGCTGATGTGGGGCCACTCATTCGTCGACTCACAGGTGCACAACCAGCTCGCCGCCCAGAAGATCTACTTCCCGCCGAACAACAGCCCGGCCATCAAGGCGCCGGAATTCGCCGCGATGCACCAGTACGCGGGCCAGCTGATGACCACTGGCGCGCAGGCTGAGGTCTACGCGGACCACTTCATCGCCAATCACCTCAAGGTGATCGGCGGCGGCCAGACCTACTCGCAGCTGTCGGGCAAGGCACTCACGCAGCCCAAGAACCTCGCACTGGCCGCCCAGGTCAACCTGATGTTCCGCGGCACCACGCTGCGCGGCCTGCTGCTGAGCTCCTACGCGTTCTGGAAGATGGGCCAGCTCGCCCTGTGGGCCGCGATCGTCTCCTTCATCGGAGCGGCGCTCCTGCTGATCCTGTCGATCCTGGGCTTCGCGCACCTGCGCCGGACCCCGGCCGACGCTGAGGTGTTCTCCCACCTCGCCGCGAACGGCACGGCCACCAAGACGACCGAGACCACGGTAGGCTGATTCGGGACGTAGGTCCCAAGATCACGGGGCTGGCGGCCCTCCCAGTGGGAGGGCCGCCAGCCTCATCGTGGACGCAGATAATCGCCGGGAAGCGAGCCACGCTGGGGGGAGCCACCCGGCGAGCGGATTCGGCGGTTAACGAACCGTCCTGCACCCGGACAGCTGACTCCCGGAAAACTGGAGCGTCTGATGAGTTCCCCCCTTGTGCCTCACGGCCCGCTGGCCGTCAGCCTGAACAGCCCGAGCACCCTGCTGCACTGGTCGATCTTCCAGGTCACCGTCGCGAACCTGGTGCTCATCTTGGTCATGATCGTTATCTTCGCCGTGGCGCTGCTGGTGCCGTTCCCGCACGGGCGCGGCGCCAATCTGCCGGCCGATCCAGAGGACACGGAACCCCCGGCCGACGAGCCGGCCGCCGACCCGGAGACCGCCCGGATGTGGACGTACCGGCTGCGGCGCGCCTGGCTCAGGGTGCTGCCGCCCAAGAAGATGCTGCCCGACAAGCAGCCCGCCTACGTGGCCTCGTGGATTTACGTGTTCGGCGTCGGGTCCCTCGCCGCGCTCGGGGTGGCCATCGTTTCCGGGTTCGCCATCGCCCTCGGCGGCGCGGACTGGTGGCATTACAACCCGCTCGGGCACTTCTTCAACAGTGTGCATCTGTGGAGCGTCGAGCTGTTCATGGCCCTGCTGGTCATCCACCTGTGGGGCAAGTTCTGGATGGCGGCCTGGCGCGGTCGCCGGGCCATGACGTGGATCACCGGCGTGGTCGCGTTCGCCGCCTCCATCGTCGAGTGCTTCACCGGATACCTGTCCCAGCAGAACTTCGACTCGCAGTGGATTTCCACCAGCGCCAAGGACGCGTTCAACGCAGCAGGAGCCGGCGCCTTCTTCAACGTGATGAACGTCGGCCAGATGCTGCTCTGGCACGTGGTCCTCGTCCCGATCGTGCTGGTCGCCATCGTCGGCGCGCACATCCTGCTGGTCCGGGTCCGCGGCGTCTCGCACCCGCTGCCCAAGCGGGCCACCTGGCGGGACAAGAAGGCTCAGCGTGCCGCAGCCGCCTCAGACGCCGGCTCGTGGCGCGGGCCGAACCGGCGCTACGACATCCTGAAGGAAGGCACCATCGCCGGCGTCATCGTCCTGGTGCTGACGGCGGGCCTGGCCGGGCTGCTGTCCTCGCCTAATGAGCCGCCGGTCACCATCGCGACGTGGGCCAGGCTCGCTCCGGCGGACTTCCTGGCGGCAGCGGGGACAGAGCTGAACGGGACGAGCGAGACCGCGACGTACGGGCCGCCTTACAACACCCAGAGCGGGAGCACCCAGAGCCTGCTCTTCGCGCCCATCAAGATCCCGGGCGTGACCCAGCCGGTCAACGCCGCTCAGGACTTCGTCCTCAGTCCCCTGTCGAAGCTGGCCACCACCGATCCGGCCATCGCCGCGCCGCTCGCCGCCTACAAGGCGGCCTCGCCCGCCCAGCAGCTGAAGTGGGCGAACGCCTACATGAACGCGGTGACGAAGGTGAAGTTCGTCGCCGGCAGCCCGGTCGTGCCCGCGGCCGCCGACGGGCCGGTCCCGGCGCTGATGGCCGGCGAGCTCGCCCTGGCGCGCAGCGGAGCGCTGGACGCCGACCTGATCAACCAGCAGACGTTCTACGGCACGAACTACACCAAGCCGCTGCTGTTCATCGAGGACGGCCAGTACTTCATCAACAAGGCCGCGGCGCTGAACATCACCGGCGACCAGTGGGGAGTGATGAACGAGACAGGCAGCTACCCTGGCCAGCCGTGGCTGTGGCTGTACACCATGTGGTACTACCTGCCTGGCTTTGACAACTCTGCCAACGTCGACCTGATCGCGGTCGCCATGACGGGCCTGGCCACGATCCTGCTGCTGGCGGTGCCGTTCATCCCCGGCCTGCGGGACATCCCGAGGCTCATCCCCATCCACCGCCTGATCTGGCGCTCCTGGAACGAGTCGGGCGGCACGCCCGGCCCCGGCACCTCAGGTCAGCAGGCCGCGCGCCCGGCTGGGGCAGCGCCCGCGGGCGGCGCTCCGGCCGGCAAGGCTCCGTCCGGCCAGGCGCAGACATCACAGAAACCCGATCCCGCGACACCCTAGGACGGGCCAGCGACAGGGCGGGCGAGGCCGTGAGCGTCACGGCCTCGGCCGCCTGCTGCGTGCTGTCATGGCCGGGCCGCTGAACTGCTGCCCCCCCGCCGCGCTACCCCTGGGCGGCCGCCCGGCCGTCCCGCAGCCCGCGGCTCCCGGCCTGCGGGCTGCGCGGGCCGCGGCCGGTCCGGCGGCGGCCCGATGATGAACGACTGCGGCTTCGTGGTGACGGTCACCGCCTCGCCGTGATGGGTGATCTCGATCGGCGATCCGTCGTCCGCCAGCACGTAGCTCGCCGAGCCGGGGGTGACCTCGGCGCGCAGGCGACGGCCGCGAGCGCTGATGGTAAAGGCCAGCCGGGTCAGGCCGGGCGGCAGCCGGGGGGCGAGGCTGATCGTCCCGTCCCGGTTGCGCAGCCCGCCGAACCCGTTGACCAGGGCGATCCAGGAGCCCGCCAGCGAGGCGATGTGCAGTCCGTCGCGCGTGTTGTGCTCCAGATCGGCCAGGTCCATCAGCGCGGCCTCGGCCAGGTAGTCGTAGGCCAGATCCAGGTGGCCGGTCTCCGCGGCGATCACCGCCTGGCTTCCGGCGGACAGCGACGAGTCCCGGACCGTGACCGCCTCGTAGTAGGCGAAGTCCCGCGCCTTCTCCTCGGCGCTGAAGGCATCGGGGCACAGCTGCATGGCCAGGACCAGGTCCGCCTGCTTGACCACCTGCTTGCGATACAGGTCGAAGTACGGGAAATGGCGCAGCAGCGGATACTGGTCGGGTTTCGTCCCGGCGAAATCCCAGACCTGATGATCGGTGAAGCCCTCCGCCTGCGGGTGCACGCCCAGGTTGTGGTCGTAGGGAATGAACATGGCCGCCGCGGCGCGCCGCCAGGCGGTGCACTCCTCAGCCGTGACCTTCAGCTCGGCTGCCCGGTCAAAGTTACGGTCTGCGGCGTCAGCGGCCTCGGCGAGATTACGCTGCGCCATCAGGTTGGTGTAGACGTTGTTGTCGCAGACCGCGGAGTACTCGTCCGGGCCGGTGACCCCGTCGATGCGAAAGCGCCCGCCGCTGTCGAAATGGCCCAGGGAATGCCACAGCCGCGCGGTGTGCACCAGCAGGTCGACGCCCGTTCTGGCCTCGAAGTCCGTGTCGCCGGTGACGTGCATATAGCGCAGTGCCGCGTCGGCGATGTCCGCGTTGATGTGGAAGGCCGCGGTTCCGGCCGGCCAGTAGCCGGAGCATTCCTCGCCGCCGATGGTGCGCCACGGGAATGCCGCGCCCCGCAGCCCGAGCTGGCGGGCGCGCTCGATGGCCAGCGGGAGTATCTCCTGCCGCCAGCGCAGCGCGTCGGCCGCCGCCGACGGCAGCGCGAAGGTCAGCACGGGCAGGACGAAGGTCTCGGTGTCCCAGAAGACGTGCCCGTCATAGCCGGGCCCGGTCAGGCCCTTCGCCGGGATACCCCGGCCCTCTGCCCGGGCGCTGGACTGCAGCACGTGGAACAGCCCGAAGCGGACGGCCTGCTGAACTTCGTCATCCCCGTCGAGCTCCACGTCGGCCCTGGCCCAGAAGTCGTCGAGGTATTCCCGCTGGTCGGCCAGCAGCCCCTCCCAGCCGGTCTGCACGGCCTCAGTGAGGGCCGCCTCCACCTGGTCGCGCAGGGCCGGTACCGCACGGGTCCCCGACCAGCCGTAAGTGACGAACTTCACCACGCGCAGCCGCTGGCCGGGCTGCAGCTGCGTCGCGACCGTGAGGCGGCCGAGATCCTGGCTGCTCTCGGTGAGCTGGCGGACCGCGGACGGGCAGCCTATTTCGTGGTCCATGGCGGCGGCGAACCGCAGCCCGCTGGCCTCAGTGGCGTGCACGAGCAGCGCGCGGCCGTCCTGCGCCTTGTGCTCCGCGCAGGTCAGCGGCGTGTTCAGCACGGTGCCAGCCCGAGGATCCCCGTCTGTGGCGGGCGGCTGCTCGTTGGCGACCAGCTCGGACTGCACGACGATGCGGGCCGGGCCGTCGAGCGACTCGACCTCGTAGCAGACCGCGGCCACCGCCCGCTGGGTGAGGGAGACCAGGCGCACCGACGACACCCGTACCGTCCGGCCGGTCGGCGAGCACCATTCCGCGCTGCGCCGCAGGGTACCGGCCCGGAAGTCAAGGACGCGCTCGTGCGCACGCAGGCCGCCGTAGCGGACATCGAACGGCTCGTCGTCGACCAGCAGCCGGATTATCTTGCCGTTGGTGACGTTGAGCACCGTCTGCCCGGACTCCGGGTCGCCGTACCCCGCCTCGGCGTAGGGCAGCGGGTGCACCTCGTAGACGCCGTTGAGGTAGGAGCCAGGCAGGCCGTGCGGCTCGCCCTCGTCCAGGTTCCCGCGCCAGCCGACATGCCCGTTCGACAGCGCGAAGACCGACTCGGACTGGGCCAGCACATCGGTATCCAGCCAGGTCTCCCGCAGGCACCACGGGTCCACCTCGAACGCCGGGTGCCTGATCATCGGCTCATCAGCTCCGCGAGGTCGCTGACCACGACGTCGGCGCCGTGCTCGCGCAGCGCGTCAGCCTGCCCGACGCGGTCCACGCCGACCACCCAGCCGAAATTGCCGGCCCGGCCCGCGGCCACGCCAGCCAGGGCGTCCTCGAACACCGCCGCGGGGGCCGGCTCGGTGGGCAGCGCCGCCGCCCCGGCCAGGAACGTGTCGGGCGCCGGCTTGCCCTGCAGGTGCTGCTCATGGGCCACCACGCCGTCGACGACCGCATCGAAATCACCGGCGATCCCGGCGGCGGCCAGCACGTCCCGGCAGTTAGTACTCGACGACACCACCGCGCAGCGCAGGCCGGCCTCGCGCGCGGCCTTCAGGTAGCGGACGGAGCCCGGGTAGGGCTGCACGCCGCCGGCGGCAATCTTCTTCAGCACGAGCTGGTTCTTCCGGGCACCGAGGCCGACGATCGTCTCGTCGTCCGGCCCGTCGTCCTCGCTGCCCTCGGGCAGCTCGATGCCGCGTGACTGCAGAAACGAGCGCGTTCCGTCGGCGCGCGGCTTGCCGTCGACGTAGGTGTCGTAATCGGCGGCCGTGAACGGCTCGAGGTGCTCCCCCGTCCGCTCGCCCCGCTGCCGCAGGTAGTCGTCGAACATCTCTTTCCAGGCCGCAGCGTGTACCGCCGCGGTGGGGGTCAGTACCCCGTCGAGGTCAAAAAGGCAGGCTGTTATCCGGTCAGGTAGTCCGAGCACAGGGCCAGCCTAGGACGTGACGGCGCGCTTACGGGACCTACGGCCCTGTCGGTGGCGGGGGCGCCGCCCCGATGCTGGGCGCCAGCATGACCACGCGTGGCGAGAGGAGGCATCGAAGCAGGCTATGGGCAGCGCGGTACTTTCCACGGCAACGGCGGCACGCCTGGTCGAGGCGGCCGCCGCGGCGCCCTCCTTGCACAACACCCAGCCCTGGCAGTTCGTCGTCAGCCTGGCCGCCCAGACGGTGGACATTCACGCGGACCCGTCGCGGGCCCTCCCCCATGCCGACCCGCAGGGCCGCGGCGTGCACATCGCCTGCGGCGCGGCGCTGCTCAATCTCCGGCTCGCCGTAGGCGATCTCGGCGGCGAGCCGGTCGTGCGGCTGCTGCCGTCCGCCGCCGATCCGCTCCTGCTGGCCACGGTGCGGATCGCCGGCGCGCGGCAGATCCGCCGCGAGGAGCACGACCTGCGGGCGGCCATAGGGCGGCGGCACACCTGCCGGCGGCCCTTCACCGGGCCGCCGGTGCCCCAGCAGGTCCAGGCGGAGCTGATGGAGGCGGCGGCCGCCGAAGGAGCCTCGCTGCGGTTCCTGTCCAGGGACGAGGTACGGCGCGTCCTGTTCCTGACCGCTGCCGCTGACCGCGAGCTGCGCGCCGACGACGGTTACCTGCGCGAGCTGGCCGACTGGACGGCCGGCGACCGCCCGCACGACGGCATCCCCGCTGCCCTGATGGCGCCGGCGACCGCGTCGCCGCATCCGCCGGTGCGCAGCCTTAGCGCCGCCAGCCGGCCCAGGCCGCAGACCGCGACGTTCGAGGACCGGCCGCAGCTCGCGATCCTCACGACACGCTCATCAGACCGGGTGGCATGGCTGCGGGCCGGGCAGGCCCTGCAGCGCGTCCTGCTGCTCGCCACCCACCGGGGCGTCGTCGCCTCGCCGCTGACCCAGGCGCTGGAAGTACCTGACGCGCCGCTTCGCCGCGACAGCCGCGGCATAGGCGAGCAGCCGCAGATGATCCTGCGGGTCGGTTACGCCCATGCCGGGGCGGCCAGCCCCCGACGGCCGGTCGGTGACATCCTTACCGTCATCGGCGCCGCGGCCAGCGCGGACGGGCGCTGAGCGGGGTTGGCGCCGGTGTCAGCGCACGACCAGGACGGGCCGGTCGGCCAGGTGGATGACCTTGTGCGCCGTGCTGCCGAGCAGCAGGCCGGCCAGGTCGCCCCGGCCTCTCGAGCCCATGATGATCACGCCGACGTCATGCGCCTGGGCGTCCGCCATGATCTCGCGGGCGGCATATCCGTAAATCGTGTTCCGCGCCTCGCCGTGCGCCTTGACGCCCGCCTTGATCAGCTCGTCGACCGCGGCCTCGATGGTCGTCTGTGCCTCGTCAGTGGTCTCTCTCGCCACCAGCCCTGGCGCGCCCGGTGCCTTGGGCATGGCCTCGCGCTCACGCAGATGCAGCACCCACACCTCGCCGCCCGAGAGCAGCGCCAGTTCCCGTGCCGCGCTGAGCACGTGCTCGCTGACCTCTGAATGATCCACGGCGACCAGCAGTCTCTCGTACATCGGCTCGACCCTCTTCCTACGGCGCCGTCCGGCCCGGCGCCTGCCGCCATTTCCAGCATGAACGACGGCGGCATCGGGCATTAAGAGGCGAAAGTCCCCGGCGGCCGGGCCGCCGGATGCCGCGGCTACTGTGAGGGCATGAGCGACCTTAAAGTCCTCTTTGTCGGTGGCAGCGGAGTGATCAGCTCGGCCTGCTCGCGCCTCGCCGTCGAGCGCGGTATCGAGCTGTCGGTACTCAACCGCGGCAGCACCACGCAGCGGCCGCTGCCCGCCGGGGCCGCCGTGCTGCGCGGTGACATCCGCGACCCGGCGTCGGTCCGCGAGGCGCTCGGTGACCGCGAATTCGACGCCGTTGTCGACTGGGTCGCTTTCACCCCCGAGCAGGTCCAGGCTGATATCGACCTGCTGCGCGGCCGCACCGGCCAGTACGTCTTCATCAGCTCCGCATCGGCGTACCAGACGCCGCCCGCCCGTGTGCCGGTCCTGAAGTCAGCGCCCCTGCGCAACCCGTTCTGGCGCTACTCGCGTGACAAGATCGCCTGCGAGGACCTGCTGGTAGCCGCCTACCGCGACGACGGATTCCCGGCCACGATCGTGCGGCCCTCGCATACCTATGACCAGACGCTCGTGCCCTTCGACGGCGGCTGGACCATCCTGCAGCGGATGCGGCAGGGCAAGCCGATCGTGGTGCACGGCGACGGCACCTCGCTGTGGACGCTCACCCATCACGCGGATTTCGCCCGCGGCTTCGTGCCCCTGCTCGGCCACGAGCGTGCCGTCGGCGAGGCCTTCCACATCACCTCCGATGACGTGCTCAGCTGGAACCAGATCGCGCAGACCCTCGCCGCGGCCGCCGGTGTCACCGCGGACATCGTCCATGTGCCCTCCGACGCCATAGCGGCCGTGGCCCCGCAGTGGGGCGCCGGCCTGCTCGGCGACAAAGCCCACTCGATGATCTTCGACAACGCCAAGCTGCGCAGCCTGGTCCGGGATTACCGGGCGGTCATCCCGTTCGAGCGCGGCGCACGGGAGATCGTCGGCTGGTACGACGAGGATCCGTCCCGCCAGCCGGCCGATCCGCGGATCGACGCGGCCATGGACAAGCTGACCGGCATGTACCGGCCGTGACCATGCGTGAGCGTCGGCCCGGGCTAGCAGCCCGCGTCAGCGGCCTTCGCCGCCGCCGTCGTCAGCGGCCGGGGCCAGCGCGGCCATCCTGAGCAGCTCGGCGATATGCAGCGCCCGGACCGGTGATCGGCGGCGCCGCAGTCCCTGCTGGAGCTGGCGCAGGCAGCCGGGATTGACCGCGATCACGTAATCGATCCCGGCCGCCTCGATCGCGTCGAGCTTGGGATCGAGCACCCGGCGGGAGTCGCGCGGACGGACCAGGGAGTAGGTACCGGCCGCGCCGCAGCACCCTCCGGCGCCGGGCAGTTCCACGTAGTCGGCGACCGCGCTCAGCAGCTCCCGCGGCTCGCGCCACACGCCGAGGCCGTTGCGCAGGTGACAGGAGTCCTGCAGGCCGACGCGGGCCAGCCGGCCGCCGATCTGCACCTGCCCGGTCACCCGGCCGCGCAGGTACTCCGACAGCTCGGTGACTCTGCTACGGCCGACCACATCGGACAGATGCGCGGCGCAGCCGCCGGAAGTCGTGACGATCCGGCCCGGCAGGTCGGTGCCGAGCTGCCGGGCCAGCTGCCTGCCCCGTTCGGGCTCGCCGTTGTGGGCGTGCAGCGCACCGCAGCAGCCCTGCCGGTCCGGGGCGGCCAGCTCGGGGGCCAGCGCCCGAGCCGCCCTGCTCACCGCCGGGAACAGGCTCCGCTCAAAGCAGCCGAGCATCAGCGAGGGCCCGGACGCCGATGCCGGGCTGCGGGCGGCGCCGCGCAGCAGGCCGGCGACCCGGTGGGCGAAAGCGCGCTCCGCCGCGAAGATGAGCAGCGCCACGACAGGCGGCCGGCGCCGGCCGGCCCACTGCTGCTCCCGCCACTGCTCGAGCAGCTCGCCGTACTGCACGCCCGCCGGGCATACCGGCTCGCATGCCCGGCAGCCCAGGCAGAAGGACGACTGCTCGGCCAGCGTCGGGTCGCCGGGCGGCAGCGCACCGGACTCAAGCGCCCGCATCAGGGTGATGCGGCCGCGCGGCGAGGAAGTCTCGTCGCCGGTGAGCGCGTACGTAGGGCAGGCCGCCAGGCAGAAGCCGCAGGAGATGCAGCGGCTCAGCAGCTCCGGGGCGAAGATCGAGCCCGCGGGTGACACTATCTCAGCGGCCATCAGGAGCCCAGCTTGCCCGGATTGAGGATGCCGGCCGGGTCGAAGGCCGTCTTGATCCGCCGGATCAGGTCCATCTGCGCAGGCCCGAGGCGCTCGCGCAGGTAAGGCAGCTTGGCCGCGCCGACGCCGTGCTCGCCGGTGATCGTGCCGCCGAGCTCGATCGCGGTACGGAAGATTTCCGCGAAGGCGCGTTCGGCGCGGCCGATGCCCTCGGTGTCCGCGGCGGACTCCAGCACGCAGGTCGGGTGCAGGTTCCCGTCGCCGGCATGGCCGAAGGTCGCGATGGTGACCTGGTGCCGCTTCGCGATCGCGTCGATCCGCGCCACCATCTCGGCCAGCCGCGGCCGCGGCACGCTGGCATCCTCCAGGATGGTCAGCGAGCCCAGCCGGGACAGCGCCGGGAGGGTACAGCGCCGGGCGGCCAGCAGCGCCTCGGACTCGGTGATGTCCCCGGCGGTCTGGATCGCCATCGCGCCGGACTCCCTGCAGGCGGCGCCGATCCGCTCGAAGCTGCGCGCCACCACCGCCTCGTCGCCATCATCACCGAACAGCAGCAGCGCGCCCGCGTCGGCATGCAGGCCGAGATGCGCGTACTGCTCGACCGCGTCCATGCAGCGGCGGTCCAGGAATTCCAGCGTCGACGGGATGACGCCGGCGGCGAGAATGCCGGCGACCGCGCGGCCGGCCTCGGCCAGCGAGCCGAAGTAGGCGAGGCCGGTGCGGGTGACGGCGGGGCCGGGCAGCAGCGCCACCGTCACCTCGGTGATCACGCCGAGGGTGCCCTCGGACCCGGTGAGGAGCCGGGTCAGGTCGTAGCCGGCCACGTCCTTCCAGAGCCGTCCGCCGGTCTGCATGATCTCGCCGGTGGGCAGCACCACCGTCAGCCCCAGCACGTAGTTGCGGGTAACGCCGTACTTCAGGCCCCGCAGGCCGCCGGCGCAGGTCGCCACGTTGCCGCCGATGGTGGAAATGACACGGCTGCCGGGATCCGGGGGGTAGAAGAGGCCATGCGCCGCCGCCGCGTCGTTCAGGGCCTGGGTAGTCACCCCGGACTGAGCACGGGCCAGCATCTCGTCTGGTGCCACCTCGACGATGGCATTCATCCGCGCGGTCGACAGGACGATGCCGCCTGCGACCGGCACCGTGCCCGCGCACAGGTTGGAGCCGGCGCCGCGCGCGACGACCGGGATGCGGTGCTCGGTGGCCAGCCGCAGGATCCGGGCGATCTGCTCGGCGTCCGCGGGCGCGACAATCGCATCGGGCATGCCAGCGAATATCGGCGTGGCGTCGCGAGCGTAGACGGCGCGCTCGCCGTCGGCGAGCCGGACATGGCCGGGGCCGGCGATGGCGCGCAGCTCAGTCAGGACTGGCTGAGGGATGCGGGGGGCAGCAGGCACGATCAGTCAAGCAAACAGTGCGGGCCGGACGTTGTCCAGACCGCGGGAGTAATCGCACGCTCCCCGTCCGGGCGGAGGAAAATCTCCCGTCCGGGCGGAGGAAAATCTCGGTTTCAGGAGCTGGGCCAGCTCCCGCACTGCGAAAAATGCTGCGCCTGCGATGTTCCCTCCCTGGTCTCAAGGATTTTCGCGCCGCAATAGAACCAGCCTGCCGGGAATTTGTTCATGAAGCCGTCGCCAGCGACCCACTTTGCCGCGGGCCCTGCGACCGGATACCCTCAGGAAAGCTGATGAAATCGCCTGGCCCGCAGGCATCAGTGCTCACTCTTAACCAGACCGCTCCGGACCTCGGTGGCTCATGTTTGCTGTTCCGGAGGTCTTGATCATGAGCGGGAAAGCATCGCCGCAGGAGTATCCGGGCAAACCGTCGGCTAGCGCGCGGGAGCCCGCGCGGGACGCCGTCTGGCGTTCCCGGCAGGGCGCCGGCGAGGCGAGCGCCGGATCAGAAGCCCTGCTAGTCCCGGCACTGGCCGTGCTGTCGCTGCTGGCGGCATCAGCGTGGGTGCCGGGCGCAGGCGATGGGAGCGGCCATGACGCTCACCGGTGATCAGCAGCCGGCGGCGGCTGACCAGCGTCACGTATTTTCTGCGGACGGCTATGAGACTGGCCGGGAAGGCCAGCCTGAGCACGGCAAGTTCCTTCCCAGAGAATTGCTCGAAAAGATGGATGCGTACTGGCGTGCCGCCAACTATCTGTCGGTGGGCCAGATTTACCTCTACGACAATCCGCTGCTGAAGCGGCCGCTTGAGCTGTCGGATGTGAAGCCGCTGGTGGTCGGGCACTGGGGCACAACGCCGGGCCAGAATTTCATCTACGTGCATCTGAACCGGGTCATCAAAGAGCATGACCTCGATATGTTCTACGTGGCGGGTCCCGGTCATGGCGGCCCGGCGCTGGTGGGGAACACCTACCTTGAGGGCAGCTACAGCGAGGTCTACCCGGACGTCAGCCAGGACGAGGCGGGGCTGAAGAAGCTGTTCACTCAGTTCTCGTTTCCCGGCGGGATTTCCAGCCATGTCGCACCGACCACTCCGGGGTCGATCCACGAGGGCGGCGAGCTCGGTTACTCGCTCAGCCATGCCTTCGGCGCCGCGTTCGATAATCCCGGGCTGATCGTCGCGTGCGTCATCGGCGACGGCGAGGCAGAGACAGGTCCGCTCGCGACCTCCTGGCAGTCCAACAAGTTCCTCAACCCGGTCAGCGACGGGGCGGTGCTGCCGATCCTGCACCTGAACGGCTACAAGATCAGCAACCCCACCGTCCTGGCCCGCATCGAGAATGAGGAACTCGAGCAGTTCCTGCGGGGCTGCGGCTGGGATCCGCTCTTCGTCGAAGGCTTCCAGCCGGAAGAGATGCACCAGCTCATGGCCAGCGCCGTGGAAGCCGCTGTCACCGGCATCCGCCAGATCCAGGGCAGCGCCCGGATAGCCGGTGATCCCACCCGGCCGCGCTGGCCGATGATCGTGCTCCGATCCCCGAAGGGCTGGACCGGCCCGATAGCCGTCGACGGGCAGCAGGTCGAAGGCACCTTCCGGTCGCACCAGGTGCCGCTCCTGGTGGATTCCGAGCATCCCGGGCACGTCGCCCTGCTGGAAGCCTGGATGAAGAGCTACCGGCCTGAAGAACTGTTCGATGAGGCCGGCCGGCTCAGGGCGGATCTGGCCGCGCTGGCGCCAGAGGGCGACCGGCGGATGGGCGCGAATCCGCACACGAATGGGGGTGCCCTGCTCAGAGATCTGCGGATGCCGGACTTCAGGGCGCATGCCGTGCAGGTGCCGGCGCCCGGCGCGGTGACCGCCCAGGACACGATGGTGCTGGGCCGCTTCCTGCGTGACGTCTGCGCCCTCAATGATGACCACAGGAACTTCAGGATCTTCGGCCCTGATGAGACCCTCTCGAACCTGCTCGGCGCGGTGTTCGAGGTCACCAGCCGCCAGTGGGACGCCCGGACCCAGGAGAACGACGAGTTCCTCGCGCCGGCCGGGCGGGTGCTGGACTCGATGCTCAGCGAGCACCAGTCAGAGGGCTGGCTGGAGGGCTACCTGCTGACCGGCCGGCACGGACTGTTCAACTGCTACGAGGCGTTCATCCACATCGTCGACTCGATGTTCAACCAGCACGCCAAATGGCTGAAAGTCACCGCGCAGCTGCCCTGGCGGCGGAACATCGCCTCGCTGAACTACCTGCTCGCCTCGCACGTCTGGCAGCAGGACCACAACGGCTTCACCCACCAGGACCCCGGCTTCCTCGACCACGTCGTCAACAAGAAAGCCGACATCGTCCGGGTCTACCTGCCGCCCGACGCCAACTGCCTGCTGTCGGTTTTCGACCACTGCCTGCGCAGCCGGCATTACGTCAACGTCGTCGTCGCGGGCAAGCACGCGCTGCCCCAGTGGCTGAGCATGGAAGCGGCCGTCGTCCACTGCACCGAGGGGATCGGCATCTGGGACTGGGCCAGCAACGACCAGGGCGCTGAGCCGGACGTCGTGATGGCCTGCTGCGGGGACACGCCGACGCTGGAGGTCCTGGCGGCAGTGTCGATCCTGCGCGAGCACCTGCCCGAACTGAGGATCCGGGTCGTCAACGTCGTCGATCTGATGAAGCTGCAGTCCGCCTCCGAGCACCCGCACGGCCTGTCCGACACCGATTACGACTCGCTGTTCACCAGAGACAAGCACATCATCTTCGGCTTCCACGGATATCCCTGGCTGATCCACCGCCTCACCTACCGCCGCAATAACCGGAATCTGCATGTCCGCGGCTACAACGAAGAAGGCACCATCACCACGGCCTTCGATATGAGAGTGCAGAACCGCCTGGACCGCTACCACCTGGTCCAGGACGTCATCGACCGGCTCCCGCAGCTTGGCGCCACGGGCGACCACCTCAAGCAGAAAATGCAGGACACCCTCATCGAGCACAAGCAGTACATCAACACCCACGGCCAGGACATGCCGCAGATCCGCGACTGGACGTGGGGCAAGTACGACGTGACCGGGCCGGCGGGATCGGCCGGTCCCGTGCGGGAGACGGCGCCCGACCGCGGGACAGCGTGACTGCCGTCAGGGGAGGTCGCGTCAGGCCTGCCGGGGACGCCGAATCCAGGCCCGCTGCGGACGATCTGAAGACTCTTCCCCTGCCGCAGGCGGAGAGCCGGCTGGAATCGTCGCCGGAGGGCCTGACTCAGGCCGAGGCCCAGCCGTCTCCGCGCGCCCGGTATCGCCCAGGCGCCGGAGGCGGCCACGTCCATCGAGAATGCCGATGGCTTCGCCGAGGTGTTCCCCGAGCACAAGTTTCATATCGTCGATGTCCTGCAGAAACGAGGCCACATCGTCGGCATGACCGGCGACGGGGTGAACGACGCCCCGGCACTGAAGAAAGCCGACTGCGGCATCGCCGTGTCGGCCGCGACCGATGCGGCGCGCGCAGCAGCTTCCATCGTGCTGACGAAGCCCGGCCTGTCGCTGATCATCGACGCGATTAAAGAGAGCAGGAAAATCGTCCAGCGGATGAACAGCTACGCGATCTACCGCATCGCCGAGACGCTCCGTGTCCTGCTGTTCGTCACCCTCGCCATCCGGCTGGCGGGATTCGGGATCCTGATGACCCCGCTCGGCTGGAACTGGGTCCTGTTCGTGTGGGGATACGCGATCGTCTGGTTCCTGCTGACCGACCGGGTAAAGCTGCTCGCCTACCGGATCCTCGACCCAGTCATAACCAGCGGCGCCGCTCCCGCCGGCGCACCCGCGACGGAACCCCGCCCGCCCGCCTCCCCGCCGGGGAAGACTTCCGCCACGGCGACGGCGGCGCTCGCGACTGACCTATGAAGCCTCAGGCTGACCCCGTGTTGGCTGGCGGGTCAGTCATAACTTCTGGGCGCGGCAATGTGGTCATCAGGCCGGTGAGGAGAATATCGAGGCCACGTTCGAGTTCCGCGGCGCCGTCGTAGGACGCCAGGACGGGGGCAAGGCTGCGGAGCAGCGGGAATTCGCCGATCGGCAGCCGGTGCAGCCCCAGCCGGAGCAGATCGTCGGTCTCCTCCTGATTCTCGACGAGTTCCTGCAGCTCGTTGAGGACATGGCCATGCAGGCAACCGAATAGCGCCCGGTAGATGTGCAGCGCATCGGGCCCGCTGAAGCCGGCTCGGCTCAGCAGGGCCAGAACGCCCTCGAGCGGGCGCAGAGTGCCCGGCGGGCGGAGCCCGAGCGGGGTAGCCAGGGGCCGGGTGACCAGGAGCGGCACGACGTTCGGGTGAGCCAGCGCCAGGCGGCGGTAGTCGCGGGCGATGGTGCGCAGCTGGGCGGCCCAGTCGGGATCGGCGGCGTCGACCTGGAGCTCGGCGAGGACGATCTCGGCAACACCGTCGAGCAGGGCGGCCTTGCTGGGGGCGTGCCGGTAGAGGATCATCGGGTCCCTGTTCAGGGCCCGGGCGAGGCGGCGCATGGACAGCGCGTCGGCGCCGTCGCGGTCGATGATCTCCAGGGCAGCGGTCAGCACCACCTCGCGGGTGATCCTGCCGTCCCGGTTCGAGTCGTCGTCGACAGCACGGCCGGTCGTCGGTGGGTCCACCGCAGTCGCACCTCCTCTGCTGCCGGGCGCGTTCGCAGGCCTTGGTCTGCCCACGTTGCGGGTAAACATTCCGCCATAGGTCACTCTAGGTACGAGTACATGACCGCGCTGCCACGATCAGCGGAACCACCTCGGGCGGCAGAAGGCCATCACCGGAGTTCGAGGGAGCTCGCTCAGCCGCCCGCGCGGCCAGCGCCGCCGTTTACTGGCCTGTGACGGCCGGGGCTGTCAGCCGGCCGGAAGCCGCGTTTCTGTGTCTCGGATCGGTGGCCTCCTTATCGGAGATGGTGAGTTCGCTGCCGTTACGCCGCCGATCGCGAGCCCGCTGTCGGGGTCGAAGAAGTGCAGGTTGCGGGTATCCACCCCGAGCTCGATCCGGTCGCCCGCGCGGACGCTGCTGCGGGCGTTGACCCGCGCCGTCCACCGGGACTTGCCTTCGTGAAGCGGGATCGCCGATTCGTCTTTCTCGTCTTCCGGGGCAAGGTCGGCGACGTCCTTGTGCTGGACCGGCGGCGCGTCCACGACAAAGATCACGTGGATCTCGCTGCCGAGCGCTTCGGTGACGTGGGTGAGGACGGGCATCCTCGGCCACGATTCCTCCGTCAGGCTGGCATCCTCGAAGTCGGACGGCCGGATTCCGAGGATCACGTCGCGGCCGACGTATGCTTCGATCTCCGGCTTGGTGTGCACGACGCTCTCCGGGATGGGCAGCCGGTGTCCGGCGAATGTGACTGCTGCGCCGTCGTCGCCGCGGATCACGCTGGCTGTGACGAGATTCATCGCGGGCGAGCCGATGAACCCGCCGACGAACAGGTTGACCGGGTGGTCGAAGAGGTTCTGCGGTGTGTCGACTTGCTGCAGTATCCCGTCGCGGAGCACGCACACGCGTTCTCCGAGCGTCATCGCCTCGACCTGATCGTGCGTGACGTACACGGTGGTCACATGGAGCCGCTCGTGCAGTTCCGTCAGTGATGCCCGCATGCCGACACGGAGCTTGGCGTCGAGGTTCGACAGTGGTTCGTCCATGAGAAACGCCTGCGGTTCGCGCACGATCGCCCGGCCCATCGCCACGCGCTGGCGCTGGCCGCCAGACAGCGCAGCCGGCTTACGCGCGAGGTACGGCTCCAGGCCGAGCATCTTGGCCGCATCCTGGACACGGCGGGCGATCTCGCGTTTGGGCGTCTTGCGCATCTGCAGGCCGAACGCCATGTTCTGTGCCACGGTCATTTGCGGGTAAAGAGCATAGTTCTGGAAGATCATCGCGATGTCGCGATCCTTGGGCGGCAGGTTGTTCACGACCCGGTCGCCGATCTGGACAGTCCCGCGGGTGATGTCTTCCAGCCCGGCGATAATCCGCAGGGCGGTCGACTTCCCGCATCCGGACGGGCCGACGAGGACCATGAACTCGCCGTCCGGGATCTCCAGGCTGAGGCCGTTCACCGCCTTGACGCCGCCAGAAAATACCTTGTCAACTTGATCGAGCACGATCTGGGCCATATTCATTGCTCCGTACGTCCGGCTGGCTCAGCTGCGCGAGCCTGGGTCCTGGGTCCTGGGTCTAGCGCTGCACGATGGCGAATCCGCCCGCGGGCACGGGCACGGTGATGGTCGGGTCCGTGCTGGTGGTGACGCGCCACTGGCGTCCTTGACTGTCATAGCTCGTGGCGACCGCGGGGCCGGTGCCGGGCAGCTGGACTGTCCGGGTGCCTTGGGTGTCGGCCTCGCTGTTGAGCAGGGCGACACTGTGTCCGTTACCTGTGGTGATCAGGACCGCGATCAATGGAGTGAGCTGGATCGCGTCGAGCTGTCCCGTGCCGCCCAGCGTGCCGGCCGTCAGCTGGGTCGCCTTTGCGGGCAGGATTCCTGGCAGGGTGACCGGGAGCAGCGCGTCCGGGACGGGCGAGACGCCCTGGGCGCCGCCGCCGCCATACGCCGCGCTGCCGAGGCTCTCGGTGCCCGTGGCGAAGTCGCTGACCGCGCCGGGTCCGGGAACGCGATTGACGATGGCCTGTACGAGACGGGGCTGGTCGTCAGCCGGGATGGTCCAGGACAGCGTGCTGCCCGTCGCCAGCTGGACATAGGCACCGCCGCTCCATTGCGATTCGCCGGTATTGACCGGGTTGGCTTGCACGACCGCGGCAGGCCCGGTCAGGCTCGCCGCCTCGGCCTCGATGGTTTGCTGGCCGTCCCGGAACTGCACGTGGGCGCTCGCGCGGGCGATCGCTGCGACGTCGGGACTGGCGTCGAGTGCCTCCATGGTGAGCAGCCCGAAGATAGTGGATTCGGCACCGGAGTTGAGGTTCACCGTGCCGTTCGCGTTGATCCCGTCGTCGGTGGCTCCGCTGGCCTGGTTGTACGTGGCGGCGCCTGCCGGGTTCTGGCCGAAGAACCAGCCTGCCGCGATTCCGGCGAGCTGCCGCAGTCCGGCCGAGCGGGTAGCCGTCGCGACGGCAAGCAGGGCCAGTACGCGGGCGCCGGCGCCGTACGCGATCTGCGAGCTGTCGACCGGCGCCGGCCCCCACAAGTTGTCCGGCCCGGTCGCGGTCAGCAGGTGCGGGGTGAAGACGGCCGTGTCGGCCACGGCGGCGCTCAGCAGTCCCGGCTGGTGCAGCGCGGTGGAGGCGTCGGCCAGGGCGGTGGCCATCTGCGCGGCCCAGGGATGCCACTCCGAGCGTGATGCCGCCGAGGGCAGGATCGCCCCGTACGGCCAGGTGCTCGCGGTACCGGAACCCATGTCGGCGATGCCGTCGGCAAGCTGGGCGAGCGCGGTGCGGGCGGCGGCACCGCCGCCCGCCTGGACGTAGGCGGCCAGGCCGAGCACGGCCTCCGAACTGGCATCGGCACCGCCGGTGATCAGCCACGCTGGCACGCGCAGGCCGTTCGACAGCTGGTACTGCCCGTAGCTGGTCAGCACTTCCCGGTCGAGCGCTCCGATGGCCAGGTCCAGGCGCTGCCTGAGGAAGGCGGCGAAGGCGGGGTCGGTGCCGCGGAAGTCTGCATAGCCTTCGCCGAGTGCCCAGATGGTGCGGGCCAGCCAGTACGAGGCACCCGCGTCGGAGGGATTCGGCGAGTCCGCGGGGGTAGGCGTGGGGTTGAGGCTCCCGTCGGGCTGCATCCACAGCACGACGTTGCCGGCGTTGGGCCCGGACGCGGTCTGCAGGTAGGTCAGCCCGCGTAGCAGCTGATAGGCCTCGTCGCGGCTGTGCTGGTCGCCGAACTGCATCCAGTGCTGCAGATAGACGACTGCGGCGCGCGAGATGTCGTCGGCGTCGTAGGCGCCCTGTCCGTAGGTGTTGCTCGCGGCGTCATAGGTGCCGCCGCCGGTGACCTGGTAGCTGCCCGGGGCCAGATAGTTGGCGTAGACCCACAGCACTCCGACTGATGGATCGCTGCTGAGCTGGTAGGTGGTGTGCCCGGGTTGCGGCGGCGGCGTGACGGCGGTGGTCAGGAAGTCCAGGTGCGCCAGGTTGGTCAGTGGCGCGGACGCAGCCGGTGCCAGTGGCAGGCGCGAGGCGGCGGCGGCGGCCGGGACAATGGCGATGCTCGCGGCGACCAGCAGGCCGGCGGCGGCGGCGGTTAGTCGGCGGCTCATGTTGCCTCCATCCTGTCCAGGCTGGCGACCCCGATGCTGGAGTCGGCCATTCCGTAGAAGACGAACCGCTGCCCGTCGATCTCCTCGATGGCCGTCGGGAATACCACGTTGGGTACGGCACCGTCGCGTTCGTCGGCTGTCAGCGGTTCGAGCAGCGGGCTGGGGGTGCGGGCCAGGACGGTGCCGGGATCATCCGGGTCGAGCAGCATGGCACCGGCGCTGTACCGCACCTGACGCTGCGGGCCCCACCCCTCGGCCAGGGTTCCCGAGACGCCGTGATGGATGAGCAGCCATCCCTCCTTCACCCGCATCGGCGGCGGCCCGGCACCGATCTTGACCGCCTCGTAGTCGTACTCGGGCAGGGCGACGAGCCGGTGCGACCGGACGTGGGTGAGCGCTCGCACGTCCTGTCGCGCCGCATCGGCCGGCGCGTAGGAGATCCAGATTCCAGGCCGCGGGTCGTCCAGTCCGGCGGGCAGGAAGACGTCGCTGCCGCCGACGATCGCTCCGAGGTCCCACGTCGGGCGATGCAGCATGGCGTAGGCGAGCCGGCCGTCCGGGCCGGGGATCGCTTCGGGGAAGCACACGACGTCCTTGTTCGTGAACAGGTTCAGGTCGGCGTCCAGCTCCGGCTGGTACTCGAAATGCACCGGGCCGAGGCGCCGCCAGCTGCGCAGGTCGCCGGACACGGCCAGGGCGGGCCTCGGCCCCAGCGGCCCGAAGGCCACATAGCTCATGACATGCACGCCAAGGCTCGCGATCCAGGTCGTGCGCGGGTCTTCGACCCCGGCATGCTCGTGGGATCTTTCCCAGCCCGCATCGGGGGCGAGGACGACGCCGTCGCGCCGCACTCCGGCCGGCCGGCCGGCCCGTACCAGGACCTCCGCGATGCCGACCCTGGACACGTTTCCGGCGGCCACCAGGCGCGGCAGCAGCCACAGCCTGCCGTCCGGGCTGCGCCCGCTGGCCGGGTTGAGTACGCCCTCCGCCTCGAACTCGGCGCCCGGCTCGGCGGACATGAGCGCGCCCAGCCGGGTCAGCCGGTAGGGCACGGTCGTCGTGACGGTGTCTGGCACGGTTAGCCTTTCACGGCGGAGCCGATATTGGGGGACACGAAGTACCGCTGGAATATGACGAACAATGCGACCGCGGGCAGCGCGAGCACGACCGCTCCGGCCATGATCGCTCCGTACAGGTTCGTCGCGACCGACGAGCCGGTGCTGATGTAGTTGGCCAGGGCGACCGCCAGTGGCTGCAGGCCCTGCTCCTTGGTGATCAGGAACGGCCACAGGAACTCGTTCCACGGCCCGATGAAGGTCAGGAGCATTGCGGTCAGCACAGCAGGGCGGACGAGCGGGAGCGCGACGCGGGTCAGGACGCGCAGCTCGCTCGCGCCGTCGATCCGGGCGGCATCGAACAGCTCCTTCGGCACCGACAGGAAATACTGCCGGAAAATGAAAACGGCGGTGGAGTTGATCAAGAACGGCGCGATCATCCCGAGGTAGGAATTGCCCAGTCCGTAGTTTCTCACGATGATCACGTACAACGGGATCATCAGCAGCTGGAACGGGACCATCAGCAGCAGCAGCATGAGGGCGAACAGCAGCCCGCGGCCGCGGAAGCGCAGTTGCGCCAGGGCGTATCCGGCCAGCACGCCGAACACCAGGGTCCCCAGCAGGACGCCGCCGGTGAAGATGCCGGAGTTGATGAGTGCCTTGCCCAGCCTCAGTGCGGCGTTGATCTGGCCGTAGTTGTGCAGGGTGATGTTGCCCGGCTGTGGCACGATGCCGCTCAGGGAGGTGTTCGCGGTCTTCTGCAGCGATCCGACGATCATGTAGTAGAAGGGGAAGAGGAACACCAGTGCTCCGAAGAGCAGCACGATCAGGCGCCACCACGAGCGCGGGACGCGCGGTTCGATCCCCGGGACATCGTCAGGCGCAGCGATGACTGCGGAGGTCACCTCCGGCCCGGCGCCGGCTGTCGGGGTCATGCCTGTCTCCTTTGCACCAGCCACAGGAGGCCGGTAATCGCAAGCACTCCGATGACGAGGACGATTCCTAGGGCCGAGGCGAAGTCAGGACGGTTCTGCTCGATGCCGGTCTGGTAGATCTGCAGCACCGGCGAGGTGGACTTGCCGTTCGGACCGCCGCCGGCGGTCAGCAGGTAGGGCTCGGTGAACAGGTTCGCGCCGGTAATGATCGCGAGCATGGCGACCAGCGTGGTCACCTGCCGGACGCCGGGGACGGTCACTGACCGGAATCTGTGCCACCACGACGCGCCGTCCACTTCCGCGGCGTCGTACAGCTCCTTCGGGACATTCTGCAACGCGGCCAGGTACAGCAGGATGAAGACTCCCATCCCCTTCCACGTGACGTATATCGCGATCGACGGCATCGCCCAGGTCTGGTTAACCAGCCAGGACGGACTCGGCGCCAGCGGCCCGAGCACGTTGTCGACAATCCCGCCGGCGCCGAACATGAACAGCCACACCCCGACTATCGCCACGCTGGCTGTCACGTACGGCGCGTAGAAGCTGGTGCGGAAGAAGGTTCGGAACGGGATGGCGGCGTTGAGCGCGGTCGCCAGCAGCAGCGACAGCATCACCGTGAGCGGCACGTTGATGACCAGGAAGATGAGGATGTTGAGGAACGCCTGGCGCACCGCTGGGTCGTCGAGCACGGCTCGGTAGTTGGCCAGCCCGACGTACGGCCGGGGCACGCTCACGCCGGGCGCGGCGAAGAAATAACTATGGAACGATATCCACCCTGCCAGGAGCAAGGGGTAGGCGAACAGCAACGCGATGAACAGGGCGTACGGTGCGCCGAAGATCATCCCGATCGGATGGCGCCCGAACGCAGCACGGGTGAGCCGCTGCCTCCCGGACGGACGCGTGCCGGGCCGAAGTTCCCCCTGCAGCGGGGGGGATTTCGGGCGGGGAGATGTGATGCTGGTCATGGCGCGCCGGTCACGGCGTCTGGTTCGCTGCGACTAGCTTGTTGATCTGCGCGGAGGCGGCGGCAAGCGCCGTGTCGGGACTCTCCTTGCCGAAGATGACCGACTTCGACCAGGCGTCGCGGAAGACCTGCCAGGCCTCGATCGAGTTCGGCACGTTGGGCACCTCGATCACATGGGCTGCCTCCGCGGCGAACTCCTTGTAGGCGGGGTTTGCCTTGAAGTAGGGCGCGTACAGCTGCTGGATCCCCTGCCGCATCGGCATCTGCCCGGTCATGTCCAGCAGCTTGCCGTCCGCGGCGGCGCTGGTGGTGTACTTGAGGAAGTCCCATGCGGTCCCGCGGTTCTTGCACGAGGCGTACATGGCGATGTTCTTGGCATCACTGAAGGTCGGAACCTGGTCTCCGTGGCTTCCCGTCGTGGTCGGTACGGGCACCACGCCCCAGTCGATCTTGGGGTAGGTGGCGATGGCCCACGGCCCGACGATGGCCATCGCCACAGTGCCATCGGCGAACGGGTCGTTGGTGTAGCTCTCCTTGCCCGCCAGGTTCTGGGCGTAGAGCTTCTGCCAGAATGCCGCGACTGCGTCGCCGTCCGCTGAGGCGAACGTTGACTTCCCGTTCTCGACCAGTTCCTTTCCGCCGGTCTCGGCCGCGTACATCGGGTAGAAGTCGTACCAGGACTGGTAGAACTCGCTCGTTGGCGCCGGGTAGATGGCGTACTTCGCCGCTCCCGAGGACACGACCTTCTTGGCGGTGGCCAGGAACTCGCTGTAAGTGCTCAACGGCGGGTTGCTGGTGCTGATGCCGGCCTTGGCGAATATCTTCTTGTTGTAGAAGATCATGACCGGGTTCGACTTCCACGGCATCTGGTAGTACTTGCCGTCAGGCGACTTGTACACGCTGGCGCCGGGACCGGTGCGCGCCTGTATGTAGCTGACGGCACCGGGGAAGTCGTTCAGTGGCACGAGACCGCCCTGCTGCTCGAATGTGGGCACTGCTGCCGGAGCGGTGTTGTAGATCAGGCAGGGTTCGCTGCCCGCCGTGATCGCGGCACCGATGACCTCCTCCGACGACTGGGCGGCAGGGATCTGCTGCCCGGTGACCTTCTCACTCGGGTGGAGCTTGTTCCAGGAAGCGACCATATGCTCGCCCCAGGCGACCTCCTGGGCATTGTTGGAGTACCAGATGCTGATCGGGCCGTGCGCGTCGGCCGCGCTGCTAGCGGAGACCGCACTGCCGCCGCCGCCGCAGGCGGCCAAGCCCAGGGTCAGCGTGGCGGCTGCGGCCAACAGAATTCGTGACTTCATCGTCTTTCCTTCTTGCTGGGTTCATTCGCTGGAGGCCGGGGAGGTTCAGCGCATTGGCTTTCGAGGGGATGACCGACTTCATTGCGCCGGTCAGGCGGATGCGGGCACCCGCAGGTAAGCGCACCGATTTGGTCGCGGGCGAGGCGCCCCGGGGCATGCCTCGGCATCACGCTGATCAGCAGTGACGCGGGCGTAAGAGATCGACGGACCGCGATAGCGAGATGCCGGGTGAGAAGCAATCCGGCTCCGGCAGCATGCCGGAGCGGCAGGCACAGCTGATCCTGCGGGAAGGACCCCGGGGATCAGGGCAGGCATTCATAGGCCGACCATCAGCATCGTGACTCCGTGTGCTCCTGGGAGGATCGCTCCTTCGAGCCCGCGGGGTCCCGGCGTGGCCTGCTGTGTGGTGCAGGCACCAGTCAACGCCGAGTCGGGCAGCCTGTCAACGGTTGTAGGTCTACGGTGATGACCTACGGTGTAAACGACACATGCATGCGGACCAAAAGCCCGCGCCCGGACGGCGGTCGAGGACCGGATTCCGAGGCTTGCTCCGCGTGCGGCAGCCGGCCGGGCTCTCGCTCAGGGCGCGCTGGTGCCGCTACGGCCGTATCGGTCCTCGAGTCGCACTACGTCCTCCCGCCAGCCGGGCACGGCAGTGGACGCCTCGACGAGAACGGCGTCGGACAGCGCACGCACACGGTGCAGCAGGCGCGGCGGCATGTGTACCGCCTCGCCCGGCGCCACTGGAACCGCGCGGAGATCGTCTTCACTGATACCGACGTCGAACACCACCTGGCCGGAGAGGACCAGAATGGTCTCGTCCTTGTCGTGATGCCACTGCAGAGAAAGCGACTCGCCGCTGGCCACATGAAGGATCTTGCCGATGTAGCGGCCCTCCACGATCGCGAAGATCTCCTCGTACCCCCATGGCTTTTCAACGCGTTCGGCCGGACGGGGTGCTGGCACTTCGGTCATGTTGTCCTCGCTGACGAATCCGTGGCTGATGGCCGCAGCGGGAAGGTCATCCCGAGGGCCGGCAAGACGATACGACTGGCTGCGGGGCAGCAACGCGAGGCAACCTGCGGACGGCAGCGCAAAAGGCCGTCCTGCGGAAAATTGGCTGGCCGGGAAGCTGATGATTGGTAATGGCCTGCGGGCCACCGGGGTCCCGAGCGGCATGCTGAGCGTACTCCCGATCACTCAGGTCGGCATCACAAGCTGCCAGCGATCTTCACGCACGGCGCCAGGGATGCCCACGAGCTGAGCCGAGCCCGCAGCGGCGCCTGGCTTTCGCCGCGCAGCGAGCGACGAGGTCCTGCCGGGAACGGGAGTACTTGCTATCAGTGCCCGTTTCCTGACATTGCTGAATGGGGGCACCCATTGCATATGACTCGGAATGCCGGTGCCATGGCGGCCCCATCCCACCATGCACTGAACTGCGTTATCACGGTAAGCGTATCCTGCCAGCATGTAACCGGCACGCAGGGCACGCCCACTGCCAATACCGGATAGTCGTTCCCGGTCTCGTCAAGCCGATCACCCACGAACAGGAGCTCATCGGGAGCCGCGGTCAGCTGAATCATTAGCTTTCTAATTCCGTAAGCCTTATCGATGCCCTTGCGCGTGACATCGACTGACGTTGACCCGCCCCCTCTCACCTCGAAGTCAGCCAGCAATGGCGCGACATGAGCCACGAGCGAGCTTTTCTTCGTCCCGCCGGGATCCCACGCGGCCTTGGCCGCAAGCGGCGCTGTCTGCCCGAGGGCGGAGTAGGTAACCTGGCTGCCCCGGTCCTGGATTATCTCTCCCCGCGGGTTGTCTTCCCAGTAGCCGAGGGTCCTTGCCGCCTCCTGGAGAACCTGCTTGATCCGAGCCTTCTCTGCCGCGGACAGGTCTTCCGAGTAGACCTGCGACCAGGCCCCTTGCTGCCGGGTGTAGTACTGCGTGCCGCACGTCGGCATCAGATGAAGCCGGCCCAGGGTCTCTTCCGGAGCGCTCAGCCGATCAAGGACCTGAGTACGGAATTGCTCGAATCGGCCGCCCGAGATGATGCCGACTGGGAGGCGCCGCAGAAGGGACACCAGCGCCGCTGCCATTGAGGGTTCAACCGCCGACTTGGACGGTGCGAGGGTGTCATCAAGGTCAAAGACAATGACCTTCGTGCGATGAGGCGTCTCATCCATGATCGCGGCGCTGCGGCGCCTTCTCCTCACTGCGCATGCTGCCTTTGGCAACGAACGTCAGACTAGCGCCCCGGGCTTTGTGCGATCACTCCGCGGGCAGCAGGACGGATGACCCAGCGGCATCGGGCTGCACGGCCGGCCGGGAGCGTCGAGCGCTGTCGGCCGCCTCGGCGACGCTTGGATGGACGGAAAACTGATCGATCAGGCCGGTGAGCGTAAGAACGCGCAGCACCTGCTGCGAAGGAGCGGCCAGCAGCAGATCACCTCCGGCGCGCCGGGCCCGCGTGCACGCCTGCATCAGCGCTGTCACGCCGCTGCAGTCGATAAACGTCAGCCCGGCCAGATCGACGACGGCCTGGCGGGGGCGGGCGAGGACGCCGGCGAGCGCAGCCGCGACGCCCGCGGCGTCGGCTACGTCAAGCTCTCCGCGCAGCTCGACGACAACGTGAGCGTCGGATTCGCGGATACTCAGATCCACGCTGAACATTCAAGAACGCCTTCCTGCTGACGCAGCAAGGCGGGTCCCGGCTAGGTCACTAGCTCTCCAAGCTGCAACGATACTCAGGAATCTCACTCGAGTCAGGAGTATTCCGCTTTCGCAGGAGCACCACCAACATAACGGCAGCCGCGCTTTGACACCACGGACGCATTTTGGGCGCGAACAGCCGGGCAGTATGCGTGATCTGGCAGCCGCCATCAATCATCGGTCTCCGTCGGCCGCGCAGTCGATCAGTAGGGCCGAGGCCGCACAGGAGCCTGCCTGCCCGTGCGTCTGGCTGCCAGCGTCAGGACCATCCGCAAAGCCGGGTCGGGTATGCGGACCTCTCCCGGCGCGGGCCGCTCAGGCCGCTCGGACGCGGTTTCATGCTGGCCGAGGATGCGCAGGCGCAGGTATTCGAGCGCATGCGCGAGCAACCGGGAGACCTGCATCTGGGAGAGGCCGATCTGGTCGCCGATCTGCGCCTGCGTCATCTCGCCGCCGAAGCGCATCAGCAGGATCTTCCGCTCGCGCGGCGCCAGTTCACCCCAATGCGATGCGACGGCCTGCATGCTGAGCATGTGTTCCAGCTGCGGATCATCCTCGCCGAGGAGGTCCGCCAGAGTGGCGGTGCCCGGCTGGCCTGCCAGCGGCGTGTCCAGCGACGATGGTGCGAAGGCCGTCTCGGCCCGGCGGGCTTCCCGCAGCTGCTCGCAAGTGACACCCAGGTGCGCGGCCACATCGGACTCGGTCGGCGTGCGGCCCAGGCTCTGGGTCAGCTCCCTGGTTGCATCGCGGGCCTGGAGCAGCAGGCTCTTCACTGACCGGGGAACCTGGACCGGCCACCGCTTGTCCCGGAAGTGCCGCTTGATCTCGCCGGCGATGCACGGCACCGCGTAGGCGGCCAGGCTGCTGCCGACGGCCGGATCGAAATTGCTGATCGCCCTCAGCAGGCCCACGTAACCCACCTGCATGAGGTCCTCGGCCAAGCCAGGGGCGAGGTGGTACCGGTGCACGCAGGCGCGAACGAGACCCCGGTGACGACTCACCAGCAGCTCGCATGCCGCATCCCGGCGGTCGTGGCCGGGCGGCAGGGACCCCACGATGCCCAGCAGCTCCGCGTCATCCAGCCCGGCAAGGCTCTTGCGCAGCCCCGGCGGACCATGCGCAGCGGGCACGGACCCCAGGGCAGATACCTTCGGGGAAGAAATTACTGCCATCCCGCCTCGGCTCATAGAAGACCAGATAAGGACCGCCGAGGTCCAGGGCAGTGAGAAACGAGCACAATCTCGGGGTACTCGCCCACCGTGTACACGATGGAAAGTGTTTCCCCTGCGGTGCACGCTAGATCACCTTTGCCGTTACGGCAATACTTCGCACGGCAGGCCCGGGCTCGCCCTCGGCATGCGGTTCCGCACCTGGGCTGGGAGGCACCTGGGGTCACCCGCCGCATTGCTTGACAAATCAATCAAATGCTTGATATACTTAGCATCGACGCCACGGAAGCCCCTGAGACGCCGATGAACAGGGAGAAGATATGACTGAGACTTACACCACCGCCAGCCAGGAACTGCAAGGCCAGATTCTGGACGCGGTCCGCAAGAGCCAGGAAATGACCGTCGAGGCCATCAAGACCTGGACGGACGCGATCCAGCCGATGACATCAGCGCTGCCGCCAGTGACCCTGCCGATGGCCGACAAGCTGCCCAAGCCGCAGGACTTCGTGGGGAGCGCCTACAACTTCGCCGAGCAGCTGCTGGCCAGCCAGCGGAAGTTCGCCGAGGACGTGTTCCACGTGACCGCGCCGCTGACCGCGGCCCCGGCCAAGAAGGCCACCTCAGCGCAGAAGTAACGCACGCGCAGCGCGGCGGGCCCGGTACTCCGGGCCCGCC
>JBKQMG010000222.1:0-21594 GCA_052146815.1 Streptosporangiaceae bacterium | reverse complement strand
GCGGAGGGTGTGGGATTCGAACCCACGAGGACGCGTCAACGCCCTAGCGGTTTTCAAGACCGCCGCCATCGGCCACTAGGCGAACCCTCCCAGCTGCGGTAACGCGCGGATCATGGCTAGCCTGGTGCCCACTGGTCCGTGACTGGTCCGCAGCCTCGACGCCAGGCCCCCGGCTGGGCAGCCCGACGTCGGCTCCTAGCCTCTCATACACCGCCATCCTCCAGCGCCTGCGCGATCCGTTCGTTGGCGGCCAGCTCCTGGCCATCGATGCAGTTGGCATACCGCTTCAGCAGCATCGCCACACTGTGCCCGAGTCGCCTGGCAGCCTCGGTGGCCGGGCCACCGGCATTGAGCATCAGCGAGGCGCACGCATGCCGAAGGTCGTACGGACGCCGGGCCAGCGGGGATACTGCCTCGGCTGGCGTGAGCGCTACCTGCCGCGCGGTTCGCCACACCTTTGCGCAGGCGGTCTCCTGCAAGGGCCCGCCACGGCCACTTCGGAATACCCGGCCCTCTGCTCCCTCGCCGTACGTATGGATGTGCTCGCGGAGGATGCTCACGAGTACAGGCGGAATCGGCACGCTACGCACCTCGTCGGTCGAGCGGTGCTTAATAAGGCCCCGCTCGTCGCGGGCGTCCCCAGTGTTCGTCCAGCTCTGCCCAGCGCGCGGTTCCGAGGTCGTCAGATCCAGCCGACCCCAGCCCGACTCAGGCAGGAGCGGGCCGCTCACCGGGGGCACGCTGATCAAGGTGACTCAAACAGGCAGTGGCCAGGTACAGCAGGGGCCGTCTTCCTCGGCTCCCAATTGTCCAGCTCGCGGCCACCGCGTCTAGGGCGGCCCTACGGGGCCGTCGCACGCGATCGGCGACGCCGACCCTAGACGCGGCGACCACTCACATGGATTTGGCGCCTGCGAGGGAACGGGGGGAGTAGGAATTGGTTCTATTGCGGATCTCCAGAGGAGCGGGATGAGGCGCTTGCGGTGCGCGGCATAGCTGCGGTACCTGTCGTCGAGCGCGGCCAGCAGCGCTTGTTCCTCGACGCGGATGCGCCAGATGATGATCACCAACCACAGCACGACGATGACGGCGAAGCTGACCCAGTTCCCGTACAACACGCCGAACCCGATCATGGCCAGCAGGCCGCCCGCATATCCCGGGTGCCGGAGCACACGGTACGGGCCTGCCGTCACAACCGGCTGATCCGGGCTGACCTTGACCGTGAAGGTGAAGTACTGGCCCAGGGTCCAGAAGGACCACAGCCGCACCGTCACGCCGGAGGCCAGCAGGACCATGCCGACGGCGAACGCGATGACGGGATGCCCGATATCCGCGGCTGGCACGATCGCCGGAGCCAGGTAGAGCATGGTGACGGCGACGATCACGCTGATCCCGAAGAACACCTAGAATCCCGGCTGGGCGATGCGGATGGCCCCCTTGCGCCACTGCAGCTGCCGGAAGAACATGATGATCTCCGCGCGTACCAGATCACCAGGACCAGGAAATACAGCACGCCGACACCGTGGGTGGCGAAGTAGGGCTGTCTCATCGTCCGACCGTCCACTCCTGACGGGAAACGATGCTGCCATGACACGGTAATCCGCCGCCTCCAGGGCAGCAACGGGCCGCTGGGTTCGGGCGCATGCCAGATCCGTGCCAGAAGGAGCGGGAACCGAGGGTCACGAGCGGCCACTCACGCGCACTGCGATGAGCCGTCGATCTGGGCATAGCCAGTTGATCACGGCGCGAGGGCTAGGTCCCTTTTCAAGACCGCCGCCATCGGCCACTAGGCGAACCTCCTGGCCACGGATCACACAAACCCCGGCCGTGGCAAGGTCGCCCGGTCCGCCGCTGGTCCGCGTACATACCTCGGGCCGCTTTCCGCAGCCCGACATCCCAGCCTCTCATACCTCGCTGGCGTCCGATGCTGCCCGAGGCGCTTCGCCGGCCGGGTGCGGACTTACCGGGCGGGCAGGCGGCTGCCACTCGCCAGTCCTGGATGCCGCGCGCGGCCGGGACGCCGGATGCGTCGGAAAGAGCGTTCTGACTGGTGAGTAGGCTCGCCAGTGAAGGAGGTCGGTCGCATGCTCCCCCCGTTCGGCTGGCAGGCCGTGTTCACGCAGTGGCATTTCGTGCCCGTCGTCACCGCGTCGGTGGCCGTGGCTGCCGTCCTCTACATATGGGGCGTGATGCGGGTCGCGCGCCGGCATCCGGTGCGGCCCTGGTCGGCCTGGCGGACCGGGATGTTCCTCGGGGGCCTGGCGGCCATCGTGATCGCCACCCAGAGCGGCATCGGGGCCTATGACGATGTCCTCTTCTGGGACCACATGGTCCAGCACCTGATGCTGATCATGGTGGCGCCGCCGCTGCTCATCTTCGGCGAGCCGATCACTTTGCTGATGCACGCCAGCCGGAACCCACTGCACACATGGACCAAGCGCGCGGTCCGCTCCCGGCTGGCAAGCTTCCTGACCTGGCCCGTCTTCGGTGCCCTGGCCTACACGCTCGCGGTCATGGTCGCCCATCTCACGAGTGTGGCGAACCTCGTCGAGAGCAACCAGGCGCTGCATAACGCTGAGCATGTGGTCTTCCTCGTTGTCGGCTACCTGTTCTTCCTTCCACTGCTCGGCCGTGAGCCCATCCGGTGGCGGCTTTCCTATCCGATGCGCTTCGTCATCCTTGTCCTGATCATGCCCGTCGATACCTTCACCGGCCTGGTGCTCGGCTACGGCAACGCCGGCACGCCCGGCGTGCCGACCGGGCCGCGCCCGTCCTGGGCGCCCGGCGCCGTCCAGGATCTGCATCTGGGTGGCGCGGTGATGTGGATCGGCGGCGACGCCATCATGTTCGGGCTGATGATGCTCGTCTACCTGATGTGGAGCACAGACGAGCGCGGCGCGGCGAGCGGGCACGGCTGGCTGGAGAGCGCCCGGCAGACCAGCTTCGCGGCGCTCGTCGCCTCCCACCAGTCGCCCGGCGCAGCAGGCCCGGCTGCTGGCGGCGGAGGCGTCGGCGCGGACGGCAGCCCCGATGCCGCCGCGGGCCAGGCCGCCGCCCCGGCTCCGGCTGCCGCCGAGTGGTCGCGGCGCAGCATCGACGACGACGAGCATCTCGCCGCTTACAACGCCTTCCTGGCTCGGCTTAACGAAGCCGAATCAGGGCGTCAGAAGTAGCCTCGCGCGGTCCCTGCGCGCAATCTTTCTGCCGCTCGGGCTGAACCCCGGCTGCCTCGCTCCCGTACTAGGGGAAGCAGCGGGTGCGGACCCGGCCAAGCCACCGGTCAGCATGCCGGGGCCCGGCTTCGGCACGCCCGCGTGCGCTGCGCCAGCGTACTCCAGCGAAAGGAGCATCCTCATGCGAGTACCTCGCCTACCGCGCGCGGCCGTGCTGGCAATGGCCGCCGGCGCGGCTGTCACCACAGCAGGGCTTTCCGTCGCGTCCCCGGCGCTCGCGAGCCCGCACTCGCCGTTCCTCGGGCGTTTCCACCACCGCACCACCATTGCCTCGACCGTGCCGGGCAACGGTGACCTCAATCCCTACGGCGTCGCCGTGGTCCGGCGCAGCCAGGGGCGGCTGCATCGCGGCGACGTGCTCGTCAGCAATTTCAACGACAAGGCCAACCTGCAGGGGACCGGCCGCACGATCGTCGAGGTCTCCCCGGCCGGCCATGTGACCCAGTTCGCTCGCGTCGCCAAGTCCGGGCTGCCAGGGGCCTGCCCGGGCGGCATCGGGCTGACGACGGCGCTGGCCGTGGTCCACGGCTGGGTCGTCGTCGGCAGCCTCCCGTCCGCCAACGGCATGGCCGCGACGGCCAGGGCTGGCTGCCTGCTCGTCCTCGACAGCCGGGGCCGGGTGCGGGAGACCATCGCCGGGCACGGCATCAACGGGCCGTGGGACATGACGGCGGTCAGCTACGGTCGCCGCGCCGCGCTGCTGGTCACCAACGTCCTGAACGGCGCTGTGGCCGGGCACGGCGCAGTCGTCCACCGCGGCACCGTGCTGCGGCTGAACCTAGGCTTCCCCGGCCACCGGGCGCCGGTGCTGCGCGGCGTGACGAAGATCGGCTCGGGCTTCGCCGAGCAGACCAACGCCGCGGCCTTCGTGCTCGGCCCGACGGGCGTCGGGCTCGGCCGGCACGGCACGCTCTATGTCGCCGATACGGCCGAGAACTCAGTCCGGGCGATCCCGGCCGCGCTCGGACGCCACGCCAGCGCGGGAACCGGCGCACTCGTCACCGCGGGCGGCGCGCTCAGCTCGCCGCTCGGCCTGGCCATCGCGCCTGGCGGCGACGTCCTGACCGTCAACGGCGGCAACGGCAAGATTGTCGAGACCACCCCGGCCGGGGCCCAGATCGCCACCCGGTTCCTCGATCGCGCGGGCAGCCCGCCCGGCAACGGGGCCCTGTTCGGCCTCGCGGTGGCGCCGCACGGCCGCGGCATCTACTACGTCGACGATGCGGTCAACACCCTGCGCCTGTTCCACTGAACTGCGCAGCAGGAATCATGCGCCGCCTGCTCTGCGCATGTTCCGCTGACCGGGCCGCGCCGAGGGGAGAACCTCCCTCGGCGCGGTTACCGCGTTCTGCCGCCCTCATCACGAAAGCCGCAGAACGCGACACGCCGGCGAGTGCTTTCTAAGCGAATCTAGGGAACGCGCTAGATCCCCCCATAGGCTTCTATGGCGTGGATCCAGTACGCAATCCTTATGCGCCGGGGGCAGGTCAGCGGCCGCCCGAGCTGGCCGGACGCGACCGAGAGCTTGGTCAGTTCGAGGTGGTGCTCGAGCGGGTGGCGCGCGGCAGGCCTGAGCGCAGCATGGTGCTCACCGGGCTGCGCGGCGTCGGCAAGACCGTCCTGCTGAACTCCTTTCGCTCTATGGCCATGCAGCGGCTGTGGGGCACGGGGAAGATCGAGGCGCGGCCCGAGCAGTCGATCCGGCGGCCCGTCGCGAACGCGCTCCACATGGCGGTGCGCGAGCTGGCCCCGCGGCACCGGGCGCCTGACCGGATTGACCAGTTCCTCGGCGTGCTCAAGGCCTTCGCTGCACGCGACCCGACCGCTCCCAAGGGCGCGCAGATCAGCCGGCTGGGCATCGACGTGCCCGCGGCGCACGGCCGCGCCGATTCCGGTGATCTTGAGATCGACCTCACCGAGCTGCTGACTGACGCCGCCTCGGTCGCCGCCGATCTCAGCGTGGGCATCGCGCTGTTCATCGACGAGATGCAGGATGTGCCGGCGCCCGACATCTCGGCACTCTGCGCGGCCTGTCATGAGCTGTCGCAGAACGGGGGCCCGCTGATCGTCGTCGGCGCGGGCCTGCCGCACCTGCCGTCTGTGCTGTCGGCGAGCAAGAGCTACTCCGAGCGGCTATTCCGTTATGTGCGCATCGACCGTCTCGACCGGGACGCGGCCGATGTCGCGCTGCTGGCGCCGGCCCGCCGCGAGGGCGCCGACTTCGAGCCGGCCGCCCTCGACGCCCTCTACACGGCGGCCGACGGCTACCCCTATTTCGTGCAGGCCTACGGGAAAGTCACCTGGGACGTCGCCGCGGCCAGCCCCGTGACGATCGGCGATGTGCGGGTAGCGGGCCCGATCGCCGCGAGTGAGCTGGCGGTCGGGTTCTTCGGCAGCAGGTACGAGCGGGCCACGCCCGCCGAGCGCGAGTACATGCGCGCCATGGCCCTGCTGGGCGACGACCCGGTGCAGACCGCGCAGGTCGCCGACGAGCTCGGCCGCAAGCCGTCCAGCGTCTCTCCGGCCAGGGACAGCCTGATTAAGAAGGGCCTCATCTACAGCTCGGAACGCGGCCTGATCGCCTTCACCGTGCCGCATTTCGGCCGCTTCCTGCGCGCCCAGCCGGTGTGAGACACGCGCCAGGCCGCCGGCGCCGACCGAGCAGCTATGGTGCTCTGCCGGTGTCTTCGCCTATCTAGCGCCAGATCTAGAGAAGCTTAGAGAAGGGCATATCAGTGTCCGCCCTGGCTGCGCGCTGCCGCGGCACCTGACGGCGCCGGGAGCATGTCCAGATCGGGCGCCGGCGGCTCCGCGGGCGTGACCGGCCCGGCCAGCAGAGGTGCGTAGTCCGGCGCGGCGCCCCCGCGACGCAGGCCGCGGGCGCGCAGCCGCATCGTCAGCGCGGCGCGGCGCCCCAGCCGGGCAAAGTCACCGGGCCGCGTGAGCGCTGCGCGGCGGGCGAGCGCGCGTGAGCCCGCCCGGGAACGGGGCGCCACATGGGAATGCGGCCCGGTGGTCACGGCCGGCCCGGCGCGCAGCGACGGCGCGGTGCTCACGGACGGCGGCGTGCTTACCGGCGAGACGGTGCTCGCGGACCGCGTGGCCGGGCGAAACAGCCCGGTGCGCACGCGCTTACTCGTCCAGGCGGCCGCGGGCAGCCAGCGCCGCCAGGCCGGGACCGCTGCCGGCAACGGCCAGGCCACCGGCTCGCCGGTAACCGCGTCGACCAGCGCGGAATGGACCGCAGGGCGCCGGGGGCGCAGATAGACGGCAAAAATGATCTCGGTGTCCCTGCCGCCGGTTCTGCTGGCGAAGGCGGCGTATCTCCAGCACAGCTCCCGCCACACGTCCACCGGGACGTCGCTGGTGACCTCAGGGGCGTGCTTGCGCCACTGGGCGCTGCGGCGCAGTGACGCCAGCGTCGTCTCCTCGGGCAGGACGCGCAGCTCGCACGGCTCCGAATAGCCCAGGCGCACCAGGGCCTCGCCCAGCTCAGGGGACAGGGCGCCGAGGACGGCGAGCTCGGCGACCAGGACGGCGAGCAGCAGGATCAGGTCAGCGCCGCCGCGGGGGATCATCAGGGGCTTCAGCCGGATCGTGGCGACGCCCCCGACGGCCAGCAGGGCAGCCCGGGCAATGGTCCGGAGGCTGACCGGTGCCGTACTGAACTCGCCGAAGCAGCCGCATCCGACGTCAGGCCGGCTGTCGCGAAGCTCGAGCAGCGCGCAGGTGGCCACGAGGAACAGCACGGCCGCGCCCAGCCGGATGGCGTTGGCCGGCCAGCCGGCGCCGAACCGGCCGGCAGTCGCGATGAGCCCGGCGCCCAGGCCGAACTCGATGGCGCACATCGTGATCCCGACCGGCCGGCGCACGCGCAGCGGAAAGAGCGCGGTCGGGCCGAACCCGGCTTCCATGGACCCCATCCGCACCGACCGGAAGAGCTTGGCCACGCAGCCGCCCAGCAGCATCGCCGACAGCAACGGCACCTGCACTTCGCGCACCGCAAGGAGCAGCATGGTCAGCGGCCAATCGTGATCGTCGCGTTGAAGCAGCCGCGTTCCAGCTCGCCGCCGAACGCCACGAAGCTGGCGAGGGTCAGGTCCGCGACCCGGCCGCGCGGTGACGTTCCGCAGGTCACGCACCGGTCGTTGAACAAGCGCGCGACTGGGGCGCAGCCCGTCACCGGCAGCCTGACGGAGATGCCCGTGCAGTCGTTGCGGATGCGCAGGACGCTGCCGACCGCCAGGTAGGGCATCCGGGTGATGCCTTTGGGCTGCGGGCACACCGAGTCCTCCGCGCACCCGCCGGCGGGGTCAAGCGCCGGGTAGCCGACTCCCAGCACGCCGTGCGGCTCGCCGCCCGAGTCGTGCCAGGTCGCCGATCCGCTGATGGCGTCCGGGACGTGCCCGGACAGCAGCGGCGGTGCGGGCAGCCGGTCAGACCGGTAAGCCGGCTGCGATGTCGCGGGAATGAGCGCTTCCAGCCATCCGGGGTGCCGGATCCCGATGACGTCGAGCAGGTAGCCGGGCTCCAGGCTGGGGAAGCGCACCTGGATCCGGCCGGCCGCCCGGGCCGGAATGACGACCAGCTGCCTGCTGCGCGTCATGCCCTCATCGACCACGAGACCGTCGCAGCCGTGCTCGATGATCGTCCCGGTCACCCGGCCGATCCCGGCCCAGATCCGGTCGGCCACATTGCGCTGACCGGGGGTCAGCCGGATCACCGCCTGCTCACCCAGGCGCAGCGCCGACGGCTCCAGCTGCCCGCCGCGCCACGCTGAGGCCTGCGCCATCAGCGTGAACCGCTGCTCGCCCTGGTCATCCCCGATCACGATCACCTGGGGGCTGACGTCGACGATCGTGCCGATGACCGCACGCGGCTGAAGCCCGGCGTCGGGAAAGCCGGGACGGCCCGCTCGCTGGTCGGCGGCCGCGGCCTGGCCGCCTAACGCGTCCGCGGGCGCCTCCTGGGCGGCGCTGTCCTGGGCGGGGAAGACCGCGGCTTTGAGCAGCCGCCGGCGGGCTACTCGCTCTTCGCCGGCCGAGCCACCGCCGTGCGGGCAGCGGTCACAGCACGCCTGCCGTTCACGCAGGTCCAGCATCGACCCTCCCCCTGAGCATGGGCCCAGCACCTGACCATGCAATTGCATGGCGTCATCCGTCAAGCGGTTTGGCGATCTTTTGGTCCGAGTTCCAGCGGATTCGTGCGCCGGGCCGGGCTCCGGCGTCTCCCTCGCTCAGTCATCTGCCTGACGGGGACTCGCCGTTACAGGGGCAGATTCTCGTTCACTGGCTGCTGTTAGGTACCGTTGAGGTGTGAGCGTCGGGGGGCGATCGCATGATTACGGAAGTGCGCGCAGGCGCGGCGGGGGAATCACCGGGGGACGCTGTCAGTCACCTGGCCGGGCCCGGTCATGACTTCGGGGAGCAGAACGGCTTCCGCGACTATGTCGCCGCGAGAAGCCGGTCGCTGCTGCGGACCGCCTACCTGCTGACCGGCAACCTCGCCGACGCCGAGGATCTTGTTCAGGCCGCGCTGGCCAAGACCTACGTGGCCTGGGACCGGATTGAGGACCGGGGTGCGCTGGACGGCTACGTGCGCCGCGCCATGGTGAACACGCACATTTCCTGGTGGCGCCGCCGGCGGCTGGAGGAGTTCCCCACCGACGAGATCCCCGACCAGCCGATCGCCGACCCGTCGGGCCACAGTGACCTGCAGGATTCGCTCCGGCGTGCCATCGACCGCCTGCCGCAGCGGATGCGCGCGGCGGTCGTCCTGCGGTTCTACGAGGACATGACGGAGGCCGAGGTCGCCGACGTGCTCGGCGTGAGCCTCGGCACGGTCAAGAGCACGGTGTCGCGAGCAGTGGCGAAGCTGCGCATCGACGCCGAACTGCTCGAGGATTAGGGGCCGCTCTGCGCAGCGGCGGGGAGTGACGTTTTGCCGCGCGCGTGGCACTATCCCCCCAGGGATGAAGCCGCCGCGGCGGCGGCGGAGCCGCCGTCGGGAGCAGGGGGTTATCGTGCGCAGCACCATGATGGACGTGCCGCTGACCGTGACCGGGATCATGCGGTACGCGGCGACCTCGCAGGCCGCCCATGAGGTCGTGACCTGGACGACCTGCGGCGCCCGCCGCCGCTCCTACGCCGAGACCGGCCGCCGCGCGGCTCAGCTGGCGCACGCCCTGCGCTCGCTCGGCGTGGACTCCGACCAGCGGGTCGCCACGCTGATGTGGAACAACGCCGAGCATCTCGAGGCCTACCTCGCGATCCCCGCCATGGGCGCGGTGCTGCACACGCTGAACCTGCGGCTGGAACCGGAGGTAATTGGCTATATCGCGACCCACGCCGGCGACGACGTCGTCATCGTCGACGGCAACCTGGTGCCCCTGCTGGAGCGGGTCCTGCCGCACGCGCCGACGATCCGCCACATCATCGTGGCCGACAGCGAAGAAGCAGTCTCAGGCGAAACGGGGTCCTCCCACCCGGACCGCCTCGCCCAGAGCCGTCCGGTGCACTCCTTTGAGGAGCTGCTGGCCGCCCAGGCCGCCGTGTTCGACTGGCCCGACGTGGACGAGCGGTCGGCGGCCGCCATGTGCTACACCAGCGGCACCACTGGCCACCCGAAGGGCGTGGTGTATAGCCACCGCTCGATGTACCTGCACTCGATGGCCGTCTGCATGGGCAACGTCTTCGGGATCTCTGAGCACGACCGGGTACTGCCGGTGGTGCCCATGTTCCACGCCAACGCCTGGGGCCTGCCCTATGCGGCGGTCATGGCGGGCGCGGACCTGATCATGCCCGACCGCTTCCTGCAGCCCGAGCCGCTGGTGCGGCTGATCGAGGCCGAGCGGCCGACGGTGGCCGGCGCGGTCCCCACGATCTGGAATGCGCTGCTGCAGCACGTCCGCGCCCACGGCGGTGATCTCACCTCGCTGCGGATGGTGCCCTGCGGCGGATCGGCCGTCCCGCACGCGCTGCAGGAGGCCTACGAGAAGGAACTGGGCGTGCAGATCGTCCAGGCCTGGGGCATGACGGAAACCTCGCCGCTCGGCAGCGTCGCCCACCCGCCGGCCGGCGTTCCCGAAGCGGAATCGTGGCGCTACCGCGACACGGCCGGCCGGCTGCTCTGCCAGGTCGAGGCCAGGCTCATCGGCGACTCCGGGAAGCCGCTGCCGCACGACGGCGAGGTGGTGGGCGAGGTCGAAGTCCGCGGTCCGTGGATCACTGGCGCGTATTTCCGCGACGATGACCCGGCCAAGTTCCGCGACGGCTGGCTGCGGACGGGGGACGTCGGCAGCATCGACCCGCTCGGCTTCGTCACGCTGACCGACCGTGCCAAGGATGTCATCAAGTCGGGCGGGGAGTGGATTTCCTCGATGGAGCTGGAGAACGCGCTCATGGCCCACCCGGAGGTGACCGAAGCCGCGGTGATCGGCGTGCCGGACGAGCAGTGGGGCGAGCGCCCGCTGGCCGCGGTGGTGCTCGCTGACGGGGCGGGCGCCAGCGCGGCGGACCTGCGCCAGTTCCTGCAGAACCGGGTGCCGCGCTGGCAGTTGCCCGAGCGCTGGTGCTTCATCGGCGAGGTGCCCAAGACCAGCGTCGGGAAGTTCGCCAAGACCCGGATCCGGGAGGCGTACGCGCGCGGCGACTACGCTGTGGTCGAGGCCCGCTGAGGAACCCGGCCCGCTTCAGGCGGCGGCTTTGCCGCCGTCGCGTCGGTACCGGTAACCTAGGGCCTTGCCCGTCTGGGCCATAAGGAGGCTTCGCCTAGTCCGGTCTATGGCGCCGCACTGCTAATGCGGTTTGGGTTCGCGCCCATCCGGGGTTCAAATCCCCGAGCCTCCGCCGCTGTGACAGGGAGTCCGCGCACATCGCGCGGGCTCCCTGTTTCGCAGCCGCGCCCTGGCGGGCGGACGGTCAGGGGCGAGCGCGTGCCACCCGCCGCGACCTCCGGTGAACTGCCCCGGAGCGCTATTCGTCGGCCTCGTCGTAACGGTGGCCGGGGAAGAGAATCTCCTGGCAGACCATCCGGTAAAGCTTCTCGGGCGCCGGAATGTAGTCAACATGGTTCAGGGCCTGGTCCTGGGCGGCCGTTTCCACGATCAGCTCGCCGAACCCGAAAAGCCGGCCGGCAAATGAGCGCTGGAAAGTCAGGTCCGTCACTTTTGTCATCGGCACGGCCGCGACATTTCTGTTGAAAAACCCCGACGTCAGGAGCATGCGGTTGTCGGTGACGACGAAGTAGTCGACCGACCAGTTGAGCACCTTCCAGACAAACCACAGGGCGAGGACAGCCCACAGAAGCCACACCGCCACCAGTACGTGATGCTGGTGGGCCGGGATGATCTGGCTCAGCAGCACCGCCGCGGCCAGGGCGCCCAGGGCCAGCGCGGTGGGGGCAGCCAGGGCCGCGGGATGCTTGCGCACCGTGGCCAGCGCCACCTCGCGCGGGAGCAGATACCGGTCTACCCAGACCAGCCCCGGCCTGCCGCTGGCTGGCTGGCTGGCAGGCGCGCGCCGTCTCATGGGCGTGCGGCGGATCGGGGCCCGGCTGGCCCGGCGCGGCCTGCCGCCTGGCGCGCAGGGCAGTCATGCCGAAGCTGGTAATGCGCCACCTGGTGACCTCTCCGCGCTGCCGTGGCCGTTGAGGCTGGAGGGCCAGAAAGGTCCGCCGAGCCCGCTGGCCTCAGCATAAGTCCTGCTGCGTCAGCCGGTGCCCGATAGAACCGGCGCCTGGTAGAACCGGCGCCCGCATTGATGCAGACGCGGTTCCTGCATGGGCCGGTCCCTGGACAGGCTCATGCAGCCGGAGGATCTCGTGCTACTCGTCCGGCCGCATGAACCCCCGGGAAGGGGCCCGCCGCTGAGATCTGAGAGAACTAGAGGTCGTCGTCCTCGTCGGCACCATGCTCGTCACGGCCGGTCTTGTTCCGGCGCAGCCAGCTGTCGTCGACCCGGGTGTCGCCGATGTCGGCGCCATCCAGCATCGTGCTGAAGTCGTCCTCGAGGCCGTCGTCGTCCTTCTCTGCGGCGTCCGGGAAGATCATCCCACAAACGAGCAGGTAAAGCTGCTCTGGATACGGAATGTGGTCGACGTGGCTGAGGGCCTGGTCCTGACCGGCTGACTCGACGATGAATTCGCCGTACCCGAGCAGCCGGCCGAAGGTCGAGCGCTGGAAGGTCATATCCGTGACCTTCTTCAGCGGCATCATCGCGATCTTGCGCGTGAGCAGGCCGGAGGTCAGCAGCATCCGCTCAGACGTCACGACGAAGTAGTCGACAGCCCAGTTGAATGCTTTCCAGAGCAGCCGCCCGACGAGGAACAGCCAGAGAACCCAGACGACGATGAGCAGCGCCTTCTGGTGCGCCAGCACGGTGGCGGTCAACGCGCCGGCCACCAGCAGGCCGCCGAGAGCCATGGCCGCCGAGGGGATCAGGACAGCCGGATGCCGCCGCACCGTGGCGACCTGAACTTCTCTGGGCAGCAGGTACCGGTCTACGGCTACGAGCCCTGGCCTGCCACCAGCTTGCTGTCTCATGGCGCTAGAGGGAGTTGAAGAATGTGGCCAGTGAGCGGCCAATCGACTTGAGCCCGTCAAGAATGTTCGTCATCACGTGGGCCGCGGCGGTGGGCTGGGTGGCCAGGTAGAACAAGATAAAGATAACGATGCCCCAAGAGAGGAGCTTCTTCAACATCAGTTCACCTCCCCGCGGTCGCTGTCGACATCACGCTCAGTAACCATCTGCGCCGTTGTCGGCTGTTGCGATCAGCATAGCCCAGCGTCAATTTCTGACCAATGACCGTCAGCGGAATTTGCCGACGTATCCCACGACGCCGGCTGAACGCCGACACGCCGATCCTAGTAGCTGATCGCGCTGGCGCGGATCAGCCACGCTGGCCGGAAGAATCTGACACCATTCGATCCGGGAAAGCCGCGCCGTTGGGGTGATGATGACCGATGTGACCAGTAGCGACTTCGCTGTCGTCGTCTACCAGGAGGACGACGTCTGGGAGGTCGGGGTCCTTCCGCCCGCGCTGACGGAGAACCTGGAGGGCTTCATCCTGGCCCTGCGGCAGCAGCCCAGCATCGGCAGCACGATCGGGCTCGCGGCCGTCGAGGACGACTTCTTCGTCGCCCTGCGGGTCGTCGGCGGCCAGCTGTCGGTATTCCTGTCGGATCTCACGGCCTCCGTCGACTGGCCCCTCGCACGGCAGGTCCTGAGCCATCTGGATCTGCCCGTGCCGCTCGACGAGGATCTGGACCAGGTGCTGCCGGCCGGTGACCTCTCCATCTTCGCCGATCTGGGCGTGGACGAGATGGAACTCGGCGCGCTGTCTGGCGACCTCGACCGTTATCCCGACGAGGTGCTGACCAGCCTGGCCTGGCGGCTCGGTTTCGGCCCGGCCATGGAGCGGGCGCTGGACGAGGCGCTCGGCCCGTGAAGTGACAAGCCCTAAGGTGACAAGCCCTGAGGTGACGGGCCCGCAAATGGCGGGAACGTCCTGGTGAGCAGCGGCTACGCGGCCGCGTTCGAGCCTGCCATGCGCCTGGCGCTGGCGGCGGCGGCCGGCGACGACAGCGGCCCGGATGCTGACGTGCCTGTCGGAGCGGTCGTGCTGGACGCCGCGGGCGCGGTCATCGGCCGGGGCCGCAATCGCCGCGAGGCTGACCGTGACCCCACCGCGCATGCCGAGATTGTCGCCATCCGCGCGGCGGCCGCCGCGCTCGGCAGGTGGCGGCTCGACGGCTGCGCACTCATAGTCACCCTGGAGCCCTGCACGATGTGCGCGGGCGCGGTCACGGCAGCCCGGCTGCGACGGCTGGTCTACGGGGCCGAGGACGCCAGGGCGGGCGCGGGCGGGTCGCTGTGGGACGTGGTGCGCGATCGCCGCCTCGGACCGCCCGTCGAGGTGATCGGCGGGGTGCTCGCCGACGACTGCGCGGCACTGCTGCGCGCCTTCTTCGAGCGCCGGCGGTAGCGGGCGCGTCCGGGCCAGGGCCTGCCCGGATGCCGGGGGGACTGGCTACCTGCGCAAGCCTGGCCGTCGGCGCGCGGCAGCAGCATGCCTCAGGTAGGCTCGGCCCCGGTGGAGTCGCCTAGTGGCCGAGGGCGCACGCCTCGAAAGCGTGTGAAGGGGCAACCCTTCCGTGGGTTCAAATCCCACCTCCACCGCTCTTGACCTGCAAGAACGCCGGTTTTGGTAGCCGATTGACTGGTGCCTCGCGCTTCCCTGGTCTCTTTTGGCGGTCTCAGTTACGAGGTGCGGGCGGTCCCGCCGCCGCGATCAGCCGCAGCTGTTGTGCCTGGTCAAGCATCCCCCGGACTGGCCTGAGCGAAGGCGTTCACGCCCTCGAATCGTGCGCATGGGAGTTCACTGAACTGGCGGTCCGGGCGCGATGCTGCGGTATGCGGGTCAAGCCGGGTGTCGTGGCCGCGCGAGGGTCGGCGCCCCGCGTGGTACTTCCGCCCGTAGATGCTGGCGTCCCCGTGCCCAGACCCGTCACGCTGTCTGTGGTTCTCAGTACCGTGGCCGCGTGAGCGAGCACAGCCGGGACAGCCGGGAGCTGTACCACTTCGAACTGGAGCCTGAGGTCCGCGACTGGCTGGACAGCCTCAGCGACAGCGACTTCAAACGGGTCGATGAGGTGTGGGGCATGCTCGCAGCAAAGGGAACCGGGCTGGGCGGCCCCTGGTCTGATCACCTGGAAGGCGCGGTGTGGGAACTTCGCGTCCGGCTTCACCAGGTCGCCGCGAGGGTAACGTATTGGTGCAGGCCTGACGGCACGATCGTGTTCTTGACGGTATTCCGCAAGACCCGCCAGCATGACCAGCGGCAGATCGACCGGGCGGTCCGGACGCAGCAGGACTGCGAGCGTGACCACCGCGGACCCGCCGTGCAGACCTACGAGAGGCAGGTGTGATGAGCGGCTCCCACACCCGCTGGACGCGCCCTGAAGCCCCGGCCGATGACCCGGAGCGGATCGCGATCCGCGAGGCCTTGGCCTTTGGGAAGGCGGTCTATGACCGGCGGGTCGCCCTCAGCCTTAGCGTCGCCGACCTCGCCCAGCGCGTCGGCATGACCACAGACGAGGTCGAGTGCATCGAAGAAGGCGGCACCGAGCCCACCATTGCACTGCTGCGGCGCCTGGCGGCTGCCCTCGACGCCGATGTCCGCCTCACCCCCGGCCACGACCTCGGCTCCGTCGGTTTCGAGGCCCACGCCGCCTGACCAGCTGATCACCCAGCGCGTCGCGTACGCCGGGTCCGGCATTGTCACCAGGTGCTGAGGTACGAGCCGCCGGAACTCGCCAGCGCAAAACAGTGCATGCGCGCGTCCCGTGCGATGCCGATCGCAGAGCGTGATTGATTTGCCGACGACGGCCGCGCGCCGACCCGCCGTTCTGCATGGGCCCTCGGCCTCGGCGCAGCTGTCCGCTGAGGCGCGCATATCTGGTCGTTATGTTCTTCACGCGGCCGGGCTCACTGCTTTGCTGATGGCTGGTGTTCCGCGGCCGGCGGTCTCGCGGGTGAGATGGGGAAGCTCACATGGATGTCGAGGCCGCCTTCGGACCGGGCGTTCGCTGTGAGCGCCGCGCCGTGTACGTCGGCGATGGCGCGGACGATGGCGAGGCCCAGCCCATTCCCGTGCGTATGGCTGACTCGCTCGGTGCCGAGGCGCTGGAACGGCTGGAAGAGCCTGTCAACCTGGCCGGGCGGGATCAATGCTCCGGTGTTCGCGATCGCGATCATCGCCTGTCCGCCGGTGGCTGCCGTGGAGATCTCGACGCGGCCGCCGTCGAGGTTGTGCCGGATGGCGTTGTCGACCAGGTTTGCGACCAGGCTGCTGGCTAGCTGCGGGTCGCCGACAGCCGGGGCCGCGGTCAGCGTGGCGTCGATGCTGATGCCCTGGCGCTCGGCCTCCTGACGGCAGTCCATGATGGCTTTCCCGGCGATCATGGCAAGATCAAACGGCCGCCACTCCTCGATCCCGCGCTCGCTGCTGGCCAGGGTGAGCAAGGCGTCGATGAGGCGTTCTTGCTGATCGCCCAGCACCAGTACCTGCTGGCAGGCAGATCGCAGCGTCACGACGGTGGCATCCGGGTCGGCGAGCGCCAGCTGCAGCACGGTCCGTTCCGCCGTGAGCGGGGTGCGCAGCTCATGCGAGGCGTTGGCGACGAAATGCCGCTGTGCCTGGAACGAGGCCTCCAGCCGCGCGAACAGGTCGTCGAGCGTCTCGCCTAGCTCGGCAAACTCGGCGTCGCGGCCGGTGATGCTCAGGCGCCGGCTCAGGTTGCTGGCCGAGATGTCCCGCGCGGTTCTGGTGATCGTGCGCAGCGGCTGCAGGAAACGTCCGGCGATCAGCCAGCCGAGCGCGACGGCGACGACCACTGCGGCAAGCAAAACAAGCGCAGGACGCAGGTCGATCGCGCGGCCGCTGAAGAAACTCCGTGACGTGCTGCTGCCGCCGTTCACGCTCTGGGACGCGCTGCGCACGAGCAAGCCCGACACGGCCAGCAGCGCGAGGCCCAGTGCCACGAAGGCTCCGCCATAGAGCAGGGCGAGTTGCAGCCGCAGCGAACGCCAGTGCGTGCGGACCGCCGCGAGCGCTTTGCGGATCACGGTCATCACAGTTCTCCGATCCGGTAGCCGCCCTCGCGGGCGGTGCGGATCACGGGCGGCTCGCCGAGCTTGGCCCGCAGGCGCCGGATCGTTGTCTTGACCACGGTGGTAAATGGGTCGGCTGCTTCGTCCCACACCCGCTCCAGCAGTTCCTCGGCGGAGACCACCCGGTCCCCGGCCGCGAGCAGGCACTCCAGCAGCGCGAACTCCTTCGGGCTGAGATCAAGCCGCCGCCCGGCGCGGAACGCCACACGGCGGCTCGGGTCGAGCGTCACGTCGCCGCGCCCCAGCACGGGGGGCAGCGGCGCGGCGGTGCGGCGGCCCAGGGCACGGACACGCGCGGTCAGCTCGGCGAAGTCGAACGGCTTGGGCAGGTAGTCGTCGGCACCCAGCCCGAGACCGTCCACCCGGTCCCTGACCGTGCTGGCCGCGGTCAGCATCAGGATCCGGGTCGGCGACCGGTCAGCCGCCAGCCGCCGGCAGACCTCGTCGCCGTGCACCCCGGGCAGGTCCCGGTCCAGCACCAGAACGTCATAGCGGGTGACAGCCAGGTGCTCGAGCGCGGCGTTCCCGTCGAGAACGACGTCGACGGCCATGCCCTCGCGCCGAAGCCCGGTCCCGATCGCCTCGGCCAGCACTTCGAAATCTTCTACTACCAGCACTCTCATGACCTGCCCGTGATCCTTCGCTGCGGTGAGGCTACGTGACCTGGGCCAGACAATGCCAGGTCACCGGTGTCAGGCAGGTGTCAGCCGCCGACACCGTGCTGACACCGGCGGTGCCGTACAAACCATTGTGGAAACGGGGACCACAAACCTGGAGAGGACTGTCGCATGCTCGACGCGACCATTGAAGTTAACGGGCTGCGCAAGCGGTTCGGGCCGACCGTTGCCCTGGACGGGATGACGTTCACCGTGCAGCCCGGGCAGGTCACCGGGTTCGTCGGCCCCAACGGCGCGGGCAAGTCCACCACGATGCGAGTGATCCTCGGCCTGGACGCGGCCGACGAGGGCTCCGCGCTAGTCGGCGGCCGGCCATACCAGACGCTGCACCAGCCGCTAACACGCGTCGGATCGCTGCTGGACGCGGCCGCGCTGCAGCCCAGCCGGTCCGCCCGCAACCACCTGCTGTGGCTGGCACACTCCCAGGGCCTGAACGCCAGCCGGGTCGATGCGGTCATCGAGCAGGCCGGGCTGCACTCCGCGGCGCGGCGGAAGGCGGGCGGCTATTCGCTGGGCATGCGGCAGCGGCTCGGCATCGCGGCAGCGCTGCTCGGCGACCCGCCGGTCCTGATGATGGACGAGCCATTCAACGGCATGGACCCCGAAGGCATCATCTGGATGCGCGGGTTCCTGCGGTCGCTGGCCACGCAGGGCCGGGCCGTGCTGGTGTCCAGCCACCTCATGACCGAACTCCAGGACATGGCCGATCACCTGGTGATCGTAGGCCGCGGAAAGGTAATCGCCGATACCAGCACCCGCGAGCTGCTCGCCGCGGCTTCGGGTGACCGGGTCATGCTGCGCACCAGCTCGGTGCCGGAGGCGACCGCGGTGCTGGCGCGCGCGGGGGCTATCGTGGCCGCCGACGGCGACGGGACGCTGACGGTGTCCGGGCTGGCGGCCGAGAAGGTCGTCTCGCTGCTGGCTGCCGAGGCGGTGCCGTTCTCAGAGGTGTCAGCGCACCACGCGACGCTGGAGCAGGCGTACCTGGAACTCACCCGCGACGCGGCGGAGTTCCGGGCAGCCGATGCCGGGGCCGGTCCTCCCAGGCCGGCCGGGCACGGCGGAACGCCGGCCAGCGGGCCATCCGCGGTTAGCGCGCAGGAGGTCGCGCGATGACTGCCATGCTGACGCTGCCCGGCGATGCGGTCCGCGCTGAGCGTGACAGCTTCGGTCAGCTGCTGCACGCCGAGTGGACCAAGTTCCGCACTGTTCGCGGCTGGGTCATCGGCATGATCGTCGGCGGCCTGCTGATCATCGTGGTCAATCTCATCCCCGGCGGCCAGTGCGGCGGCATGCAGGCGAACGGCCAGCCAGGCCCGGGCGGACCGGGCTGCGCACTGACGCTCGGGCCGGCCGGCCAGGCAGTGACCGACAGCTTCTACTTCGTGCATCAGCCAATGGGTCCTACGGGCAGCATCACCGTCCGGGTGACCTCGCTGACCGGCTCGTACTCGCCGGGAAGTAACCCTGGCCAGCGAGCGGCCTCAGCGCTGCAGCCGTGGTCGAAGGCCGGGATCATCATCAAGGAGAGCACCCGCCCGGGGTCGGCCTACGCGGCGATGATGGTCACCGGCAGCCACGGGGTCCGGATGCAGTGGGACTACACCCGGGACACGCCCGGCCTGGGCGGCGCCGTCTCTGAGACGGCGCCCCGCTGGCTGCGGCTGACCCGCGCGGGTGACACCATCACCGGCTACGAGTCCGCCGACGGCGCGCACTGGACCAGGGTCGGCATCGCTACCCTGCCGAGGCTGTCGGCCACCGTCCAGGCCGGGCTGTTCGCGGCGTCCCCAGGTTCTTCTAACATGACCAGCCAGTCGGCCAGCGGATCCAGCGCGAGCGGTGAGTCAACCCAGGCGACGGCTGCCTTCGACCGCGTCGCCCTGCAGCGCATATCGCCTGGCAGCCGGTGGCGCGGCACCAGCATCGGCGCCGGCCCTAACCCGGGTAACCAGCCACGAGGCGGCGGGTACCGCCAATCCGGCGGCACGCTCACCGTGACCGGATCGGGAGACATCGCCCCGGACCTGCCCGGCGGCAACGGCGGCACGGCCGGCTCCGTGGCGGACACCGAGGCCGGCACGTTCGCCGGGCTGATCGCGGTGCTCGTCGTCGCAACCATGTTCATCACCGCCGAGTTCCGCCGCGGCCTGATCCGCGTCACCCTGACCGCGAGCCCGCGGCGGGGCCGGGTACTCGCGGCGAAGGCCATCGTGCTCGGCGCGGTGACCTTCCTTGTCGGGCTGCCCGCCGCCTACATCGCGCTGCTCACCGGCGAGCGGAAGCAGCATGCTGGTGGCATTTCCACGTATCCGGTGCCGGCGCTCACCGAGCTCCGCCTGATCGTCGGCACGGCGGCGCTGCTCGCGGTCGCGGCGGTCCTGGCCCTGGGCATCGGCGCCGCGCTCCGGCGCGGCGCGGCGGCCGTCACCGCCGTCATCGCGGTGATCGTGCTGCCGTACTTCTTCGCCGGGCCGCTGAGCATGCTGCCCGCTGGTGCTGCGGAATGGCTGCTGCGGCTCACCCCGGCCGCGGGCTTTTCCATCCAGCAGGCATACCCGCGGTACCCGCAGCTCGACGCCAGCTATACGCCCGGGAACGGGTACTTCCCGCTCGCACCGTGGGCCGGCTTCGCGGTGCTGTGCCTCTGGGCCGCCCTCGCGCTTGGCGTGGCCGGTTACCTGCTGCGCAGGCGGGACGCATGAGCCAGGCCCCGCCCGCGCAGCGGGCTTGCCCGGCGGAGATGTCGCGGGCACTCCGGTCGAGCATGCGGGACGCGCTCCACGCGGAGTGGACGAAGGCACGCACGCTGCCCGGCAACGGCTGGCTGCACCTCGCCGCCGTCGCGCTGACGGTGGTCGTGAGTGCGGCTGTGGCCGCGGCTGTCAGATGCCCGTCCGGGCACTGCGCGGAAGACCCCGCCAGGATCAGCCTGACCGGGATCTACCTCGGCCAGGCCGTCATCGCCATCGTGGCCGTGCTGGGCGTCAGCAGCGAATACAGCACCGGGATGATCCGCGTCACGCTGGCCGCGATGCCCCGCCGGGCCACCGTGCTGGCCGCCAAGGCGGCCGTCCTCACCTGCCCGGTCCTGGTCGCCGGAGCCGTCGCCGTGCTCGGCTCGGTGCTGGCCGGACGACTGATTCTGCCTGGCCACGGCATCGGCCCCGCGCATGGCTACCCGGACCTGTCCCTGGCATCCGGGCCGGTGCTGCGCGCCGCCGCCGGCTCGGTGCTCTACCTCACCCTGATCGCGCTGCTCAGCCTCGGCATAGCCGCGGCGGTGCGAGACGGCGCGGCCGCCATCGGCATCATCCTCGGCCTGCTGTACCTGTTCCCGATCCTGGGCCAGGTGGTCGGCAGCGGAACCTGGCACCGGCACCTCGAGCAGCTTGCGCCGATGACCGCAGGACTGGCGATCCAGGCCACCACCGGCCTGCGCAGCCTGCCCATCAGCCCATGGGCGGGCCTTGGCGTGCTCGCCGGCTGGACCGCCGCGGCGCTGCTGGTCGGCGTGATCCTGCTCCGTCTCCGCGACGCCTGAACGACAACCCAAGGCCGTTCACCGCCGCCCGGGGTACGGCCCGAGATCTGGCCGAAGAACGTGACCATGCAGCGCCGAAACGACATAGGCAGCAGCGGGCACGCGACCCCCATTACCATCGCAACCTGCTCACCCGCGTCCCCAGGACGGCCCAGCCGTGGGTATCCACCCTGGTGCGCACCATCTTCGAGCAGCCCGGCGCCGCATCCGTCCGCGCCCAGCATGCCCGGGTCGTGACCGCGCTGGAGGCGAAGTTCCCGGCCGCCGCGGCGCACCTGGACGAGGCCCGCGACGACATCCTGGCGTTCACCGCCTTCCCCCGCGAGGTCTGGCGGCAGATCTAGAGCAATAACCCCCGGGAACGCCTCAGTAAAGAGGTACGCAGGCGGACCGACGTGGTCGGCATCTTCCCCGGCCGCGACGCCATCATCCGCCTCGTCGGCGCGGTCCTGGCCGAGCAGAACGACGAA
>JBKQMG010000221.1:0-8907 GCA_052146815.1 Streptosporangiaceae bacterium | reverse complement strand
TCGCCCTGCAGATCGCCCACCTGATGCGCCGCCAGGCCGGGCGCGCCGGCCTGGACCTGTCCGTGCGCGAGCTGCTCCGCAAGCTAGCTGGCATCGGCGAGACCGTCCTGCTCTACCCCTCCACCGGCGGCCGGCCCAAAGCCCGCCGCATGGACCGCAGAACTCAGCGACGACCAGCGCAAGCTATACGAGATCTTCGGCCTGGACCACTGGGCACCACGCAGTTAGGTCATAGGCGCCAAGGCCCTCTGCACGTCCACCCACCTGCGGAAACGCATCCAAGATCAACTTATCTAGGAAAGTCGGGCTAGACGAGGCCAAGGATGTCCCTGTAGAACCCGGCCTCGCAGGAATCGCTTTCGCCCGAGGCCTCCAGCTCGGCGAGGAGCAGGGCGGTGATGGCGTCACCGCGGGGAAGCAGCCGGTCATGGTGGCCGCTGAGATGAAAGTAACCCGGCCGTCCGCAGCCGCACTGGCCGTCGCACCGCCTCGCGACCGCGCACGTCCTGTCGCTCACGATTACCTCAGCGCCGATGGTAAGGGCCACGGCCGGACCGTACCGGACGGATCCGGCAGTCCGCCGGAATAGGACCGCCGCCGTAACAAACCTTTAACCGGCGCTCGCGCGGCTTCTCCTTCAGGTGCGGCCCGCTCCGCGCCGCCAGGCCCTCCGGTCCCCGAAGGTCAGCGCCGCTCAACGCCCTCGGGTCCACTGTGGCGCCACGGCGCGCCATGCTGTGTCCCAGTCAGCGCGCCGGCGCCGGCGCGTAATGCTGCGTAGACGGTGTCGGACAGGCTTTAAGCCGCGGAGGGCTTCCAGGCCGCCGTCGCCGCCGGCTTTGCGCCGGGCCATCAGGTCTCTGGCGGCCGGGTGCCAGTGCGCCTGAGCCCGGGGGCTGTAGCTGGCGGGGCGCGCTCGAGGCTACCTAACCAGGCGCAGGTGCGGTTCCTGGCGCAGGGCCATCTCCTCCGCGAGGCGGCCCTCCAGCAGCACGGCGACCCCCCTGCACGGCAATGGCTGCCTGGGCGCGCAGCGCGGCGAGCTGCCGGTTGACGTCCGCAAGAGCATCGAGGATCTCAGCGGCCTGAACCGCGCTCATCGGGGCGGCCGGGGCAGCATTCACGTCAGCTCTCTTCCGGTGGGCGGCTCCTGTACGACGCCTCGCGGTGACAAGGGGGGTTACGCCCAGCCCGTAAAAACCCTCCGCGGCACCGAGGTTTCAGCCAGGGTTCACCGGGCCTTCTGAAATCACGGGGCGCCTGGGGCCGCGGCGATCCTGACCGGGAAGCTGGGTCGGCTGGCCGATTCCCGTGACCGGGGCAGGAGGCGACATGGCCTGCACGCTGCGCGCGGCCTGGGATGACCAGCCGGCCTCCCTGGATCGTCTCTGACGAGCTATGGGCCCGGATCGAGCCGTTGCTACCGGTCGTCCCCCGTCGTGGGGATCACCCTGGGCGGAAGCGGCTGGATGACCGGAAGGTTCTCTCTGGCATCCTGATCGTGCTCTATGCTGCGGCATTCCGTGGGAGTTCTTGCCGCAGGAGCTGGGCTTCGGGTCCGGGATGACCTGCTGGCGGCGGCTACGGGACTGGCATCAAGCCGGTGGCGGCCTGTCGTTTGAGCCAGCCGGCCCGGACCAGCGGCGGGCCTGTCATGCGAGGCGGCCGGCCCGAGTAGATGGCCGGGCGGTCAGTGCAGCCGGCGGAGGTGGGCGTCCGCGGGCTCAGCGGCCTGAAGGCGGATCCGGGCATCGACGGCCTGCACGCCGTCCGGCCGGGCGAAAACCGGGCTCAGCTCGAGCTCGGCGATCTGCGGCAGGTCATCGGCCATCCGGGAGACGCGCAACAGCATGTCCCGCAGCGCGGCGAGATCAGCGCCGGGGGCGCCGGGGTGCCCGAGCAGGAGCGGGGCGGCGCGTATCGCGCGGATCAGCTCGTCGGCATCGGAGTCGGTGAGCGGAGCGAGCCGCGCCGCGCGGTCAGCCAGCATATCGGCGGCCGCACCGCCGGCCCCGAACAGCACCAGCGGGCCGACGGCCTCTTCCTGCAGCATGCTGATCATCACCTCGACGCCGCCCGTGACCATCGGCTTGACGATGACACCGGCCAGCCGGTGGCCGAAAGCCCCCTTTAGCGAGCGGAACCCGCGCCGGACCTCGTCCGCGCCGTGCAGATCGATCAGCAGGGCGCCGGCGCCACGCGCGCGCACCAGGCCGGGCACGTCCGCCCTGAGCGCGACCGGGCCCCCGAACCGTGCCGCCGCCGCGACGGCGGCGTCCTCCGTCACGACCCCGATGCTGTCGGCCAGCGGCACGCCGTAGCAGCCGAGGAGTTCCACGGTCGGGTCCAGCGGCAGCCAGCCGCCTACCGGCCGGCCGGCCAGAAATTCCGCGACCAGATCCCTAGCCCGGTCCTGGCGCAGGCCGTCGAGATCGGGCACGCTTCCCGGCGGGATCGCCCGCCACATGCCGTAGCGGGCGGCGTGGCCGAGAGCTTGGGCGGCGGACTCAGCGTAGGCATAGGCCGGAACGGCGGGTGAGTTCTCGCCCGGGCCCCGGAGCAGCCGGACCACCTCCACCTGGTCCAGCACCGCAGCGGCGATCGGCACGGGCAGCCGCGCCGCGGGCACCTCGGGAACCGGGTCGCCGCCCGCGCTTGTGACCGTCAGCGCCAGCACCGCGTCGACGCCCGGATCGGCGCCGACCAGCTCCAGGCACTGACGGAAGACGCTGGGACCGATCAGCAGGGTGGTGTCGACCGGCCCGGTCACCGTGGCGTCGCGGGGAAGCAGGTCACGGAGCGCCCGCTGAGTGTCCCCGGCCAGGCCGGCGACCTGCAGGCCCGCGTCGCCGCACGCGTCGGCGGCGAGCACCACGGCGCCGCGGGTGTTGGACACCACGGCGATCCTGGGCCCGGCGGGCACCGGCTGCGAGGCCAGCAGGACCGCGGTGTCGAGCAGCTCGCCGAGGTTCGCTGTGGCGATCACCCCGGCCTGCTCGAACAGGGCCTGCCTGGTGAGCAGCGGGGTAGCTGCCGCGGCGCGAGCCCCAGCCAGGCGCCGGCCCGTCATGGACCGGCCCACAATCACGGTCAGGACCGGCACGCTGCGGCCGACACGGCGGGCCGTGCGGGCGAACTTGGGCGGGTTCGTGATCGACTCCAGGTACAGCAGGGCCAGCTTGGTTGCCGGATCGGACTCCCACCACAGCAGCATGTCGTCGCCAGATATGTCATCTTTGTCGCCGAGCGAGACGAGGGAGGAGATCCCGACGCCGATCCGCGACAGGTGCCCGGCCAGGGCGAAGCCGGCGCCACCGGTCGACTGCAGCGCCAGGCCAGCGCATCCCGGCCTGGCATGGCGGCCCGCGAACGTCGCGTCGAGGCCGGCACTGGTGCCGGCCACACCGAAGCTGGCCGGCCCGACCATCCGCATCCCGTGGCGACGGCAGATGCCCAGCAGCTCCGCGCGGGACGCACCGCTGAGGCCCGCCGCGAGCACCACCAGCGCCTTGACCCCCCGCCGCCCGCATTCATCGGCGATACCGACCACAGCCGCCGCCGGTGTCGCGATGACCGCCAGATCGACTTCCTCGGGCAAGGCGGCCGCCGACGGGACGCAGGGAACGCCGTCCAGTTCGGTCGCGGCCGGGTTGACCGCGTACACCGGGCCGGAGAAGCCGCCGGTCACGATGTTGTGCAGGATGGCCCGCCCGACCGAGCCGGGCCGCCGGCTGGCGCCGATGACCGCGACCGAGGCCGGCGCCAGTACGTGCCGCAGGCTGGCCACATCGGCCGACCGCTCCCGCTCGGCCACCGCGTCACGGTAGGTGCCGAGGGCGACGTCGGCCTCGCCGGAGGGCAGCGGGAAGGTGAGGTCGTATACACCGTCGGCCAGGGCGCGGTGCGCCTGCAGACCGGCGTCGGCGAACACTCTCAGCATGAGCGCGTTCTCGCTCAGCGTCTCCGCGGTGAAGGCGTGCAGGCCGCGGCCGCGGGCCAGCGAGATCAGGTGCTCCAGCAGGAGCATGCCGACGCCGTGGTTGCGCATGTCATCGGCGACGGTAAAGGCGACCTCGGCCGACTGGGACGGGGGCTCGTCGCACTCGTAACTGCCGCAGCCGATCAGCTCGCCGTCCAGCAGGGCGAGCAGTGCGGCGTGGTCCGGCGCGGGCGCACGGCAGAGCCGGTGCGCCTCGCGTTCGGCCGCGCTCGGGCTCATGCTGAAGAAGCGCAGGTAGAGACTGTCCGGGGACAGTTTTTCGTGCATGTCCCGCACCGCGTGCAGGTCGTCAGGCCGGGCGGGCCGGATCTCGATCGTGGTGCCGTCGGTCAGCAGAGCGTAAACACTGGGCTCGGCGTCTGCGCTCAGGTCGCCCTCCCTGGTTATGCGACGGCTGACGGTGCCGCGCTTACCAGCATTATGGGCTATCGGGACGCGGCCTGCCGGGGACTTCGTCCGCGGATCCCTGCCCACCGGCGGCCAGCAGCTCGCTCACGGTCGCGAAGGTGTACCCGGCGTCGGTCATCGGCCAGACCAGGCGATCGTGTTGCTGCATGAAGGGTTGGCCTTCGGCTGCGGGCCGCCGTCGTGCGCGAGCACGATGCTGCCGGGGGAGGCCCGCCGCAAGTGTCTCAAGTCGGCGCGCGCATTGCCGCCGATGGCCCCCTCCGGCCACACCATTACCAGCCCTACAGCGGCCACGCGAGCAGAACCTCGCTGGAGATCTGCTCCGAGATCGCCCTCGGCTCCGCTCAGGACACCTACGAGAGCATTATCGACCAGTTCCCCGTATAGCCAAGGGTACCTAAGTTACTCTTCCGTCACTTCGCCCTGAGGAGTTCGTCCTTAACGGCGCCCCCACTGCGTCGACGTGCGGGTGCTGATCAGCCCGGCCGAGCCCAGGGATCCCTTCCTGCGCCGGCTGCGCTGAGCACCCCGCAGCGCGCGGACAGCCAGCGGCGCGTGCGGCCGGCCATACCGGGATCACAGCCCGGTGCAGGCCCAGCCGCGTCCTGGCCGCGGCGCTCGCCGGGCCCGGGCCTGGTCAGGCCCCGCGCGATTAACCGGCGCGATATGACACCAGGCGGTGCCGCCGGCCTCGGCGAGGATCGCCGGCCCGCTGCGGCTGTGCCGTGCGCCGGGGATGTCAATCCCGGTGACCTGGAACAGCACCGCACAGGCGTGCCGCTGCATGGCGGTTCAGCATGAAGAACGCGGCCGCCGAGACGACGGCCACGAAGAGGCACCCGACGCCAGGGACAGGACGCCGGCGTAAGCTCGCTCTAGGAAGTGTCAGCAAACAGCCTGCATCAGGCCAACGCAAAGGTGCAGGTACCGCGTCGCTCTGGACCCTGGCGGCATGGCCAGTCACGGCCGGATAGGACCCAAGGTGCCTTAGCGATGCGCGAATCATCCAGCGTGCCCACGACGACGGCGGCGATGCTGCCACCGCCTGGGCCGGAGGTCCGGCTGACTCGCGGTCCTCCCGCCGCTGTAAGAGCCGGCCCGCCGGAGGTGAGGCCGCTGCTGACCGAGGGTCACGACCGGATCGCCGCGGGCCTGAATGACATCGTGGTGCGCCGGCTGTTCTCGGCGGGACTGGCCCTCGAAGCCATGGTGGGGCTGATGGGCGATCACCAGGCGGCCGTGACAGCCCAGGAGGCCATCAGTGAGCTGGACCTTGCGGTCAGGGGCCTCAGGGACATGGTGTTCGATCACCATCGGCCTGACGTGCCCGCAGCGGGGCGATGGGGCTAGGGTGTTTCGGGCCCTGGAACGCTCAGGCCACCGCATCGCCCCCCTCTCTTACGGCATGCCTGCCGCGTTCAGGGGAATGCGCCGCGGCACAGGCCGTCGCTGACTCGGTCGCCAAGGCCGCTGGTCCTCTGGCTCTCGCGGTCGCCGGCCGGTTCTTCAATCCGGTACCGGTTGCTCTGGCAGCCGTCGGCTCTCGAGCAGATCACGTCGGCCCTGTCTCGCTGGTAAGGATCGGCGTATGGCTTCAGCGTTGTCTCAGCAGGGGTGAGGCAGCCGTGCCGAGCCGGCGGGGTTCGGCAGCGATGGCCACCGAGGCCATCGTGCCCGCCGCGGTGACCGGCAAGGTCGGCGCCTGCGATCCCGCGAACCTGGCTCAGGCTGTCCGCGACGCCGTGTGGCGGCCGGTCTGCCCGGGCGTGGGCTGAGCCCGGCGCGCAGCGAAAAGGAGAATGCCGGATGGCAGGGGAAGCGGCGATGCCGCTTACTGGCTTGGTGGAGCTGCCTGGCCGTGGGACAACGCGGGTGTGGGAGTGCGCCGGTCCGCGCGGTGCTGAGACGGTCGTGCTTATCCACGGGGTGGCGTTCACGGCCGAGCTTAATTGGGGGAAGGTTTTCGCGCCGCTCGGACGTGATTTCCGTGTCGTCGCCGCCGACCTGCGCGGCCACGGCGACGGGATCCGCCTGCGTTCGCGGTTCCGGCTGGAGGACTGCGCCGACGATATCGCCGCGCTGGCCGGTGTCCTTGATATCGGCAGGTTTGCCGCCGTGGGTTATTCCATGGGCGGCATGGTGGCCCAACTGCTGTACCAGCGGCACCCCGCGCTGGTGTCCGGCCTGGTGTTGTGCTCCACCGCGGCCAACGTCCGCGGGTCACCGGCGGAGCAGCTGGCCGCTAGCGTGGTGCCGGCGATGGCCACCGCCCTGCGATGGAACCCGATGCTGCATCTGATGAGCGCCGAGGCTTTCGGCACGGAGCTGCTGGGCCGCATTGACGACCCGGCAACAAGCAGGTGGGCCCGCGCCCAGCTGCGCCGGACCACTCTCGCTACCGCCGTCTCGGCCATGCAAGCCGTCAGCGAGTTCAACTCGGAAAACTGGATCAGCCAGGTCGATGTGCCCACCGCAGTGGTCATCACGGCCCAGGACCGCGTCGTGCCAGCCAGCCGCCAGCTTGAGCTGGCCCGGGCGGTCCCGGGCGCATCGGTTCACCACGTCGACGCCGGCCACGGTGCCTGCATCAACGCGCCGCAGTTGTTCGCCCGCGCGCTGCTCGAGGCCTGCTGGTCGGTAGTGCCTGGCCGCGGCAGGACACTGCGCACACCAGCCTGACGCTCCCGGCGCGCGTTACCACGGCACCTGATCCGCCCGCCGAGCCGGCACTGAATGAGTCCTTGACCGTGAAATGGCGCTATGCCCACGATTCAGGAGCAGCGGCGGCTGCGCGTGTCCGAGCACCCGCAGTGCACCACCGATGGAACCGCCCGAGCCCGGTGCCCCTGAGCTGTGTTGGAGTCCCCTTAGCTCCACATGAAGTAGCAGGTCAGAGCGATGTTGATCTCTATGGAGATCATTTGGGAGCCGTCGTTGGGAGCCATTCGTCCGCTGGCCTGCCGCGCAATGGGACCGCTCGCGTCCGGGGAAGCGTTCCAGATGCTGGCCTTTCAGTCGGCACCCACGTCACGCTCTGTGGCCGTGCCGAGGATTTGCTGACGCGCCGGATCCATCTAATGCGCTCGTCCGCGCCTGCCGGGATCGGACGCTGACTCAGCGCAGATAAGCAAGTATGTGTCCGTGAACGTCGGCGGCAGGCGTTGCGGCGGCGGCCTCACCAAGGAGGAGGAGCCACGGAGGTCGGACTGAAGCGGCTGATCGACGAGGAGCTGGCGGCATGCGTCAGGAGAGCCGGGGATTCAACGTCGTCTCAGGGGCGACGACCGGCGACCAGCCACAGCCCGATCTGATCACCCCCGAGGGGCTGCAGGAGGCCCGGGACATACTAACCAGCTCCTTGGCCCAGCCCAGGCCGCCGGCGGTCGAGTGCCTGGCCGAGGCCGGCGGCCGGCTGTTCGCCAAGGAGTTCTTCATCGAGGCCTACGTGGGGAACGTCGCCGACCGGACCAACCCCGACATCTCCCCCCTCTACGGCGACCTCAGTGGCCTGCCACCGGCCTTGCTGGTCGTGGGCACCTTGGACATCCTGCTCGAGGACAACCTGGCGACGGCGGCCCGGCTATCGTCGGCAGGCGGCGAGGTGGACGTCCGGGTCTACCCCGAGTACCCCACGGCTTCACCTCCTTCCCGCTTCCCGACCGCCATGGCCGCCGCCGCCCGCGGTATCGAATCGTGGCTTGCTGACCGGCTGGCCGGGAAGTAGCCGCCCAGTTCGACCGGTCAGTCATCCTCGCCGGCCGTGCTCAGGCCCCTCGGCCACCGGTGGATCTGTCACAACCCGCTTGGGCGGCGCGGCTACCGCATAGTAGCGAGCCCTATTCGATATGCATCAGGGCGGGCGGTCCGGCGCTTGCCGGATGTGCTCAGCTGCCAGCGGCTGTGGGCCAAGCGCGTCAACGCCCCCGCTCACCGACGCGGCGGGGGCTGCCACACGGGGAACCAAGGCGAGCGAGGGCCCTCCTCCCGCACGGCCCGCAGATCCGGCCTGCGCCCATCGCCCGCGGCTGCCTGCCGTAGTGCCGTAGATACTGCAATACTGCGTGTATATGCTCTGAGCATTTGTCCTGGCCAGCCTCAGCGAGGCACGGGCCAGGATCACCGCCGCAGGCGGCGTTCCCGTTCCGGATGGTGGCTCTGCCGTCCCGGAATCTGCACCGCCGCATACCCGAGATCGCCCGGCCGGATGACGTAGTGATCATTGACGCCCCGCAGCTGGAAGACCATGCGGCCATTGCCCGGTCGGCGCTGCCCGCTCGGCGGTCCTGCTGAACCGCTGCGTGGCCCGCGCCAACTCCACCGCCTACGCCCGGGAGGCGCTGGAGGATCTCGGTTATGACGTCCTGGGCACGGCGTCCGGATCACCCTCGACCTCAGCCCCGGGCTTTACCGGGAGCTGACCCGGTGGGCAGACTCGGCCGCCGTCACGCTCGACGTGCCGCGCGTCGCCCTGGCCGACGTGCTGCGGGCCATGATCCGGG
>JBKQMG010000220.1:0-14370 GCA_052146815.1 Streptosporangiaceae bacterium | reverse complement strand
CGGTGCCGCAGCCGCGCTCGCCAGGCAACCGGTCACACCAACCGCCGCCTGAGGTTGACATAGGGAGTGTCATCAGCGCTGAGATGCCGGCGCGGGCGGCGGTGGTGGCACGATGCGCATAATCTGGCACACGGGTGCATCGCTGACCTGATAGCGGTGCTTGATTTATGACTATCTGTCACGATCGGTGCATAGGTACTGCCTGATCGGGCAGCTTCGGAAGTTCGGAGTTCGGCCGGCACGATTCATGCGAATGTGGCGTGGGCTCTTAACGTGCCGCCTTACGCTGGGCGAAGACTTGCAAGCAGGGTCAGCCGATCAGTAATGAAGCATCGGGGAGCCCGGGACCGGGCGGTGCGGCCAACCTGCGGCGACCGTGGCCGCGCAGGTCCGTCAATGGAGGTATGGCTCGGGTGGCACAGGTATCCATCCACCCGACCGACCCGCCCGGATCCGCCGGGCCGGCCGGCGGGCCGGTAACGCAGGGGCCGCCTGAGGGGCCTGGCCCCAGTCGCCCGGACGGCCCGATCGAGCGGGTCATGAGCACGGTGATCCGCAAGCTCTCCTGGAGCAGGCTCTCTGAGCCCAGAGTTGCCGTCGCCGTTTCTGCCGTCGGCCTGCTGATGGGCATCCTCGTCGGTGCCATGGCGCCGAACATCGAGACGCTGCCCTACATCCGGCTGCCGCTCTCGCATTTCCTGCCGCCGCTGACGCACGACCCCGTCATCGCGGGGGTAATGCTCTACGGCGGGGATCTTCTCGCGTGCCTCGGGCTCGCCGGGATGCTCTGGGCGCACAGCCAGGGCTGGCGCCCCAACCCGACGCACCTGGTTATGGTCAGCGCGACGATCGTGGCGGTGATGGTATGCCTCACCCCGGTCGGCTCGTCGGACACCGCCAGCTACGCGGCGTACGGGCGCATCGCGGCAGTGAGCCACCACCTGTACTGGGCGTACACGCATAGCCCGCGCCAGTTCCTGCGCTACCACCGCGCCTATTACCCGTACTACCGCGTTATCGGGTTGGTGTGGAAGACGCAGCCTTCCGTCTACGGCCCGATCGCCACCTGGATCCAGTCCTTCGCCGCCTCGATCGGCGGCTTGAGCGCCGCCACCACAGTCTGGATCCTGATGATCCTCAACGGCGCCGCGTTCATCGGCGTCGGCATCCTGCTGCTGAAGACCTCAGACGATCCCGTCCGGGCCACGCTGTTCTGGACCGCGAATCCGGTCCTGATCCAGCAGCTGGTGGGCGGCGGTCATCTCGACACGTTCGTGGCGGCGGCGGCGATCTGCGCGATCCAGGCGGCGCGCCGTTTCTCCGGCGGGTGGGGCGACGTGCTGGTCGGGGTGCTCATTGGCCTCGGCTGCGGGATAAAAATCAATGCGGTGCTGATCGGGCTGGGGCTGGCGTGGCCCCTGCTGCGGCGCCGCGAATGGGTCCGCACCGCCCGGATCGCCGCAGTGGCGCTGGCGACGATAGCCCTGGAATACAGCCTCTTCGAGCAGCACTGGACGAATGCGCTGAAGCCGGTCTTCGCCGGCTCTAAGTGGGTCACCCTGCCGTCGCCCTGGTGGTTCTTCCAGGTCCTGGGAGAAGCGTTCGGCGCCTCGCCGAACGCTATGGGCACGATCATCAGCTTCCTCTGGCCGATCGCGATGATCGTGGTCGCCTGGCTCATCTACCAGCGGATCTCCTCCGATCAGCCCAGCGAGGTCGTGGCGCCCTTCGCCCTGACCTTCGCCTGGGTCCTCGTCGCGCCGTGGGTGTTTCCCTGGTACACCGCGATCGCATGGGTCGCGCTGACCCAGGTCCCGCGCAACCGGATGACCCGCTGGCTGACGCTCGTCACCGTCCTGTTCGCCCTCTGGCATTCCAGCGGCGGCCAGGCGAACGCGAACCCGCACACCGAGGCTGCCCGTGCTGTGCCCGCTCAGGTGCAGCGACTGCCGGCCGGCTGGCACGGCGGATGAGCATGCCCGAAACCACAGGACCGCGCGGGCGGGCGGCCCGGCAGACCGGGCAGGCCAGGTAACGGCCATGCTCGGAAACAGCCAGGTGAAGGCCGCGCGCGCCGATCGCCAGGACAGGCAGGCGGTGCCAGGCCAGAGGAGCCGCTGGCACGCCGTGCAAGCTGTAGTCCGCCGGCACTGGCTGGCCGCCTCGCTGCTGACAGCCGGCCTGATGCTCCGGGTGCTCGCCGAGCTGGCCTACCGTCCCGCCCTCTTCTACATCGACACCGAGCGGTACCTGTACAACGCCCAGGGTATGGACCCGGTCGGCTACAAGGGACTGCTGTGGCCGCTGCTGCGGATAGGCAACCTCGACGCGGTCACCGCGTTCCAGCACCTGCTTGGCCTGGCCATGGCCTTCGTTATCTACGTGCTGCTGCTGCGGCGCGGGGTGTCGCGCTGGCTGGCCGCGCTGGCGATCGCGCCAGTGCTGCTGGACGCCTACCAGCTGCAGATCGAGCAGACGATCATGCCGGACACCCTGTTCGAGGCACTGATCGTGGCGGGCCTCGCCATCCTGCTCTGGCAGCGCGAGACCAGCTGGCGCCGCGTCCTGGCGGCCGGCGTCGTGCTGGGAGCCTCGGCCACCGTTGCCCAGGTGGGCGAGGCCCTGCTCGTGCCTGCGGTCATCTACCTGCTCGTGCTCGGCGGCGGCTGGCGGCAGGCCGTCGGCAAGGCGGCTGCTCTGTGCGCGGCCTTCGCACTGCCCATCCTGGCCTACTGCGCGGGCTCCTATGTGCTGGCCGGCGACTTCTTCCTCTCCCACACGGGGATCACGTCCCTCTACGGCAGGACAGCGGCCGCGGCGGACTGCGCCACCATCAGGCTGCCGGCGGACGAGCGGGGCCTGTGCCCGACCAGGCGCCAGCAGGCGCACGGCCCTGACTGGCTTGAGTACAACCTGGCTTCCCCGGATCAGCTGTACTACAAGCGCCTGCCGCGTAATGAAACCGACTCACTCATCACCCGCTTCAATCACGCGGTGCTGACCCAGCAGCCGCTGCACGTGGCCAGCGCTTACAGACATGACGTGCTGAAGCTGTTCATGCTGACCCGCGCCACCGGCCAGGGCGACACGCCCATCTCCCGCTGGCAGTTCCAGACTGCGTTCCCGTATTTCGCGCCGCATTCGTCCCGGCAGATGGTGCGGAAGGAGATCGGCCAGTTCGGCGGCGGCAGCCCGGCAGTCTGGCAGCCAGTCGCCGCGTTCCTGCGCTCCTACCAGCTCGACGGCGGCTACACCCCCGGTCCGCTGTTCGCGGTCTTCGCGGTGGCCGGCCTGATCGGCTCAGCGGCCCTGCTGCGCCGCCGTGCGGACCCGGCGATCCGCACACGCGCCCTGGCCTGCCTGCTGTTCTTCGCCTCGGCCGCGTTCGTGCTCCTGGTGTCCGGCTTGTTCGAGTTCTCCTGGCGGTATCAGCTGGCCGCCCTGGTCACTCTCGCGCCGGCCGGCGCGCTCGGCCTCAGCGTCATCATCGCCTCGGTCGGGATCCGGCGCGGTTCCAGGCCGGCCGGATAGCTCCGACCCGAGGGAGCGCTCACGCCCGCGAGGGATTCGTCGTTCAACCGCACCTGGAGGCGACCATCTCCGTCGCCGCAGCGGTCCACCCCGAAACCGGCGGCCGCTGGGAAGGTGCCGGCGTGGCGCCCGATATCGTGTCGTCGCCGGCCCCGCCCGCGACACTGCCTACGAGTGGCCCTCAGGGAGCACTGCTCGCGGGCGGCGGGCCGGAGTCAGCCAAGGCCCCGTGATGCGCTCGCGGCCATGGAGGCACAGACCGTTTAGAGAAAGGCCATGCAGGACACCGACAGCCGTTCATCAACGGCGGCTGGGCCGCTCCGCGCGCTCACCGCGGCTGGCCGCTTCCGGGACGCAGCGCGGAAATGACGCTGTTCGGACGGCTCGCCGGCAGCTGGGCTCAGGTGATCCATACGTCATCGCCGACCTGAATCTGTCCTGGCTGCAGCACCTGGCCGTACGCGCCGGCGCACGCGGGGGCGCCGAAGCCGTCGATCGGGACCCGGTTGCGGTCGGCGAGAATTCGCAGGGCGGCCAGGTCGCGTGGCAGGCGGCCGTGGGCGAGCATGGGTGCGGCGCATCGGGGTGTGGGGATCAGAACCTGCGCGGTGATGCCGTCCCCGATATGCAGGATGCGACCGGTCCAGTCGTTTTCCGCGAAACCCGGTGACTCCGTAAGGGTGTTGATGATTATGTTGGGGCGGTAACGCGCCGGGTCGACGGCGCCGTCGGGGTGGAACCGGCCGATGTAGTCGAGGGTCACAGTGGTGATCAGGTGCAGCGCGGCGAAATCGAAGAACCGCCCGGCCGGTACTGAGGCACCGATCTCAACGGTGGCGAGGGAGCTGTTGATGCCTGCATCAGTGTGGAATCCGGCGGCAAGCAGGTCCTCGGGCGACAGCCGCTGAAGTTCGGCGACCGGCGGGGGTGAGCGGAGAGCGTGACGGGTCGGCTCAGTACTCGCGACAGCAGCACGTCCATTCCCGGATCGCTGCTGGAAACGGTGGGAGCTGCTCGCGCCAATCACTGAGCATAGGTACGGCACACGTGCGCGGCCCTGCGGCAGCTCGCCCCAGGACTTGGCCCCAGCCTGGTAGCTTCGCGTTGTGGAGGCACTCGGCGGTACTGCCGCCTATACCTCGTATGCGGCACGCTCCTTCGAGGCGACGCGCGAGTTCTATGAGGCCCAGCTGGGCTGTACGCCCGTTGTTGCCTGCGACTTTACTTCCTTGAACGTGCGGACGTCCCCACCCTGTGATCCCGGAGGGTGTTTCGGCCTAGCTAGTACCGAGCAACGACCGACACGGACCTTTTGCGCTGGCCGAAAGCCGTGTCGGTGGCTGCCTGGGGACGAACTAGGGCTGCTGGCGGAAGCCGGGGGATATTTGCGTTCCAGTGCATGGTCCTCGACGCCGCCTGCTGGAAGGCCCGCGTCGATCACTAGGTCGTCTCCCGCCCGTCGTCGTCGCTACCGGCGTCTGGGCCATGTGAGGCGAGCACGGCGCTGCCCTGCGGGCCTCTCAGGGCACACCGGGCAACGTGCGGCCGGGCGCCGGGGCTGCTACTGGTGGGAGCGGCGCGGGCGGAACTTGATCCAGGCCAGGATGCCGATGACCACCAGCACCCATGGGGAGAACAGGAAGTGCACGGTGAAGCTGAGGATGGCCAGCGCCACGATGGCGATGAGGGCGAGGGCGATGATCGCGGGCATAGTGATCGGTCTCCGTTCAGGTCGGGGTAGCTTGCGGGTCAGGGGTTAGCGGGAGCGGTTCTGGCGGTCGGCGATCCAGGCCGCGGCGGCCGGCTGGTCTTTGCCGTCCTCGGGGATGAGCAGCCAGGCGGCGAGGTAGAGGGGCACGCCGGCTCCGGTGAACAGGGCTAGCGCGGCGGTGATGACGCGAACCAGCGTGACGTCCGCGTCCAGGTACCGGGCTAGGCCGCCGGCCAGACCAGCCAGCATCCTGTCGTCGGCGGACCGGCGCAGATGGCGGGGTGCGGGCTGGTCAGTAATGGTGGCGGACCCGGTGCCTGCAGTGCTTGTGCTCATGCTTCAAGACTGCCCCCGGCGAGAACCCCCGTCGATCGGGATCAGCCCCGGTTCGCACCCTGACCTGCAGCCCCCAAGGCACCAGGGTCAACCCTGACGGTGATCAGGGTTGTCGGCGCGACGAATGGCGAGCAGTTGTGCGGTGAGTTTCGCCGGCCCCACTGTTCGTATCTGCCTGGGGGTCCAGCTGCAGTCGCGGACGAGCAGGTGTGCCCGCGAGGTGTGAGCAGGAGCATCCCCTTATCGCGCGCAGCAGCCCCATGCTGGTTGTTGATTCGCGCAGGGACAGGGACGCATATCGCACCGCAGCGTCTGTCCGTTTAGCCGGCGCAGTTCCACGCGATCGTGACCGGCGGGCGGGCGCTCATCCGCAGGAGGTCGCAGTGGGCGTGGGCAGAGTTCTCCGGGGCCATCCCGTGACCGGGGCAGCGGTCTGACGCCGCTTCCGCGCGCCTCGCAAAAGGAGAGCGTTGCCGCTGGTCAGCGAGGTCGGCCGTGCAGGGCCGCTTTCCGCTCGCTGCCAGATCCGGGAACCGGCTAATCTCGGCAGCCGAAATGGATCACGAAAGCATGCTGCTACATGCACCAGTGGTCGGGGTGGCCGGATTTGAACCGGCGGCCTCTTCGTCCCGAAGCCAAGTTGCGGCGCGGACTGCCAGCATTGCGGCATGTCTGACCTCGGAACGACCGTCCATTGGCGTCCGCTGGTGTCTACAGCGGGAGCCGGTGATTGTTACTCACTCGGTTACTCGGTCGCGCGCCCGAGCGCGACTCGAACGCGTGACCCACTTCCTAAGAAGAAAGTCTCAGTATCCCATGGGTCCTGCCAGTAGCCAGGTCACCGGCGGTTTCGGCCGTCCGGGCCTCGCCCGTGATTACGAGTAGCTATGGGCGTGGTCGGGGTAGCTCTTGGCGGCGACCTCGGCGGCATACCGGCGGGCGGCTTCCAGCAGCACATCGTGAAGTGCGGCGTATTGCTTGACGAACCGCGGCAGCTGGCCGGACGTCAGCCCGGCCATGTCCTGCCAGACCATGATCTGAGCATCGCAGTCCGGCCCGGCGCCGATGCCGACCGTAGGTATCCGCAGCGCCTCGGAGACCCGCCTGCCGAGATCGGCGGGCACCGATTCCAGCACCACGGCGAACGCGCCCGCGCGTTCCAGCGCCAGGGCGTCAGCCAGCAGCTCATCCCCGGCGTCACCACGGCCTTGCACGCGGCGGACCCCGCCCAGCACGTTGACGCTCTGCGGGGTCAGCCCGAGATGGCCCATCACCGGAATGCCAGCACTGACCAGCATCTCGACCTGCGGCAGGACACGCCGGCCGCCTTCGAGCTTGACTGCCTGCGCGCCGCCCTTCTTCAGGTACCGCACAGCGTTCATCAGCGCGATCTGCGGTCCCGCCTGGTAGCTACCGAACGGCAGATCGCCAACCACCAGCGCCGTGTGCGTCCCGCGCACCACGGCCTGCACCATCGAGACCAGCTCGTCCATGGTCACCGGCAGCGTGGAGGTGTATCCCAGGACCAGCTGGGCGCTCGTGTCGCCTACAAGCAGCGCCCGGACCCCCGCCTGATCAAATACGCCAGCCGTCAGCGTGTCGTAACTGGTAAGCATCGACCACCGCTCGCCTCGATCGGTAGCCGCCTGCAGATCCGTGATGGTTATCCGCCGGTCAGCAGGCCACGCTGTCGCGCAAGACATGGCGCATCCTCTCTGGTCGCCACCCCATGGTTGGCGCCACCGCCCATCATCCACCCGCTACAGGCAGCCCCGGAAGCCTGCCATTCCGCTATGCTCTCCTTTCGCCGCCCGGTGCACGACCCCAGTGTCTGGGATCACTTGACCGGGGCAGGCCCAGAGTCCGGCCTTCAGACGCCGCAGAGATCTCCGAGCGCCACTCCAATTAGCCAGTACGGCGTTGACCTGCTGGAGCGCTGCTCAGCGCTACGCATTGTTCATCGGTGTTTGGCGTCATCGTGAGGTCAAAGTCAGGCCAGGACAGATGCCGCTAAAGGTCTTCCGACTTCTTCCTTATCAGGCAAGCCGAGGCTATCCGCTACCATACTCAACCCGCCCTCTGAATTGCCCTTATTGTCCGTGTGCGTCCGCAGTGATACACCTGCCACCGTCGTGGTTGTCACGCAGTTGGTCACTCGGCCGTCCCCGTCGCGGCCCATCTTCCGCCATGGACTATAAAGGACGCCTCCACCCCGCTCGGACCCCCAGGCTGACCGGGCTGTCGCCCGCAGGCACGATTTCTGAAGGTAGCTGGGTCGCTTTATGGCAGAGAATTCAGCGAACTCGCAGCCTGGGTGCGGCTTTCGGGCGGCTCAGTTTGCGGCGAGGGTCTCGAGCTCGCCGTGGTGGGCGCCGGGTGGGAGCCCGCTGGCCGGGTGCCGGGCGGCGAGGAGCAGGCAGCGGCCGGCGGGCTCGCTGCACTTGCGGGTGCTTAGGCTGCGGCTGTCGGCCCGGGGCTATGGCAGTTCCCTGCGCATGAGCGTGCATGCCGTTTCGTAGCGGGTGAGGGATCCGTCCGCACCTTCGGTGTCCCACGAGGCGGGTTCGCGGCCGCAGGCGATGTAGCCGAGCCGCTCATACAGTGCGCGGGCCCGCGGGTTGCGCTCCTCCACTTTCAGCTCGGCCCGGTGCAGGCCGCGGGCACGGATCCGCTGCTCGGCGGCCTGGATGAGGAGCGTGCCGATCCCGCACGACTGCAGCGCGGTGTGCACCTCCAGATGCTGCAGTCTTCCCGCGCCGGGGGTCTTGGTGTAGTCGACTCCGCCGAGGGCCACCGGCAGGCCGGAGGGCGGGCAGACCGCGAGGTAGTCCGCCTCGCCGCGCCGGGCGCGTTCCAGCGCGCTGGCGACGCTCGCGAGATAGGGAGCCGATCCCAGCCAGGCACACGACGGCAGGTCCTCGGCCGTCAGGTCCCGGATGGTCAGCGGTACCGCAACTTCGGGCATGGGCACCACCTCTTATCACGCTCGGTTCACGCTATCGCCAGGGGTGCCGGCGCTGGCCGTCGTGATCTGATCCAGCTCGGCGCAGGAGCGGATGGCGGTCGGGTCGCTGATCCCGAACAGATGGGTGAGCCGCAGCGGGTCGCCGCCGCTGGCGCGGGCTTCATCAGGAAGCCGGTCGGCGCGCAGCCCGGCGGCGGTGAGGCCGGCCCGGCGGAAGGTGTCCTGCACGTAGCTGCGGCCGATGGGCTTGACGCCGCCGGCGGTGCTGCGGTTGATCAGCAGGCAGGGGCTGGCCGTGGCGCCGGGTGTGCAGCCAGGCCCGCAGGTGCTGCACGGTCAGCTGGCCGGGCGGGCGGGCCTGGCCGCTGATCAGCAAGGTAGCGGCGCCGGGGCCGACGGCGTCCAGGGTGAGGGCGCAGATCTGGGATGGCCGCAGCGCGTGCACTCCGGCCAGCAGCATGATGAGCCGCTGGCCGGGCTCGTCCGCCAGGCCGGGCAGGCGCGCCCGCTGGGTGTCGTCGAGCGGCAGTACCGGTGGTGGCTGGAGGGCGCGGCTGGCCAGTGGGGCGGCTGGGCTGGTGAACAGGATCCGCCGGGCTTTGAGGGTGCTGAACAGCGACCGCATCGCCGCCATGGCCAGCCGCCGGGTGGCGCCGGTGAGCGGGGCGAGCTGGGCGGTCAGGTCCTCGGTGGCGACCTGGCGCAGCGACTCCTACCGGCCGGCCCATTCCGTCAGGGCGGTCTCCAGGACGCGAAGGCAGGCCTCGATCGTGCGCGGGTGCCGGGGGCGGCCCGCGCGCGGGCCGCGGCCGTGCAGCGCTTCGGTCCAGATCCGCACCTCGGCCGCCAGTGGTGCGGGCAGGGTGGCGAGCCGCCGGGCCAGCCATTGCTCCAGGGCGGCCCGCGGGCTGGTGCGGGCCAGGCCCTGGCCGGTGAGGAACTCGATCACCCGCAGCGCGACCAGGTGACGGCTGGCCAGGAACCCCCGCAGGTGCCCGGCGTCCCACGGTGGCGGGCCCAGGTCGTGGCCGCTGGTCAGCACGGCGATCAGAGCCCGCCGGGCGCGGCGCAGCGTGCCCGGCGCCCAGCCCCGCGCGCCGCCGTAGCCGGCCAGGGCATTAACGAGCTGCCAGTCGGCGGGGCTGAGCACCGGCCGGAACCGGCGCGGGCGCCGCGCCCGCTGAACGGCCCGGGCGGTGCGGTTCGCGGCCTGGCAGGACCGGCAGGCCCCGGACGCCCCGATCGGCTGCTCGCGCTCACAGCAGGGAGACAAGCCGAGCGGATGCTTCCAGCGGAAGAGCCGGCACGCCCGGCACAGCCCGCTGGTCAGCCGGGTCAGGTCGCCGCAGTCGCGGCAGGCGCCGGTGGTTTCGCGGAACCGGTTGCGGCAGCTGGTGCAGCGGCCCGGCCACAGCCGCGCCGCGTCTTTGCCGCAGTCGCTGCAGACCCCAGCGCGGGCGGCCACGCGCCGCTTGCGCCGCTCGCACCGGTCACCGAACCAGACCGGGCGCTGCTCGCCGCAGCCCAGGGCAGACGGCCAGCCGGGTGCGCGGCAGGCGGTAGCAGGGGGCGCACAATCCGGCGGCCAGATGCCGGCGGGTCTGCCCGCAGCCCGGGCATGGCTGAACGGGGTGCTGGGCGCGGGCATAGCAGCGTGCGCACAGCCCTGCCCTGGGGCGGCCCGGCCCGGTCGCCCCGCACGCGGTGCAGGTGACGGCCGGCCAGGCGGGTGCGGTCATACCGGCGGCAGCGACCGGCCGCCCCGCCGCGCCGGCCGGATCGCCGAGGAGTTCACCGCGGGGGCGGGCTGGTGCTCACCAGCGGCGGGCCTGGCGGCACCGGGGTCGCGGACCAGCAGCTCACCGGGCTCGCAGCCGAGCACGCCGCAGATGATGTCCAGGTCGTCGAGGCGGACCGAGATCGGCCGCCCCGACCACAGGTGCGACATCTTCCCGGCCGAGATCTCCAGGCCCGCCTCGGCCAGCAGCCGCCGCAGGTCTGAGGACCGCCAGATGCCCCGCTGGGCGGCGGCCGGCCGCAGGTTCCACTGCATGCCTCTGCTCCCTGAACCGGGCGGCAGCCCGTTCGGCCGCCTGCTGGCAGGCGCTTTCGATCGCCTCGCCGGCGACGTGGACGTAGCGGACCGTGGTCGACAGCCACCGGTGGCCGGGCAGCTGCTGGATCGCGGCCAGGCCGATGCCCTCGCCATACAGCCGCGAGGCGCAGGCGTGCCGCAGCACGTGCGGGGTGAGCTTGGTCACCGGGCCGCGCAGGCGGGCGGCGGCGGCCTGGTTCAGCGCGGCGGCGGAAGGTGTCGCCGCCGATCGGGCCGCTCCGCTCGGAGGGGAACACCACCGCCCGCGGCAGCTCCCAGTCATCGTCGAACTGGCCGCGGACCCCGGTCACCCACCACACCAGCAGCGGCCGGGCATCGCCGAGCATCGGCACCAGCCGCTCCCGCGGCCCCGAGCCGCGCGAGCCCTTGCCCATCCGCACATGGATCTTGCCAAGCGGGCCGTGGCCGAAGTGCAAGTCCTCCAGCCGCAGCCAGCACAGCTCCCGAAGCCGATGCCCCGCCTCCCCGGCCAGCCGGGCCATCGCGTAGTGCCGGGCGGCGGCCAGCCACTTGCGCGCCGCCGGCAGCTCGCCGCGCAAGGAGGCGAAAAAAGCCGCCAGCGCGACCGGGGAGGGCGGCACCCGGACCTGGAAGTCGCCGCTGTGGCGGGGCCGGTTGCAGTCATCGACCGGGGAGACGACCACCCGGCCGGTCAGCTCGCAGATCTCGCCCCGGTAGCGGGCCTCCAGGAACCGGAAGAACACGTCGACCGCCTTGGCCCTGCCCCGCCGGGTCCCCACCGCCTGATGCCGCTGGGCCTGGCCCAGGAACCGGTCAGCGTGCGCCGGCTCGACCTCCCACACCGGGGCGCCCGCATGCTCCAGGAACTGCTCCACCGCGCCGATCTCCCCGCGGATCGTCCCGTCGGCTACGCCGTGGGCCAGCCGGGCCAGCGCGCTCCAGCCCGGCCGAACGACGGCCGCGTTACCGCCGGGCGGCTCCCGCTCCGCCTCAGCGGGTGGCGAGCGTGTAGTGGACGTCGAGGTGGTCGGCGGCGCGGTTCGCGGTGATGCCCACGCTGTCCCCGGCCAGCAGCGCGTGGTCGTCGACGACAGGGAGGTCGGCCGTGGTGAAGCTGACCTGGTGGCTGAGCAGTGCCGGGCTGGCCTCGGGCCGGTCGAGGTCATGAGCGTCGCGGGCGCTCAGGGCCGCGGGGGTGATGGTCTCGCTGGTCCGGCCGATCGCGCGGCCATGCTCGGCCAGGACGGTGTACAGCCCTCGGCGGCTGAGGTCGGCGGGATCCAGGGCCGCGGCCAGCTGCGCCGGGAGATAGGACGTCTGGACGATGACCGGCCGGCCGTCGGCCAGCCGCAGGCGGCGCAGCCGGAGGACCTGGCCGGCCGCGCCGAGGCGGGCGCCGACGTCGTCCGGCGCCGCGACGGTGTCCGCGGCGAGCAGCCGGGTGGTGATCTGCGCGCCCTGGGCGGCGAGGTCGGCGGCGAAGCTGCGCAGGTGACCGAGGCCGTAGGCGTACCGGGAGGCCACGTAGGTGCCGCTGCCGTGGCGGGTGTCGATGAGCCCGTCGTCGGCGAGCAGCTGGAGTGCCTGCCGCAGGGTCATGATGCTGACGCTGAACTCGCCGGCCAGCTCGCGCTGGGAGGGCAGCGGACTGTCGGCGGGCCATCGGCCGCTGGTGATCCGGTCCCGCAGGGCGCCGTGGATGCGCAGGTACTTGGGCTGCCGGTCGTCAGCCGTCCGCCTGGCCGTGCTCACGGGCGGGCCTGGTCGAGCGCGGTGCGCAGGGCGGCCACGTCGCGGCCGATGTAGGCGCTGCTGGCGCCGTCCAGTACGCGGCGCATCAGCGCGGAGGCGACGATGACGCCGTCGGCGTGCCTGGCCGCGGCCGCGGCCCGGCCGGGGGTGTCGATGCCGAAGCCGATCAGCACCGGCCGGGGGCTGTGGCGGCGGGCGCGGGCGGCGACCGCCCAGCGGGCAGTGTCGGCGCTCTCGTGCGGGTTTCCTGTGGTGGCCATGACGCTCATGACATACAGGAAACCGCGCGTGCGCCCGGCGATGGCCTTAATCTGCTCCTGCCCGGTGGCGGGGGTGACCATCAGGGTGGCGTCCAGGCCAGCCTGTCCGGCCGCCTCGAGGTAGTCGCCGGCCTCGACCGCGGGCAGGTCGGGGATGATCACCCCGCTGAGCCCCGCGTCCGCGAGCTGGCGGCAGAACGCGGGCAGGCCGCGGGAGTAGGCGTGATTAGCGTAGGTCATCGCGATGAGCGGGACGTCGCCGGCGGCGGCCGCGCTGAGCTGGCCGAGGATGCCGGCCGTGCTCGCTCCGCGGCTGATGGCGGCGGCCGAGGCCTGCTGGATGGTGCGGCCGTCCAGCATGGGATCGGAGAACGGCAGGCCGATCTCGACCGCGTCGGCGCCGGCCTCGATCATGGCGGCCAGCAGGTCCGTCCAGTCCTCGCGGATCCCGCCGGTGACGTAGGTGACGAGGCTGGGCCGGCCGGCGGCGCGGGCCTGGCGCAGTGCGGTCTCAACGGCGGCCACGGACGAGCTCCTTCAGGCAGGCGGCGTCCTTGTCGCCGCGGCCGGACATGGTGATCAGCACCGTCGCGCCGCCGACCACGTCTCCGGCGTGCGCGGCGCGGTCCACCCAGGCCAGGGCGTGAGCTGACTCGAGCGCGGGCAGAATGCCCTCGGTCCTGGCGCACAACTCGGCCGCGGCCACGGCCTCCTCGTCGGTCGCGGTGTGGTACTCGGCGCGCCCGGACTCGGCCAGGCAGGCATGCTCGGGGCCGACGCCGGGGTAGTCGAGCCCGGCGGAAACGGAGCGCGCCTCGGCGATCTGGCCGTCCTCGTCCTGCAGGAAGGACGACAGGGAGCCGTGCAGCACGCCGGGGCGGCCGTCCGTCACCGCCGCCCCGCCCGCGGCCTCGACGCCGACCAGCCGGGCCGGGGTGGCGACGAAGCCGGCGAATGTCCCGGCCGCATTCGACCCGCCGCCCACGCACGCGACGACGACGTCCGGCCCGGCCCCCGAGAGCAGTTCCGCGCACTGGGCGCGCGCCTCGTCCCCGATGACCCGCTGGAACTCCCGCACCAGCCAGGGGTACGGGTGCGGGCCCAGCACCGATCCGATGCAGTAGTGCGTGGAGTCCACCGTGGTTATCCAGTGCCGCAGCGCCTCGCTGGTCGCGTCCTTGAGCGTGCGCGCCCCCGAGGTGACGGGCACCACGGCCGCCCCGAGCAGTTCCATCCGGAACACGTTGAGTTCCTGCCGCGCGATGTCCTTCGCCCCCATGTACACCGTGCAGCCCAGGCCCAGGTGCGCGGCTACCGTCGCCGTGGCGACCCCGTGCTGGCCCGCGCCCGTCTCGGCGACCAGCGCGGTCTTGCCGATCCGCTCGGCCAGCAGCCCCTGGCCCAGCGCGTTGTTGATCTTGTGGCTGCCGGTGTGGGCGAGATCCTCGCGCTTGAGCAGCACCCGCACGCCCAGCGCCTCGGACAGGCGGGTCGCCTCGGTGACCGGGGTCGGCCGGCCAGCGTAGGAGCGCTGCAAGCCGGCCAGCCCGGCCCGGAAGCCCGCGTCTGCCCGGGCCGCCCGGAAAGCCGCCTCGAGCTGCTCGCACGCCGGCACCAGCGCCTCAGGGACGAAACGCCCGCCGAATGACCCGAACCGGCCGCGTGGCCCCGGATCGCCCATCGCCCACGGCCGGCTCGTCACCGCGGCGTCCGGTGCGCTGGCGGGCGCGACATCCGG
>JBKQMG010000219.1:0-5619 GCA_052146815.1 Streptosporangiaceae bacterium | reverse complement strand
GACTCGGCCAGGTCTGGCAGGTGCTCACGCCGCTGCTCAACGTCGCGGTCTACTTCCTCATCTTCGGCGTGCTGCTGCAGACGAGCCGGGGGGTCCCGGACTTCCTGTCGTTCCTGGTCGTCGGGGTCTTCGTCTTCAACTTCACCCAGCGGGCGTTCATCTCGACATCCCGGGTCATGGTCGACAGCCTGCCGATGATCCGGGCCCTGCAGTTCCCCCGGGCCTCGCTGCCGCTGGCCTACGTGATGATCGAGCTGCAGCAGATGGCCGTGTCCATGGCCGTGATGGTGGTCATCATCGTCATCCGGGGCGAGCCGATCACCTGGTACTGGCTGCTGGCGATCCCCGTGCTGCTGCTGCAGACGATCTTCAACCTCGGCGTCGGGCTGTTCGCCGCCCGGCTCGGCTCACAGGTCAACGACTTCAGCCAGCTGCTGCCGTTCCTGATGCGCACCTGGATGTACGCCTCCGGCGTGATGTTCAGCATCGCCGGCCTCTCGAACAACATCGCAGGCCTCGGCTACCGCACCTCGCATCTGATCAAGGTGATTCTCCAGCTCAACCCGACCGCCCTCTACATCACGCTCATGCGCAACGCGATGCTCGAGAAGGAGCGGATCAGCGCGCCGGGCAGCAAGCCGTTCAACGCCGTTAAATGCGCGCAGTGGGCCACCAAGCTGAAGCAATTCAACTACGACAGTGCCTACTGCCACCCGCTCGGCAACCCGGCCCACTACTGGTACTACGCCGTAGGCTGGGCATTGCTGGTGCTGGTGATCGGGTTCTTCTACTTCTGGCGGGCGGAGGTGAGGTACGGCCGTGGCTGACCCCCTGGTCGTCGTCGACGACCTGCACATCGTCTACCGGGTCTACGGCGCGGGCGGCGACAAGGGCACGGCGGCGACAGCGCTGCTGCGGCTGCTCGGCCGCAAGAAGCGGGGCTCCATCCGTGAGGTACACGCGATCCGCGGGCTTTCCTTCATCGCCTACCGCGGCGACGCGGTCGGGATCATCGGACGTAACGGCTCGGGCAAGTCCACGCTGCTCCAGGCCATCGCCGGCCTGCTGCCGCCCGAGCAGGGCAACGTCTACACCACCGGCGGAGCGTCGCTGCTGGGCGTGAACGCGGCCCTCCTCGACGACCTGACCGGCGAGCGCAACGTCGTCCTCGGCTGCCTGGCGATGGGCATGACCAAGCAGGAAGCCAAGGACAAGTACCAGAGCATCGTAGACTTCTCCGGGGTCGGGAAGTTCATCAACCTGCCGATGAAGGCTTACTCCTCCGGCATGGGCTCGCGGCTGCGCTTCGCGATCGCGGCCTCCAAGACCCATGAGGTGCTGCTCGTGGACGAGGCGCTCGCCACCGGCGACGCGGAGTTCCGGGTCAAAAGCCACAACCGGATCACCGAACTGCGCGGGGCGGCAAGCACGGTGTTCCTGGTCGCGCACAACCTGGCGGAGATCGAGCAGACCTGCAACCGGGTGATCTGGATGGAGCGCGGCAAGATCGTCGAGCAGGGCACCGACGTCATCAGCATCGTCGACCGCTACATCGCGGCCTCCGGTGGTGAGTCTGTCCTGCGTGATCCGGTGACGCGCGAGCGGATCGTCGCCGGCCGCGAGCCCGTGCGGGCCCAGTAGCCCATCCCTCGGTCACGAGCGCATCCGGGCGCGGGGCACCTCCGGGCGCGGGGCAAAGTCCCGTTCATTTATTTACGGCGCGGTGGCGCGCCGGACATCGGGCCGTGACATCGGTGCCCCATAGTGAAGCCGAACTCGGCAGGACGGCCGGACCCGGGGAGGACGGTTGATGAAGTGTGATTAAGAAAGCCAGGCAAGGCCGCGACGGCACTGTCCGGATCACCTTCGTACTGCCCGCCGACGAGCCCGCGGGCGCGGTGTCCGTGGTGGGCGACTTCAACGACTGGAACCCGTTCGCCAACCCGCTGCGCCGGCGGCCGAACGGCACCCGCAGTGCCGTCATCTCCGTCCCGCCGGGCTGCGCCTTGCGCTTTCGCTACCTGGGCGAGAACGGCCTGTGGTTCGACGACGACACCGCGGCCGCGCGCGACCACGCTGGCGCCGTCATCGAGGTCTGATCGGCCGCGCCCCCGGGCCCCGCTGAGTCCGGCGTTACCCGGGCTGAGCCCAGCTGGCGTTATCTGGGCTGCGCCCTTGCTCGGCGCGCCCCGGCCGGGATCAGCTAATCAGCCAGGCCTCGCCGGGCTCGCCGTAGCAGTCGGCCTGGGTGAGCTTCGTGCCGCTGACGGCGGCGTTGCCAGGATCGGCGAGGCAGCGGCCGGAATTGCCGTTGACCAGCTCGCCGCCGGGTCCGCGGCGCCACTGCTGCGCCGCCGACCGGCCGCACCGGCCCAGCACGACGGCCGCGCCGTCCAGCCTGCTGGCGCCGCGAACACCCAGGCAGCGGCCGCGGATGAGCAGTGACCCGTTGCCGCCTGCGGTCCACATCTGCGCTGCGCTCGCGCCGCACCGGTTGATCTCCGCCCTGGTGCCGGCCGCGGCGCTGTCGCCAGGGTCGGCCAGGCAGCGGCCGCTGACGCCCGCGAGGATCGGCCCCGGCGGCAGCTGCCACGTGCCGCCCGCGGCGCCGCAGGCGGCCGCGACGACCTGGCGGCCGACCCTTGTGCTGCCGCCCGGATCGTCGAGGCAGCGACCCGTGCGCGGGTTCGCCAGCTGACCGCCGGCTCGCGCCAGCCATTGCTGTCCCGGCGACCCATGGCAGGACCGCAGCGCGGCCCGTGCGCCGGCGCCCGAGGCCGCCGTGATGCTCAGGCACCGGCCCCCGCTGCGCAGCGTGCCTGCCGACCAGGGACTGGAACCGGTGACATACTCCCAGTGCTGGTCAGTGCCGCGCGTGCACCGGGAGATGACAATCGCGCCGGTCCGCCGGGAGCCGCGGGCCGCAGCGGCCAGGCACGCGTCATGCCCCGACAGGCGGATCGCCCCGGTGCCAGGATGGGCGTCCGCGAGCTTCGGCAGGACCACGATCGTGAAGGTCGCGGTCCCTGAGCCGATGCCCGCGTCCGTCACCGTGACCGTGACACGGTAACTGCCGGGCTTCGCGGGCGAGCCGGAGATGGCCCCGGTGTCGAAGTACTGCAGGCCCGGCGGCAGGCCGGTCATCGTGAAGACAGGATCGGGCGCATCGCTGGTGTCCACGAACTGCACGGCCAGGGCGGCCGGCGCGCCGGCCGCGAGCACCTGCGTGCCGGGATTCACGACCGTGACCGCGCCGGCCGTCGGCCCGGTGAACGCCGTGGTGCCCCTGGGCGTGCCGAGCCCCGTCGGACCGTCGTAGCCGGCCCCTGCACGGCATAGGTACCGCCGGGCAGGCTCGCACGTCCCGTCCGACCCTGCGGTGACGTCGGTGAGGCCGCCGTGCGCCTGGTAAGGGTAGGCCGCCGGGAACGTGCCAGGGATCAGCCCGTCGCCGGGGCCGCCCGCGGCGATGTCGGCCAGCGCGTAGGTCGAGGCGATGATCGCGGTCGCGGCGCTGGTGCCCCCGAGCGCTGTCCACCCCAGCGGCTCGCCGTGGTAGCTGGCCGAGTCGTACACGGCCACGCCGGGATCTGGGTCGGCGTCCGCTGACACGTCGTTCGCCGTCCGGTTGAGACACCCGGCCGGCGCGTTCTGCCAGGACGGCCGTGGCTCCAGGACCGAGCAGCCCGCCCCGCTGCCCGACCAGGCCGACTGGCTGCCCGGGCTGGACGTCGTCGCGCGCTGCAGCGACGTGCCCCCTACGGCCGTCACGAACGGGACCGCGGCCGGGTACTGCGTCCCGTAGCCGGCGTCTCCGGCGGCGACGGTAATGGCGACCCCCGGCCGGTAGAACTGGGCGTCGAAGACCCGCTCCCCGGTGAATTCGGCGCCGCTGCCCCAGCTATTGGAGACGACATTGGCCTTTAATGTGGCATACCGTTCTGCGGTGGCCAGATCGGTAATTGACGAGGATTTAGCCTCGATGAGCAGGATGTGACACTGCGGGCAGGTGGCGGAGACCATGTCAAGGTCGAGCGACTCCTCCAGTTCCCACGCACCCGACGAGTCAGCCTTCGGCAGCGGGCTGGCGTTACCGAGCTGGTTGACGATCTTCAGGCAGCCGCCCGCCACCGTGCAGGCGCCGAGACCGTACTGCGCGCGGTACGCACTCAGGTCAGAACCAGCGTCCGGGTCGTTGTAGGCGTCCACGATCGCCACGGTCTCCGCACTCGCGGGAACCTGCGCCGCCGCCGACGTCAGGCCATAGGCCTCCTGCAGGACGGCGGGCGAGTAGGCCTGCGGCGGGGGCTGCGCGGCGGCGGCGATCGCGCCGCCGGCACGGGCCGGGGCCAGCGCCATGCAGGTCATCTGACCAGGGCGGACAGGGGTCGGACAGACCTGGCGGATCCCCGCGGCCCGCCGCGCCACCCGCGGCGCGGCGACGAAATGAGCGCTGGCCGGCACAGCCGGCGCCTTCCGGGCAGGCCGGTAGCCAGGCGCGGCGGCCGCGACTGGCGTCGTCCGGGCCGGTACGGGCGCCCGGGCTGGCAGTGTCGTCCCGGCTGGCACTGTCGCAGCGGCCGGCACTGTCCCAGCGGCCGGAGCCGACGTGGCTGCGGGAACCGCGGGCGCTCCGGCCGCGAAACCGAGCAATCCCAGTCCGGCGAGAGCCGCGAGCGCCCCCGCCCGCCGCGCCCCGGTGGCGAGCCTCATACCCCTGACCCCTCCCGTTGCTTCGCCGCACCGCGTCGGTCCTGGCAGGCTTCCGGCCGCCGACAGAAGCAGCGCGGCGAGCAGCCAGCCCGTATTGCCGTTAATAATGCTGAATTAATGCCGTCTGACCCGTGGGCCGCGGACAGCGTTCTTTGACGCTGACAAACTATCAATTCAATCTTAATAAGCGCAGCCGCTATCGTTATCCGGGCAAGATTGAATAGGGCGAATAGCGGTAAACGTTAATCGCGGGGCGGCTCAGCCGGCAGGCTGACATCACCGGACTCGGCCGGCCTCGGCACCGCAGCCTCAGGAGGCGCGATCGCCTCGAAAGGCCCGGTCACCTCAGCAGGCTCTGCCTTTTCAGCAGAGACTGCCTTCTCAGCAGAGACGGTGGCCTCGCGGGGCGCGACGGTCTCGGTCGGCGCGACAGTCTCGGCAGGCGCCGGTTCAGCCGACGCCGCGGATCCGGCCGGCGCCGAGGCAGCGGCCGGGGGCACAGCCTGCGGCGGCTCGCTCGACACCCGCGGCCGAGGCAGGCCGGGCGCAGTATCGGGCCGGCCAGGAGCCTCGGGCCCGGCGCAGCGCAGCTGCAGCCGCATGACGGTACCGATCCCTGCCTCACCGCTGGCTTCGACGTCGCCGCCCTGAGCGCGCGCGAGCTGCCGGACGATATACAGGCCGAGGCCAATGCCGCCGAACCGGCGCCGGTCGCCGGCCTCGCCCTGGACGAACCGCTCGAAGATCCGCTCACGGTCGGCAGGCGCGATGCCGATGCCGGTGTCCGCTACCGTCACCTCTATCCAGTCTCCGCACCGGCCGGCCCGGATCGTGACGGTCCCGCCATCCGGCGAGTACTTGAAGGCGTTCTCGATCAGCTGGCCGATGATGATGTCGGTGGCCATC
>JBKQMG010000218.1:0-5882 GCA_052146815.1 Streptosporangiaceae bacterium | reverse complement strand
GCCGGCGGCCCTCATCATCATCAATCTCACGCACCCGCAGGCGATCTGTCACCGGCCCAGTCTGAAGGATCAGCACCCATCAGGCACCGCCTCGCCAGGCAAACGTGACCTGCTACGGCACTAGCTAGTCTGGTGCGTCCACCACTCGCGGACGAGGGCCTCGGTCTCGGCCGCGGCGGTGGACTGCTCGGCGATGTCGGCGCCGGCGATCAGTGACCGGGCCGCGTCCATGGTCGCGTGCACCTCCGCGCGGTCGGTGCTGAGCGGCATGGTCACGACGATCCAGGTCCGGCCGGGGAGCTCCTGGACTCGCGCGGGCACGTCCTTGGCGCGGGCCAGCGCCAGGTATCGCCGGTGCCACAACTGGCTCACATCGCCGTCGAGCGGGATCCGCACGGTGACATGATCATCGTGCTTGCCGATGTCGATATCGGCATGGGGATCAATCTGCGTCATCTGTGCCGCCCGCGGTCGCCGGATCATGTGGGCGCTTCATCATCGCAGAGCGGCCGCAGCCCGCCCGGCGCCGGCGTCAGGCTGGATACTCCGCGGGCTGCCTTCAGGTGCGAGGTTCTGCCGCAGCGGCCTCAGCCAGGCGCGCGTGCAGCCGCTCGCGGATTTCCTGCGGGGTATAAGTGCGGCGGCGGCGCTCAGCGCGGGCAATCACCACGCCGGTCGCGGCGACGCCCGCGAAGCCTGCCAGACCCAGCACTTTCCACCACCGCACCTGCCTAGGCTAACGACCGTGCCTGCCGCCAGCCTGCCCCTTGACGAAGCCGCCGACCTGTCCCGCACCGGGGACCTGTGGCTGTTCCGCGGCCGTTCCGCCGCCGACCGGGCCATCCGGGCGGCGACGAACAGCCCGGTCAACCATGTGGGCATGGCCGTCGTCCTCGACGACCTGCCGCCGCTGATGTGGCACGCCGAGCTCGGCCGGTCGCTGCCCGACATGTGGTCAGGCAGCCGCCACCGCGGCGTCCAGCTGCACGATCTGCGGGCGGCGGTGCTGGTGTGGGCCACCCGCTACGGCCAGCGGGCGTGGCTGCGGCAGCTCGACAGGCCGGTGACCAGGGAGATGGAGGACGCGGTCCTGCGCGCCATCGCGCGGATGGACGGCACGCCGTTCCCGTCCGCGGCCCGGCTAGCGACACGATGGCTGTCCGGGCGGCTGCCGGCGGTAAGGGGCGGCCTTCCGCCCGCCGACCTGGAGAGTGCCTACTGTGCGGAAGTGCTCGCGGTCACCTATGAGTCGATGGGCCTGCTGCCGGGCACGCTGCGGCCGAACTGGTATGACGCCGGGCGCTTCTGGAGCGGGGATGATCTCGCCCTGTCCGGCGGGTTCGCGCTCGGCGGCGAGATCCCCGTGATCATTCCGCCGGAAGACGCCTAATCGCCCGCGGCCCGGCTCACAGCTGCGCGAGACCGCCGTCGGTGGCCAGCTCGGCGCCGGTCATGTAGGAGGAGGCGCCGCTGGCCAGGAACAGCACTGCGGCGGCGGCCTCCCCGACGTCCGCCCAGCGCGCCATCGGAACGTTCTGCGCGGCCCACTCGTCGAGTGCGTCGCGCATCTGCGGGTCGCTCGCCCCAGTCATCGGCGTGCGGACGGCGCCAAAGCTGATCGTGTTGACCCGGATCCGGCGGCGCAGCAGGCGCGGGTCAGCCGCGAATCCGCGGCCGAGCGCACGGTCCGCCGCCTTCGCGGCCGCGTACAGCGGGTCGCCGAGCGTGCCGCGCTGCCACCCCACCGACGAGGTGAGGATCTCCGATGCCCCGTCGATGAGCGCACCCGCGGTGCTGGTCACCGTGAAGAACGTGCTCTTCAGGTTGGCGCTGATGACCTGGTCGAACTGCTCGTCGGAGGTCGCCCAGAGCTCAGGTGCGTTCGAGGAGCCGGCGTTGGCGAACAGCACGTCGATCCGGTCCGGTTCGTGCAGCAGCGATTCGCTCATCTGCCGCGCGCCCGCCTGAGTTGCTCAGGTCGGCGGCCACCGTGATGACGCCATCGCCGATCTGCCGGGCAGCGCTCGCCAGCCGGGCCGGGTTCCGGCCGACGACGGCCAGGCGGGCACCGGCGTCGCTCATGGCGCTCGCGGCCGCCAGCCCGATGCCGCTGCTCCCGCCGGTCACGACGGCCGTGCGGCCCTGAAGCGGCAGTTCCATGGCGTGCTCTCCCGCATGTGCGCTAGCCAGGTGCAGCGGGCCGGATAGCCTGCTCCGCAGCGGCACTCAGGCAAGCTCGACGCCGATGTAGCGGCGGTCACTTCCGCCGTGCTCACCGTATCGGGCTGCTGGTCGCTATCTCGGCCCGGCCACTGGCGGCTGCCGAGGAGCGCGTGACCCTTGCCCCAGCAGACGCATGCTGGTGCTGCTGCGCAGCCACGGCGAGACCCACCTGATTACTCTCGCTGACCGGCCCGCGGTGAACCCCTCCACGGCCATGCGGATGGTGAGCCGGCTCACGGATGCGGAGTTCGTCAGCCGCCGGGTTAATCCGGCCGCGCACCCTTAGCGGGCGGCATGCGGCTTAGCCGGACCGCTGCACCTCCCGGCGCGGTATCCGTTGTGCGTTCAGCAAGGCACCGGCGTGGGCTCGGCCACGCCCGCTGGGGCAGATATTAGCTGTCCGGCCCGCAGTGCCAGATATGCGGCCGCCAACTTTGCTAACGAGCCAGACAAGGGCGGGCGCCCCTGCTGCGAACGGCCGGCGGCCAGGTTTGCTTCGGCAGGGGAATGCCTACTGGGCGCTGCCCTTCTCGGCGTCGTACTGCGCCTGCACGTGCGCGGCGATCCGGCCGTTCGGCAACACCCTGATGCCCGACTCGGCGGCCCACTGGCGGATGGCGGCTGCCCGGCCGCCGGACCTCTTTGTGCTGGCGGGCCTGGCAGGGCCAGGGCGGACCCGCCGGGCGCGCTCCCTGAACGGCTCCATCGCCTCTTCGAGCTTGGCCCGGTGTTTCGGGCACAGGTCGATCGTGTAGGCGATGCCGTCGACTTTGAAGCTGACGGTCTCGGCTTCGCGCTCCTTGCTTTCCTCCAGGTCGCACACGATCAGTGTCTTGGTGGCCATGACAGATGCTTCCCATCGTTCGGCTATATCAGTAGTGATCATGACATGCTCTGCTATTCAGAGTCAGCCAAGACCCGGGAGCAATGATTAGCCGACTATTGCGGGATGCCACGGATCTCGGCCAGGCGAAGGTATTCCTGCCCGTGCTGGCTTCACTAAAGAGGGCCCGTCTAACGGATCCTGGCGACCGATCGCCCGGGCGGGCTGGTGTGAGATTGACGGCACATGAAGAGTCAGGAAGCGGGACCGCAGGGCGGCCCGTTTTGCAACCTTAGGTTGCGTGATACCGGGCGCCTTGCTGGGCGAGGCCACCCCGACCACCCTGGCCAGCGAACTGCCGTTCAGCCGGCAGGCGGTGTCCAAGCACCTGGCGATCCTGCTCGACGCGGGAGTAGCTGCCCAGCGGCGGGACGGCCGCGAGGTCCGCTATACCGTCCAGCCCGAGCGGCTCGAGGCCGCCGCGCGGGCGATGAGCGCCGCTGCCGCACGATGGGACTCCCGGCTGCGGGCGATCAAGCGCATCGCCGAGGCGGCGCATCAGGAGGAGCAGCGCAGCAGCGGTCGCGCAGAGTAGCCCGCCGGCCGGCTCGTGGCTGTCTCCTTACCGGCCGCGCTGGGCGTGCAACGGCAGGGCAGGCCGCGCTGGACCGGCCGCCCCTGGACAGCAGCTGAACAGCCCGCCCCCCCCGGACACCTGCCGTCAGACAGGTGCGGCGGGGTGCGCGGGGCGGCCGCCGTCCCGATCGCCGCCGGCCCCGCCTGCGCCCTGGGCTCCGGTCCGGCCTGCGGGAACTCAGCCGCCCGGATGAGCAGGCTGATGCGGTCACCCGGCGCCAGGATCATGGCGGGATCGGGGTCCTGCAGCGCGCGGCCGTGCAGCACCGAGACCGGGAAGCAGCCTGGCGGCCAGCTGACGGTGCCGAGCGCGCTGCCCGCGGCCGGGGAGCCCGCGAAAATAGCGATCTCGAGAACCTCGTACCCCGCCAGCGGCTCGGGCGGCCGCGCCGGGCGCTCCCCGGCCGGCCCGCCCGCGTCGGCCGCGGCCTGTTCCCCGGTCCCCGGCGGCGCGGTGCCGGGGACCTCACTGGCCACCGCGCTGAGCACGCTGGCGCCGGTCAGCCAACCCTGAACCTGCTGGCCGTCACCGGAGAGCACCGGCAGCGCGGCCCGGTCGACGTCCTGCCCGCGGCGCAGCAGTTTCGTGGTGTAGATCGTGCCGTAGCTCAGCGCGCGCGAGGTGGCGGTGGCAACCGCCACCGCCACCGCCAGCATGACCGGGAGGGTCAGGGTGAAGTCGCCGGTCAGCGCGCGGCGGTCCGAGCGGGCGCGATGCCGGCGGATCAGGCCCTTGCGGAGCAGCCGGTCGCACATCCGCCCGGCCGTCGACGGCGTGACCCCGAGGGCCGCGGCCAGGTCAACCATCGCTGCGGGCCCCGGGAGGCCAGGACTACCAGGGCCCGGTACTGGGCGGCATCGATCAGCTACTGCAATCTAGTGCCGTAGCAAGTCACGTTTGCCCGGCGGGGCTACTGGGCTGGGTACTTTCCGCTCGGGTGCTGATCGCCGAGACTGGGCCAGTGACCGAGCGACTGCGGGTGCGTGAGATCGACGACGACGAGGGCCGGCGGCTGGTGCGGATGGTGCGCCGGGGCACGGGCTCGGTGGTGACCTGGCGGCGGGCGCAGATGGTGCTGCTATCGGCGCAGGGCATGGACGCCCCGGCGATCGCGAAGGTGGCGTTCACCGGCGAAGACCGGATCCGCGACGTGATCCGCGGCTTCAACGCAGACGGGTTCAGTTCGCTCTATCCGAAATACCGCGGCGGGCACGCGCCGAAGTTCACGCTGCCGCAGCGGCGGGAGATCAGGAAGATCGCCAGGTCCCGCCCGGCCGGGCATGAACTGCCGTTCTCGGTCTGGAGCCTGGCTAGGCTGGCCGGCTTCCTGGTCGCCGAGGGGGTGGTCGATGACATCAGCCACGAGGGCCTGCGCCAGGTGCTGCACCAGGAGGGGGTCAGCTTCCAGCGGTTAAAGACCTGGAAGACCTCCACCGACCCGGACTACGCGGTGAAGAAGGCCCGGGTGGAGCACCTGTATGCGATCGCCGACAGGGAGGTGATCCCGGACGAGGGGGAACCGGAGGTGATCTTCTGCTGTGATGAGTTCGGCCCGCTGAACCTGCAGCCCCGCCCCGGGCGGCAGTGGGCCGCGGTCAGCGGCAAGGGCAAAGACCCAGCTCGCGGGCCGCGGCGCCGGATGCGGGCAACCTATACCCGCACCGCCGGAGTGCGGCACCGGCTCGCTGCTTATGAGCTGGGCGAGGACAAGATGTACGGGCACATCAAGCCGCGCAGGACCCGGGCCCGGATCCTGGAGTTCTGCCGCTGCCTGCGCTCGCTCTATCCGCCCGCGACCCGGATCGCGATCATCTGCGACAACTTCAGCCCGCACCTGACCACCGCCAAAGACTCCCGGGTCGGCGCCCGGGCCGCGGCGAGCAACACCGAGATCGCCTGCACGCCGACGAATTCTTCCTGGCTCAACCGCATAGAGGCGCAATTCACGGCACTGCGGTACTTCGCCCTAGACGGCACCGACCACGCCAGCCACCGCGAGCAGTCCAGCATGATCCGCCGGTACATTATCTGGCGCAACAACCATGCCTACGACGAACGGCTACGCCGGATCGTCGCCCGGTACTACAGTCCGGGTTCGGTGATCTAGCGCCTGGATGATCATGATGTGCCTGGCGTGTCGCGCCGGACATGAAAACGGCCACCTCAAGATCATGTAATCGTGACAAAACAGGATCGATA
>JBKQMG010000217.1:0-98840 GCA_052146815.1 Streptosporangiaceae bacterium | reverse complement strand
CTCCGCGCTGATGCGGCGCCGGCCTGCGAGCGGCCTAGCGGCCGGCTGCGGACCGCGACCTGCGTCCGGCTCCTGACCCGGCGCCGCCGCCCGGCCGGCCCTGATGCCGGCTTCCCGGCCAGCTGCCCCCGGGCTTGCGGTCGCTGGGTCCCCGGTCCGGGCCGCCGCGCCGCGACCTCGGCGGGTTCTGCCGGGGCTGGTCCTGCGGCGTGCGCCGTGGCGCGGGAACCGGCGGCGGGGGGACGGGTGTTCCGGAGGTCGCGATCTCCCGGACGACTTCATGCCCGGACCGGACATGGTGGCGGGTCGAGGTGACGCCGGCGGCGTCGTGCATCCGCTCGACATCGCGGATCTGACCGTGCTCGACGAGGGCCACGACCCGGCCGGTGGCTCCTGCCCTGGCGGTGCGCCCGGAGCGGTGCAGGTAGTCCTTGTGATCGTTCGGCGGGTCGAAGTGAACGACGAGCTCGATGTCATCGACGTGGATGCCCCGCGCGGCGACGTCGGTGGCGACCAGCACCCGCGGGTGCCCGGCGGCGAACGCTGTCAGCGCCCGCTGCCGCTGGTTCTGATTCAGGTTGCCGTGAATCGCCGCGGCCTCGACACCGGTCCGGCTGAACTGCTTGGCCAGCCGGTCGGCGCCGTGCTTGGTGCGGACGAAGAACAGCGTGCGCGCCGGGCGGCTGGCGATCTCGGCGGCCACCGCCACCTTGTCCTCGGAGGACAGGACGAGCATGCTGTGCGCGGCGGGACCGGCGGCCGGCTCCTGCTGCGGTACGGCGTGCAGCGCAGGGTCGGTGAGGTAGGCGCTCACCAGCTGGCCGACGCCGCGGTCGAGCGTGGCCGAGAAGAGCATCCGCTGGCCGCCTGCGGGCGTGCCGTCGAGGATGCGCGTCACGGCCGGCAGGAAGCCGAGGTCGGCCATGTGGTCAGCCTCGTCAATCACCGTGATCTCGATGTCGGACAGCGTGCAGGCGTTTCGGTCCAGCAGGTCGATGAGGCGTCCTGGCGTAGCGACAACGATGTCCACGCCGCGGCGGACCCGGTCGATCTGGCGGCCGATCGAGACGCCGCCGTAGACGGTGGTCACGCTCACGCCGATCGACCGGCCGAGCGGCTCGAGCACCTCGGCGACCTGGACGGCCAGCTCGCGGGTCGGGACGAGCACCAGCCCGCGCGGAGCCTTCTCGTGCCGGCGGCCGCCCGAGACGGCCAGTCTGGCCAGGACGGCGAGGCCGAAGGCCAGGGTCTTGCCTGATCCGGTCTGGGCCCGCCCGAGTACGTCGCGTCCGGCCAGGGCATCGGGCAGGGCCCGCGCCTGGATCGCGAACGGCGCCTGGATGTCCTGCGCGGCGAGCGCGCTGACCAGCGGGGCGGGCAGCCCGAGAGCGGCGAAGGTGGTGTCCTCGGGAGCGGGGACCTCCATCGCGGCGTTCAGGGCACGGTCAAGCTCGGATCCGCGCGCAGGGCGCACCGCCGCCGGACGATGCCGGGGTGCGGAACTGCGCGAATTGCCGGCAGGGCTACGCCGACGTGCAGCGTTATAAGGCACGGATAAACTCCATCGGTGGTTCGGGGGCCGCGTCGCGGGAGAGGCGTCGGCGACGGCGGCACTAGGCGCTCCACCGATAAGCGAACTGCTCACACAAGCGACCGCGCGGGCAGCTCGCCCGCGGGAGTGACGGCATCACGTGTGCCGTTGCTAGCTTCAACCTATCAGCCGCCCCTGGTGTTCCCGCTTTGCGGTAGCCGCGAGACGATGCGGGCGATAACGTCGCTGCAGGACCACTGGAGAACTTTATGCCGCAGATTCCCGTGCTTGCTGTCCGCGGCGAGGCCGTACTCGAAGTGGAGCCGGAACTCGCCCGCATCGAGGTGAGCGTCGCCGCGACCGATTGTGACCGCGCCAGGACGCTCAAGCTTCTCGCCGAGCGGGCGGCCGCCGTGGACGAAATCCTGCAGGGCTTCCCGGACGTGATTGAGAAGAGCGAGTCGTCGGGAGCCCGGATCAGCCCCCAGCTGGCCGGGCGCCAGCCGCGCGAGCGTGGCGGGCGCGGGTACCTCGGGGCCATGCATCACGCCATTACGGTGACCGGCTTCGACCGCCTCGGGGAGCTCATGGCTCAGCTGGCCGATGAGCAGCTGACTGAGGTTGGCGGCCCGTGGTGGGAGCTGCGGGCGCAGAGCCCGGTGTACCGGGACGCCCGGATCGCGGCTGCGAAAGACGCCGTGCGCCGGGCCCGCGACTACGCCGCCGCGCTCGGCAGCGAGCTGACCGGCCTGGTGGAACTGGCCGATGCCCGGCTGCTGTCCGAGGCGCGCAGTGCGGCCGAGCCTGCCGCCGCCATCCCGGCCCGTCTCCCGCAGCGCACCCGCGCCGTCCCGGAGGAACTGAGCGTGGACCTGGCGCCGGCCCGGCAGACGGTGCGCGCCACGGTGGAGGCGCGCTTCACGATCAGCGAGCCGGACCTCGCGGCCGTCGACACCAGCTGAGGGTGCCGCCAGGCTCAGCGGCGCGCCCGCCGCGGTGTCGGCCGCACGGGCGGTACCCCTGAGCGTCAGGGCGCGGTGGTACCCGACCGCCCGTACTTGTCCTCGAGCCGGACGATGTCCTCGCGCCAGCCGGGACCGGCGGTGGAGGCTTCCGCGAACGTCAGGTCGGTTACCGCGGTAATCCGGTGCAGCGCGCCGGGCGGCAGGTGGATGGTGTCACCGGGACTGAAGCGCTCCGCGGCCAGCTCGCTCGCCGCCGGCCCGTACTCGATGAGCGCCTCGCCGGACAGGACGCTGATCGTCTCTTCCTTCTCCCGGTGATACTGCAGGCTCAGTGCGTGACCGGCAGTTACGTAGATGATCTTGCCGGCGTACTTGCCGTCGACCGCGGCGAAAATAACCTCATGCCCCCACGGCTTGTCCTGGCGGCCAGCCCGGTAACGCAGCGCCCCGGAACTTGGCGCTGCGGACGTGCCGGCTTCTTGCGTGCGGGTCACCTGGCCTCCAGTACTTCTCCGGTCCTTAGCGGGACGAGTCATTCTACGGCGGGCCGCCCCGAGGCGCTGCAGCCGGGCTGAGGCATCGGCGAGCACCTCCTTTTTCTTGCAGAAGGCGAACCGGACCTGGCTGCGGCCCGCCGCAGCGTCGTCGTAGAACACGGCGTTCGGGATCGCGACGACCCCGCAGCGCTCCGGCAGGGCGCGGCAGAACTGCACGCCATCTCGCTCGCCGAGCGGCGAGATGTCGGTGGTGATGAAGTAGGTGCCCTGCGGGACGAAAACCTCCAGGCCCGCGCTGCGCAGTCCGGTCGCCAGCAGGTCACGCTTGCGGTGCAGGTCGGCCGCCAGGCCGGCGTAGAAAGCATCGGGCAGTCCGAGGGCAGTGGCGATCGCGTACTGGAACGGCCCGCCGCTGACATAGGTAAGGAACTGCTTCGCCGTCCGGACCGCCGATACCAGGTTCGCCGGCCCCGTCACCCAGCCGATCTTCCAGCCGGTGAAGGAGAACGTCTTTCCCGCCGAGCTGATGGACACCGTGCGCTCGCGCATGCCCGGCAGTGTGGCGATCGGGACATGCTCGCCCTCGAAGACGATGTGCTCGTAGACCTCGTCGGTGACGACGAGCAGGTCGCGCTCCACGGCCAGTTCCGCGATCGCCGCGAGCTCCGCGCGCGTCAGGACCATGCCGGTCGGATTGTGCGGGGAGTTCAGCAGCAGCAGCCGGGTACTGCTGGTGACGGCGGCGCGCATGGCGTCGAGGTCGGGCCGGAAGCCGGGAGGCCGCAGCGTGACCGGCACCCGGGTCGCCCCGGCCATGGCGATGTTCGCGGCGTAGGAGTCGTAGTACGGCTCGAAGGCGATGACCTCGTCGCCCGGTTCCAGCAGCGCCAGCATTGCCGCGGCGATCGCCTCGGTCGCCCCGGCGGTCACCAGGACTTCGGTGTCCGGATCCAGGGCCGTTCCGTAGAACCTCTTCTGATGCCCGGCCACGGCCAGCCGGAGCTCCGGGATGCCAGGACCGGGTGGGTACTGGTTACCGCGCCCGGCCATAATGGCGTCGGCCGCGGCCTGGGCGACCTCGCGCGGGCCGTCGGTGTCGGGGAAACCCTGGCCGAGGTTGACCGACCCGGTCGCCAGCGCGAGGGCCGACATCTCCGCGAAGATCGTCGTGCCCATGTCAGCCAGCCGGCGATTAAGCAGTGGTCTGGTCATCAGATCCCTCCGGCGTCCTCGGATGGCCCGGGCGGGTTGCCGGTCACCGGGCGCGACAATACCCGCCCGCCGCCTGGCGCTCCTGGGCGCATGGAACTCGCCGCCCCGGCGGGCCGGGGCGCGGGGCCGCCGCTCGGACGGGTCGGGGCAAAAAAGTGAGGGGCGACTCGCACGGAGTCGCCCCTCACCGGGCGGGTCCCGCCTCAGCGGTTCCCTAGGCCTGACGGCCTCTGTGTTAGAGCGGACGGACCTGCTCGGCCTGGGGGCCCTTGGCGCCCTGGCCGGCGGTGAACTCGACCCGCTGGTTCTCCTGAAGACTGCGGAAGCCGTCAACCTGAATCGCGGAGTGGTGGACAAAGACGTCGGCGGTGCCGTCATCGGGTGCGATGAACCCGTAGCCCTTCTCGGCGTTGAACCACTTCACGGTGCCCTGGGGCATGTACTTTCTCCTACTGTGATGATCTGCGCGATCCCCGGATGAGAATCACGGGCTGCTGCGACGGCACGCCTCATCCCGAATCCGGGCTCCCCCGTTGCCCGGGCGGCCCGCTGCCGGATCGGCAGGCACAGTCACGCACGGAATATTTTCCGGGCAACCAGGTATATCAAACACCATCACGTGGCGTGCTGTTCCCTGGTCGGGCCACTTTGCTCAAATGTCGTGCGCGTGTCGCACCTGGCCAGCGGGGCAGCCGGCCGGCGGCCCGGACCCGCGCGCCGCGGGACGACGGGTAGCGGGCGGTCCAGATCAAGATCTTTCCGGCAAATCCACCGGCCGTCGGGTGAGTCGCGTCGCGATCCCGTCGAGCAGGCAGTCAAGGCCGAATTCGAAACGCTCATCCCTGGTGCCTGTCGAATCCGGGTCGACCCCGTCGTCGAGGACCTTGACGAAGTGATCGGACTGGCCTGCCGCGCGCAGGTTCTGCTGCCAGGCGGCGAACGCGGCCTGGAACTCGGGATCGCCGGTGTTCGTCTCCCCGCGCTCGGTCTGCATTTCCTGCAGTTCGCGCAGCACCGCTCCGGACACATAGGTGCTCACTGGCTGCAGGATGGTCATGGCGGTCGCCGTATCGATGTCCAGGCCGTCCAGCGCGGCCAGTGACCGGTCGATGTCGCGCAGCGTGTTCGGGCCGAAAGTGGGCCGCGCGCCGAGGAAGTCCGTCACCCACCGATGACGCGGCCATACGGCCCTGCTGCTGAGCGCCTGCGCCCGTAGGTCAGCCCGCCAGTCTCCGGTCGGCTCACGCACGTCGATCTCGGCGACGATCGCATCGAGCATGCCGTGGAGCAGTTGCTTCTTGCTCGCCACATGCCAGTACAGCGACTGGTGCCGACTCGCAGCACCTGCGCGATCCGCCGCATGCTGACGGCCTCGGCGCCCTCGGCGTCGGCGACGGCGATGGCGGCGTCCACGATCTCCGCGCGGGACGGGGCCTCGGAATTCTCACAGGTCCAGGACACGGCGGTTTCAGCTGACCTGCAGCCAGATCAGTTCTGCTGGGCACTGTGACCGGGGGCACCGTGACCGGCCCACCCACAGTGGCAGGCGAGCAGGACCGAAGAGGAGCGCCGATGTCCGCCAAGCTGGCGATGATCTCGCCGCGCAATGCAGCCGGGCGCAGCCCGGACGCCGGAGCGCGGCACCTGGTGCCGGGGGCGCTGCCGCAGTGGCGGGCGCTGCTCGAGCTGCACTGGCAGGAGCGGCTGGAGCGGGTCACCGAGCTGTCGCTCGCCTACCACGAAGCGAGGGAGCGGGCCGGCGAAGGCAGCGGCCCCGCCACCGAGGGCGCGGAAGCACAGTCAGCCCGGCTCATCCTGCACCGGACAGTCGAGGAGCGACGGGCGCTGGCGGACATCGAGGCGGCTCTGGCCCGGCTCGACAGCGGCAGGTTCGGCTGGTGCGACCAATGCGGAGCAGCCGTCGACGTCTCGAGACTGGCGGAAGCGCCGCAGGCCAGGTACTGCCTGCACTGCGACCGCTGACGCCGGCCGCTGCGATCTGGTCCCCGAGGCGGGGCGGACCTATCGTGAGAGCATGCGCGTCGAGCTCAGCCCCGAGGCCGCCGACTTCGCTCGGGCGCGCGGCGGGTGTCTGTGGGTATGGGCCGCTCATCCGAGGATGTGCTGCGCGGGGACGCCCGCGTGGATGCACGCTGCCACCGAGCCGCCCGCCGGCCTGACAGGCTTCGCCGACGCCGGCGACGACGAGAGCGGCGTGCGGGTCTGCTTCCGGGGCTTCGGTGACCGGCGGCCGGATGTCCTGGAGATCGGGCTGCGCGGCACCCGCCGGCCGCGGGTCGAGGCGTACTGGGACGGCTGCATGATGGCGATGATCTAGCCCGTCGTCGCCGTCAGCGTCCCGCCCGGACCTTCGCGGGCGCGCCCTGCCCGGATCTGGGCTGAGCGTCCGGCTCGCCCGCACCGCCGATGCCGCCGGGCAGTTCGCTGACGAGTTCCGCCGGACCGGTCACGGCCACCGGGTTCTGCCAGCGCTGCTCGATCTTGCCCAGGTGCCAGATCGACAGGGCGACCACCCAGGTGACGACGAAGACGCCGACGATCACGAAGCCGGCTGTGTTGATGTTGAAGTTCTCCACCCATTTCCACGAACCGCCGAGATGGGCGTCCTCCGCGAGCAGCCCGAGCAGCTCCACCGCGCCGATGAACACCGCGATGAACACCGACAGGCCGGTAATGGTGATGTTGTAGTAGATCTTGCGCACCGGCCGGGCGAAGGCCCAGTTATAGGCGTAGTTCATATAGGCGCCGTCCATCGTGTCGAACAGGCTCATGCCGGCCGCGAACAGGATCGGCAGCGCCAGGACGGCATACCAGGGCAGGCCGCTGACCACGGCAGCGGCGCCGGTCAGGAGCAGCAGGGCTACCTCGGTGGCGGTATCGAAACCGAGCCCGAACAGGAATCCGATCGGGAACATCTTCCAGGGCGTGTCGACCTTGCGGGCGAACCGGCCGAGGAACCTGTTCATCAGGCCGCGGTTGGCGAGCTGCTCCTCCAGCGCCGCGTCGTCGTAGGCGCCGGACCGCATCTCGCGGAAGATCTTCAGGATGTTCCGCAGGATGACGATGTTGAGCGCGGCGATCAGGAAGAGGAAGACCCCCGACACCGCCGTGCCGACCAGGTTGGTCGTGTACTCCAGGTGCGAGCTGCCGTTCTTCACCTGACTGTCCAGGCCCTTGATGCCGAACAGCAGCAGCAGCGAGAGCCCGAAGACGACACTCGAATGGCCGAGCGAGAAGAAGAATCCCACCGACAGCGGCTTCTTGCCCTCGCCCACGAGCTTGCGGGTGGTGTTATCGATGGCGGCGATGTGGTCGGCGTCGAACGCGTGCCGCATCCCGAGGGTGTAGGCGAGGATGCCCGTGCCGAAGCCGAAGACGTCCTTGTGCGAGATGTGGAAGTGGCCGCCGGCCGCAGACGCCACCATGCCCCAGCCCAGCACGTTCAGGCCGATGACCGTCGCCGTCATGACACCGGCCCTGGTCCACTCGGCCGGGCTCAGCCCGCGGCCGATCCTGGCGAGCCGTGAGCTCACTCCCCAGCTCGCCACCGTCATCTCGCCGCCTCCGTTCTGCGGATCGCCGGCCCGGCCGCGGCCAGCGCGCCCGCAGATCAAGCCACACCCTAGAGATATTGCAAATAACTTGCAACAACGCTACCCGCGCAGGAAGCGGCCCGGCGACACGGGGGCGGAGAAAGCGGTACCCCGGGCCGGACCGCGGCGCGGCTGGCGAGGGAACGGCCGGAAAGCTGACGGCGCGCCGGGCCCGCTGGGCGGCCCGGCGCGCCCGCGCTGGTCAGGAGACGATCAGCGCGTTGCCGTCCTCGAAGAAGCTGGTGTCATGGCCGGTCAGCTCTTCCCGGCCGGTGAACTTCACGGTGATCGACTGGCCGGCCAGGGAGCGGAGCGAGAAAACGTGCCGGATGTACCGGGCGGATGCGTCCTGGTTGGAGTACGTCGCGAGCGTCACCGTGCGATGAGCCGTGACGATCTGAACGGTAAAGCTGTCGTAGGCGCGGCCAGCCGGATCTGTCGAGCTGATCTTCAGCCAGAACGACAGGCGCGCTCTCCGGCAGCCTGCCGGGATGGTGACCGCCTGCGTCAGGATGTCGGTGTGCGCCTCGCCGTAGCCGTCCAGCCAGGCCAGCCAGGACCCCGATTGCGCGGGCGCGGCGTCCGAGCCGCGGACGACTACTCCCGGGCTTGATGCCCAGGGCATCGGCCCGCCCCGCTCGAATCCGCGATTCGCAAGCAGCTGCCGGGCCGGGCAGCGGGCGCCGGCCGGGGCGCTGCTGAATGCGGCGGTGCCGTCCGGGGTGCCGAGGCCAGTGGGCCCGTCATAGCCGGCCTGCGCGGTGCACAGGTACGACCCGCCGCACCGGCCGTTGGTGCCGGAGGTGATGTCGTACAGGCCCGAGGGGCGAGAGTAGGGGTAGGAGGCCGGGTAGCTGCCCGCAGCCGGTGAGCCGGCCAGCGCGTATACCGAGGCGATGAGCGGCGCCCCCGCGCTAGTGCCGCCCACTTCGAGCCAGCCGTGCTCGTCATAGGAGTCGTAGACGGCAACCCCGGTATCCGGGTCAGCGACCGCGGCGACGTCGTTGTCCGTCCGCCGCGCGCATCCGGTGTCGGTCTGCCAGGAAGGCTTGACCTCGTAGGCCGAGCAGCCCGACCCGGTGCCTTCCTGGCCGGAGTCCATGCCCCAGGCGGTCTCCGTCCAGCCCCGCTGCCCGCCGGTCTTGGTCAGCGTCGTGCCGCCTACCGAGGTGACGTACCGCGAGGCGGCCGGGTAGCTGACGCCGTAGCCGCTGTCCCCGGCCGACGCCGTGATCGCCACGCCCGTGTGCCGGTAATAACTGGTGTCGTAACCGGGGTCGGCGGCCGACTCGCTGGCGCCGTAGCTGTTGGACACGGCCACCGCGCCCATCCGGACCGCGGTGTTCACCGCCGTCCCCAGGCTGGCGAGGCCCGGGCTGGCCGCCTCGACCAGCAGGATGCTGCATTTCGGGCAGGCCGCCGAGACCAGGTCGAGGTCCAGGGATTCCTCGGTGGCCCAGCCGCTGCTGCGGGCCGGCCCGGGCAGCGGACTGGCGTGGCCGTTCTGGTTGACGATGCGCAGGCACCCGGTCCCGCATGCGGGCAGCCCCCAGGCCGCCCGGTAGGCAGCGAGGTTGGCGGCGGCGTCCGGGTCGCTGTCAGCATCAACGATCGCCACGGTCTGGCCGGAACCGGCCGCGGCGGACGGCAGCTTGTAGGCACTCTGCAGGCTGGACGGCCCGTATCCGACGCCCGACGGCGGCGCGGCCTGCCTGGCCGCCTTGGCGGCGGCCTGCTGCCGGACATCGGTGCGGATCAGCGCCATGCAGGCCGCGTGGCTGGGCCGCCTGGTGACCGCGCACGCCCGGCGGTAGTCGCCGCCGCGGCGGCCCGCACGGCGGGCACGGGCGACGGCGCGAGCGCCGCCGCCGAGGGGAACGCCGCGGGCGGCGGAGCCGGCCGGACGGCCGGCGATGCGCGCGTGGCGGGTGGCTTGCCGGGCCGTCTGCGCGGCGGCTGCGGCGGCCAGGCCGGGCACGGTCAGCGCCGTGACGAGGCCGAGCACCAGGGCCGCTGCGGCGACCGGGCGGGAACCGGGACCAATCCTGGATCGCACGAAAGCTCCTCCTCCAGCGGGGGGGCGGCGCATCGAGGGCAGCCGTCCGGCCATCTGCCGGTTCGTATCGGCTGAGCACCTCGTCAGCGCCGATGGGAGAGTTGCGTCCATGCTGACCGCGGCCGGCCCGGCTGGCGGCGCGAACGTGTATACGTCCAGTTACTTTCTGTTAACCCGCCTCTGTGCCGATCGGCCCGCATCGTCAGCGCGGGAGACTCGGCGCGAGGCACTTCGCCAGCCGGAATCTGCGGCCGCCGGTCCGGTGCTCTTACTCGTGCCCTTCGCCGGTCGGGGGCACTTCATCCCCGTGGTCATCGGGCTCCCCGGCGCACCACTCGCGGTACAGCGCGATGAACTCGTCCTGCATCTGCGGACTCAGGTCGTCGGGGGTGATGGTCCCGGTCAGCTGGATGGTGGCCCGCATCTGCGCGAGGTACTCAGTACAGTGCGGGCACTTGGCCAGATGAGCCTCGAAGCGGCGGCGGGCCGCCCGCGACAGCGCCCCCTCGAGGTAGTCAGTGACAAGTTCCACGGCCTGCTGGCAGACGATGTCGCGACGGCGCAGTCCGATCCGGAGGCGCATGGTCAGGCCCTCCCGAATTCAGTCTCGAGAACCTGGCGTATCCGGCTGCGGCCGCGGTGCAGCAGCACGCGCTGGTTGCCCTCCGAGATATCCAGCACGGTGCACACCTCCTCGCTGCTGAGCCCTTCGACATCCCGCAGTGTCACGACTTCGCGCTGCCGGGCGGGCAGCGTCTCTATGGCCGACCGGATCCGGCCGGCCATCTTGGCCGCGATCCGCCGGTCATCGCTCTGTTCGATCCAGTGCTCGGGCGGCTCGCTCCACTGGCCGTCCAGGCCGAACCTGGACTGCTCCACCGCAGGTCCCGCGTCGCCGATGGCCACGGTGCGCCGCTCCCTGCTCCCGGCCGTCCTGGCCCGGTTGACCAGGATCGTGAACAGCCACGTCCGGACGGACGAGCGGCCCTCGAACCGGGTGATGCCGCGCAGCACGCCGACCCAGGCGTCCTGGACGACCTCCTCGGCGACGGCCCGGCTCGGTACCAGGGAGCACGCCAGCCGCAGCATCGCGTCGTGATAGCGCCGGACGAGGATGACGAAGGCCTGCTCGTCGCCTGCACGCAGGCGATCAAGCAGTTCGGCATCCGCGTCGTGGTTCACCGCCGAAAGCCTAATGGTGCGCTCTTTCCCCAAATCTGGTGGTGCTGGCCGGCGGCTGCGGTTCCCCGGCTCAGCCGGTTTACCGCAGCCGCCCTGCTGCGGTCAGCTCGCGCGGCGGGCCTCGTGCAGGCGGCTGCGTTGCGGCGGATGTCACGCCGTCGCATGCCGGCCGGCGGTTCAGCCGGCGGTGATGCCCTCGCCGCCTGCGGCGCCCGCGACGGTCACCGAGCCGATCGCGGTCAGCAAGCCGCCCGGCTGGACAGCGAACTCATCGACGATCCCGTTCGCGCCGGTCTGCACGTAAAGGAACCGTCCGTGCGGCGTGGCGCTGGCGTCCACGGTGCCCGGGTCGGTCGCCGTCTGGCCCAGCAGCGTGAGGTGGCCGCTGCCGTCCGGCCGGTAGCCGCTGATGCTGGCACTCCCGGCGTTGGAGGCGAAGAGCAGGCCGCCTGCGGGCGCCACCCAGCAGGTCGCGGCCTGACCGGTGCCGACCGTGTCGAGCAGGGTCGCCGTGCCGTCCGGGCTGAGCGAGAAGGTGGCCAGCGCGTTCGTGCCGGCGTTGGCGATGACGAGGTGGCCTGCCCGGTCGAACGTGATCGCGAACGGGACCGTTCCCGCCTCTGAGTTGACCACAGGACTGGCCGACAGGCGGCCGTCCCCGCCGACGCCGAACACGTCGATGTCGTTGCCGTTCGCCTTCGTCGTCACGATCAGCTGGGAGCCGTCCGGGGAGAAGGCGACCTGACCGGGCGTGTGCGTGAACTGCGGCGTCGCCGTCGGGTCCAGGCCGAGTGCCCGGCTGGAGCCGGCGATCGGGAACAGGCGGCCGAAGAACTCCCGGTAGCCCTGGACTGATCCGCCGTTCTCGGCATTCAGGACGTACACCAGGCTGCCGTGCACGGCGACGCTGACCGGGAACGTCCCGCCGGAGCTGATGACCTGGCGCCGCGAGAGCTGGTCACCGTGGACCGAGAAAACCGAGATGGTATTGCTGCCGGCGTTCACCGCGAACAGCAGGGAGCGCTGCGGGTCGTAGGTGAGCGAGCCCTGGGAGGCGAGGTGGTCGACCACCGACCCGGCGAGCTGGCCGCCGAGGCCGCCGGTGTTGTAGGTGCCAGCCAGGCTGAGCGTTCCGTCGGCGGCGCGGTGGTAGGCCACCACCTGATTTCCGGCGGTGTTGTCGGTCTGGACGAAAACCGCGCTGTGGCGGCGGCCGCCGGGGAAGTAATGCGGCCGGCCGTGGGTCACGGCGGCTCCCGCGGGCGCGGCGAGGGCGCCGAGCACGGCTGCGGCGATGGCCGTCGCGGAGGCGATTTTGGTCAGGGCTTTCATGCTTCTCCTCATGTCGGGTGGGGGCATGCGTCCCTTAGTCCCGCGAGAAGCGCCCGCGTTACAGTCCGGGCGGGCGGATCGCTCAGCGCGGGCCGCCGCGCCGCCGGGCCCGGTAGCCGGCGATGGCGGCGCGATGGTCGACCAGCGGCGCCGGGTAACCGCAGGCCTTCCGGGCCGCCGCGTCCGGATCCTGGATGCTCGCTGCGGGCAGGGCGGCGAGCTCGGGCACGTACCGCCGCACGTAGCCGCCGCCCGGATCGAATCGCCTGCCCTGCGTGGTGGGGTTGAAGATCCGGTGCGGGTTCGTATCGGTCCCCGTGCCGGCGACCCACTGCCAGTTCAGCTGATTGCAGGCCACATCCCCGTCCAGGAGCAGCGCCATGAAATGCGCGGCGCCGCGCCGCCAGTCGATGTAGAGGTCCTTGGTCAGGAAGGACGCGACGATCATGCGGGCCCGGTTATGCATGAAGCCCTCGGCGGCCAGCTGCCGCATACCCGCGTCCACGACCGGGTACCCCGTCTGCCCGGCGGCCCAGGCTTCCAGTGCGCCGTCGTCGGCGTTCCACTGATCCCCGCGGTCGCGGTAATCACGCCAGGCCGCCTCGGGCCGGGCGGCCAGTATCTGGTGGAAGAAATCGCGCCAGGCTATCTGCCGGACGAAAGACTCACCGCTGGGCAGGCCGGACAGGTCAGTCTCCACGGTGCGCGCGGACAGGCAGCCAAGGTGCAGATAGGGGGACAGGCGGGAGCTGCGGTCGGTCGCCAGCTCGTCGCGGGCCCTCTCGTAATCCGCCACCCCGGTGCGCGCCCATTGCGCCAGCCGCGCGAGCCCGGCCGACTCGCCGCCGGGCAGCAGATCCGCCGAGCGCGCCGCGGACGTCAGCTCGCTGAGGTCCGGCACCCGGCCGGGATCGAGGCCGCCGGGCAGGCAGATCCGGGCGGGCTCAGGAGCGAGGGCGCGCCGCGGTGCCTCGCGCCACCGGTTGTAGTAGGGGGTGAAGACCTGGTACGCCGAGCTGCCGGGCGGCCCGAGTGTCCCGGCCCCGACGGCCGTGATACCCGGATGCCGCACGACGGTCAGCCGCTGCTGTTGCGCTGCCTGTTCCAGCCGGGCCAGCCGGGCCCTGGCGTAGGCGGAGACGTCGTCGGCGACGTGGATGGTGCTGGCTCCGGCGGCGCGGGCGGTGCCGATCACCTCCGCGACCCACTGCCCGCGCCTGATCACCAGCGCGCCGCCCAGCGCCTTCAGGCGCGCATCGAGGTCCCGCAGGGATTCCAGCAGGAATCCCAGGCGGTTAGCCGACCAGCGGCACCGCTTCAGCAGATCTTCGTCGAGGGCGAACAGGGGGACGGTACTGCTCTGGCGTGCTGCCGCGGTCAGGGCCGGATTGTCGGTGACCCGCAGATCGCGGGTGAACAGCATCATCGAGGCGGTCATGGTGGGAGATTGCCATGTCCGGTGCCCGCGGCGCAGGCAGGCCGGCCGGCCTGCCAGCCGCTTGCCGGTGCTAGCCGTAGTTTCCCTAGCACCGTGACGGATGTCACATCAGCCGGGTCCTTCGCCGGCCTGGCCGCCGAAACCCCAGCTAGAGGACATGATTCGTACGAAGCTCGACCTATCGGCACGGCTTGCGTGATTCACCTCATAACATTCGCATGTTCAATTTCGGCCATGGCTGTCCACAAGGTCGGGCAGTGTGAGTACCTACACAGCACCCTGCGTGCGCGATGGTCGCCCGAGTGACCTGCCGCCCTGACCCGCGCCAAGTCCGCACGCCGCTGCCCGCTTGCCGCACTGACGTCGGCCTGGGTATGCGCCGAGGGTGAAAGCCGAGCGCGATCGCGCCCGACCAGAGGTTCGTCTTGTTCCCCCTCAGGACTCACACCAGGCAGTCATGTAAACCCCCCACCCAGCCTCGGAAGATTTCCAGGCTCGCCGTCGCGGTAAGCCCGGGCCTCGCGGTCGCGGCCCTCGCGGCAGGCGCCTGCGGCGCCGGGCCAGCCAGCGCCGCCGCCCAGCCGGCCAGCGTCTCCCGGCAGGCGCAGCCGACTGCGGTTTCCGCGTCAGTCACGGCCCGCGGCGCTGACAGCGCGGTCACCCTCGACGGATTCGCCCGGCCGGTGTCCGCCTCCTTGCGGGATGCGGCCGCCGCCGCCTCGGCCGCGGCGCGCCGGCATCACCGGAAGCGGCCTTACCGCTACCACACGCCGCGCGAGATCGGCCGGGCGATGCTGCGCGTCTTCCACTGGCGCAAGGGACAGTTCAAGTACCTGAACTGGCTCTGGGACAGGGAAAGCGGCTGGAACAAGTACGCGACGAACCCCTACTCGGGCGCGTACGGGATCCCGCAGGCCCTGCCCGCCTGGAAGATGGCGAGCGCCGGCCCGGACTACCAGACCAATGCCCGGACGCAGATCCGCTGGGGCATGCGCTATATCAGGGCGCGCTATGGCTCGCCCGAGCGTGCCTGGGACCACGAGATCAGCGTCGGCTGGTACGTCGCGCGCTAGCCGGCGACGGCTTCCCGGTGGCGGGTTACTCCCGCCCGGACTGATCCGCCACCGGGAACCGCACGGCCCCGGCGTATCCCGCTAAGCCGCCCGTCTCCTGCGCGGGGGACGGCGGATCACCGGCCTGCATCGCATCGAGCAGCCGGCCGAGCACTTTCAGGAACTGCTGTTGCTCGCGCAGCGTCAGGCTGCCGAAGATGTCTGCCATCGCGTCCAGGCCCGGCGCCAGAGTGGTGCGGGCTGCTTCGATCCCGCCGGGGGTGAGCTCAACAAGGGTGGCGCGCCGGTCGGCGGGGTGCCGCCTGCGGACTACGAGGCCCGCCTTCTCCAGTGCGTCCGCCACCGCCGTCATATTGCGCGGGGAGATGCCCACCTGCGCGGCCAGGTCATTCATCCTGGCCGCGCCCCCCGACTTCAGCGCTTCGAGTACCCGCAGCCGCGGATAGGTCAGCGGCCCGCAGGCCCGGGAGTCGACCCAGCGCAAGAAAGCCCCCGCGAAACGCGCGGTGCTCGCCATCAGGGCCCGGCGCCGCTGCGAATCCTCCAGTACTCCCAGATCGGGCGGTACTGAGCTCAGGCATTCCCCGTTCCCGGCCCCGGCTTCCTCGTCCGGTGCCGGATCCCCGTCCCCTGACTTCGCCAGCGCGGGCGGGGCGGGCGGGGCGCCGGGCGCCTGACGGCCGGCCCGCGCTGGGCCTGCGCGAGGTGGCCGGCCAGACGCCTGCTCTGCCTCGATGTCCGGCCGCTCCATGAAGGGCAGCCTACCAGGCAGTGTAGCGAGTGAATTATTACCTGATTCACTATCAAGCGCTGTATTATCACCGGGAGGATTCTCAGCCGCCAGACTGGCTGGTCCGGCGGCGCCGCAGCAGCAAGGAGCCTGTGACAATGACCGATTCGGTAACCGGCGCGCAGTCCGCGCTGCCCGGCGGCGCGGCCGCCGGGCACTGGGTGCTCGACCCCGCGAAGTCAGGCGCCCGCTTCCAGCACAAGACGTTCTGGGGCCTGATGACCGTCCGCGGGCATTTCGCGGAGCTTTCGGGCGCTGGCGACCTCGGCGCCGATGGCTCGGTGACCGGCGAGATCCAGATCAGCGCCGCCTCCCTGGACACCAAGAACGCCAAGCGCGACAAGCATCTGCGCTCGGCTGATTTCTTCAACGCGGACGCTCACCCGTCGATCACGTTCACCGCCAAGAGTGCCGCGCTCAGCCCGGCCGGCGACCTGGCGGTGAGCGGTGATCTGCACGTAGCCGGCACATCGCGCCCGCTGTCGGTGACGACGAAAGTCGGCGAGGCCGCGGCGGACTCGGCCACCCTGGAGGTCAGCGCCGACATCGACCGCGCCGACTTCGGCATGACGTGGAATCAGGCCGGGATGCTGAAGGGCCCGGCCGCCATCTCGGTGACCGCGCACTTCGTCCGCCTGCCGGCGTAGGCGTCCGCCAGCCCGCAGGCGCCCGCCAGCCCGCGCAGGCGCGCTGGCCGGCGCTGGCCCGAAGCGCTGAGGTGCCGGACCGCAGGCTGTAGTGCCTCTCGCGCGCTTTGCACTATCCCGCCTGCGCCCGGTTACGCCCACGCCTCGCGCGCCGTGCGGGCGATCAGGTCTCTGGACCGGGCCGGGTCGAGGGCTGCCGCCGCCAGCCGCTCGAATGCCTGCTGGTACTGGAACGTCTCAGCTTCTTCCTCGATATAGAGCGCGGCTCTGCTGAGCTGCTCGAGGTAGACGACGTCCGACGGGCGGCCGACCCCGGGCAGGGCGCCGAAGGTCAGGAGCGCGAAGGCTCCTGACCCGATCGGATGCGTGCCGGCCAGCGGCAGAATCTGCAGCCGGATGTTGGGAGGAGCGGAAACCTCAAGAAGACGCTCCAGTTGCCGGTGCATCACCGCCCGGCTGCCGAACCGGCGCAGCAGTACGGACTCATCCAGGACAGCGGACAGGTGCAGCGGCCGCTCCCCGGTCAGGATGTTCTGGCGCCGGAGCCGGGTCTCTACCCGCCTGTCCACATCGCCGGGCGGGATGGTGCCGGTGGAATCCATGTGCGCCTGAATAACCGCTCGCGCGTAATCCTCGGTCTGGAAAAGGCCGTGCACGATCTCCGGTGACCAGTACGACGCGTTCTCGGCTTCGGCTTCGAGGATGATCAGGGCGGCATACTCCTCGGGGGGCGTCTTGGAATAGGCCTCCCGCCAGCCCCTGGTCCGTGGCTCCTCGGCCAGCGCCAGCAGTTCGGCGCGATGGCCTTCGCCCACCAGATAGAGGTCGAGCAGCCTGCCGAGGTCGGCCGCCTTCACCCCGGTGCGGTGCGTCTCGATCCGGCTGACCTTCGAGCCCGACCACCCCAGCCGCTGGGCCGCTTCCCCGCCGGTCAGTCCTGCGAGCTCGCGCAGCCGCCTGAGCTCTGCGGCAAGGCGCCTGCGGCGCCCTGTGGGACTGCCGTAGTCGGGCACCAGCATTGTCCCTTCGCTGCCCAGCAGTCGCATCCGATGACCCGGGTCTCAGCTGCAGAGTAGTGCTGTGCATCTGCGCAGTGAAGACTCCGGAAAGCATTTCATCGCATCCTGCACTGCATATTGCAGAACGGCGCGATATTGCAGAACGGCGCGCTTTAGCGACAATCGGAAGTGAGGGCCATGTCCCTCAGAGCCCCGGGGGCCGGCCGCGGCAGGGAGCGTGCGAGCTTCGCTGGTCAGCAAGCGCATCGGCTGCTGTCTGCACGTGGGCCAACGCTGCGGACGCAGACATCACGGCCGCCTTCCAGAAGGGCAGGCCGGACGCGCTGCCGCTGGTATACCAGCGCTACTCGCCGCTGGTCTACACCGTTGCGCTGCGGGCTCTTGGCGGCCGCACCGATGCGGAGGACGTGACCCAGCAGGTCTTCGTCTCGGCCTGGAAGGGCCGTGACACGTTCGATCCTGATCGCGGCGGGCTGGCGGGCTGGCTCGTCGCCATCACTCGCAACAAGGTCGCTGACGTGCACCGGTCGCGCCAGCGCGAGGCCGGTGCCCTGCGGGATCTGGCCGGCCGGGACCCGGCCGGGCTGACGACGTGGTGGACCGCATTGTCCTGACCGACGAGCTGTCTCGCCTCGGCGAGCCACAGCACATGATCATGATGCTGGCTTTCTATACCGATCTCACCCACGACCAGATTGCCCGCTCCCTGCGGATCCCGCTCGGAACCGTCAAGAGTCATATCCGGCGCAGCCTGATGCGGCTGCGGACCAGGCTGGAGGCTGACGGTGTCTCACTCTGACCCTGAGGTCCTGGCCCTGCGCGCCCTGGGCGAGGACGCCGGGACCGCCGAAGACCAGGCGCATCTGGCTCAGTGCGCGCGCTGCGACGCCGAGCTGAGGCAGCTCGCCGCCCTCGTGACCGTCGCGCGCAGCGCGGAGCCCGACAGCCCGCTGGAGGTGCCGCCGCCAGCCGTGTGGACCCGGATCGCCGCGGCCAAGGGCGTCAGCACCGTGCCGGCGGACACAGCGCGGGCGGACGCGGCGCTGGCGGACATGACGCTGGCGGACATGACGCTGGCCGACGGGGGGCCGGCAGGCCCGGCGCCGGCAGGCACGGGGAACCACGGCGCCACAAAGGACGACCTGGGGGAGGGCGGCGCGGAGCGGGTGACCAGTGCCCGGCAACGCCGCCACCGGGCGGCTGAGCCCGGGCGCCGCGAGCGGCTCCCGTGGTGGCGGCGGCGGCCGCTCGCCGCGGTGCTGGCAGGCGCGGCGGCGGGGCTGATCATCGGCGCCGGCGCGGTGGCGGCGACCGGTCAGCTGGGCTCGCATCCGCGTCCGGCGGCCGTGGCGACGATCGCCCTGCGGCCGCTGGCAGAGTTCCCGCAGTGGCACGGCGCCTCCGGGACGGCGGTCATGCACCGCGGGCCGTCGGGCCCGGTGCTTACCGTGAGCCTGCACGCGCCCCGGCGCCCTGGCTTCTACGAAGTGTGGCTCCTGGCCCGCAACGGCGTCAGCATGATCTCGCTGGGTGACCTGGACTCCCGCCATAAGGGCGCGTTCGCCATGCCGCCCGGCGTGGACTTGCGGAACTACTCACGCGTGGACATCTCGCTGCAGCCGTTCAACGGCAGTCCGGCGCACTCGCGAACCAGCGTCGTCCGCGGCTCGCTGCCGACGTAGCCTGCGGCTCGGCTCGGGCCTGCCTCAGCCGCCCTTCGGGCCTGCCTTACTGGCCGGACTGCGACTCGCCCGGGTTTCTGCTGCGGTCTGCCGCAAAAGTTCCGCTCTGACTGCATCCGGCTGCCCGCTCTGGCCGTATGTCAGCAGAGAGGCCGCGCAGCAGAGCGCGGTCAGGAAAGGAGTCAGCATGCGAGCGTTCCGCATCATGGCGTCGGCCACGGCGGCGATCGCCGGCCTGCTGCTGGTACCAGCAGGCATCGCGTCCGCCTCGACGACGCATCCGGCCGCGCCCTCCGTGCACCTGCGCGGCGGCCTCACTCGGGTCACTACCGCGCCCGGTATCGCGCCGGCGCTGCTGGAGAGCGGGATCGTCCCGGTGCCCACGTGGCCCGCCAGGGAGGGCATTAACTACCACGCTGGCGTCGTCACCAGCACCTTCTCCTTCCCGGTGACCGGCGGCAGGGTCACCCTGAAGCCGAGCGGCTACGTGACGCACGCAGGCGGGATCCTGTTCATCGGCTTCAGCGGCAAGGCCGCCGGCAAGTCCCTCAAGCTCAGCAGGTTCACCATCAACCTGTCGAAGGGTGACCTGACCGGGATCGTGAACGGCAACCCGAAGGTGCGGGTGCCCGTGTTCAACCTGAGCCTGGCGCACGCCAAGCTCAAGGTCGGCAAGCACTTCGTCCGCGCGACGAGCATCGCCCTGACTCTCACCAAGACGGCAGCCGGCGCGCTGAACGCGACGTTCGGCACCAAGCTGCCCGCGGGCCTCGGATTCGGGACCGCCTCGACCACGCTGCGATTCTGACCCGCCGCCGAGCCGGGGCACGCTGAGCGCCCCGGCCCCAAGCCGTGGCAGATCCCGGCTCGCAGAGACCGCACCCCTGTGCGGTCTCTGCGTCTGTGCGTCGCTCTGCCATATGCCCGCGGCCGGCTCGCCGCCTCAGCAGCCCGCGCCGGGCCGGCGGCTGGCGCGCCGTCTCAGCGTCCGGCGTCCCGCGCGCGGGCCTGCAAGCTAGCCAGGCTGTCGCCGGGCTGGCCGACGAGCACGATCGCCCGGGGGGCGGCTGCCGCGATCAGCCCGGCTGCCAGCCGGGCCTGCTCGCGAGCCGCCTGGGTGACCGTGGACAGCACCACGAGGGCCGCATCCACGTCGGCCGCGAGCCGGGCGATGTCCTCGGCCGGCAGATCGGCGGAGAGGTGGTGCACGGTCCAGCAGTCTTCGCGCAGGCAGGCGGCCGCCATCAGGGCCGGCAGCCCGTGCCGTTCGCCCGCCGGTGTCGCGACGACCGCGATGCCGCGGGGCCGTCCGCGCGGCTGAATGGCGCGCGGGGCCACGAGCCGCTCGCAGATCGCGGTCGCGCGGTGCTCAACCGCGATCGAGACTTCGCCTGCCGCCCATTGCTCGCCGATGCGGACCAGGGCCGGCGAGATGACCCGGTCGCAGAGGTCGGCGAGCGGGACGGCGCCGTTCAGCCGGTCCAGGCCGGCCCGGGCGCTGACTTCGTCGCCCGAAAGGAGCGAGGCGTGCAGCCGGTCGGCCAGCCGGTCCCAGTCGCGGACCCGGATCTGCTGTGCGGGCGGCTGTCCTGCTTCCCGGCGGGCGGCGAAGGCCTGGAGATCGTCCGCGCTGATCTCATAGTCACGGCCGACCTTCCGCGCGGGCAGCTGCTGCTGGCGGACCCAGCCGTAGGCAGTCTGGTAGTGCACGCCGAGTGCGTCGGCGGCATCGCGTAGCCGCATGCTGGGCTCCGGTAGATTCGGCGGGCCGGTACGTTAGTCTAGTTTAGTATTATTTCCCTTCCTGGCTTAGATTACCCGCTGTTCCCCGGATGGAGCGTGCCGGCCCGGTGAATGTCATCACCACCTTCGTTCTCCGGCACCGCCGGATCGTCGGCCTGTTCTGGCTGGTTGCTCTGGTCGTCGGCGGGTACGCGTCGGCCACGCTGAGCAGCCACCTGAGTCAGAGCTTCAATATCCCCGGTACGCGCAGTGACAAGGCCGACGCCGCGATCCTCGCCCGGTATGGCAGCGGCGGCAGCGAGACGCCGCTGGTGCCGGTCGTGCGGCTGCCCGCCGGCGACACGGCGAGCCAGCCCCGCATCCGGGCGGAACTGCAGGCGGGCTTCGCCGCCCTGGCCCGGCTCGGCGCCTCTGGGAGTCACGCCGGCCGGGTGGTCTCCTACGCCTCGACTGGCAACCGGGGCTTTGTGTCCGCCGACGGCCGGACGACCTTCGCCCTGGTGTTCACGCCCGCCAACGGCAACTCCCAGCAGGATCCGGTCATCCCCGCCGGGCCGGTCAGCCACGCGCTGGCGAGCCACCTGCCGCGCGGGACGCAGGTGGAAGTCACCGGAATCACCCCGCTCACCAATGCGGGCCGTGGATCGGGCGGCGGAGTCGGCGTCCAGGGCGAGATCTTCATCGGCGCGCTCGGCGCGCTGGCCGTGCTGGCGTTCGTCTTCGCGTCGTTCCTGGCCCTGGTTCCGCTGCTGATCGCGGCGGTGTCGGTGACCACCGCGTTCCTGGCCATCCTCGGCCTGACCTACCTCACCGACATCAACTTCATCGTCCAGTACCTGGTGGGCCTCATCGGCCTCGGCGTCGCGATCGACTACTCGCTGCTGCTGATCACCCGCTGGCGGGAGGAAATCGCGCACGGCCATGACAATGCCACGGCGATCCGCCTGGCCATGCGGACGGCCGGACGGTCCATCGTGTTCAGCGGCGTCACCGTCGCTCTCGGTCTCCTGGCCCTGCTCGCGCTGCCCATCCCGTTCATCCGCAGCATCGGCCTCGGCGGCATGCTCATCCCGCTGATCAGCGTGGCCGTCTCGATCACCCTGCTGCCCGCGCTGCTGGCCGGCGTCGGCCGCCGGCTCGACTGGCCGAGGCTGCGCAACGAGAACGCCCCCGCTCGCGGCTGGACCGCCTGGGCCAGGCTCGTCGTGCGGTGGCGCTGGATCTCCGCCGCGGCCGGGCTGGCGGTCCTGGTCCTGCTCGGGGTGGCCGCGCTCGGCATTCATGTAGGCGACGCGAGCGTGAACTCGCTGTCCCAGCAGGGCACCGCCCGGCGCGGCGTGGTCCTGCTCGAGCAGGCCCGCATCCCGACGGGCGTGCTGACCCCGATCGAGGTCCTGCTGCCGCCCGGCGCGAGCCCGGCCCGGGCCCTGGCCGCCGCGTCCGGGGCCGGCGGGGTGCACGCCGCCGCGGCGCCGCCAGGACCTGACTGGCACCGAGGCGGGACCTCGCTCACGGAGGTGCTCCCGGTCGCCGACGGGGCCAGCGCCGCCGGCCAGGCCACCGTGACCGCGGTGCGCAATGCGGTGGCCGCGGCCGAGCCCGCCGCCCTGCTCGGCGGGTACGGGCCGGGACTGGTCGATCAGATCAGCTCGCTCTACGGCGACTTCCCCTACGTGCTCGCCGGGCTGATGGTCATCACGTTCATCCTCCTGGCGCGCGCGTTCCGGTCGCTGGTGCTGCCGCTGAAGGCCATCGTGGCCAACCTGCTGTCGGTGGCCGCCGCATACGGGGTCCTGGTGCTCGTCTGGCAGGACGGCCACGGCTCGGAGACGATCTGGGGACTGCCGGCCACCGGGGCGATCACCACCTGGATCCCGCTGTTCGTCTTCGCCTTTCTTTACGGCCTGTCGATGGACTATGAGGTGTTCATCCTGACCCGGATGCGGGAGGAGCACGACAAGACCGGGTCCACCGACGAGGCCGTGATCACCGGCGTCGGGCGGACCGGGCGGCTGGTCACCTCCGCCGCGCTGATTCTCTTCCTGGCGATGGCGGCTCTCGCCAGTGCTCCATTGACTTTCCTGAAAATTTTCGCCACCGGCATCGGCGCCGGGATCTTGCTCGATGCCACGGTGGTCAGGTCACTGCTGGTGCCGGCGCTGGTCTCGCTCTTCGGCCGGTGGAACTGGTGGCTGCCCGGCTGGGCCGCGCGGCTGCTGCGGGTGCCGCCGTCGCCGCTGGCGGCCAAGCCGGTCCCGCGGCCGACGGCGCGCGCCCCCTTCTAACGGGCTGGCCGGCTTGCCGCTTGCGGGCGTCAGCCCGCGACGTCAGCCAGGCCCGGCCGCCAGCCTTGCGGGTCGACTCCGCCGGGAACGGGTGCCTGCGGGTCGTAGGGCACGCGGGTGAACACGAACGAGCCGATATCGAGCGCCGTCACGCGGCGGTCGTCCCGGCGCAGGGCCACCAGCGGCTCGCCCGCGTGATAGCCGTCGATGCCAGCCCAGCTGCCATCGGGGCCGCGCCGGAACCGCAGCGTCCGGCTCCGTCCGCCGGCCGACTGCACGGTGAGGACGCCGCCGGAGAAGGTCACCGTGTGCGGGGCGGGACCCCAGTACCAGGTGCCGAGCAGATCAGCCGCCTCGGCGTCCGCCTCGGCGTCCGCGCCGGCGGCCGTCCAGTCCTCGCGGCCGGGCGGTTCGCTTCGCGCCAGGATCGCGAGCAGATCGCCAGTGAGATCGCCGCTGAACCCGGTGGTCGAGTTGCAGAGCGCCACGGCGGCGTCCCCGCTCTCGCCGGCGATCCGCAGCATGCCCGTGAACCCGGGCATCGATCCGCTGTGCCCGAAGCTGCGCGCGCCGCCGTCGTTCCACAGCTGCAGCCCGAGGCCGTAGCCGGCGGTCCAGGGCTGGCCGGGCGCATCCTCGATGGCCTGCGGCTCGCGCATCTCGGCGAGCGTGCCGGCGGCCAGCAGGCCGCCGGTGTCCCCGGCCAGGAACCGGGCCCAGCGGCCCAGGTCGGCGACCGTGGTCCACAGCTGGCCGGCCGGAGCCATCGCGCCGGCGTCGTGCTCGGGCTCGGGCAGGAGCAGGTCCGCGTGCGGGTGCACCGCCAGTCCGGTGGCGTGCGGCGGCTGCGGCCGGGTCGTCGTGCGGCGCATGCCGAGCGGCTGCAGCAGCTCGGCGGCGATCACCGCGTCCCACGCCATGCCGTGCTGGCGGGCGAGGAGCTCGCCGAGCAGCGCGTAACCGACGTTCGAGTAATGAAAGCGCCGGCCGGGCCGCCACCGCGGCGCGTCGTCGCCGAGGGACCCGGCCGCCAGCTCCTCGAATGCCGTGCCGGGAGTCCGCTCCCACCATGGCCCGGCGGTCTCCGCGCGCAGGCCCGAGGAATGCGACAGCAGCTGCCCGATCGTCAGTCCCGCGGCCGCGCCGCAGCCGGAGACATGCCGTCCGACCGGGTCAGCGAGGCTGAGCCGTCCGGCGTCGCGCAGCCGCAGGACCGCCACGGCCACGAATGTCTTGGTGATCGACCCGGCCCGGTACTGCACGTCGGCGTCGGGCTGCCGGGACTGGCCGCCGTCGTCGGCGATCCGGCCGCGGCCGCCGGACCAGGCCAGGCGGCCGTCGCGGATCAGGCCTGCGGTCACCGACGGCAGCCGGCCCTCGGCCTGCTCGCTGGCCAGCCGGGCCTCCAGCAGCCGCTGCGTCTGGTCATCGATCACGCTGGCCGATGCTATCGCTACCCCGGTGTATCCGGACTGACCCGGCGGAATGACGGCGGCAGCGGCCTAAGTTGTAGGCAGGAACAGTGTCAGGCGGGGAACATAGGCAGGAATCAGGAGCGCCGGCCTGCTGCCAGCGCGCCAGAACGCGACTGCGGGTCGGCTGGCGTACTCGGCGGGCGAGCGGCCACCGGTGAGACGAGGAATCCGCAGTGCCTTATCAGCGCCCGGGCGACGACATCGTCGCGATCATCGATGCCCCGCCGACACCGGCGGCCCTGCTGGCGCCGGGCGGGAACTTCGTCGCACTGGTCCACTACGAGTCGCACCCGCCCGTCGCCGGGCTGGCGCGGCCCTACCTGTCGCTGGCCGGGGTGAGGGTCGACCCGGTCATCGCGGGACGGCAGCGGACCCGGCGGCTCACCGGCCTTTCGGTCCTCGCCCCGCCAGGCGGGGAGCAGCGGGAGGTGGCGCTCCCGCCGGGGTCATCGGTGAGCGTGCCGACGTGGGCGCCCGACGGCCGCCGTTTCGCCTTCACCATCGATGAGGCCGACGGGATCGGCGTCTGGGTCGCCGACGCCGCGACGGCGACCGCGGCTCAGGTACCGGGCTTGCGGGTGCGTGACGTCCTCGGCGGTGACCCGATGTCGGCGGGCTCGACCATCCGCTGGTCCCGCGATGGCCGTTCGCTGCTGGCGCTCGGCGCCCCGCCGCATCCGGCGCCGCTGCCAGCGCCGGCGATCGAGCCGCAGGTCGAGGAGACCGCCGGGAAGCACTCGCAGATGGCGACGTTCCAGGACCTGCTGCGCACCCCCGCCGACGAGGATATCTTCGAGGCTCTCGCCACCACGGTGCCGCTGCGCGTCGACCCGGTCTCGGGAACGGCGAAGGAACTGGGCCCGCCCGGTCTCTACCAGCAGCTGCAGGACTCGCCGGACGGCGAGCACCTGCTGGTGCGGCGGCTGCAGCGGCCGTTCTCGTTCCGGGTGCCGTACCCGTATTTCGCCCGGCGCGCCGAGGTGTGGTCGGCGGACGGCGGCCTGGAGCGGCTGATCGCCGACCTGCCCGTCAGCGACGAGGTCCCGCGGCAGGGCGTGCCGACCGGCCCGCGGGGAGTGTCGTGGGCTGAGCGCCAGCCCGCCGGCCTGCTGTGGGCCGAGGCCCTGGATGGCGGCGACCCGCTGGCCGAGGCCGAGCACCGGGACCAGATCATGCGGCTGGACAGTCCCGGCGCCGCGGCGCCGCAGCGGTGCTTCCTGGTCCGCCAGCGCTGCCTGGGCTGGCTGGACACCGCGGAACCGGACCGGCTGCTGCTCACCGAGCACGACCGGGACCGCCGCTGGCTGACCACCTGGCTGTGCGACGTCAGGGCTCCCGAGGTCAACCGGGTAATATTCGACCGGTCGGCCGATGACGCTTACGGCGACCCTGGCTCGCCGCTGATGGCCCGCCACGCCGATGGCACCCGCACTATCCTGCAGGACGGCTCCGTCATCTACCTGCGCGGCGACGGGGCCACCCCCGAAGGCGACCGGCCGTTCCTGGACCGCCTCGACCTGGCCAGCCTGCAGCGGGACCGGCTCTTCCAGAGCCCGCCCGACGGTTACGTCCAGGTGCTCGGCTTCGTCGGCGGCCGCCGTGATCAGCTGCTGGCCTGGCGCGAAAGCCGGGCCGAGCCGCCGAACCTGGTCATAGTGGCCCTGGACGGCTCGGCGCCGCGGCCGCTCACCTCGTGGCCGGATCCGCATCCGCAGCTGACCAGCATGGAGAAAAGGCTCGTTGCCTACGACCGCGGCGACGGGGTGCAGCTATCCGGCATGCTGCACCTGCCGCCCGGCTACGACCCCGCGACGGACGGCAGGCTGCCGCTGGTGGTCTGGGCCTATCCGCTGGACTACGGCACCGCGGCCACCGCCGGGCAGGTCCGCGGCAGCAGCAGCCGGTTCACCCGGCTGCACGCCTCCGAGCCGATCTGGTTCGTGCTGCGCGGGTACGCGGTGCTCACGGACGCCACGATGCCGGTCATCGGCGATCCGGAGACGATGAACGACACCTACATCGAGCAGGTCACCGCCGCAGCAGCGGCCCATATCGCGGCGCTCGGCGAGATGGGGACCATCGACCCGGCCAGGGTGGCGGTCGGCGGCCATAGCTACGGGGCGTTCATGACGGCCAACCTGCTCGCCCATACCGATCTGTTCGCCGCGGGGATCGCGCGCAGCGGCGCCTACAACCGGAGCCTCACGCCGTTCGGCTTCCAGACCGAGCGGCGCAGCTTCTGGGAGGCGCCGCAGATTTACGACCACGTGTCACCGTTCCGCTACGCCCATCAGCTGACCACGCCGATTCTGCTGATCCACGGCGAGCAGGACGCCAACTCCGGGACGTTCCCGATCCAGTCGCAGCGGCTGTTCCAGGCGGTGCAGGCGAACGGCGGCACCGCCCGGCTCGTGCTGCTGCCGCACGAGAGCCACGGATATATCGCGCGCGAGTCGGTCCTGCACATGCTGGCCGAGCAGTTCGGCTGGCTGGAGCGGTGGCTGGGCAGCTAGCCGATGTAAGCCTGGGCCGCGAGCGGGTAGTCGAGAAGCTCCTCGTTGCTGAACCACACGCCGATCTCGCGCTTGGCCTCCTCGGCGTTGCCGGAGGCGTGCACCAGGTTGGCCACCGCGAGCTTGTGCGCGTTGGCGTAGGCCTTGCTCTGGTGCGAGTAGTCACCGCGGATCGTTCCCGGCGCCGCCTGGTCGGGGTAAGTCGAGCCGACCATCTTGCGCACGCACGCGACGGCGTCGACGCCCTCGAGCACCAGGGCGATCACCGGCCCGCTCTGCATGAATGCGGCCATCAGCCCGTAGACATCGGGACCGAAGCGCTCTTCGAGGTCGAAGTAGTGCGCCCTGGCGAGCTCGGCGTCCATCTGGACCATCTTGGCGGCGACGATTTTCAGCAGCGCGTCCTCGAATCGAGCAAGCACGCGCCCGGCCAGGCCGCGTGCCACGGCGTCGGGCTTGAGCAGCACGAGGGTCCGCTCGATTCCCGTGACGTCACTCATGGGTTCCTCTCAGGCAAAACAATCTCATGGAAACGGGCGCGCACAGCCTAGCCAGCCGCCCCCTTCTGCGCCGCCTGCAGGCTCTATCTGTCATGCCGGGTGCCCGGGCTGTGCTTCCCGGGCACTCAGCGTCTGCTGCCCCGGGCGGCTTCCTGCGGCCCGCCGCGCGGCCCGCAGGCCAACCGTGACGAACGGCACCTGACCGCCCGTACCGTCACTATCGCCGCTGCCTGCCGCTAGTCTCCTGTTCGGGCCCGAATTCCCGCCAGGGGGCAGTTACCGGAATTCGGCCCTGAAGACGAACGCAGGAACCCGCCACGGCCGAAAGCCGGCCGAAGGCCGGGGACCGGTTAGGCAGAGTGCAGTGCAGGATACCTGGGTAGTGCGAGACATGCCCGTGCTGGACGCGACAGTCAGCTTGCTCGAAGAGAGCTACATGGTCACGGTCAGCGATATAGCTGCCCGGACGCGACTCCATGTCACGGACGTGGCGCGCTCGCTGGAGGCTCTTGACCCGGTTTTTGTCGATTTCCGTAAGACGACGACCGGCGGCGACGCCACCTTCTGGTATGTGCTGAAAGTCACCCCGCAAGCACGCCAGGCGGTAGGCCAGTGGCCGACGCCCGACAGCCTCGTCGGCCGGATCGCCGACGAACTGTCCGCCGCCGCGGCGGGCGAGCCTGATCCTGAGCGCAAGGGCCTGATGTCCTACGCGGCCCGGCTGATCGGGGACACCCTGCGCGATGTCGCCGTCCAGGCGGCGGCGCACGTTCTCGCGCCCGAGTCCGGCTCTGGTCCCCGCGATCCCGGTCCCGGCCCTGGCGGCCGCGGGCCCGGCGCGGGAACCCCCTCCGAGCGGTAGCTGCCGCCCCGCGTTCTCGATGGGAGCGGATCGCGTGCTAGTTGCCGATTAAAACACCAGTTAAACTAGGAATTAGGTACAGTGACTTTAGCCGGATATGACAGCCATTCCGGTCTTGGTCCTGACCGTCTTCCTTGAGGGTGCACCGCACCATGCAACTAAGGTCCTCTTCGCCCGCGGTCCGCGGGCGGCTGCGGACCCGGCCATTCCGGGGGCGCTGCTGTTCAACGCCGAGTTCCCCGCGGGAGTCAACATCTACCGCGCTTGCCGGCTGCCCTGGAAAGGAGGCTGGGTGCCCCCACGGCACCGGCACTAGGCCCTGGCGCGAGGTCCTTGCGCTAGGCCCCTGACCCGGAGGCCGGCGGCTGCTAGCTGCTGGCCCCCGCGGCGGGACCGGCCTGATGACGTCCCCGGCTGCGGCGGCCCGGGACTCGCCGGCCGAGTTCCCGATGCGGCGTTGCGCCCGGCCACACGCCCGGGCGCAACGCCGCTCCTCCGTACCGCCGCCGCCTGCAGGACCGCGCGGCGCCGCCGTGCCACGCCGCCCTTTCGCATGACGACCCTGGTCACAGGACAGACAGCCCTCGGCACCGGACGCTGTCAGGGCCTGCCTTCCTTTTTCTTCATCTGCGGTCCTTCCGGCGGCCGGTACGGGGCGATGGGCTGGACGGCGTGCCGCCGGGGCCCGGACCATAGCGCCGGGACGGCGTCCACGGCCTCGGCCACTGCGTAGGCGGCATGCTCGTAATTGATGCGCCAGCCGACGAAGTCGGGCCAGGCTTCCGCCGGGTCCCGCTCGATCGGGAAGTCGACCTTCCGCATCCGGTTAACCGCGTCCAGGAACTCCTGGTAGGTCAGGCTGATGGTGGCGTTCGGGTCTGGTTCGGGATCCTCGGGCACGCTGATGCCCATGGCGCGGGCGATCTGGTTGAAGCAGACAAAGCCGCCGCGCAGGCACAGCCGGGCCGGGACGGTGGGCGCGGCGCCGGGGGACAGCGCCAGGAACAGTGCCGCCGAGTCCAGCACCGCCAGCAGCGAAGTCACCCAGGAGGACAGCGGGCGGGGCGAGCGGAATCGCACCAGGGGAAGGTAGGTGCTGTGGCTCTCGGCCACGTCCGCCGCCCAGCGCTCCCAGTCCGCGTAGAGATCCGGCAGCGTGTCGATCGTGGAGACGCCCGAGCCCAGCGCGTAGTGGGTGCGGGCCAGCAGTTCCGGGCCCCAGGACGGGACCCCCGACCGGGCGTTCAGCAGGGCGACCTCAGTCTCGCGCCGGTTGAAGGCCGAGTACAGCGTCGGCAGGTAGGCAATCTGCAAGGTCACGGTGACGATGCCGCTCAGCGAGGCGATGTCCAGGATGGTCCGCTGCGCGGCACCGCCGACCTTGACTGAGCCGATTTCCCACAGAGCGGGGCCGGCGGTCGTGAAGGCCTCGGTGATGCCGCCCTGGATCAGCGGCCACATCAGCATGGAGTAGCCCACGAAGAAGATGCTGAGCCAGACGACCAGCTGCGCGAGCAGGATCGCCGCCGCCTCCGTGGCGAGCACCCGGTCGCGCCGCGCGTAGTCGCCGATCCTGGCCGTGAGCAGGCGGTAGCCGCCGTGGATGACCCGGTCAATCCAGCCTGTCAGCCAGCTGCTGACCGGCCGGGGAACGATGAGCGTGCCCACCACGCTGGATGCGGCCGTGAGCACGAGCAGCGCGCCCGCGCCCGCGGCCACCGACCGGGCGATCAATGGCACCATCATGGTTTCCTCCGCCTGTTGCCAGTGATCAGGATGCCCCGGGGATGATCAGAAAATAGTGACACGCGGTCGGCGAGGCCCGGCGGCCGGTCCGCCTGGCGGGCCCGTCCGGCCGGCCCCGTCTGGCCGGGCGCCCCGGCCGTAAGGCAAGCTGGCGGGAGCGGGGGCCTGGCGCGGCCCGCGCCGCCGGGACGCGTTCCGGCTCGCCACGAAGATCAGGAGACTCAATGCCCACTCGCACTGCCCGCACGACATGGACCGGCGGCCTTCAGGACGGATCCGGCACGGTGGCGCTCGTCAGCTCGGGCGTCGGCAGCTATGAAGTCAGCTTCCCTAAGCGCGCGGCCGACGATGCGGGCGGTACGACCAGTCCGGAGGAGCTTATCGCCGCCGCGCATACCTCCTGCTTCGCCATGCAGTTCTCGGCCCAGCTGGGCGCGGCCGGCGGCACGGGGCAGTCCATCGACGTGAGCGGCGATGTCACGCTCAGCCCGGACCAGTCGGGCGGCCTCCGGATCAGCGGGATCACGCTGACTGTGAGCGGCTCAGCCGGCGGAATCAGCCCGGAGGAGTTCTCCAAGATCGCGCAGGAAGCCAAGAGTGCCTGCCCGGTCAGCAAAGCTCTGGCCGGCACGGACATCACGCTGCAGGTCACCGGCGCGGACGCCGGGTAGCCTGAGCTCGAAGCCGCGAGATAAACCGGGCCGGGGCCGGGGTCCTGGCCTCCAGCCGGCGCGAAGCAATTCTGGTTAATGGCTGGTAGGTGCCTTTTCGGCCGCAGTGATGGCTTTAGGCTGGTCGCGCTCGGCAGTTCGCCGTCGCCGGATGGACTGCTGCCCGCATTGAGCGCGGCGTTGCGCCGGCGACACTGGGCACGTCGCAGGCAAGACGCCGGACAGGTCAGGCAGGTAAGGAGAAATCGGGTGCCACGATCGACGGGCTCAGGCCGCGAGGCCGACCTCGATCGGGCCAGCCGGGACCCCGGGTCCCGACCTGCCGGACCGCCGCCGGGCTCCGCCTGGGCGCCGGGCTCCCACCGCCGCGATCCGGCAGACCGCGGAGTCGGTCAGTTCGCTCCCGGCCCGCCCGACCGCGATCCGCGTGGCTTTGACCCGCGTGGCCCTGACCCGCGCCGTTCTGAGTTGCGCGGCTACGATCCGGGCGGATTTGATCCGCGCGGACAGGATCCCCGTTACCCGGATCAGCGCGCGTACCCAGATCAGCGCGCGGCGCGGAGCGCGCCGCCGCAGCGCGGACCCGGGCCAGGCCAGCGAAGGCAGAATGGCTCCCCGGCTCAGTGGCCCCAGCAGGACCAGACGGCGCAGGCCAGTTCCCGGCGCGCGGCCCCCCGCCAGGGTGACCGGCCGCGCAGCGAGCCGGCCCCGTACGGTTCCCCGGCGTACCGGCCGGTGCAGCATGGATCCCCGCAGCACGGGACGGCGCCGTATGTGCCCCCGCAGTACGGGGCTGGGCAGGCGGGCGCGCGCCAGTACGCCGCTCCGCCGCGCACTGATCCGAGGCGGCGCTCCGGCGGTCAGCGAGGGCCTGACGGGGCCGGACCTGGCCGGCGTGAACCGGGCCGGCGCGGCCCCGGCCCGGGTGATCCGCATCAGTACGAAACCGGGCTCTACGCTCCCGGTCAGCGCGAGCAGTTTCCGGCCGGTCCCGGTCAGCGCGAGCGAACACGGCGCGGCCCGGGCCAGGGCGCGCCCGGTAACGGGCATCGGCCGGGGGAGCACGGCCCGGGTCAGCGCGGTCCGGCACAGCGCGGTCCGGCACAGCGCGGCCGGGGCTCACGTGGCTCTGACCGCCGGAATCCGAGCCGTCGGCGGCCACGACGCCGGCTGCGCGAGCGGCTGCATGACCACCCGGGCCTGCGGGTGCTGCTGCGGGTCACGCTGGCGCTGCTGTCGACGCTCGTCCTCATCACTGGCTGGTCGGTGATGCACGCGCTGACCGTGCCGGGCGGCGGCACGTTCTCCGAGCGGCTGGCCGAATGGGCGCGTGACCACCAGCTGGGTCCCGTGGTCACACTCGGCGAGTGGCTGACCTATCAGCCGCCCAGGAAGGGCGGCAAGCCAAGCATTCCGCTCACCGGGCCCTCGGTCGCGGCGGGAAAGCAAAGCTCTGCCCGGCACGGCCATCACGCACGAGAGGCACTTGCGCCTTTCGTGCCGCACCGGCTGGTCGCCATCGCCCGCCCGGCTCTGAAGGGCGAAGGAGTCTGGCGGGTGGTCGCGACCGTGCACGGCGTGCCCGCGATGTACGCCACGGATCTGCGGCCGTCCAGGGTCTACACCTCCTACGTGGCCGGCCTCGTCTCGATGGATCCACGTCTGCTGCGCTTCGAGCTGCGGCCGGGCTCCGAAGACCCCGGTCCGGGTCACTGGCACGCCCGGCCGGTGATCGCGCCGGGCACCCGCAAGGGCCTGCTCGCCACCTTCAACGGCGGGTTCAAGATCGCGTCCGCAGCGGGCGGCTTCTACCTCAACGGTGCCACGGCGGGCACCTTGCAGCGCGGCGCGGCCTCGCTGGTCTACTACCGGAGCGGCCGCGTCGCGATCGGCGTGTGGGACCGCACGGTGCGGATGACGCCGCAGGTAGTCGGCGTCCGGCAAAATCTGCGTCTAATCCTGGATCATGGCGTCATGCCGAAGTCGGTCAACCAGGATGTTGAGTCAAGCTGGGGGGCGACACTCGGCGGCAGCTACTATGTCTGGCGCTCGGGCATCGGAGTGACCGCTGACGGAAGGCTCGTCTACGCTTACGGTCCTGCGCTCACTGCGCAGTCCCTGGCCGGCCTGCTGAAGCGGGCGGGTTGCATCGACGCCATGCAGCTCGATATCAACCCTGACTGGATGTCGTTTATGTACTATCTGCCGAAACATCACCCGGCGAACCCGACGCCGGTTAACCTGTTGCCTGATCAGCTGCAGCCGGCTGATCGCTATTACGCCATCTCCAGCCGCGACTTCACGGCGGTCTACGCGAAATGACCTTGCCCAGTCCCGCCGGGACGGCCGAGACCGGCCGTGTCGGCGAGTCCCGTCTCCCCGGCCCGATTCGCTGGATCAGGGCCGCGGTATACACCGCACGCCCCCGGCAGTGGCCGAAGAACCTGCTGGTCTTCGCCGCGCCGCTGGCCGGGGCCACTCTCGGGCGCGATGACGGCTTTCTCTATGCGCTGGTGGCGATGGCGGCGTTCATCGCCGCCTCGTCGGCGGTGTACTACGTCAACGACGTGGTCGATGTCGAGCGCGACCGGCGGCATCCGTACAAGCGCAACCGGCCCGTGGCCTCTGGTGACCTGCCGGTGCCGCAGGCACTCGTGCTCGCGGTTCTGTGCGCAGTCATCGGGCTCGGCGCGGGGGTCTGGATCCACGAGCCGGGCCTGGTCGGCGCGATCGGCGCCTACCTGGCGCTGAGCTTGCTGTACTCGCTGGTGCTCAAGCACGTTCCGGTCGTCGAGGTGATGTTCGTCGCGTCCGGCTTCGTGCTGCGCGCCCTCGGCGGGGCGGCCGCCACGCATGTGCAGCCGTCGGGCTGGTTCCTGCTGGTCTGCAGCCTGGGCGCGCTCCTGGTCGCGCTGGCCAAGCGCTATACGGAGCTGACGGTCCTGGGCGATCAAGCAGTCCGGCACCGGCCTGTCATGCGCTGGTACACCGCGCCGGCCGTCCGGATCGGCCAGCGGGTGGTCGCGGTCGCGATGCTCGTGGCCTACCTGCTGTGGGCCAAAGGCGAGCACGGTACGTGGCTGCGCGCCTGGCATCTGGCCAGTGTCGTTCCGCTGACGGCGGCGATGCTGCGCTTCGACAAGCTGACCGCGCGGGCGACAAGCAAGCCGGTCGAGGACCTGATCGCCCGGGACGGCATCATGGTCGCGTTCGAACTCGCCTGGCTCGCGATGTTCGCGGCCGGGATCTTGATGGTGGGGAGCTCATGACATCGGACACGACACCGGACCAGACCATTGCGGCGCCGCGCAGGCGCCCCGTGCGGATACTGCTGCTGGGCGGCACGAGCGAGATCGGGCTGGCCATTCTGGCTGCCCTCGGCGCGCCCGAGGGCAGCGAGATGCTGCTGGCCGGCCGGGATGAGCAGCGACTCGCCGCCGCGGGCAAGTCGCTCCCGTACGGGGTGTCGACCCTCTCCTTTGACGCCACGGCCCTCGACACCCACGAGGCGCTTATCGATGAGGCGTTCGCCGGTGGCCCCGTCGACCTGGTGATTTCCGCGGCCGGGGTGCTGATCCCGCAGGAAGTTCTCGACGCCGATCCCCGGCAGGCCGGACTGCTGATCGAGACTAACTTCACCGGGCACGTGACCACCCTCCTGGCGGCGGCTCAGCGGATGCGGCGCCAGGGCCGCGGCACGATCGTGGTGCTTTCCTCAGTCGCCGCGGTCCGCCCGCGGAAGGCGAACTTTGTGTACGGCGCGGCGAAGGCGGGCCTGGACGCGTTCGCCCGCGGGCTGGCGGACTCGCTGCACGGCAGCGGGGTGCGGCTGCTGCTGGTCCGGCCCGGTTTCGTCACGGGCCGGATGACCGCGGGAATGGCCTCGGCGCCGCTGGCCAGCACGCCCGCCGAAGTGGGCACCGCAGTCGCCGCCGCCCTGCGGAGCGGAGCCAGCCAGGTCTGGGTGCCGCGCGCGCTCGGCCCGATGGCCGCGGCGCTGCGGGCGGTCCCCCGTCCGCTGTGGCGCCAGATGCGGCGCTGACGCAGCGGCCTCGCCGGTCAGCGGCCGGCGGCGGCTGACGGCGGCGGCCCCCGGACGGCGTGGCGGTGCCTGTCCGGCATGGCGCACGCAAAGGTCATCCGACCTTCATGTTCAGCGGGTATACAAGGTCGCGATGAGACTGCTGGTGGCCGAGGACGACCGGGGCCTGCGCGAGGTGCTGGCGCGCGGCTTCCGGGAGAGTGGCTACGCCGTCGACGCGGTGCCCGACGGCCAGCAGGCCATCAGCTTCCTGCGCGTCTACGAGTACGAGGTCGCGGTACTCGACTGGCGGATGCCGGCCATGTCGGGCCTGGAAGTGCTGCAGCAGATGCGCCGTGAGGGGCTGCCTACTCCGGTGCTCATGCTCACCGCGCGCGACGCGCCTGCCGACCGCGTGACCGGCCTGGACCAGGGCGCCGACGACTACCTGGTCAAGCCGTTCGACTTCGGGGAACTGCTGGCCCGGATCCGCGCCCTGCAGCGCCGGCCGAGGACACCGCCGGTGGCGCAGCTCTGCCTCGGCGACCTTGTGCTCGATCCCGCCGCGCGCGACGTCCGGATCAGCGGGCAGCGCCGGGCTTTCACGGCCACCGAGATCGGCATCCTCGAGGCGCTGCTGCGCCGCTCGCCGGCCGTCGCGCAGCGGCGTTCCATCGCCCAGCACGTCTGGGGGCATGAGGCCGATGCGATGGGCTCCAACACCATCGACGTTCACCTGGCCCGGCTGCGGGCCAAGCTGGCCGGCAGCCGGACCCGGATCGAGACCGTGCGCGGCATCGGCTACCGGATCATTCCGGAATGAGGCTGCGGCGTCCCTCGCTGCCGCCGCAGCTCGCTTCCGCGGGGCGGGTCGCCGCTGCGGCCACGCTGGTGATCGCCGTGGTATACGGCGGCTGCGTGCTGGCCCTGAACGAGCTCGTGGGGGCGCGGCTCGTGGCGGGAGTGGACGCCCGGCTCAGCGAGCGGCTGGCCGACTTCCGCCCCGGCAGCGGGCGGGACGCCGGCCCGCGCGGCGGCCGTCATGACGACGATGATTCCGGCGGGGTTCCCGTGGTGCTGTGGTCGGCGGTTCCCGGCCGGGCCGCAGCCAGTCTCAGTTCGCCCGCGCCGGCGCTGCCGGCCGGCCTGCCGCTGGCCGCGGGGCGGGCACTGACCGCGAGGATCGGGACTGTCGCCTTCCGGCTGATGGCCGCCCGCCGGGCCGGCTCGCTGCTGGTCGCGGGCGAGAGCCTGGCCGTGCAGGACCACATCCAGGATGTGCTGCTCGGCGGCGAGGTGCTGGCGGCCCCGGTGCTGCTGCTCGCGATGTTCGCCGGGTCGCTGATCATCGGGCTGCGGGCCCTGTCCCCGGTCGAGCAGTCCCGGCAGCGGCAGCTGGAGTTCACCGCCGACGCCTCGCACGAGCTGCGCACGCCGCTCAGCGTCATCAGCGCCGAGACGAGCATCGCGCTGAGCGGCGCGAGGCAGGCCGGCGAGTACCGCGCTGCCCTGGAGCGGATCAACGGCGAGAACAGCCGGCTGCGCAAGATCGTCGAGGACATGCTGTGGCTGGCCCGATTCGACTCCCGGCCGCCGCCGCCCGGCGACGAGCCGCTCGACCTGTCAGTGATCGCGGAGGCATGCGCCGACCGGTTCGCCTCGGTCGCAGCCGCGCAGGACCTGGACATCTCGGTCAGCCCGGCAGGCGGCGCACCGGTCCTGATCTCCGCGCCGCCCGAGTGGATCGACCGGCTGGCCGGAGTGCTGATGGACAACGCCTGCCGGTACGCTGGGCTGGGCGGCCGGGTGCGGATCGGCGCGGCGGCGCAGGGCAGCTCGGTCAGCCTGGTCGTCGAGGACAGCGGGCCCGGGATCCCGGCGGCAGAGCGGCCGCGGCTGTTCGACCGGTTTCACCGGGCGACTGAGCAGGGCGGCGGAGCCGGCCTTGGCCTCGCCATCGCGGATTCGATCGTGCGCTCGACCGGCGGTCACTGGCGGATCGGCGAGTCGGCGCTCGGCGGGGCCTTGTTCGAGGTCTCGTGGCGGCGGTCCGCGGCGCGCATGCGCGCGTGATCAGCGGACCGGAGCGGATGCGGAACGCACCCGGCAGCCAGGGAGCCCGCAGTCGCCGGCCGGCTGGCCAGGCTTCACCACGAAGACCGCTGCCAATCATGCCGCGGGAACCGGGCGGGAACGTGCCCCTGCGACGATGACGCGCAGGGGCCGGGGCCAGCGGCTCCCGACGGAACAACGACCCGGGAGAGGGCATTGCCAGACCGACCGGCGGGGGCCCCGGCACCCGAGCACGTACATGTCCAGTTCGGCGCGGATGCCGCGGCGCAGATCGCGGTCTCCTGGTCGGCGGCAGGCACCGCCTCCCGGCCGCGGCTGCGGGCGAGCCGGGCCGGGGACGGTCCAGGCGTCGAGGTGGCGGCGCAGGAGCGGTCTTACATCGATGCGCTGACCGGCGAGACCGTGCGGGCCTACCACGCGCGCCTCGACGGTCTCGATGCCGATACGCCGTACGCCTACGAGGTCGTGCACGACGGCGCCGCGCCGGCAGCGGGCACTTTCCGGACCGGGCCGCGCGGCCGGTCGAAGGGCTTTCGCTTCACCAGCTTCGGCGATCAGTCCATTCCGGTGCCGGTCGGCCGCGGCTACGGGCCGGCCGGCCCGAACGCCGGCTACGTCGTCGATGCCGTGGAGTCGCTTGACCCCCTGTTCCACCTGGTCAACGGGGACTTGTGCTATGCGAATGCCAGCGATGCGCCGGTCGCGACCTGGGATGCCTTCTTCGCCAATAACATGCGTTCGGCCCGGCACCGGCCATGGATGCCCGCGCCCGGAAACCACGAGAACGAAGTCGGCAACGGGCCGCAGGGATACCTCGCCTATCACACGCGCTTCGAGCTGCCGGACAACGGATCGGGCCGGTTCCGCGGCAGCTGGTACGGCTTCACAGCGGGGCCGGTGCTGGTGCTGTCCCTGCATAACGACGACGTGTGCCTGCAGGACGGCGGGTACAGCGACTACCGCCGGGCGCACCTGCCGGGCTATGCCGAGCGCGGCCTCGACCCCTACATCCGCGGGTACAGCGGCGGTGAGCAGCGCGACTGGCTGGAGCAGCAGCTGGCTGCCGCGCGGGCCAGCGACGACATCGACTGGATGGTGGTCTGCATGCATCAGGTGGCCATGTCGTCGGCCCATTTCAACGGCGCCGACCTGGGCATCCGGCAGGAGCTCCTGCCGTTGTTCGATGCCTACGGCGTGGACCTGGTGCTTGCCGGGCACGAGCATCATTTCGAGCGGACTTTCCCGGTGCGCGGAATCCTGCCGGGGTCGGCGCTGCTCACCCCCGCGCCGCAGAGCTTCGACCCCGCGCAGATGGACACCCGGTACGGAACCGTGCACATGACCATCGGCGGCGGCGGCAATCCGGGGCTCACGCCGGCCAGCAGTTTCGACTCCCCGGCGGCCGGCGTCCTGATCACCGGCGTCACGCCGGGCGGCCCGCTGCGCCAGCGGCGCAGCATCAAGACCACCGAGCCCGCGCCGTGGTTGGCCTACCGGGACGTGGAGCATCCGTACGGGTTCGCCTCGTTCGACGTCGCCCCGGCCGAGCCGGGTAGCACTACCTCGATCACCATCACGCACCACGGCGCGGCGGCCGGATCGCCGGACTACGCGCCGCTGGACCAGTTCGTCATCCGCAAGCCGCTGCGCGGCGACTTGCCTGCGGACGATCCAGCCGGACGGCTGGCGCAAGCGCGCTGACCGGGGCGCCTGAACGGGGGGACTGACGGGCGGCGCCCAGTGCTCAGCCGCCGCACCAGCTCGCCGACAGCCACGGTGCTCGACTGCATCGCCTGGGCGTCGGCCCGGGCGACCAGGAGCGCCATCTCGCTGATCGCGGCGAGCAGCATGTGCGCGAAGCTGTCCACGAGGTCGGGCCGGACCAGCCCTTCGTCCCTGGCGCCCTGCATCGCCGCGCGGATCAGGCCGAGCGCATGGCGCTCCTCCAGCTCACGCCACCGGGCCCAGCCGAGCGCCGCCGGCGCGTCGATCAGCAGGATCCGCTGCACGACCGGGTCGCCTGCCAGCCGCACCCAGGCGATGCATCCGGCGCTCAGCGCCCCCACGGCGTCTGCCGCCTCGCTCGCGGCGGTGATCACGTCGATGCGTGCGCTGACTGGTACCGAGCGCGCCGAACCATAGCGCTGCCCACCCTGTCCCCAGCAGCAGCCCTGCCAGCACGTCGGTCAGCCAGTGCGCGCTCAGGTAAGTGCGGCTCAGCGCCACCAGAATCGCCCAGGCGGCCGCGGCCAGGAGGGCCAGCACGCGAGACCGGCCGGGCCGGGTCAGGATGAGCGCCAGCGCGACCGCCGTCACCGATGCCGTGAGGGCGTGCCCGGACGGCATGGACTGCCCGGTCACGGTTACCAGTGATCCGCCCCGCCGCGGCCGGTTGACCAGCGCCTTGACCGGCCCGATGCACAGCTCAGCGCACAACTCGGCCAGCGCGAACACCGCCAGTGCCCGCCAGCGCCGCCAGATCGCCAGCGCGACGGCGATGGCCACCCGGACAATCCACATGACCGTGCCGCCGGCGACCACGTTGAGCACCCTGCCCGCCGAGATGCCCGGCGAGGTCCGGATGTCCAGCATCCACCGCAGCCAGTGCTGGTCTGCCGGGTGCACCCACGACGGGACGACGGCGACGACGGCGATCAGCGCGGCCGCGAGGGCCAGGCAGGCCAGGCCGGCGAAGGCCCAGCCGGGCCCTGCCAGCCTGAGCCGGCCGCCGCGGCCGGCGGACCGGCGCACGGCGACCTGTGTCTGTTGTCCCGGCCCGCTCACCCGCGTGCTGGCCGTGACCTGCGTTTACTGCCCATGACGAATTCACCCAGGATACAGCTGGCCGAAGGCGGCGCGAAGGCGCAGCCGCCGGCCCTGGTCATGGCGGCCGCCGTGCCGCGCGGCAGGTTCCGCGGCAGCTTGCCCCCCGCTCTTTACCGAAACCCGGCGATCACGGAGAGTTTGCTGCGCGGCAACTGATGAGCCACTCCGTGGTCACGACGCGTACTTGCGCGGCAAGGAGGGAAAACCCTTCAGACGGCGACACACGGAGATCGCGCCGCTACTATCCGCCAGACGAGGCCAGCCGGAAGATAGGACTGGTCGGCCCGGCAGTGCCAGCACCAGCCTGCAGTAGAGCATCAGCCAGAAGACAGTGCCAGCCAGAAGACAGTGCCAGCCGCAGGACCGTGCCAGGGAGGCCAGCGTGACCGAAGCATGGGGCTACAGCGGCGGACCGCCGTCACCCGCCGTCGCGGGCGGGACGGTGACCCTGGTGGAAGGGGTCACCTTCTGCATCTGCGATACCGGCGGTGACATCAGTCCCGGCGGCGAAAGCGGCCTGTTCTACCGGGACACCCGGTTCCTGAGCCGCTTCGAGCTGGAGGTCGACGGCCAGCCGCTGGATTCGCTCTCGCTGTCCTGCCCCACCCGCTACACCGGGGTCTTCATCGGCCGCAGGCCGCCCCGGCCGGGCGTGGCGGACAGCACGCTGCTCGTCGTCCGGCGCCGGTATGTCGGCAACGGCATGATGGAAGAGATCACCGTGCGTAACCTCGGCCGGGAGACCGCGGGCGTGGTGGTCAGCCTGACAGTCGAGGCAGACTTCGCCGGGCTGTTCGAGGTAAAGGAAGACCGGGTCCGGGTCCGGGAGGACACCGAGCATGCCGCGGACGGCGGCGCGCTGCGGCTGACCTACCGCCGCGGCTCAGGCTCCCGCGCGGTCACCGTGGCCGGGAGCAGCGAGCCGGCCATTACCAGCCAGCAGCTGCGCTGGCAGCCGGTCCTGGCGCCGCGCACCGAGTGGACGGTCACCGTCCAGGTGCTGCCCGAGGTGGACGGCGTCGAAGTGCCGCCTCGCTACCGGCCCGGGCTGCCGGTCGAATCGAGCGGGCCGGCGACCCGGCTGGCCGAGTGGCGCCGGGTGACCCCTGCGGTCAGCACCCCGGACGAGCGGCTCACCACCATGCTGGCCGTCAGCGCTGAGGATCTGGGCGCGCTGCGGATCTTCGACGGGGACCGGCCGGACCGCAACGTGGTCGCCGCCGGCGCGCCCTGGTTCATGACCCTCTTCGGCCGCGACGCCCTGCTCACCAGCTGGATGCTGCTCCCGCTGGACCCGAGCCTTGCCCTCGGCACCCTGCACACCCTCGCGCGGCTGCAGGGCAGCAAGGTCGACCCGCTGACCGAGGAGGAGCCGGGGAGAATCCTGCACGAGGTCCGCTCCGGACTCGACAGCGGATATGCCCTGGGCGGCGGCGACGTCTACTACGGCAGCGTCGACGCCGCGCCGCTGTTCGTCATGCTGCTCGGCGAGCTGCGCCGCTGGGGCCTGGCCCGCGTCGAGGTCGACGCCCTGCTGCCGCACGCTGACCGTGCGCTGGCCTGGATCGAGCAGTACGGCGACCGGGACGGCGACAGCTTCGTGGAGTACAAGCGGGCCACTGACCGGGGCCTGGCCAATCAGGGCTGGAAGGACTCCTTCGACGCGATCAGCTTCCGCTCGGGCACGCTGGCCGAGCCGCCGATCGCGCTGGCCGAGGTGCAGGGCTACGTGTACGCCGCTTACCTGGCCAGGGCCCACTTTGCCCGCGAGGCAGGCGATGAGGACACCGCCCAGCACTGGGCGGGCAAGGCCGACACGCTCAAGAGCCGGTTCAACGAGGCGTTCTGGCTGCCTGACCGCGGCTACTACGCGATCGCGCTGGACCGGGACAAGCGGCCCGTCGACGGCCTTGCGTCGAACATGGGGCACTGCTTGTGGACCGGGATCGTCGACGAGGACAAGGCCGAGGCCGTCGCGGCGCACCTGCTCGGGCCGGGCATGTTCACTGGCTTCGGCGTGCGCACCCTCGATCAGTCGATGGGCGCTTACAACCCGATGAGCTACCACAACGGCTCGGTCTGGCCGCACGATAACGCGATCATCGCCGCGGGCCTCATGCGCTACGGCGCCGTGGCGGGCGCCCAGCGGGTGGCCACCGCGGTGTTCGACGCCGGCGAGATGTTCGGCGGCCGGCTGCCCGAGCTGTTCTGCGGCTTTGACCGCGCCGAGTTCGGCGAGCCGGTGCCCTACCCGACGGCCTGCTCGCCGCAGGCGTGGGCGGCGGCCGCGCCGCTGTACCTGCTCCGCACCCTGCTGCGGTTCGATCCGTGGATCCCGTTCGGACGGGTGTGGTGCGCGCCTGCGGTACCGGAGAGGTACCTGCCGCTGCGCATTTCCCCGGTGCATCTGGCTGGCGCCGCCCTCACCCTCAGCGTGCGCGCGGACGCCTGGACGCTCACCGGGCTGCCCGAGGGTGTCGAACTGCACCGTAAGCCGCGCCGGCCGCTCACGGCCGCCACGCCGCCGCATGCCAGCAACGAACCGAAGAGCGTTTCGCCGTAGCCGGTCACGGCCGCCGCGCCGCCGCGTGCCGGCGGGGAACCAGAAGAGCGTTCGCCGTGGCCGTCCCGGCCGCTGCGCTGCGCCTGCCCGCGAGGAGCCGGAGAGCATTTCGCGGGATACGGTCAGCCCTCCGGCGTCGCTGGCAGCAGGTAAAGGAAGTGAGTTTCGCAGTAATTGTCGGCCGCATTCCCCAACGCGGGATATATGGGTAACCGGCCGCCGGTGAAGTAAAGACGCGCAAGCGGCCGGGTAAAGACCGGCAGGTCGCCGGGTAAAGACCAGCAGGTGACGGGATAGCAGGGGCGGGCAGGCGGGTAGGACCGGCACGCAATGATGTAAGACCGGCAACCAGTAACGCAAGGAGGCATCCGACGTGAGCGCGCCAGCCTCGACGCTCTACCGAACGCCAGAGGCGGCCGCCGCCCCCCGGCGGCTGCACATAGCAATGATCGCCCCGCCTTACTTCGACGTCCCGCCCACGGCATACGGCGGCGTGGAAGCAGTGGTGGCTGATCTGGTCGATGCTCTGGTCGATCGTGGCCATTACCTTACGCTGATTGGCGCTGGCCATCATGGCACGCGCGCCCAGCAGTTCCTTACCAGTTACGAGGTCGGGCCTGCCGACCGGCTGGGCGACCCGCTGCCCGAGGTCGTGCACGCGGCCAAGGCGGCCCGGCTGCTCGACGGACTGGACGTGGACGTTGTGCACGACCACACGCTCACCGGGCCGCTGCTGGCCCGCGGGCGGCATGCGCCGACAGTGGTGACCATTCACGGCCCGACCTCCGACGACCCGGGAGAGTATTACCGGGCGCTCGGCGAAACCGTGCGGTTCGTCGCCATTTCCGATGCCCAGCGCAATACCGCGCCGGGGCTGCCCTGGGCCGCGACCGTACACAATGCCATCCGTACGGACACATTCCCGTTCCGGGCACAAAAGCAGGACTTCGCGCTTTTCCTTGGCCGGTTCAGTCCCGACAAGGCGCCGCATCTGGCCATTGATGCGGCCCGGAAAGCAGGGCTTCCGATCGTGCTGGCGGGCAAATGCGCTGAACTGGAGGAGCGCGCTTATTTCGCCCAGGAGATTGAGCCGCGGCTCGGCACTGATACCACCATCTACGGCGTCGCCGATGCGACCGCCAAGCGGGATCTGCTCGCGCGGGCCTGCTGCCTGCTGTTCCCGATCTGCTGGGAAGAGCCGTTCGGCCTGGTGGTCATCGAGGCGATGGCCTGCGGCACGCCGGTCGTGGCCCTGCGCCGCGGTGCGGTTTCCGAGCTGATCGTGCCCGGCCAGACCGGCATCATTGTCGACCACCCAGACGAACTGCCGGCGGCGATCGGCGCCGCGCAGCGGCTCGATCCCTTCCTGTGCCGTAAGCACGTGGAGGCCAGTTTCACCACCGAGGTGATGGCGGCCGGGTACGAGGCGGTCTACCGCCAGACCCTGGCCGAGATAAGCGGCCGCTGAGCCGCCAGGCCGGTCATGCCCGCGGGCCCGCTCCGCCCGCGGGCACGACCGGCCGCCGGCTGCTCCGGCCCGCTCGGCCGACGGGCTTGACCGGCCGTCGGCCGCTGCCGTGCCTGGCCGGGCCAGTGCCTCCCCGCGCGGATTGCCCGCGGCGTTCTGGTGGTTGACGCCAGGGAATACTGGCGGCAAGCCGCACGAAGGGGCACGTAATGTCTGATACCCGGCCCGGCCAGGTGACCAGCCCGGCAGGCACGGCGGAACTGCATCCGCTGCAGATCGAGGCCAATGGCATCAACATGATCACCGATGCCGAGCGCAAGGGCAGCCCGCGTGACCTGTTCTGGCCCTGGTTCGCTGCGAACGTCTCGGTTCTCGGGCTGAGCTACGGCGCGTTCGTGCTCGGCTTCGGCGTCTCGTTCTGGCAGGGACTGATCGCAGGCCTGGTCGGCATCGCGGTGTCGTTCCTCTTCTGCGGATTCATCGCGCTGGCGGGCAAGCGGGGGTCGGTTCCGACCATGGTGGCCGGCCGGGCGGCTTTCGGGGTCCGCGGCAACAAGCTGCCAACGGTGATCTCCTGGCTGCTGACGGTCGGCTGGGAGACGGTGCTGATCATCCTCGCGACCCTGGCAACCGCGACGGTCTTCCACCGGCTCGGCTGGGGCGGCGGCGCCAGCACCAAGATCATCGCGCTGATCGTGGTGACAGCCCTGGTCATCATCGGCGGCGTCATGGGATTCGACCTGATCATGCGGATGCAGACCGTGATCACCGTGGTGACCGCGGTGCTGACCGTGGCGTTCATCGCGCTGGTCGCCGACAAGATCCACTGGCCCACGGTCGCCGCGCTCCCGGCCGGCTCGCCGGGGAAGGTCATCGGCGCGCTGGTCTTCATGATGACCGGCTTCGGGCTCGGCTGGGTCAACGCCGCGGCTGACTACTCCCGGTACCTGCCCCGGCGGTCCTCGGGACCCGGCGTCGTCGCCTGGACCACCTGCGGGTCGTCGATCGCGCCGATCTTCCTGTTCCTCTTCGGGCTGCTGCTGGCCGGCTCATCGGCCAGCCTGAGCAGTGCCATCGCGAACGACCCATCGGCGCGCTGACCACGCTGCTGCCCACCTGGTTCCTCATCCCGTTCGCGATCGTGGCCGTGCTTGGCCTGATCGGCGGGGCAGTGCTGGACATCTAATCCCCGGGCCTGCCCTGCTGACCGTCGGCCTGCCCGCGCCGCGGTACGTGGCCGCGCTCATCGACGGCACCGTCATGGTGGCGGGGACTATCTACGTGGTCTTCGTGGCCGGCAACTTCCTGCCGCAGTTCCAGGGCTTCATGATCACGCTCGGCGTGTCCATCGCCGCCTGGTGCGGCATCATGCTCGCCGACATCGCGATGCGCCGCCGCGACTATTCCGAGCCCGACCTCTACCGGCCGGCCGGCCGCTACGGGCACATCAGGCTGATGCCGATCGCGCTGATCGTGGTCGGGACCGGGATCGGCTGGGGCCTGGTCACCAACACCTCAGCGAGCTGGCTGACCTGGCAGGGGTACCTGCTGGGACCGCTCGGCCTCGGCGGGAAGAGCGGATCCTGGGCCTTCGCGAACCTGGGGGTCCTGGTCGCCCTGGCACTGGGCTTCCTCGTCACCGCGATTTTCGGCCGCACGGCCGTGCGCGCGCAGGAGTCTCTGCCGGTGCCTGAGCCGGCCGGCGCCGCGGCATGACCGAGGACGGGACCGGGCCCAGTGCACCGCCGGACGAGCGGCCGCCGTGGCTGGCGGTCATCGACATGCAGCGCGTGTTCGCTGACCCCGGCAGCGAGTGGCTGGCGCCACGGTTCGCGGAGATCATCAGTCCGGTCCGCGCGCTGGCTGATGCCTTCCGGCCCCAGGTGACCTTCACCCGGTTCATCGCGCCAGAAATCCCCGAGGGAGCCTGGCGGCGTTACTACGAGCAGTGGCCGTTTGCGCTGCAGCCGCCGGGCGCGCCGATCTACCAGCTGGCCGACCAGTTCGCCGGCGAGCCCGGTCCGACGCTTGACCGGGACACTTTCAGTAAATGGACCCCCGAGCTGTGGTCCATGGTCGGGGCGGGCGGCCGGCTGCTCCTGGCCGGTGTCTCGACCGACTGCTGCGTGCTGTCCACCGCGGTGGCCGCGGCCGACGCGGGGGTCTTCGTCCAGGTTGTGAGCGATGCCTGCGCCGGGATCAACGACGAGAGTCACGCCCAGGCGCTCGCCGTCCTGCGCCTCTACAGCCCGCTGATCGAGGTGGTCAGCGTCGCGGACGTACTTGAGCCCGCATGACCAGAAGCTGGTCAGCCGGCCACCGGAAGCACACCGCGACCCGGGTACGGCGGGAAGTCCGGTCGCCGGGCGAACCGGGATCGGCGCAAGCCTGCCCGGAGCCGGAGCCGACTCGAATCCGGAGCGGACTCGGACCCGGCGGGTGCGCTCTGATGCAGGAGAGTGAGTCACGCGCTGCCGGTGCGCTTTACGGGCTGGCCATCGGCGATGCGCTCGGCATGCCCACCCAGTCGCTGCCCAGGGAACAGATCATTGCCTGGTACGGCGTGCTCATCGGGGGATTCCGGGCCGCTGCGCCCGATCATCCGCTCGCGGCCGGAAAGGCGGCCGGCTCGGTTACCGACGACACTGAGCAGGCAGTGCTGCTGGCGCGGCTGCTGATCGAGCGGGACGGGCGCGCTGATCCCGCCGAGCTGGCGCGACGGCTGATGGCCTGGGAGGCTTCCATGCGCGCCCGCGGGTCGCTGGACCTGCTCGGCCCGTCCACCAGGCGGGCCGTCAGCGCGCTGGCCGCCGGCGCCAGCGTGACCGAGGCCGGCAAGCTGGGCACCAGCAACGGCGCCGCGATGCGCATCACGCCGGCCGGCATCACCACGCCGGCCGACGACCTCGGTGTTCTGGTTGACCGGGTGGAGGAGGCCAGCATGGTCACCCATAACACCGGACTGGCGCTCGCCGGGGCCGCCGCCGTCGCGGCCGCCGTCAGTGCGGGCCTTGACGGCGCGGACGTCCCTGCCGCCACCGAGGTCGCTGTGGCCGCGGCCCGGCGGGCTAGCACGCGCGGGTACTGGGCGGCCGGGGCCGACGTAGCGGCGCGGATCAGCTGGGCCGCCTCCATGGTGGCCGGGCTGCCGGCAGGCGCGGCCACCTCGGTCATCTACACCCTCGTGGAACGAGCCTCGCGACCCAGGAATCGGTACCCGCAGCGTTCGCGGTGCTCGCCGCCAGTCCGGCCGATCCCTGGCTGGCCTGCTGGATCGGCGCCTCCGTCGGCGGCGACTGCGACACCATCGCGGCGATGGCCGGTGCCATCGCCGGTGCCTGTCACGGCGCCGGGGCCTTCCCGGCCGACGCCCGGACTACCGTCGCCAGGGTTAACGACCCAGCTGGACGAGCTCGCCGAGCAGCTGCTGGCCCTTCGAGCAGGCTGCTCCGGCCGCAGCCCCGCAGTGGTTTCCGCGGTGCCGCCCGCGGCCCGGACAGGCCGGCCGATCCGGGTCCCAGCGCCGCGGCCGTCCCGCCGTCTGCGTCATGATGCGCCGATTCGGCCGGCTGCTGCATACCGGCAATGTCGTCGTCGATGTGGTGCTCGACATTCCTGCCCTGCCGCCACGCGGCGGCGATGTGCTGGCCTCCGCCGCGCTCGTCACGCCCGGTGGCGGGTTCAATGTGATGGCGGCGGCGGCCCGTCTCGGCCTGCCGGTCGCCTATGCGGGGGCTTACGGCACCGGGCCGTTCGCCTCGCTGGCACTCGCCGCCCTGCGCGAGACCGGCGTCACGGTACTGCACGCGCCGAAGCCGAGCCCCGACACCGGCCTGGTGATCAGCCTGGTCGACGCGGATGGCGAGCGGACCTTCGTGACCAGTCCCGGCGCTGAGGCGCTGCTGACGGCGCAGGACATGACCGGCACCCTGGTCAGTCGCCGCGACGCGGTCTACCTGTCCGGCTATAGCCTGGCGCACGAGGCGAGCCGGAGCGCGCTGCTCGGCTGGCTGCCGCAGCTCGACGACGACTGCGTGGTGTTCTTCGACCCCGGCCCGCTGGGCGGCAGCCTGCCAGCAGGGTTCCTCGACCCGGTGCTGGCCGGAACGGACTGGCTTACCTGCTCCGCGCCGGAGGCCGTCGGGCTGACCGGTGCCCGCGACCTGGCCGAGGCAGCCCGGGCGCTGAAACGCCGGGCCCGACTGCGAGGCGGTGGCGTGCTGGTGCGCGCCGGAGCGGACGGCTGCCTGCTCGCCACGTTCGACGGCACACCGGTCCGGGTGCCCGGAATGCCTGCTGAGGCGGTGGATACCAGCGGGGCGGGCGATACCCATACGGGTGCCTTCATCGCCGCGCTGGCCAGCGGCCGGGACAGGCATGACGCAGCCCGGCTGGCTAACGCGGCGGCGGCGCTGTCGGTCACCAGACGCGGGCCTGCTACCGCTCCGACCGAGGCTGAGCTCACGCAGTTCCTCGACGGTACGTGAGGACAGGCGGATGAGACCGGCTGTCTCCTGGTTAAGGCCTGCCGCTCAGTGGTGCGCCCTTATGACCTGCTGTTCTCTGCTGATGTTGTGGGCTGCTGTTCTTGGTCTGCTGGCACGACCGGCTGCTCAAGACCGGCCTTAGTGCGGTACTGGTAGCCGACGATCTGGTCACGTAAATCGACCAGATCCTCGCCGTGCACCATGACCGGCGGCGTCGCGCCGCGGATCCGCGCGTGCCACAGCCGGTTGATGCCCTGCCATGCCTCCCAGCCAGGGAACTCCCTGGCGATCTCGCTTGCATCGAGGTTCTCGTCCATGGCTCTGAGTGTACAACTATGTCAAGCCATGCTAAGCACTGGTCAGTATTGCCTGGCATTGCCTTGTCTGGTTTCCCCATGCCGCAGCCGGTTAGGTTACCGGCGTGAAGATCGACGAGAGCTCGCCCGAGCACAGCTACCTGCAGCTTGCGCGGCTGCTGCGGGAGCGGATCGTCTCGGGTGAAATCGACTCGGTGCTTCCCTCGATCACCAACCTCACCGAGGAGACGGGCCTGGCGGTCGGGACGGTGCGGCGCGCGATCAAGGTGCTCATCGATGACGGCCTGGTGCACACGGTGCCCGGACGCGGGACCTATGTAGTCCAGCCGAGCAAGTCACCGCCGGGCGCCAGCCGGGGCAGCGCGCCCGGCTCGCCGAGCCCGGGACGCAGCCGCGCGCCCGATTCCGGCCGCCCGCACGGGCACGTCCGCCACTAGGGCGGCAGCGGCGCCGTAGCCATCGACACAGCGTGCCGGCGCAGCCAGGACTGCGGCTGGCCGGCTTCCTGCGCCATCGCCTGCCAGGTCCAGCCGGCGGCCCGCCGGCAGCTCACGTAGTCGCCGACGCTGTCGAAGCCGAGACGCCGCGCCACCTCCGCGGCGCACCGGGCAGCGGCATGCCGCCGCGCGGCGTGCCGCATCCTGGCCACCTGATGGCGGCGCAGCGCGGACTCGACGGCGTGGTGGGACATGCCCACCTCCGCGCCGATCGCGGCGACCGTCCAATGCTGGACCTCGTGCCGGGTGCGCAGGTACCCCGGCACGTCGGTGAAGCCGAGGCGCCGTACTGCGGGCAGCCACGTGAGGTCATGCGCGTCCGGCCGTGACCGGCGCGCGGCGGCGGCCGCGGCCGGGTCGATGCTGGCCAGGTGACGTGAGAGCCGGTCTTTATGCAGCCCGGCCTCCCGGCTGACCGCGGCGAGGCTGGTGCCCCCGGCGACGCGAGCGAGGACGAAGGCCCCGAGATCGGCGTAGCCGAAGCGCTGCGCGATGGCGTCGCCGACCGCCGCCCGGTGTCGCTGGGCGCGCGCGGAGTTGGCCCTGGCGACGGCGTCCGGCGACACGGCGCCGAGAGCACGCATGGCTTTCCTGCGCCGCTGTTCGGGTATCGGGCGCCCGCAAGAGGCGGAAGCGGCTTCGCGGCCGAGATCGCCCGAACGGGCGCGCTGCCGCCCCGCGGCGCTGCCCTGCCGGATCGCGGGATCGAAAATGAGCCGGGCGCCGAACGCGGCGGCCCGCAGCTTGCGGGTTTCGGGCCCTTCCAGAGACTGGCCGCGTTCCAGGCCGAACGCCTCGCAATAAGCGTCCTTGGTCCAGCCGTGCGCCTTCAGGTGCGCGGTGACCGAGCGCAGCGCCCGGCCGCACAGGTGGCAGATCACCTGCGCATCATCGGTGATCACGATCTCGCCGACCGGCGCGTAACAGGCAGTGCCGTCCGGCAGTGCCCCGACGACCGGCCGCACAGCGCGGCCGGGCGCCCTGCCTGCCCTGGTCCGGCGGGCGGGTCGCCGCGCCGCTGCAAGGCTGATCAGTTCGGCGGACATCACCGGCCTCCCGGAGCTAACTAGTCACAATGAGACTACAGGCGGGCCCGGTATCCGTCACGGCCGCTCGCCGCTCACGGCTCGCCGAGGCGGCCGCAGGCCGCGGGGGCCCCGCGTGGGCCGCCGCCCCCTGACAATGGTCAGGATCAGTACGCTCAGACCCGTGCGCGAGGGCCCTTCACTGTCGCTAGCCGAGTGGACTGTGCTCGCGGTCGTCAGCGAGCGGCCCGCCCACGGGTTCGCCATCGCCGCGCTCACTGCGCCCGGCGGGGAACTCGGACGGGTCTGGCAGATCCCCCGCCCGGTCGTCTACCGGGCCCTCGGCCGTCTGGTCGACGCCGGAATGGTGAGTCCTGACGCCGTTGAGGCAGGCCGCGGCCCGTTGCGAACTGTCTATGCCGTCACCCCGCTGGGCCGGGAGTCGGTCCGCGCATGGCTTGCCGCCCCGGTGGGGCATGTCCGTGACGTGCGCTCTCACTTGCTGCTCAAGCTGGCCCTGCTCGACCGCCTCGGCAGCGACCCGCGTGCGCTGCTGGCGAGGCAGAAGGCCGCGCTCGCGCCGATCGCCGAGGCCGTCGCGGCCGAGCGAGCCGCCGGACCCGGGTTCGACGCAATCCTGCTGGCCTGGCGACAGGAGACAACAGCAGCGACGATGCGGTTTCTGGACGCCATCAGCGCAAGCAGCGGCGCACATGGCGCCCACGGCGGCGGGCGGCAGGATTAGCCACCCGCCGAAACGGGCGCGCTTTCATGATCAGGTAACGCTAGAGGTCCCTGAACCCCCTCACTCTTCGCGTTAACGGCTTGCCCACCGCCAGCGAGTCGGCCGGGCGCGCAGGTCGCTCGCCGCCCCTTGAAGCCGGGGTTCACGCATCGCGGAAGCCGGCCTTCTTATGGCTGCCGTCGCAGAGCGGCTTGTTCTGCGAGGCGCCGCACCGGCACAGCGTGACACGGTTACGGGTCTCGAAGGGCTGGCCGTCAGCGCGGTCAACCGGGATGCCGCCGGTGACGAAATAGGGCCCGTCCTCGGTGACGCCCACCTCGGCGCGCAGGTCTGGCTCGATGTCCGCCTCGCCAGCGCCCAGCCGGAAGGTCAGCGCGCCGGACGGGCAATGCTCGATCATGCTCATCATCTCGGCGCGCAGCACGCTGTCCTCGTCGGCCGGCGCCCCGGCCATCTTCCAGACATTGGTGCGCCGGTTGCCGCAGAACCCGGCATGCTCGCAGATGCCCCGGTCGTCGCGGACCTCGACCTGGCTGCCCGGATAGCTGGTGGCCCGCTCGCCGTAACTGGTGACAGGCGCGGTCTCGGTGCCGTCGAAGCCGATACGAGCATGCGTGCCGTCGCAGAACGGCTTGCTGGCCGACCCGCCGCAGCGGCACAGTGCCATCACATCGTCGGAGCCGCCGAGATCGGCCTTGGTCTGCCAGGTCATCGACTCGCCGTGCTCGGAGTAGACGATGGCGCGCCTGTTCACCGGCACGCCCGCGCTGACCAGGTAGGGGCCGTCCGGCGTGACAGTGATGCGGGCTGAGTCGCCGGCAGGCTCAGCCTGAGCTGGCTGGCTGTCGGCGCCCTGGGTCTCGGCTGGCTCGGTCAATGCAGTTCCCCTCCTTGGTGCCGGGGTAGCCCGGCACGTGCAGTGCCTCGTGTGCGTGCTGCCCGATGCGCCGGAAGCATGCCTCGATGATCTCGGCTTCCGTCACGGCCAGGAACCGGGAGAAATGGTTGCGGATCGACCGGGCGTGCGAGCGGTCGGCCTGCTGGTGGACGCGCCGCCCCTCGCTCGTCAGCGTGGCGCAGACCCCGCGCCGGTCGTCGGCCGCCTGGCAGCGCCGGACGAGTCCCGCGGCCTGCATGGCGTCGACGCGCCTGCTCAGCCAGGACCGGCTGAGCAGTAGTGAGTCCGCGAGCTCGTTCATCCGCATCGTGCCGTCCGGTGCCTCGGCCAGGTGAATGAGGACGTCGTACCAGGCCAGCGAGATGCCGCAGTCGCGGGCCAGTTCGCGTTCGTAGAGCCTCATCAGCGTGCTCTGCGCGTCCAGCACCGCTCGCCAGGTCGCCACCTGGCCCGCCGCTGCTGCGCTCACGGGGCCAGCCTACGCACCGGTCGTTGCCATCAGCAATCATCATCGCTAGCATGGCGCAGGTCGTTGCCATCAGCAACTATCCGGAGGGGCCGATGACAGACATCCGGGGCGGCGGGGAATTCCCCGGCTCGGCGGAGCTGACCCACCTGCTGGTGGTCGCGGAACTCGGCCGCGCCGTGAGCTTCTACCGCGACGTCGTCGGCGCCGGGCTGACCCGCGAGTACGGCGGCACCAGCGCGGTCTTCTCGCTGGCCGGGACCTGGCTGCTGCTGGTGACGCCGGGCGGCCCGACCGCGGACAAGCCCGCCGTGACCTTCGCGCCGCGCGATGACCCGGGCCGCGTCAGCGCCGAGATGACCTTCCGCGTGCCCGACTGCCGGGCCGCCTACCACACCCTGCGGGCCCGCGGCGCGATGTTCCTTACTCCGCCCGTCGATCACGGCTACGAGATCCGGTGCTTCTTCCGCGACCCGGACGGTCATCTGCTCGAGCTCAGCGAGACGCCTGGCTGACCCGCCGGGCCCCCGGCCGGCGGGTCAGCGCTCCAGCAGCCGGAAGGCCATGTGCCTGCTGTGCCCCTGGCCCATGACCAGGGCGAACCAGAGGCGCAGGACGCCGTCCACCACTTCCTGCTGGCCGTCGCCCAGATAGACCGGCCGCAGTCCGACCGCGGTGATGAGCTCCTCGACCGCCGCCCGGTCGGCGGCGGGCGCGGAGAAGAACATGTCGGCAGGGCCGTCGGCGAACTGCGGATCGGCGAGGTTCTCGACGCCGAGGGAATTGAAGACCCGCGCGTACCGGGCTCCCGGCGCCTTCGCGGTGATCAGGCCGTGGCTGTTCGCCGGACCGCCGCCGCCGCCGATACGGTTCGCGGCGTCCAGCACGAGTCGGCCGGCGAGCAGCGGCGCGTGCTCGGCGAGCAGTCCGTCGATAGCGGGACCGGGGATGGCCAGGACCACCGCATCAGCGCCGTCGAGCGCCCCCGCCACGTCCGACACGCGGGCCGCGGTGCCCTGCGCGACCTGGTCATCACCCGGAGACCGCGACCCGAAGGTCACGTCGTGGCCGGCGCCGGCGAACGCGCGGCCGAGAGTGCCGCCGATGTTCCCGGTGCCGATGACGGCGACTTTCATCGCGCCGAGTCCGGCCCGGCCGGACTGCTCCCGGCCGTTCCAGCGATCTGCGTCAGACGCATGCGGCGCTCCTCTGGCTCTGCCCCTTGGGCAGGATACTAGTCGAACGCTTGAATCCAAACGGTTTTCTCGCAGAAACTATCCCGGCGTACTGGCTACCATGGCGAGATGGCCGCCGCCGGGGATCCAGCCGCAGGGGCGCCGGCGTTCCCCGCGGGGGAGCCGGCGGACGGAGCGGATGCGGTGGCGGGCCGGAACGGGCCTGCCGGGGATGAGCCGGCCGGGGACTCGGTCGCGGCGCTGCTGCAGGACTGGGCCAGGGAGCGACCGGACCTGGATTTCTCGCCCGTGGGGATCGCGACGCGGCTTGCGCGGGTGCGTGCCCACCTTGATACCGGGCTGCAGCAGGTCTTCGATCGCTACGACCTGACGGCGGCGGACTTCGCGGTCATCGTGACCCTGCGCCGGGCCGGAGCGCCCTGCTGCCTGCCGCAGGCCCGGCTGATCGCGCAGCTCGGCCTCACCTCGGGCACGGTCAGCGTCCGGGTCGACCGCCTGGTCAGCCGCGGCGTCGTCACCCGCGAGGCTGCCCCTGGTGACCGCCGGGCGCAGCTGGTCCGGCTTACCGCTGAGGGCCTGCGCCTGTTCGACGAGATCGCGCCCGTGCACCTGGCCAACGAGGACCGTCTGCTGTCGGCCCTCAGCCCGGCGGAGCGGGCGGGGCTGGCCGCCCTGCTGCAGCGGCTGCTCGCATCCTTCGAGGACACCAGGCCGCAGATCGTGCCCGGCCTCGGCGCGGCGCTGTTCCCGGCTCACGTGGCGCGGACCCGCCGGGCCGCGGTGGGGCTGTCCGACCCGCCGGGGCTGCTGGTCGCCGCGCCGCCGCTGCCGGGCACCCCCGCGGCCGCCGCCGGCCTGCGCCAGGGCGACCTGATCACCGCGGTCAGCGAGCAGCCTGTGCACAGCGTGATCGCGCTCGCGGAGGTCCTCGCGGGCGCCGCCGCCGGGACTGCCTTGCGCCTGTCAGTCCTGCGGGCCGAGCAGCGCCGCGAGCTTCAGATCAGGCTGGGTGCCCGCGGGGCGGTAGCGGGCGCGCCGGCCGGCTAGTGCAGGTGCAGCTGCCAGTCCGGCGGGACCCGGCCCGCGGGGCCCGGCACCGGCTGGTCGAGCGGATGGTGCTCAGGGGGCGCCAGGTGCGGGCCTTCGTAGGTGTCCTGCGTCTCGTAGCTGTAGAACCACGATTCGCCCGGCTCGAAGCTGCGGATGAACGGGTGCCCGGTGGCCTGGAAATGCGCTGTCGCATGCTGAGCGGGGGAAGTGTCGCAGCAGCCGATGTGCCCGCACTGAGCGCACCGGCGCAGATGCAGCCACCAGCCGCCGGCCGCGTCGCACTCGACGCAGCCGGTGCCGCTGGGCGGGACGGCGGGGTCGATCCCCTGGATCGCGTTCATTGCGGCTCCTGCCTGTCAGGTTCCGGGGCCGGCGAGCGGGAGCCATACCCGGAAGCGCGTGTCACCGGGAACCGACTCCAGCTGAAGGTCCCCGTGATGCTTGTTGACCACGATGCGCCAGGAGATGTCGAGCCCGAGACCAGTGCCCTCGCCCACCGGCTTCGTGGTGAAGAACGGCTCGAAAATGCGCTGCTGGATGTCCGGCGGCACGCCAGGGCCGGTGTCGCCGAACTCGATGAGCGCCCGGTCGCGGTCCAGCCTGGTGCGCACGGTGAGCGTGCCCGTTCCCTTCATGGCTGACACCGCGTTATCGATCAGGTTCGTCCATACCTGGTTCAGCTCGCCCGCGTAGGCGGGGATCCCCGGCAGCGACCGGTCGTAGTCCTTCACGACGGTGACGCCCGCGGGAATCTTGCCGCCCAGCATCATCAGCGTGCTGTCCAGCAGCTCGTGCACGTCCACGACCTGGTAAGGGGCCCGGTCCAGCTGGGAGTACTGCTTGGCGGCGCCGACCAGGGTCGAGATCCGGTTGGCCGAGTCCTCGATCTCGTTCATCAGCAGCTCGGTCTCGACCGTGTAGCCGAGCCACCGCAGCGCGGTGTCCAGGTTGCCGCCGTCCACGTGGGCGGCGACATGGTCGAGCCAGGGGATATCCAGGCCGGCCTGCACGAACACCGGGGCCAGGGCCCAGCCGTCGGTCACGCCGTGGTCATCAAGCCAGTCGGCGATGGTGTCCTCGCGGTCGGAAGCCTCCAGCGGATCGAGTGCCAGCGCCTTCGGCACCCGGTCGGCGGCCTCCTCCTGCAGCCCGATCAGCGTCTCCAGCGCGACCCGGTTGTAGGGGCCGCTCGCGATCAGGCGCAGCTTGCTGCGCATCCCGGCCACCCGCTCGCGCAGGGACGAAGTGGCACGCAGGGCGGCCGCGGCCGGGTTGTTCAGCTCGTGGGTCAGGCCGGCCGACAGCGAGCCGAGGGCCAGCAGCCGCTCGCGCTGGCCGATGGCGTGCTGGGTGTTCTTCACGCCGAAGAACAGTCCCTCCAGCAGATGCACCGCCATCGGGAACCAGTCATGCATCATCTCGGCGAAGACGTCGGCGTCCAGGACGAAGAACCTCGACGGCTCGGTGACCCGCAGCGAGTTGTTGTAGACCTGCGGGGTCTGGTCCCCGAGGTAGGCGTAGAACGCCCCCGAATAGACGCCCGGGTCGGAGGTGCGGACCACTTCGACGTCGTCGGCGCCGACCCGGCGCGACAGCACCAGGCTGCCGGACAGCAGAACGTAGAAGCACGTGGCGGGCGTGCCCTCGGCGTACACCGGTCCCGGCTCGATCAGCTCGACATGCCCGCGGCTGCACAGCCAGTCCAGCTGGTCGCCGGTGAGCTTCTCGAACAGGAACAGGCCGCGCAGTTCGGCCGCACTGCAGGGCAGCTGGCCGGCCTGCTGCGGCACGGGGGCCGGCGTCTCGCTCATACCTTCTCCAGGTAGCGATGCACGAGCATCACGGCCATGGCACCCTCCCCGACGGCCGAGGCGACGCGCTTGGCGGACTCAGCCCTGGCATCGCCCGCGACGAATACGCCCGGCACGCTGGTCTCCAGGTGATAGGGCGGCCGGTCCAGCTCCCAGCCGGGCGGCCGCTCGCCGCCGGGCGCCAGATCAGGACCGGCCAGCACGAAGCCGCGCTGGTCCCGCTGGACGACGCCGTCCAGCCAGTCGGTCAGCGGGGCGGCGCCGATGAACAGGAACAGCCACTGCGCGCTGACCTTCTCGACCTCGCCCGTCGTGGTGTCGCGCAGCGTGAGGGTCTCCAGGTGATCGCTGCCCTCAGCCGCGGCGACCTCGGCGCCGGTGCGCACGGAGATCGACGGGATGCCGGCGATCTGCTGGATCAGGTAATACGACATCGACTTTTCCACCGACTGGCCGCGGACCAGGAGCGTCACCGAGCGGGCGCCGCGGGCCAGGTAGACGGCGGCCTGGCCGGCCGAGTTGGCGCCGCCGACGACGTAGACGTCCTGGCCGGCGCAGGCGGCGGCCTCGGTCAGCGCGGAGCCGTAATAGACCCCGCGCCCGGTCATCTCGCTCAGCCCGGGCGCCTCGAGCTGACGGTAGGAGACGCCGGTGGCCAGGATCACGGTGTGCGCGTCGATGACGCTGCCGTCGGAGAAACGGACGCTCCGGGCCGAGCCCCTGACATCCAGGCCGACGACGTCACGGGTGGTCAGGACCTCGGCGCCGAACCGGGCAGCCTGCCGGCGCGCGCGGTCGGTCAGCTGCGCCCCGGAGACGCCGTCGGGGAACCCGAGATAGTTCTCGATCCGCGAGCTCTGGCCCGCCTGGCCGCCGGTGGCAGTCCGCTCGACCAGCACGGTGCGCAGGCCCTCGGAGGCACCGTAGACGGCGGCGCCGAGCCCGGCGGGGCCGCCCCCGACGACGACCACGTCATAGAAATCCTTGGACGGCGTGGTGGCCAGGCCCACCCGGCCGGCCACCTCGGCGTCCGTGGGCGCGACGAGGGGATCCCCGTCGGGCGTGATCAGGACCGGCAGATCCCGGCCGTCCGATCCGGCCGCGGCGAGCAGCCGCTGCCCCTCCGGCTCGTCGGCGGCGTACCAGCGGTAAGGCACCTGATTGCGGGCGAGGAACTCGCGCACCCCCGAGGAGCGCGCCGACCAGCGGTGACCGATGACCTTCGTCTCGGGCGCCGCCCGGTGATCGGCGGTCCCCCAGGCCTCCAGCAGGGCGTCCACGACCGGGTAGAGCTTCTCCTCGGGCGGGTCCCAGGGCTTGAGCAGATAGTGGTCCAGGTCGACGACGTTGATCGCGTCGATCGCCGCGCCGGTGTCGGCATAGGCGGTGAGCAGCACCCGCCGTGCTGCCGGGTAGACGTCCATCGCCTGCTCGAGGAACTCGATCCCGTTCATTTCCGGCATGCGGTAGTCGGCCAGGATCACGGCCACCAGATCGCCGCGCAGCTTCATCTCGCGCAGGGCGTCCAGTGCCGACTGCCCGGACTCGGCCCGCACGATCCGGTGCGCCTCGCCGTAGCGACGGCGCAGGTCACGGGCCACCGCCCGGGACACGCCGGGATCGTCATCGACGGTAAGGATCGCCGCGCGGGCGGCGGCGCCCGGTGCCATTACCGTCACCTCGGCGTCCCCTCGTGCTCGGTGCCTGTCCCGTGCATGCAGCCCATCGTAGGTCCGGCCGGACGGACCCCGGAAACTGCCGCGGTCAGCGGGCCGCCAGCACCGCCTGGGCGCTGCGGGTCATCAGCAGCCGGAGCCGGTCCGCCGGCAGCCCGCTGTCGTGGAACAGCACCGACTGGATGGCCCCGATGGCCGCGTGCACCACGGTCCGCACCTCGGCGTCGGCCAGGTCAGCGCGCAGCTCACCGAGGACATGCGCCCATTCCTCGAGGTAGAGCCGCTGTTTGCGGCGCAGCCGGCGGCGGTCCTCGGCAGGCAGGTTGTTGATCTCGTTGTGGTACACCCGCGCCAGCTCGCGGTCGGTGATCACGAAATCGACCTGGTCGGAGACGAGAAGGGCGAGCGCGTCCCGCTCGCCCGCGCCCGAGCTCGCGATCCGCGCCGCGTTCGCCAGCAGCCCGTCGATGACCTGGTCGCATAGCGCGACGAGCACTGCGGATTTGCTCTCGAAGTGCCGGTAGATCGCCGGGCCGGTGATCCCGGCCGCGGCGCCGATGTCGGCGATGGACACCGCGTGATAGCCGCGCTGGGCCACCAGTTCGGCGGCCGCGGCCAGGATCCGCTCCTTGCGGGCCGGCGTGCGGATGCCCGGCAGCGGCCGCGCCGGGTCGCCGGGGGCCGGCGGCCCGCCGGGCCCCGCCAGGTCGCCGGAGCCCGCCAGGTCGCCGGAGGCCGCCCGATCGCTGCCGCCTGCCGTGAGCGCCGCCCCGCGCATGCTCAGCTCCCTGCGTAGTGGCCGGAGTACGTCTCGCGCACCAGGTTCTTGCGGATCTTCCCGGTCGAGGTCCGCGGCAGCTCGTCGACGAAGATCACCGACTTGGGTGCCTTGTAGCCGTCCAGGTGCCGTCTGACCTCTTCCATCAGTTCCCCCTCGTCGGGCGCCGCGCCCGGTTTCGGCACGACCACCGCCGTGATCGCCTCGCCCCAGTGGTCGTGCGGAAGCCCTACGACGACGACCTCCGCCACCCGCGGATCGGCGGCGTAGACGGCCTTCTCCACCTCGATCGAGGCGACGTTCTCGCCGCCGGTCTTGATGACGTCCTTGCGCCGGTCGCTGAACCACAAGATCCCGTCCTCGTCCACCCGCCCGACGTCGCCGGAATGGAACCAGCCGTGGGCGAAGGCCGCCTCGGTCGCGGCCGGGTCCTTCAGGTAGCCCGACATGGTGTGCGGCCCGCGGTAGACGATCTCGCCCTGCTCGCCCGGCGGCAGCAGCGTCCCGCCGGGATCCATGATGCCCACCTCGATGTTCACGACCGGGGCGCCGACCGCGCCGGCATGACTGAGCTGATGCTCGGGCCGGAACATCGTCACGGTCGGGCTCATCTCGGTCTGCCCGAACAGCAGGTAGAAGTCGCAGCCGAACGTCTCCAGGCAGCGCCTCAGCTGCGCGTCCGGCATTGGCGCCATGGCGTAGCAGGCCCGGCGCAGGCTGGACAGGTCCCGGCGGCCGATGTCGGGATGATCCAGCAGGTCACGGTACATCATCATCGGCAGGCCGAAGATCTGGGTAATCCGCTCGGTCTCGATCCGCTTGAGCAGGCCGCCTGGGTCGAAGCCGCGCAGCGCGTGGATCGTCGCGCCGACCATGATCGCCGGAGTGCAGTGGCAGTTCAGCTGCGCAGTATGAAACATCGGCAGCAGGGCCGCGAACCGGTCGTCGGCGTCGAACCGCGCCTCCAGCGCCATCGTCAGGGACTCCAGGTAGATCGCAGTGTGGTTGCCGATCACGCCCTTCGGCGCCGAGGTCGTGCCGCTGGTGTAGAGGTAAGTGACCGGGTCGCGGTCAGCGACCAGGCACTGCGGCTCGGCGGTGGTCCCGGCGGCCGCCAGATCGGCGAAGCTCAGCCAGTGCCGCCCGCCTTCCGCCCCGGCACTGGCGCCGCCTGTGGCCGGCCCGCCCGGCCCGCGGCCCGGGGTCCCTATGCTGCCCGTGCCCGGCGCGACGATCACGATGGTGACCGCGTCGCCCTCCTGCAGGGCCGGGGTCATGGCCTCGGCGAGCTGGCTTTCGACCACGAGGCCGCGGGCGCCGGAATGGCCGAGCACGTAGGCCACCTCGTCCGTCCGCCAGCCCAGGTTGACCGGCACGCAGATCACGCCGAGCTTGGCGCAGGCGTAGTAGATGGCCAGGAACTCGGCGCTGTTGCCGGACGCCAGCGCCAGCGCGTCGCCCCGCCGGTACCCGAGGCTGGCCAGGCCGCCCGCCACCAGGTTCACCCAGTCGTTCAGCGCGCGGTAGCTCCACCGCCGGTCGCTGTCGACGACGGCGACCCGGTCCGGGTGCCGGGCGGCCGTCCTGGTCAGGCTGTCGCCGACGTTGACCCGCTGGATGAGGCTGGCGTGCAGATCGGTGTCCATCTGGCTTCCCCTGTCGTGCGTCCTGTCCGTGCCCCCGGTCAGTGCGGTCACCTGGCGGCTCGGTCCGGCGGTCGGTCTGGCGGTGCCGGCCGCCGTCAGGTAGGACCTGGGCAGCCCGAGCTGGTGCTGGGCCACATGGTTGAGGATCATCTCCCGGCTGACCGGCGCGATCCGCAGCAGCCGGGCCAGCTCCCACAGCGGCAGCAGCCCGTACTCGCGCGACAGCCCGTTGCCGCCGTGTGTCTGAATCGCCGCGTCCACCGCGGCGAGCGCCGCTTCGGCGGCGGCGTACTTGGCCATGTTGGCGGCATCGCCGGCGGGCTGCCGCTGATCGTGCAGCCAGCCGGCCTTGGCCGTCATCAGCCCGGCCAGCTCGATCTCGATCTTCGTCTGAGCCAGCGGATGCGCCAGGCCCTGGTGCGCCCCGACCGGTGCGTTCCAGACCGTGCGGGTGCGGGCGTACTGCGCGGCCCGGTCCAGCGCGTGCCGGCCGACGCCGACGCACAGCGCCGCGCCGGTAATGCGCTCGGGATTGAGCCCGTGGAAGACCTGCCCGAATCCGTCACCCGGCTTGCCCACGAGCCGGTCGGCGCCGACCCTGACCTGGTCGAAGTACAGGGTGAACTGCCGCTCGGGCAGCCGGGCCGAGACCGGCAGCAGCTGACGGGACAGCCCGGGCGCGTCGGTGTCGACGAGGAACAGCGACAGCCGGGCATGACCGGTGGCCTCGTCGGTCCCGGTCCGCGCCACCACCAGGATGGCGCGGGCGTCGTCGACGCCGGAGATGTAGTACTTCGTGCCGGCCAGCAGCCAGTCGCCGCCCCCGGCGGCCGTCGCCGTCGTGGACAGCCGGCGGGAGTTCGACCCGGCGTCCGGCTCGGTGATCGCGAAGACGATCTTGTCCTGTCCGCTGGCGAGCGGCGGCAGCCAGTCCTTGCGCTGCTCGGGACTGCCGTAGCGGCTGATCACCTCGCCGCAGATGGCGCTGGAGACCAGCAGGAGCAGCAGCGGGCAGCCCTGCGCGGCGCTCTCCTCGCAGACGATCGCCAGCTCAGAGCGGCCCGCCCCGCCGCCGCCGTACTCAGCCGGGATGTTGATGCCGACATAGCCGCCGGCCGCGAGGGCCTGCCACAGCTCCGAGGTCGGCTCGGCCGCCTCGGCCTTCTGCGCGTAGTAGCGGCTGCCGAAATCCCCGGCGATCTGAGCCACCGCCGCGCGCAGCGCGGCGTGCTCGGGGCCGTCCTGGAAATCCATCTCGCCTCCGCTTCCTCGCTAGCCTGCGGCCCGCGGTGCCGCCGGAACGTCGTGCCGGGGCGTCGTATCGTCGCGCCGGGCCCCAGGGGTGCCGGCCTGCGCCGCAGGGATATCGAGCAGCGCGGCCGGGATGTCGACGTGCCGGGAGCGCAGGTACTCGCCCAGGCTTTTAGCCTGCGGGTCGGGGCGCGTCGAGGCGGCCACGCCCTGGCCGAGCAGCCCGACGATCACGAAGTTCAGCGCGCAGATGTTGGGCAGCTCGTACCGGCGGACCTCCAGTGGCGCGGCCTCAGTCAGCAAGGCGCGGAACCGGGTCACGTCCAGGTACTCGCGCAGCCAGCCGTAAGCAGCCGGGCTGCGCGTCCACAGGCCCACGTTCGCGTTGCCGCCCTTGTCGCCCGAGCGGGCGCCGCAGATCAGTCCGAGCGGCGCCCGGCGGGTCGGACCGGCCGGGGCGACCAGGCCGGCCGCCGCACCGGCCGGCGCAGGCGCACCGGGGGAGAACCCGGCGTCACCGGGGCCGGCGGGCGTTCGGGTGCCGGGCTCTGCCTGCCCGGCTTCCCCGGTGCCGGGCTCTGCCTGACCGCCTTCTGCGCGGCCTGGCTCCTCCCGCACCGCGCTGCCCGCCGCTGGCTGCGCCGCGAGCGGGGATCCGGCGCCGGGCCGGACGGCGCGGCGGGTCCCGTCGGGCAGCACGACCGCATGCGGTATCACCCCGGCGGGCACGAACGTCGGCCAGTACACCCCGTAGGCGCTCTCCGCCGTGGGCGGGGTCGTCGGGTGGAACCCGGCGTAGCCGGCCAGCGCCAGCTCCATCGTGGCGTTGGAGAACGACCGGCCCACCTTGGCGGGATCCGGATCCTTGACGGTGATCCGCAGCTGCGCGGTGGCCTGCTCGTTGGCGGGCGCGTCCGGCCGGTCCGTGCGGATCAGCCGGACGTCGGCTTCCGCGAACCGCTCCTTGCCGCCCAGCAGGTCGAACAGCATGCTCTCGGCCCTGGCCGCCTTCTGCTCGATGTTCAGGCCGGTGAGCACCAGCGTCATCGTGTTGCGGTAGCCGCCGAGGTAGTTCAGCGCCACCTTGGCCGTCGCTGGCGGCGGGCTGCCGCGGGTCCCGCTGATCGTGACCCGGTCGGGGCCGTCGGCGGCCAGCCGCAGGGTGTCGAAATGCGCGACCACGTCGGGATTGGCGTAGGCGGGCTCGGCGATCTCGTACAGCAGCTGAGCGGTGAGCGTACCGGGGGACACCAGGCCCCCGGTCCCCGGGTGCTTGGTGATCACGGCGCTGCCGTCGGCGGCGACCTCGGCGATCGGGAAGCCGGGATACCGGCAGTCCGGCAGCTCCTCCCAGAACGGGTAGTTCCCGCCGGTGGCCTGCGGGCCGCACTCGATCACGTGGCCGGCCGCCACTGCCCCTGCGAGGGCGTCGAGGTCGCCGGGCCCCCACCCGTGCCACGCCGCCGCCGGGCCTACGACGAGCGAGGCGTCGGTGACCCGGGGACAAACCACCACGTCGGCGCCGGCCTGCAGGGCCGCCGCGATGCCCCAGCCGCCGAGGTAGGCGCTGGCGGTCACCGGCGTGACGCCCGCCGCAGCGAGCGGCTCGCCGGTGTCGGCGTGCGCGAGCGCATGCCCCGCGGCGGTGAGCTCGCCGATCTGACCCAGCAGGTCGTCTCCCTCGACGTAGGCGATCTTCGGCGCCAGGCCGAGCCGGCCGGCGATCTCCTGCAGCCGCGCGGCCAGCCCGGCCGGGTTCAGGCCGCCGGCGTTCGTCACGATCGTGATGCCGCGATCAAGACAGGTGCCGATCACCTCCTCGAACTGGCGCAGGAACGTCCGGGCATAACCGGCGCCCGGATCTTTCAGCCTGGCCTTCCACAAGATCAGCATGGTGAGCTCGGCCAGGTAGTCGCCGGTCAGCACGTCGATCGGGCCGCCGTCGACCATCTCCCGCGCGGCCGCCGTCCGGTCGCCGTAGAAGCCGGAGCAGTTGGCGATCCGGACCGGCCGCTTCACGCCTGCTCCCCGGCGGCGGGCTCCGGCACGGGCCCGGTGACCCGTGGCGTACGCCCTGCGGGCTGCGGCGCGTCTGCGGCGGGCTGCCCAGACTGCGCGGCCGCCAGCGGCAGCCGGCCCTCGCCGGGCGGCCCGGCGTAGGCCTGCGCCAGCGCCATCCACCGCTGGGCGACGGGGCCGGTCACCTGCAGCCCGGTATCGGCGAGGTGCCGTCGCTGGGTGACGGCGAGGCAGAAATCAAGCGCGGAGCCAGTGACCCGGTCAGCGGCATCGGCGGCCCCCCAGCTCCACAGAGCGCCGTCCGGCGCAATCAGCTCGACCCGGACCGGCTCGGCCGGCCCGGCCAGCCCATTCAGGCCGAACGCGAAGCCGAACGTGCTCACCCCGAGATGCGCGATGTGCCGCAGCCTGACGGTCGGCTCGGCCTCGGCGCCGAGGGCGTCGGCGATGTCCTGGCCGTGGGCCCAGGTCTTCATCAGACAGGCCGTCACCGCCGACGCCACGCTCATGTCGGGCCCGTACCAGGGCACCCGGCTGCGCGGGTCCAGGCCGGAGCAGGCGTGCAGCAGTCCCGCGCGTGCACTGCGGAACCAGCGCAGCAGCTCTGCCCCGCTCAGGTCGCGGTACTGGCGGGCGAGCATGTCGGCGAAGTCCGGGCTGCCCGCCATCACCGCGGCGGCGTCCCGCCGGAACGGCCAGCAGGCCGTCGACCACCTCGGTCTCGGCGGCCAGGTCGGCCAGCAGCCCGGTGTAGGCGGCGGGTTCCATCAGCGCCCCTTCCACTGCGGGGCGCGCCCGGCGGCGAAGGCGGCGGGGCCTTCCTGCGCGTCCCGGCCACAGTAGACCGGCGCCCGGATCCGCTCGGCCTCGGCTACGGTCTGCTTGGCAGCGCGCACCGACAGCGGCGCGTTCGCGGCGATCCGCTCGGCCAGCGCCTGGGCGGCCGCGGTCAGCGGGACCACCTCGTTGACCAGTCCGATCTGGTAGGCGCGCGCGGCGTCGATCGGGTCGCCGGTGAGCAGGATCTGCATGGCGATCCGGGGCGGGATCAGCCAGGGCAGCGGCGCTGCCCACGGCGCGCCGCGGCCGGCCTTCACCTCGCCGACCGCGAAGCGCGCCGTGTCGGCGGCCACGCACAAGTCGCAGCTCTGGGCCAGCAGGGCCCCCCCGGCGTAGGCGACGCCGTTGACCGCGGCGATCGTCGGCTTGGCCACCTCGATGGTCCGGCCGAACTGCGGGACGAAAGTCAGGCGGCGGTACCTGCAGGCCGGTGCGTGCCATCTCCTTCAGGTCCCCGCCCGCACAGAGCGCCTTGTCCCCGGCGCCGGTCAGCACGAGCACCTTCGCCAGCTCGTCGGCGTTGAACCGCTGCGCCGCGGCGAGCAGGCCGTCGCGGGCGGCCTGGTTCAGCGCGTTGCGGGCCTGCGGCCGGCTGATGGTCACCCAGGCCACCTCGCCGCGCCGCTCGTAAAGCACCGGCCCGGTCACGACGGCTCCGCCACGACGGCGAGGACGGCGCCGGTATCCACTGCCTGGCCAGCCTCGGTGCGCACCTCGGTGACCATCCCGTCATGCGGGGCGGCCACCGTGTGCTCCATCTTCATCGCCTCCAGCACCACCACCGGATCCCCGGCGCTGACCTGATCGCCGACGCCCACCGCCACGGTGATCACCGTGCCGGGCATGGGCGCCAGCAGCGAGCCGGCCTGCGCCGCCGCGCGTGGCTCGGGGAAGCGCGGCACCTCAGTCAGCACGCCGGAGCCGAGCGCGCTGTCCGCGTAGTACACCTCGCCAGCCTGGTCAACGGTGATCACCCGGCGGATCCCGGCGACCTCCAGGTCGACGCGGTCCGGCGCCTGCGACCAGAGCACCAGGCCGGGCAGCTCGGTGCCGTCTACTGCGGCCCACAGGACGCCGCCGTGCAGCCGGTAGCGGACCTCGGTGTGCTGGCCGCCGGCGTGCTGCCCGCCGGGGCCCTGGCCGCCGACGGCGAACTGCGTCTGCTGCGGCCCGCTCGGCACGTTGCGCCAGCCGCTCGGCAGCGTGGCCAGCACGGGCGCCTCGGCCCGCCGCCGGGCCTGCGCGGCGAGCGCGGCGGCCAGGGCATGCACGGGCCGCGCGTCCGGGCCGGCCGCGGAGCCGGCCAGGGCGGCGGGGTCATGGCGGGTCAGGTACCCGGTGTCGGTCTGGCCGGCCGCGAACTGCGGCTCGCGCAAGATCCCGACCAGCAGGTCCCGGTTGGTGGTGACGCCATGCAGGCGCGCCTGCGCGAGGGCCCGCGCCAGCGCGCGGCGGGCGTGGTCGCGGGTCGGCCCCCAGGCGATGACCTTGGCGAGCATCGGGTCATAGGCCGTGCCGACCACCGAGCCGGCCATGACGCCGGCGTCCACCCGGATGCCCGGCAGGGCCGGGATGTCGAAGCGGTGCACGGTGCCGCTGGCCGGCCGGAACCCGGCCGCGGCGTCCTCGGCGTACAGCCGGACCTCGATCGCGTGCCCGCTGATCGCCGCGGCCGTCACCTCGCCGGGCAGCGGCTCGCCCTCGGCCACCCGCAGCTGCAGCGCGACCAGGTCAAGGCCGGTGATCAGCTCGGTGACCGGGTGCTCGACCTGCAGCCGGGTGTTGATCTCCAGGAACCAGAACTCGCCGTCCGGGCCGAGCAGGAACTCCACCGTCCCGGCGCCGACGTACCCGATGGCCTGGCCGGCGGCGACGGCGGCCGCACCGAGCTCGGCCCGCAGCGCGTCACTGACAGCCGGGGAGGGTGCCTCCTCGACGATCTTCTGATAGCGCCGCTGGATCGAGCACTCGCGCTCGAACAGGTGCACGACGCTGCCGCGGGTGTCGCCGAAGATCTGGACCTCGACGTGGCGCGGCGACGGCACGTAGCGCTCCAGGAAAATGCTGCCGTCGCCGAAGGCGGCGGCCGCCTCGCGCCGGGCCGAGATCACCGCCTCCGCCAGCTCATCCGCGGACTCCGCGATCCGCATCCCCCGGCCGCCGCCGCCGAACGCGGCCTTGACCAGCACCGGGTAGCCGGTCTGCGCGGCGGCCTGCGCCAGCTCTCCGGCGTCCGCGTCGGCGCTGACCGGCGCGCCGCCCAGCACGGGCACGCCCGCCTTCGCCATCAGGTCCTTGGCGGCGATCTTCGAGCCGACCGCCTCGATGGCGGCGGCCGGCGGTCCGACGAACACCAGGCCGGCCTGCTCGCACGCACGGGCGAACGCGGCGTTCTCGGACAGGAATCCGTAGCCGGGGTGAATGGCGCCGGCGCCGGCCTGCCGCGCGGCGGCGATGATCAGGTCGGCGCGCAGGTAGGTATCGGCCGCCGCGGTGCCGGGCAGGTGCACGCTCTCGTCAGCCGCCAGGACATGCGGCGCGCCCGCGTCGGGGTCGGAGAACACCGCGACCGTGGCGATGTCCAGCTCCTGCGCGGTGCGGATGACCCGTGCGGCGATCTCGCCCCGGTTGGCGATCAGCAGCTTCTCGATCGGCGGCATCAGCTTTCCTACATCCGGAAGACGCCGAAGCCGCGGCGGCCGCCGACCGGCGCGGAGTGGGCGGCGGACAGGGACAGGCCGAGCACGGTCCTGGTGTCGCGCGGGTCGATGACGCCGTCGTCGTACAGGCGGGCGGTGACGAAGAAGGAGTCCGACTCGCGCTCGATCTGCGCCTCGATCTCGCGGCGCCGGCGCTCGTCGGCCTCAATGTCAAACGGCCGCGCGTTCGCCTGCGCGGCCTGCTGGCCGACGATCGACAGCACCCCGGCCAGCTGCTGGGCGCCCATCACGGCCAGCTTGGCGTTCACCCAGGCGAACATCAGCCGGGGGTCGTAGGCGCGTCCGGCCATGCCGTAGTTGCCCGCGCCGAAGGAGGCACCGATGTTCATGGTGATGTGCGGCACGGTGCTGTTCGTTACTGCGTTGATCATTTTTGCGCCATCTTTGATGATCCCGCCCTGCTCGTAGTTCTTGCCGACCGTGTAGCCGGTGGTGTTCTGCAGGAATACCAGCGGTGTATCGCTCTGGTTGGCCAGCAGGATGAACTCGGCGGCTTTTTTTGCCTCCTCGGAGAACAGCACGCCCCGGGCGTTGGCCAGGATGCCGACGCCGAAGCCGTGGATGGACGCCCAGCCGGTGACCAGGCTCGTGCCGTAGAGCGGCTTGTACTCGCTGAACCGGGAGCCGTCGACCACCCTGGCCAGCACCTCGCGGGGATCGAAGGGCACCCGGAAGTCGGCCGAGGCGACGCCGAGCAGCTCCTCGGGGTCGTAGAGCGGCGGGTCAGCCGGCCGGCCGGGGCCAGGCCCGAGCTTGCGCCAGCTCAGGTCGGCGACAATCTGCCGGCCGATCCGGATGCAGTCGCACTCGTCGGCGGCGAAGTAGTCCGACAGCCCGGAGACGCGCGAGTGCATCCCCGCGCCGCCGAGTTCCTCGTCGCCCGAATCCTCGCCGGTGGCCATCCTCACCTGCGGCGGCCCGCCGAGGAACACCTTGGCCTGGCCGTCGACGAGTACCGAGTAGTCGCACATTCCCGGCACGTACGCGCCGCCCGCGGTGGAGTTCCCGAAGACCAGCGCGACGGTGGGGATGCCGAGGGCGGACAGCTCGGTGAGATCGTGCAAGATCTTGCCCGCCTGCACGAACAGGTCCGCCTGAGTGGGCAGGTCCGCGCCGCCGGACTCGATCAGGTTGATGACCGGCAGCCGGTTGCGCCGGGCGATCTCCAGGGCCCGCAGGGTCTTCTTCAGCGTGAACGGGTTCATCGCGCCGCCCCGGACGGCCGGGTCGTGGGCGATCAGCACGCACTCGACCCCGCAGACCACGCCGATGCCGGTGACGATGCTCGCGCCGACGGTGAACTCGCTGCCCCAGCCGGCCAGCGCGGACAGTTCCAGGAACGGCGCGTCCTGGTCGAGCAGCAGCTCGATCCGCTCGCGGGCCAGCAGGCGGCCGCGGGCGTGATGACGGTCGGCGTACCGCGGACCGCCGCCGGCTCTGGCCAGGGCGAGCTGATCGGCGAGCGCGGCCAGCGCGGTGAGCTGGGCGGCGCGGTTGCGCTGGAACGACTCGGCGCTGGGCTCGAGCGCAGAGGTCAGGACGGTCACGCCAGGAATGTTAATGGTGATTCACAACGGAGGGAAGATGGCGGCGGTGCAGCCCGGTCTCCGGCGGCCGCCGGTCCCGTGAGCCGGGGCATACCAGGGCCGGATGTGACCCTCTTCACAAGAATTTCCTGTCCCGCTAGCATCAGCGTGAATCTGGATTCACAAGCCGGGGAGAGTCCGCCATGGGCCTCGATGTCACCAGCCTGCATCACCGGCGGGCCGTGAACCGCTGGGAGCGCGTCAGCGTCGGCGACATGCTCGAGCGGCTCACCTGGAGCTTCCCCGACCAGGAGGCGATCGTCGGCCGGCCGGGCGCCTACGCGGACGAAGCGCATGCGCGGCTGACCTACCGGGCGGCGGACGCCCTCGCCAACCAGGTCGCGCACGCGCTGCTGGCCCGCGGCCTGCAGCGCGGCGACCGGGTGATGCTGTTCTGCGAGAACTCGGTCGAGGCCTATCTGGTCAAGCTCGGCGTCGCCACGTGGCCGACCAGGTCTTCACCTTCCCCGCCTTCCTGTCCGGCGGCACCCTGATCCTCGGCCGCCGCCCGGCGCCCGGCGCCATCGCCGAAGCGGTGTCCAGGGAGGCGGTCACGGCCTGTGGGCCGGCTCGCCGGCCATGGTCAACGCCCTGGCCAGAGTGCTGGCCGCCGACCGGCTGGCCTATGACGCCAGCAGCCTCAAAGTGGTTGTCTACGGCTGGGCCGCGCTGCCGCCTGGCACCCTGGCCACCCTCCGGCAGGTGGCCGGCCCCGAGCTGATGGTGTTCGAGATCTTCGGGCAGACCGAGGCGATCGCCTGCCACCGGTTCTGGCCGGGCAAGTGGCCGCAGACCTACCGGCCGACCGCGCCCGAGCACAACTATGTCGGCGTGCCGAGCCCGATCCTCGCCTCCACCGTGATGGACGAGCTCGGCAGCTCGCTGGAAGGAAAGCCCGGCGTGCCCGGCGAGGCGGTCTACCGGTCACCGTCGGTCGCGGCAGGCTACTGCAAGGACGAGAAGGCCAGCGAGGAGGCCTTCCGTTACGGCTGGTTTCACTCGGGCGACAGCTGCGTGTTCGACGCCGACGGGCTGCGGATCATGATTGACCGATACAAGGACATCGTGAAGTCCGGCGGCGAGAACGTGTCGAGCCTGCGGGTCGAGGCCGTGCTGCACCAGCACCCCGCCGTGCAGAAGGCGGCGGTGGTCGGCCTGCCGCACGAGCGCTGGGGCGTGGCCGTCACGGCCATCGTCGTCCTCGCGCCGGACCAGGCGGCGCCTGCTCGGCATGACCTCGAACAGCGTGACCAGGCCGTGCTTGCGCAGGACATCCTGCAGTTCTGCCGGGAGCGGCTGGCCGGCTTCGAGACGCCCAAGCGCGTGGTGTTCGCGGCGCAGCTGCCGGAGACCGTCGGCGGGAAGGTGCTCAAATACAAGCTGCGGGATACCTACCGTGATCTTTACCGCTAGCGGATGTCTGCCGCTGCGACGGCAGCGGCGTGAGCACGGCCGGCCGGGTACCTGCCCCGGTGGCCGGGGTCCCGCCCGGGCTCGCGCGGGCCTTCCGCCGGCGGTCCGCTGATCGCGGCGGCAGTCGTGGGGTAGATCTCAAAGTGGCGCTGCAGCCCGGTGCTGCGCAGCACGTCGGCGACCGCGGGCAGCGGGCCCGCCAGCCGGAGGAAACCACCGTGGCGCCGGGCGCGGTGGGCAGCGCCCAGCAGCACGGTCAGGCCGCTGACGTCTGCCCGGCTGACGCCGGACAGGTCGGCGACGAGGCGGGTTGCCCCCGGCCGCGCCGCGGCGAGCAGCTGCTCGGCGGCAAGGAGCTGCTCGCGCAGTGCCGGGGCGCAGCTGATGTCCAGCTCGCCGCGGAGCACGACGATGCCGAAGCCCGCCTGCGACCGGAGGGAAATGCCGAGACCGGGACCCGCACCGGCCTCGATCGCCACGGCAGCCACGATCTGGCCGCTCAGTGCCGGGTAAAGCGCTGCGTGATACGGCGCAGGTAGCCGCCGGTGCCGGGCGTCGCGGCGTGCCGCTTCGCCGGGTGCACCTCGGAGGGCATGGGCGGAACGACGGGAGGGGCCGGGACAGGCTTCGGCGGCGCCGAGCCGTTAGGCGAGGGCGGCGGCTGAGTTTCCGCGATGCCTTGCTGTGGTCCGGTGGTCGCAGCCATGGGGTGGTCCTTCCGCAGGAGCAGCCGCCGAGCCGGGAGCTGACGGGCCGCCCACTCGCAAGCTACTCCGGCAGAAGGTAACTAGCAAATTCTTTCCAGAATGAGTAATCTGTTGAGCATGGCGAACTGGAGTTTTCTCACCAGTCACGCCCGGGTGCTGCTGTGCATCGCGCGTGACCCCGGGATGCGGCTGCGCGACATGGCCGCTCACGTGGGCATCACCGAGCGCAGCGCCTACGGCATCGTGACCGACCTGGCCGAGGCCGGCTACGTGGTGAAGCAGAAGGACGGCCGCCGCAACCGGTACGAGATCCAGCTGCACCTGCCCCTGCCTGAGGCCGCGAGCCGCGAGCGCACTGTCGGCGAGGTCCTGGCCCTGCTCGCCGGCGCCGATGCGAGGCTGTGAGCTCTTATGACGGCAGCTGAACGCACCCGCGACCACCAGGAGCATGCCGCGACGCTGCGGCGGCACGAGCTGGTGCTGCTGCACGGGCAGCCGGGCTCGGGCGCGGACTGGCATCAGGTTCTCGCGGCCCTCCCGCCGCAGCTGCACGCGATCGCCGTCGACCGGCCGGGTTACGGCGCCAGCCAGGAGGCCGCGGCTGGCTTCACCGCGGGCGCCCGCGGTGTTCTGCGTGACCTGGATGCCCGCGGTGTCCGCCGCGCGGTGCTGGTCGGCCACTCCTACGGCGGCGGGGTGGCCCTCTCGGCGGCAAGCCAGGCACCGGAGCGGGTGGAGGCCGTCGTCCTGCTGGCCAGCGTGGGGCCCGGCTGCCTGAACGGCTGGGACCGGCTGCTGGCGGCTCCGCTCGCCGGGCCCGTCTGCTCGGTCGTGGCGTGGCGGCTGACGCCGTGGTTCGCCCGGGCCCGGCTCGCGAGGATCGCCCGGCTGCGGGATCGGCCGCTCGGCCCGGAGGAGCATGTCAACTGGCGCATCTGGGGGCATGCCCGCAGCGATCACGGTCCGCTGTGGCGCTCGTTCCTGACTGAGCAGCGGGCGCTGGTCGGGGAGCTGGCCGAACTGGAGTCGCTGCTGCCGTCAGTCCGCGCGCCCGTGCTGCTGCTCGCCGACCCCGGCGACACGCTGGTGCCGGTGGACACCGCCCGCCGGATGGAGCTCGCGCTCCCCGACGCGCGGCTGCAGCTGATCGAAGGTCCCGGTCATCATCTGCCCATGCGTGCCCCGCGACAGGTGAGTGACGCCATCACGGCGTTTCTCGCCACGCTGGACAGCCGCACGGCCGGTGAGCTGGCACCGGGAGATTAGCGAGCACTCGATTAGCGAGCACGGTTCAGCGAGCACCGGGGGATCAGCTGGCCGGAAGACTGGCTGGCAGCGGAAGGCAGGCTCGCCGTGGCCGGCGCTCCGGCGGCCGCCCCCGCAGACCGGCCTGTGCGGTCTGCGGGCGCGCGTCGCAGAGCCGAAGGTCAGAGCTTGGTCAGCTTGGCGAACGGTGCCGCAATCCGTTCCTGCTGCGGGCCGAAGTCGACGAGGACGGCGATCCCGTCCTCAACTCCGATGACCACGCCCAGTCCATAGCGGTCGTGGGTCACCTGATCGCGGAGGGCGAATTCCTTCACAGGCCGGACGGCGGTCGGCGTGTTGAAAGGACTTCCTGGCAGTGGGCGCCGGGTCTGGGCGCGGACCGGTTTCATCAGTTCCAAGTATGCGCCTTCAGCGGCCGCGACGCGGTGGCGATTGGGCACATTGCGACTGGACTGTGACTGGGGTTACGACCCTCCGGCCAGCCAGCTGACCCGGGCCGGCCACAGCAGGGGATAACCGGGCCAGTCCAGGAATCCCGGGGCCCCCAGTGCGGCGCACAGTCCGACGTGAAGACCGCGTCGCCGCTTTCTCGCCGAGGAGCCGGGCAGCACTCTCAAGCCGGAGGTACTGCCCCTGGCGGGCTATCTCCCGCCGCTCTGGGTCGCCCCGTACCTGGCGATGCTCCGGGCCTGATCCGCGCTGCGCGGCTGCATCGCCTCACGCCGCGATGCGGTCGCGCCAGGCTAATCTGCGGATTGGCTGCGACATGGGCATAATCCCGCCCCAACCGGGTCAGAAGTTTACTAGGCTGATGTCGAAAGTTTAGCAAATGGTTGCATGCAATCCCTTGCCCGGGCGTGCGCAAGGGCGGACACTCTTTGCCTGCAAGTCCATTTTACCAAACTAACTCAGGCGAATATATCTAGTATTTCAGTCATATGGGGGGATGTGGTAGTGAGGCATGCTTTCACTAAGTTGCCCTGCCGAGCCGCTCTTGCCTTCGCGGGCGTCCTTGCAATGCTCGCCCCGCTTGCGGCGGCCAGCCAGTCTGTAGACGCTTCCGTTCAGCCCGCCAATGCTGCCCTGATACCTACGCTGTGCAGCGATCTCGGTCACGTGACCGTACATAATCACCGGCATGTCAGGTTCGTCGTGCGAAATGATAATTTCGGGGGCCGCTCCGAGTGCCTGAAGAATCATGCGATGCTGCCGAATTTCAAAGTAACCAGGTCGGCTGCTGACGCGCACGGCCCGGAATCGCTGGCGTTTCCTGATATATTCATCGGCTGCAACTGGGGCATCTGCTCCCCTGATACCACGCTCCCGGCCAGGGTGTCACGGGTGCGGCGGGCGGAGACGAGCTGGTACACGCGCCAGCGGGCGTCCGGAATCTGGAATGTCGCCTACGATATCTGGTTCAACAAGACGCCGATAACCTCCGGCCAGGCTAACGGGGCCGAGATCATGATATGGCTGAACGCGCATCATTTCCCGCCGCCGCGGTGGGCGCCCATTGTCTGGGAAGATCACGCGCGATATTATTTTGTGCACTGGCGTCCTTACCGACATGGCGTGTCATGGAACTACATGCAGTTCCGCCGGGTGCATCCTGCTCGCTCCGTCACTCATCTGAGACTTGAGCCCTTCATGCAGACCGCTGAGCGGATGGGATTGCTCAAACCGCGGTGGTATCTGCTCAATATCGAGGCGGGCTTCGAGATCTGGAGCGGCGGCAGGGGGCTGGCGACTAACTGGTTCTGGGCCCGGTCCTAGGTAATCCTCCCGCCAGCAACGGCCTGCGCCGCAGCTATCGCAAGGCCCGGTGCAGCTCCGGCGAGCTTTAGCTGCTCCCGATTGTCCGGCAAATGTGTGAATTGCCGGGAGCGGATCGGGTCGCTCCTGTCCGGCCGGCCGCTGGCCCGGCCGCGGAGAGGAGATACGACATGGCGGACAGCTTGCGCGGCGGGCGGCTGATGACGCGGCTGGCGGCCCTGGTAGCCGCAGTAGCGGCGGTGATCGCCTTGGTGCTCGTGGCCGCCGCGGTTCTCGAGCCCGATCCCGCCGAGCTGGACCGCCTCGCCGCGGGCTACGCCCCGCCGGGCGCCTTCGCCGCGGCCATCGGGTGATACCGGGCCGGAGCGGGCGCGGTGGGCCCGGTCACTGGCCGAGCAGGCGCCGACGCCTGCTGACCGGGTGCACGTGCCCGCGACCGTGCTGTGGCCGCAGCATGATCCGCTGTTCCCGGTCGCGTGGTCAGACCGGCTGGGCGAGTTCTTCGGCCAGGTGACACTGCGGCTGCTGCGGAAGGCCGGTCACGTCGTGCCGCTGGAGGCGCCCGAAGAGCTCGCCGCGGAGATCAGGGCCGCTTCGGGGTGACGCCGGGTCCGCCAGGCGGCCTCGGCGGCGCCCATGGGCGTCGCGGGCGGTCCCTGGACGAAGGGCCAGATCTCCTCGGCGATGGCGCGCCAGTCCGCGGTCGCGGTCAGCTCGCCGAGGATGGCGAACAGGCCCAGGTTGATGCGCTGCAGGATCACGTAGGACCGGGGGATGCTCACGTACTGCGCGAGCGGGCTGCGCACGTCGAAGAACCGGCGCACCACCGCCGAGGCGTAATCGCCGGTGATGGTGCGCCGGCCGGGCTTGCGGATCGTGTCGTAGAAGACGGCCATGTGATCGACGATCGACTCCGTGCTCAGCGGCGCCCCCGGACGCAGGAACCCGGCCTCCTCCAGGCTGGCGCGGAATGCCTCCGGGTCGTCATCCACGCACAGGTGACGCGCCATCTGCATCAGCGGCTGCAGCTCAGCGGGGGCGAAGTGCTTGACCAGGCCGTAATCGAGGAAGGTGACCCGGCCGCCGCCGTGGAACAGGTAGTTGCCCGGGTGCGGATCGCCGTTGAACGCGCGAATGTCGTACAGGCTCCGGAACGTGAACCGGTAGATGGTCTCGGCGGCCAGATCACGCTCGTCCTGGGACCAGCTGGCGAGCTCGGCGAAGCGGGCTCCGTCAGCCAGTTCGCTGGTCACTATCCGGCGAGTGGTCAGCTCGTCGATCACCCTGGGGACGCAGATGGTGGGATGACCGTCGTAGAAAGCGGCCATGAGGCGCTGGTTGCCGGCTTCGCGCCGGTAGTCGAGCTCCTCGAGCACCCGGTCACGGAGCTCGGCGATCAGTGCGTCGACGTCCTGCGCCGGGGCGGTGATGCGCAGCATCCGGCGCAGCAGCGCCACGTTGGCCAGATCCGCGGCGATGGTCTCGGCGATGCCGGGGTACTGCACCTTGACCGCGACCGCGCGGCCGTCGCGGGTGATCGCGCGGTGCACCTGGCCGATCGACGCCGCGGCGATCGGCTCGGCGTCCCACTGCGCGAACGCGCGCTCCGGCGGCATGCCCAGCTCCTCGGTCACGACCTGCGCGGCCAGCTCCGCGCTCATCGGCGGCACGCTGTCCTGCAGGCGGCTGAGGGTGCGGCGGACGGCGGGGGACAGCCCGTCGTCGACATAGCTGGCCATCTGGCCGATCTTCATCAGGACGCCCTTCATGGCGCCGAGGGTGGCCGCGACGTCCTCCGCCGTCTGCAGGGCCAGGTCGTTGCGGAGCTGCTGCCGGTTCTCCCCGGCGGCCGCGAAGAGCCGTGGGGCGCTGCCGGCGTAGCGCAGGCCGCCGCGCGCGAGAAGCTGGATGGCCGCCAGGCCGCGGCCGAGCCGCAGCCGGCCGAGCCGCCGGGCAAGCAGCGCCGCGGCCACGGCCCCGCCGCCGATCGCGGCGCCGGTCACCAGGCTGCGCCTCATGCGGACCGGGCCGCGCGCATCCGCAGCGTGATCCGCTGCCGTGCCTCGAGGACGCCGGGCTCGGAAAGGAACACGGTGTCGAGGACCCCGAGCGCCTGCTGGATCTCCGTCCTGCGGCCGGGCGGCAGCGGGTCCGGGGCGGAGTAGCCGTACATATCGCGGGCCCAGCCGGGCAGCGAGGCGATCGCGCCGTCGCGGACGTCCTGCCAGATCTCGGCGATGTCGGCGTCCAGGCCGGGCGGATCCAGCAGATAGGCCATCGACTCCCGTGCTGCCGGAGTGCAGCGCAGGTCCGGGCGCACTGAGGAGATGTACTGATCAAGCTCGGCCAGGCTGGCGGGCACCACCGGGCGGGGCACGCCGACCAGTTCGGCGGCCACGACCATCTCCGCGACGTACCGGTCGCCGTCCGGCGGGCGCAGGGGCCTGCCGAACAGCTCGCGGGCGGCGATGGCGGAGTCGACCAGGGCAGCGTGCACCCACATCAGCAGCGCGGGATCGCCCGCGGCGTAAGGGCGGCCGGTCACCTCGTCGACGCCCCGGACATGCTCGTGAATCCTGCGCACCACGGCCGCCGCCTGCTCCGCCGCCGCTCGCTCGCCGAAGCTGATCGTGGCCACGTACTGCGAGGTCGCGGCCAGCCGGCCTACGGGATCCTCGCGCCAGCCGCTGTGCTGGTCGACGCCGGCCATCGCCAGCGGGTGCAGCGCCTGCATCAGCAGGGCCCGCAGGCCCGCGACCGGGCCGCCCAGATCAGAGCTCACCCGCCAGGTCACGCTGCCCGGCCCGAAGAAGCCGTCGTCGGCGGGCTCCGCGGGGACACCTGCCACATAGGCGGCGGCGGACCGCTCGACCAGGGCCGCGGCGGCGGCGTAGGAGTCGGCGGTCACCGCGGGCCGCCGGCCGGGCCGCTGCGGCGAAGCGAGCGGCGCGAGCCCCGGCGACGACCAGCACAGTCGTGGGCTGCCGTGCAGAAAGTCATACCGCCAAAATACCCGCAGCTCGCGGCGGCCTCGCCGGCGGCCAGGGACCACGGGGCCGCAGCAGGCCCAGCCGGGCGGCGGCCGGGCAGATTACCCTGAAACCGTTTCGAAGGCTAAGGCAGCGACGACAGGAGCGAAGCGAATGACTGAGCGCGCACGTGACCACCTCGGCCGGTTCGGAGTCTGGCGGGGCGCGAGCCAGGTGACGCCGGAGCTGGCGGTGGACCTTGAGCAGCTCGGCTTCGGCGCGCTGTGGCTCGGCGGCTCGCCTGGCGGCGACCTGCAGCAGGTCGATGAGCTGCTGGACGCGACGACCACGCTGACAGTCGCCACCGGGATCGTGAATATCTGGCAGGCCGAGGCGAGCGTGGTGGCCAAGTCGTTCCGGCGGATCGAGAGCCGCCAGCCGGGCCGGTTCCTGCTCGGCGTGGGCGCCGGCCACCCCGAGGCGACTCAGGAGTACGAACGGCCCTACGACAAGCTGGCCCGCTACGTCGATGCGCTGCTGGGCGACGGCGTTCCGGCGCAGAGCCTGGTGCTCGCCGCCCTCGGCCCGAAAGTGCTCCGGCTGGCCGGAGAGCGGACCGCAGGGGCCCACCCGTACCTGGTCACGTCCGAGCACACGCGGCAGGCCCGCGAGATCCTGGGCGCTCTGCCGCTGCTGGCGCCGGAGCAGAAAGTGGTGCTGGACACCGACCCGGAACGGGCCCGCGCCGTCGGCCGCCCGCGGGTGCGCCAGCCGTACCTCGGACTGGTCAACTACACCAGCAACCTGCGCCGGCTGGGCTGGAGCGAGGAGGACCTGAGCGACGGCGGCAGCGACGCGCTCATTGACGCCCTGGTTGCCCACGGCGACGCGGTCACGGTAGCGGGGCGGCTGCGCGAGCACCTCAGCGCCGGCGCCGATCACGTCGCCATCCAGCTGCTCACCGGCCCTGACGACGACCTGATGGACGGCTACCGGCAGCTGGCCCAGGCCCTGGCGCTCTGACAGCCGGACCGAAAGGATGCGGCCTCCGGGCGCGCGTCACTACTGGCGGCATGGGAGACGAGCCGCTACCGGAATGGTGGATCACCCGGCCGGGCGGCTGCTCGGCGCCTGGCTGTTCCGCCGCCGGCCGTCCCGCGGTTGGCTCCGGCTCCACCTGCTCACTCACGGCCGCAGGATACGTTCGGCAAGGCCGGTAGCGAGGGCTTCGCAGCAGGATGCGCTCCGAGGGTTGCGGCCAGCTGGCTGGCCGCCGAGCCAGGGATCTCTAACGTCAAGGTCGCGGACATGTGGCGCGAGTACGGGGGCCCGGCCTGCCGTAGAAGGCGACCACGATTACGTCCGGCACGGTACGACCATGCTGTTCGCGGCCCTGGAGTTCGCGAGCGGCAAGGTGACCGACGCCTCCTATCCCCGGCACCGGCGCCAGGAGTTCCTGAAGTTCCTGAAGAAGGGCGCCAGGGCCTATCCCCGGCTGCCGCTGCACATCGGCGCGGCAGCTACGCCACGCATAAGCAGCCGGACCTGCAGCCGTGGCTGGCGAAGAACCCGCAGATCACGCTGCACTTCACCCCGACCTCGGGGTCCTGGCTGAACGTGGTGTAGATCTGCTTCCCGCCGGCCATCGTCGTATTCGGTGTTGTAGATGCTGGCGGTGGCGGCGCACCAGGCTGCCGCGCGGACGGTTGCGGACTCTTGCGGATCGCCGATCGGGGCCGGGAGTTACTGTGAGCGTATGGACGACGACTCGTTCCTCGCGGCGTTCGAGCACGGGGCGCTGCAGCAGCACGGCTTCGGTCATCGCGACCATCTGCGGATGGCCTGGCTGTATGCACGCCAGCACGGTCAGGCTGAGGCGGTGCGCCGGGCCGAGGCCGGCCTGCGCGCGCTGGCCGCCTCGCACGGGCACCCCGAGCGCTACTCGGCGACGAGGACCGGCGTCTGGGTCGGCTTGGTCGCCCGCCACCTGCGGGAGGCGCCCGACCTGACGTTCGAGGCGTTTCTGGCGCGATTCCCGGCCCTGCTGGACGCCAGGCTGCTGGACGCGCACTACTCAGCGGACCTGCTCGCCAGCGAGGCGGGCCGCAGCCGCTGCGTCGGCCCGGATCGCCGGCCCCTGCCGGCCGGCGTGTGCTGACGGCCGCCGGCCGCGGCCTTCGGCAGCGGCCGGCGGAACGCAGGCCGGGCTGGCCTTCCTGGCGGCGGCTTGCCCGCGACCCGATCGTCCTCAGCATGCTGCTGACCGCAGCCGGGGCAGTGCTCTGGCTCGCCGTCTTCCCCCGGGTGGGCACTGATCTTTCCGCGCAGCTCGCCCGGGCAGGCTGGGCGCGGCACTATCCCGGCACGGCCTATCTGTTCAGCTGGTACGGCGGCATCTACCCCGCGAGCTACTCGCTGCTCGCGCCTTACCTCTTCGCAATCGCTGGCACCCGGCTGGCGATGGCCGCTGGCGTCGTGGCCTCGGCGGGCCTGCTGGCCCTGCTGCTGGTCCGCCATCAGGTGCCCCGGCCTAGGCTGGCCGCGGCGTGGGCCGCGGTGGCTCTGTGCACGGAGCTGACCGCTGGCCGGGCGACTTTCATTGCGGGCCTGACCGCCGCGCTCGGCTGCGCCGTCGTCGCGGACCGCGGGCCCGGCGGGCGCAGGATGCTCGCCGCTGCCGCCCTGGCCGCGGCGACCTGCGTGCTCAGCCCGGTCGCCGGACTGTTCCTCGGCGTGCTGGCCGCGGCGTTCCTGCTCACCGGGCGCCGGACGCAGGGACTGGTCGTCGGGGTGGCCGCAGCTCTGCCGCTCGGGCTCATGGCCCTGCTCTCCGACGGCGGGGTCCAGCCCATCGGAAGGCAGAACGCCGTGCCGTCGCTGCTGGCGGCAGCGGGCGTGCTGCTGCTCGTCCCGCGCCGCTGGCGGATGGTGCGGGCCGGCGCGGTCGTCTACGGCCTCGGCGTCCTGGTCGTCTGGCTTGTGCCGACGCCGGTCGGGTCCAACGTCGAGCGGCTCGGCGAGCTGCTGGCCGGCCCGCTGCTGATCGGGCTGGCCAGCGCCCGCCCGGTCGCGCCCCGCCTGCTGCTCGCGTTCGCGCTGACGGCGGTCGCCGGCTGGCAGCTCGCCCAGCCTGTCACCGACCTGGCACACGGCAACGGGCCGCCGTACTGGCCGCAGACCGCCGCGCTCGTGCGCGAGCTACGGGCGCTGCGCGCGGACACCGCCCGGCTGGAGGCAGTGCCGCAGTACGGTCACTGGGAATCGCTGGAGCTCGCGGCTGCCGCGCCGCTGGCGCGAGGCTGGGAGCGGCAGGTCGACACCGTCCGCAACCCGCTCTTCTATCAGGGCATCCTGACCCCGGCGAAGTACCACGCGTGGCTGCGGGACAACGCCGTGCGGTACGTGGCTATCTCGGCGGCGGCGCCCGATTACTCGGCGGTCGCGGAGACGCAGGTCATCCGGGCCGGCCAGCCGTGGCTTGTCCCGGTGTGGCACGACGCTTTCTGGCGGCTCTACCGGGTGGCTGGGTCGCTGCCCCTGGCCAGCCCGCCGGGCACCGTCACGGGCACCACTCCCGCCGCGATCACGGTGCGGATGAGCCGGGCCGGCCGCAGCATCGTGCGGGTGCGCTGGTCATTCCTGCTGCGCGCGGCCGGCGGCGCAGCGGTGGCGCGCAGCGGCATATGGACGGCGCTCACGGCCCGCAGGCCAGGCGTCTACTCGATTACCGCTCCGTACTAGCGAGGCGCACCAGCGGCGCGGACTAGGGGTGCGCACCAGCCGCGGCCTCGGCAGCGGCCGGCACCGCCTGGCACGGCCCGCAGACTTTTTCGGCCGGACCAGGTTTCGGGGCCGTCAGCGGGAACGGTTAAGTACCAGAACCGTCCGAATGGCGTAGCTTACGCCACTTATTCCTCGGACTAAGGGACGGTGGCGACGCGCCGCCGCGGCTGGCGTCGACGGCGCCGCGCCTGTGATCTGCGTCCTGCCGTCTGACAGGAGCCAGCCATGCCGAAGCCACCACGTCGCTGCAGGAGCGCATCGACGAACTGCTCGAGGTCAGCGAATTCCCGCCGCCCCCGCAGTTTGCCGAGCACGCAAAGATAGCGGACCCGGCCATCTACGAGCAGGCCGCCGACGCCCCGGCGTGGTGGCCCGAGCAGGCCAGGCAGCGGCTGCACTGGCAGACCCGTTCAGTGCCGTCCTTGATGACAGCAACCCGCCGTTCTACACCTGGTTCGCCGACGGCCGGCTGAACGCGTCCTATAACTGCCTGGACAAGCACGTCGAGGCAGGTCACGGTGACCGCGTCTCCGACCTGGACACGCTGCGGACGGTCGTGGTGGTCCGGTCAACGGGCGCGGACTGCACGAGCAGGACGGCCGGGACCGCTGGTACCACGAACTGCTCGCCGAGGCCGACCCGGACTGCCCGGCGGAGCCGATGGAAGCCGAGCACCCGCTGTTCCTGCTCTACTCGTCAGGCTCCACGGCCAAGCCGAAGGGGATCGTGCACACCACGGGCGGCTACCTCACCGGCGTGGCCACGACGACCGCGATGGTCTTCGACCTCGAGCCGGAGCGGGACGTGTTCTGGTGCAGCGCCGATGTCGGCTGGATCACCGGCCACTCCCACATCGTGTACGGGCCGATGAGCAACGGCGCCACCTCGGTCATGTTCGAGGGCGCGCCGGACTACCCGGACAAGGACGCCTGGTGGGACGTCATCGAGCGGTACAAGGTCACGATCTTCTACACCGCGCTGACGGCGATCCGGGCCGCGATGAAGTGGGGCGCGGATTACCCGGCCCGCCATGACCTGTCCTCGCTGCGGCTGCTCGGCTCGGTCGGCGAGCCGAGCAACCCCAAGGCCTGGCTCTGGTACTACGAGGTGATCGGCGGCGAGCGCTGCCCGATCGTCGACACCTGGTGGCAGACCGAGACCGGCGCGATCATGATCTCGCCGCTGCCGGGCATTACCGCGGCCAAGCCCGGCTCGGCCACCGCCCGCTGCCCGGCGTGTCCGCCGCGCTGGTGGACGAGGAAGGCCGCGAGGTCGAGGAGGGCAGCGGCCTGCTGGTGCTGACGCGGCCCTGGCCCAGCATGCTGCGCACCCTGCATGACGACCGGACCGGTACGTGGAGACCTACCTCTCCCAGTTCGGCCCGCGGACCTACTTCGTGGGGGACGGCGCGCGCCGTGCCGGGGACGGCTACTTCTGGATCACCAGGCGGATCGACGACGTCATCGACGTCTCCGGTCACCGCTGTCGGCCGCCGAGATCGAGTCGGCGCTGGTCTCGCATACCGCCGTCGCGGAGGCCGCGGTCATCGCCGTGACCGACGAGATGTCCGGTCACGCGGTCGTCGCCTGCGTCACCGTCGTGGGCGAGGCGGAGGCCGGCCCCGATCTGGCGGCCGAACTGCGCGAGCACGTGGGGACCAGAATCGGCAAGCTGGCCCGGCCGCGCCGCCTGATCTGGGCTGACGACCTGCCGAAGACCCGGTCGGGCAAGATCATGCGCCGGCTGCTGCGCGACATTGCCGAGGGGCGCGAGCTCGGCGACGTCTCCACGCTGCGCGACCCGCCGGTGACCGAGACGCTGCAGAAGGCGGCCCGCCAGCGACAGCAGCAGCGCCGCGACCTGAGCCAGCAGTCCCCGGCCCTGAGCCCGCAGATCCCTGGCACCTGAGGCAGCGAGGCCCGCGGCGGCGTTCTGCCCGCCGCTCGCGGGTCTCTGCTGCCTGCCCCGAATCCGAGCATGTGAGGAAGCGAGTAATGAGCAGTGCACGGCCAGACGTGATGGTGCTGTCCGGCGCGCGGCGTCACAATCGACGCGACGCTCGGCGCGCTCACCGACCCGTTTGACTGCTGCCACATGGGCGTGACGGCCGAGACCGTGGCCGAGGAGTTCGGGGTGTCTCGCGCGGACCAGGACGCGCTGGCGGCCGAAAGCCACCGCCGCGCTGCCGCCGTGCACGGCGGCTACTTCACCGAGCAGATCACGCCGGTCGAGGTGACCGGCCGCAAGGGCACCGTGACCTTCGACACCGACGAGCACATCCGCGAGGGCGTGACCGTCGAGGACCTGGCCCGGCTGCGGCCGGCGTTCGCCGAAGAGGGCACCGTCACCGCGGGAAACGCCTCCGGCGTGAGCGACGCCGCGGCCGCGGTGGTCCTCGCCAGCGAGGATTACGCGCGCGAGCATGACCTGGCGCCGCTTGGGCGCCTGGTGGCCTACAGCCACGCCGGCGTCGAGCCGCGGATCATGGGGATCGGGCCGGTGCCCGCCGCGCGCACGGTGCTCGACCGGGCCGGGCTGACGATCGACGACATCGACGTGTTCGAGGTGAACGAGGCCTTCGCCGCGCAGGCGCTGGCCGTCATCCGCGAGCTCGGCCTGCCGCCGGAGCGGACCAAACCAACGGCAGAGGGTCTCGCTCGGGCATCCGGTGGGAGCCACCGGGGCCATCCTGGCGATCAAGTCGCTGTACGAGCTGCGCCGCACCGGCGGCCGCTATGCCCTCGCGGCCATGTGCATCGGCGGCGGCCAGGGCATCGCGGCGATCTTCGAGCGGCTTTAGGCGCCGGCGCCGCCGCTTTCGCGTCCCGTCCTGCTTGACGAAGCTATCGCGTGCTAGATATAGTATGCAAAGACGACAAGGACACATGGAGGAGAGAAATGGCTGACACTTACGCCGTCGGCCAGGAGCTGCAGGGTCAGGTCCTGGACACGGTCCGCAAGAGCCAGGAGATGGCGCTCGAGGCTATCAAGACCTGGACTGACGCGGTCCAGCCGCTGACCTCGGCTATCCCGCCGGTGAACGTGCCGATGACCGACAAGCTGCCGAAGCCGGAAGAGTTCGTGGCGAGCGCCTACGACTTCGCCGAGAAGCTGCTGGCCAGCCAGCGGAAGTTCGCGGAGGAAGTGCTCCGCGCCACCGCACCGCTCACCGGGCACTCGGCCTAGCCCATCCCGCGGCAAGACCCCCGAGCAGCGCGGCGGACCTGGTAACTTCCGGGCCCGCCGCGCCACCATGTCCGGCGCAGTTCAGTAAGCGGTACGCATCACCTGCTCAGTAAGCGGTATGCATCAGCTGCCTGACCTCCGCGAGTGTCCCGTCCGCGACCTGCCGGGCGCGCTCACTGCCGGCGGCGAGGACATCGCGCAGGTAGCCAGGATCGGCGGCAAGCTCGCGCCGCCGGGCGCGGATCGGCTCCAGACGCTCGTTCAGCGCCTCGATGACCAGCCGCTTGAGCTGCGCGCCGCCGCCGCTGATGCTCGCGGCGACCTCGCCGGGCGGCCGCTCCAGGCGCAATGCCGCCAGCAGCACGAGGTTCGCGATTTCCGGCCGGAGGTCCGGCTCGTAGGTGATGCCAGGCCGGCTGTCGGTCTTCGCCCGGCGGATCAGGCGTGCTGTCTGATCGGCCGTTGCTGACAGGGCCACGGCATTGTTTCGGCTCTTGCTCATTTTGCGGCCGTCTGTGCCCAGCAGCAGCGGCGCGGCGGTCAGCAGGCCCTCCGGCGGCGCGAAATAGGGCCGCCCCGGACTGTAGCGGTCGTTGAACCGGCGAGCGATGGTCCGGGTGAGCTCCAGGTGCGGCAGCTGGTCCTGGCCGACCGGGACAAGACTGGCATGGCAGAAAAGGATGTCGGCGGCCTGGTGCACCGGATAGCTGAACATCAGGGCGCTCATGGAATCACGCCAACTCGCCGCGAACTCCTCCTTGACAGTCGGGTTGCGGCTGACCTCCGCGACGCTGACCAGGCTGAGGAACGGCAGGAGCAGCTGGTTGATCGCCGCCACCTGGCTGTGCGCGAAGATGACCGAGCGCCGCGGGTCAATGCCGGCCGCCAGGTAGTCGGCGACCAGTCCCAGCACGTCGGCCGGGAGGCTGCCGGGCGCGTCCCGGTCGGTGATCGTCTGGTAATCGGCGATCAGCACCATGACCTGGATACCGGCCTCCTGCAGCCGGACGCGATTGAGCAGCGTGCCGAACAGGTGGCCCACGTGCAAGGGACCAGTGGGCCGGTCCCCGGTGAGCACCCGGAACCGGCCGGGGTCAGCGGCGATCGCCGCTTCGAGCTCGGCTGTGCGCCGCAGCGCCGCCCGGACCGCAGGCGCCGGGGACGGGACGGGTGATGTGACGGGCATGGGGTCCTCCGGAGAATGAGGCCTCCGGGAGCCCCGACTGCAGTGCCGCCCGCACGCTGGCGCCATCTGTCGATTTCGGCCCGCCGGAGGCGGGCCGTCGTGCACAAGGGGACAGCGAGCCGCCTACTGCGGCTGCCACCAGCAAGTGCGCGGACGTCGGGTCACGATGAACATTCTAGCGGGCCGCGCCGGGTCCTGCCGGTGCGGAGCACGGGCCGGGGCCAGGGCCTGTCACGGGACCTAGGACCCTACTGGCGCGCAGGAGAAGGACGGACAATGAGGCAGTTGAATCTTGATATCCCGCTGCCCGAAAATGCCTGCGGACCGGCTGGCGGCCCGCGGACATGGGAAGGTCCGGCCGAGTTCACCCCAGCAGCCCTGAACCTGGCCGGGAAGACGGAGGGTATCGGCAGTGGAGATGTCAGCGGTACTCGCCAGCGCGGAGGGCCAGGTCGTCGACGACGCGGTGGCCACGCTTGAGCGCCGTGGTGCGGCCAGCCTGCCTTCATCAAGCCCCGAGGAGCGCCGCAGCTACTTCCGGGCGCTGTTCGGCCTCGTCGTGCAGTGTGTCGACGAGGGCCATGTCGAGCCGATCATCATCTCGTCCGAGCAGATCGCGACGCATCGTTTCGTGGCCGGCTTCGACTTCGCCGAGATCCAGGGCACCTTCAGCGTCCTCGAAGAGGTGCTCTGGCGTTACGTGACCGACGCCCTGGCCGGCGAGCAGCTGATCGAATGCCTGGGGGTGAACAGCATTCTCGCCGCAGGCCGCGACACGCTGGCCCGCACTTACGCGACGCTGGCCAGTCGCGGGCGCATTCCTGCGGCAGAGCGGCCCGCAGGCGAGCAGCCCGCAGGCCAGCGGCCCGCCGATTTCGCGGGGGACGGCAACGGCTTTGCGGGGGACGGCAACGGCGTCGCGGCCGCCGGTCTCGCCGAGACCGCCGTGACCGCGGGCGCCCTGGTCGCCACCGAGGTCCTCGGGCACGTCGGCGTCATCACCCTGGCCCAGCAGCGCAAGCGCAACGCCCTCAGCGGCCAGATGGTCACCGGCGTGATCGCCGCACTCGCGGGCTGCAGGCCGCCGGCGTGCGCGCGGTCGTGCTGCGCGCGGCCCCGGGAATGCGCGTGTGGTCGGCCGGGCACGACATCGACGAGCTGCCCAGGGGCCGGCGCGACCCGCTGGCCTACAACGACCCGCTCGAGCAGCTGCTGCGCGCCATCCGCATATGCCCTGCCCCGGTCATCGCCATGGTGCACGGCTCGGTCTGGGGCGGGGCGTTCGACCTGGTGCTCAGCTGCGACCTGATCGTCGCCGACGAGACAGCGACCTTCGCCATCACCCCGGTGAATCTGGGGCTGCCCTACAACACCACCGGACGGCTGCATTTCCTCGGCCGGCTGCCCGCCAACCTCATCAAGGAGATGTTCTTCACCGCCGCGCCGCTGGACGCGCAGAAGGCCAAGGAGTGGCTGGTCGTCAACCACCTGGTGGATTCGGCGGAGCTGGAGAAGTACACGTTCGGCCTCGCCGCCACGATGGCGTCGAAGTCGCCCATGGCGATCACGGTCATCAAGGAGCAGCTGCGCGTCATTACCGACTACCAGCCCATCGCGGCCCAGGTGTACGAGCGCATCCAGGGCCTCCGGCGGGAGGCTTACGACAGCAACGACTACCTCGAGGGACTGCGGGCCTTCGCCGAGAAGCGCCAGCCGTACTTCCGCGGTACCTGACCGCCGCAATAGGACGGACGTCCCAGGCTCTCGGGCCAGTAGGCCCTGCATGCTCCCGCACTGCGCTGCTCTGCTGAATGCAGGAGCGGCGGCTGGCTCCGCAGTGCAACCTGGCCGAGGTTGCAAGACCGCCGCCACCGCTGTGCGCACCGGGAAAAGGACGTGATCATCGTGGCCGACACAACCGCCATCGACGCGACGGGGCCCAACGGCCAGAATCCGTCGTCGGGGGCCGCAGCAGCCCCGAAGCCGGCGAAGCCTGCGGCAGCACCGCCGCCGGCCGAAAACTCAGCGGAGCTCGACGCTACCGAGTCCGCGGGCATGCTCGACCTGTTCCTGCCTGACGCTGCCGTCGGCACGCTGCGGCGGTTCATGCCGGACGCCAGCATGGCGCACTACGCCCTCAACCTGAGCCGTCAGCCCGCCAGGGTGATACGGCGGGCCGGAGAACTGGCCGGAGAACTGGGGAAGGTCGTAGTCGGCAGCTCTGAGGTCGCTCCGCCGCGCCGCGACCGCCGGTTCTCCGATCCCGCATGGAACGAGAACCCGCTGCTCAAGCGGGTGATGCAGGCCTACCTGGCGGCCGGGCGCACCACTGAGGAGCTGCTCGCCGATGCCGACCTGGGCTGGCGCGACAACGAGCGCGTCAAGTTCCTGCTGACCAACCTCGTCGCCGCCTCCGCGCCGAGCAACAATCCGCTGCTCAGCCCGCTGGCCTGGAAGGCGCTGATCGACACCGGCGGCCTCAGTGCCGTGCGGGGCGTGCGGGCCCTGGTCTCGGACATGTCCTCCTCGCCGCATATCCCGACGATGGTGGAGCCCAGCGCGTTCACGGTCGGCAAGGACGTCGCGGCGACGCCCGGCGCCGTGGTGGCCCGCACGGAGGTCTACGAGCTAATCCAGTACGAGCCGACCACGCCCACCGTGTACCGGTTCCCGCTGCTGATGGTGCCGCCGATGATCAACAAGTACTACATCACTGACCTCTCGCCCGGCCGCAGCATGCTCGAGTACTTCGCCGCCCAGGGACACCAGGTGTTCGCGCTCTCCTGGCGCAATCCCGAGAAGCAGCACCGGGACTGGGACCTGAACACCTACGGCGGCTCCGTCGTGGAAGCGATGAGCGCGATCCGCGGCATCACGAAGGCGCAGAAGGTCAACCTGTGCGGCCTGTGCGCCGGCGGCATCACTACGTCGATGGTCTGCGCTCACCTGGCCGAGATCGGCCAGCTCGACGAGGTGGCCAGCCTCTGCCTGGGGGTGGCGGTCCTGGACCAGTCGCAGGCGGGTACCACCGTCGCGCTGATGGACCCGGCGGTGGCCGCGACGTCGATCCTCGCTTCGCGCACCGTCGGGTACATGGACGGGCGGACGCTGGCCGAGGTCTTCGCCTGGCTCCGGCCCGACGACCTGGTCTGGAACTACTGGGTCAACAACTACCTGCAGGGCAAGAAGCCCCCGCCATTCGACATCCTCTACTGGAACGCCGACATCACCAGGATGCCCGCCGGCCTGCACCGCAATTTCATTGAGATCGCCCTCGCCAACGGGCTGACCAAGCCGGGTGCTACCACCATGCTCGGCACCCCGGTGGACCTGTCCAAGATTGACATCGACAGCTACGTCGTGGCCGGCGTGGACGACCACATCGTGCCCTGGCCGAACGCCTACGCGGCCACCCAGCTGCTCGGCGGCCCGGTCAAGTTCGTGCTGTCCACCAGCGGGCACGTGGCTTCCATGGTCAACCCGCCGACGAACCCGAAGGCGACCTACCGGGTCGCGACCAGCAACCCGCCGGACTACCACGACTGGATGGCCCAGGCGCAGACCGAGCACGGCAGCTGGTGGCCGGACTACACCGCCTGGCTGGCGGAGCGCGCCGGCGGCCAGAAGCAGCGGCCGCATACTCTCGGCAGCGCGAAGTTCCCGCCGCTGGCAGCTGCTCCCGGCACCTACGTCCTGCAGCAGTAAGCGCGCGGTCGCCAGGCACCAGACGTGACGCAGGAGGGCACCGCCTGAGGTGCCCGCCTGCGCGCGCCCGGCTATCCCGCACTGCTCCGCGCGATCAGCGAGCCCCTGGCCGCGGCGCACTGGCGCGACCCACCCGTCGATGGTCATCGTCCAGGCCGGTCACGATGACTGGCGGGCGCCTCCCGCCGTCGAGGCCGCCGGGGTCGCCAGCCTGGTCCGGCAGCTCAGGGCGCAGGCCCCGCAGGCCCCGGTGGCCTTCGTCACGGCGTTCTCGCGGCCCGGCACCCGCGGCGCCGTGGCGGCCGCCCCAGCGCAGGACAGGCTCCGTCATTGTCGCGGCCCTCCTGCGCAGCGATCGCCGCGCCATTGTCATCCACCCGCTGCGCGGCCGGACAGGCTGGCGGCCAGCAGCAGCGAGGCAGGACAACGGGTATTAGCCGTTCATCTTGGTTGTTGCGGCGTTGCCCGGTACCGTAACCGGGCAAACCACTTCTAGGCGGCGGGCGTGCGCGGCCGGATGAACGCGTCGCCCGCGGGGCGAGCGGGCGCAAGGCCGGGCCCGCGGCAGGCGGCGAGCGGGTCCGGTTCAGCTGTGCCCGTCCTGTCCCCGGCAATGCAGTGGACCCGAGGCCGGCGGGCCTCGGGCCCCGGATCGACGGAGGGCATCGGACATGCTGAACGAGGCGGTTCCGGACAGTGCCGCCGGCCCTGATCGGGTCGGCTCACCGTCCGTCGCCCCGCGCCGTGCGCGCGCCTTCCTGATCGCCGGGGCCCTGCTCTTCGGGATCTCGGTGGCCGGCTACGCGGCCGAGGTTCTGGGTCACCCGCTCAAGCAGATGCTGACCTGGTACGACCTGAGAGTCTTCCTCGATTCTGGCGCCCACGCCCGCTACCACCCGTCCGAGCTCTACACCTGGCAGCTGTCGTCGTCAGTCCGGTTCGTCTACACGCCGTTCGCCGCGCTGGTGCTCGCCGCAGCCAGCGGCTTCCCGCTGGCTGCGGTCCGTGCCGCCATGACCATCGCCAGTTTCCTGGCCATCCCGCTGACCGTCTGGCTGACGCTCGGCGGCATGGGCCGCCGGGGCGTTCCCCGGCTGGCCGCGGCGCTGGCGGTGAGCGCGCTCGCGATCTGGATCTACCCGGTCATCTGGTCGCTGCATCTCGGGCAAGTCGAGCCGCTGCTGATGCTGATCGTCGTCTGGGATCTGACCCAGCCGGACGGGCGGTGGTGGAAGGGCGCCGGGGTCGGCGTCGCGGCCGGGATCAAGCTGGTGCCGCTGATCTTCATTCCGTACCTGCTGCTCGCCGGGAAGATCCGCCAGGCCCTGGTCGCCACGGGGGCGTTCGCCGTGACCATCGCGATCGGCTTTATTGCGCTGCCCGGCCAGTCTCATAAGTGGTGGCTCACCGGGTACTTCCTGCAGACAGGCAAGAACGGATCCGTAGACGGCCTGGTCAATCAGTCCCTGCTGGCGGTGCTGGCGCGGCACTATTCCGGGGCGGCCGCCGCCCGGCCGGTCTGGCTGCCGATCGCGGTCGTGGTGGCAATCGTCGGCCTGGCCGCCGCCGCCCTGCTGAACCGGGCCGGCCTGCCCGTGCAGGGCATGCTGCTCTGCGCGCTGCTGGGCCTGCTGCTCTCGCCGATCAGCTGGGATAACCACTGGGTCTGGATCGCCCCGGTCATGGCCATGCTGGCCGGGCTGGCGATGACGGCGCGACATTACGCCAGGTGGGCGTACCTGGCGGGCATCGCGGCGCTGGTGGTGGTCTTCGGAGCGTGGCCCTGGTATTCCTCCGGGCCGAGCGCATTCGTCCCGGAGGCGGGCCTCCTGGGCTGGTTCGCGACCCGGACCCAGCCGGTCACCCCGGCGGAGGTCTCCAGCCTGCACGGCGCTCAGCTGATCACCTGGAATCTCTACGTCCTGGCCGGGCTCGTCATCGTGCTGTCGCTGCTGGTGCCCGCGTGGGGAGCCTGCCGCAGGCGCCTGCGGTCCGAGGCGACGGCGGCGTAGACGGCTTCCCCGGCACAGCCGGCAAAGCCGCCGACCGCGATGAGCGGCCGCGGCTCTCAGCGGCTCAGGTAGTCCAGCGTCCGCTCGATGAGGCCGCTGGCCCGGCGCAGATCGGCGGAACTGCGGCCGGCTTCCGCGCTGAGCCGTGCGTCCAGCTGGCCGGGCAGCTCGGGTGCCGACGCGGCAGCCAGCGTGGTGCCGATCCGGGCTGCGCTGCGCACTACCTGGGGATCCACCGACCAGAGCGCCTCGAATACCCGGTCGGCGTCCCGGAGGTTGTCCTGGCCCGGCCGTTCCCAGCCCACGACGCAGGCAGGATGGTCGGGCGCGTCGCAGATGATCGCCCACTCGCGCCGCATCGGCGATCTCTCGTGCAGTGGTATCTCCGTCAGCGGACCGGGCCCGCGCTCGCTGTGCTCGAAGTCGGCGAAGACCACCGTCCGCTCGGCGCTGCGGGCCAGATCCGCCCAGCGCAGGTGGGCGCCCTGGTAGAAGCGCTGGCGCTGGAAGGCCCCGATCAGGACGGGGCGCTGCGCCCGCGCACAGCACTCGTCCTCGATGGCCAGGGTCAGCGCCAGCAGGACGCTCTTGCTAAGGACGTGCACGCGCAGCTCGGGGTGACGCTGACGGAGCCCGGCGAAGATCGTCGTGTCAGCGTGCCGGTCGGAGCCGGCGACCGCCTGGGCCATTGCCGCCGGGAGGGAGAGCCCGCCCGCCCGCCGGCGCAGCACGTCGGCCAGCAGAGCGCAGTCCGATTCCCGGTAGCGGCGCTGCCCGCTCGGCGAGCGCTGCGGCCGGGGCAGGCCATAGCGCTGCTCCCAGTTCCGCAGCCCGGCGACGGGAATGCCGGTGCGCTCGGACACCTCGCTGATCGACAGCACTGCCGGATCGGCATCCGCGCTTCCGGCCGGCGTGATGGAGTTCATCATTTTGATTAGCTCTCTCTAATCAGGGCGATGATACGGTAGCACTCAGACAGGCTCTCACGTGTGCACCTGCGAGGAAAGGACACCCGCCATCATGATCAGAATGCTTCGCGGCCCCGGCATCACCAGCGACGTCGCCTACCTGGCCGCCATGCTCTCCATCGGCGCGAGCGTCGCCGCCTGGGGCGCGTCCCCCCGGATGGAAGATCCCCCCGGTGAGAAGGCCGACCGGTGGGATCTACGTCGGATTGTGGGCGCCGACGTTCATGGCCCTCGGCAACGCAATCAAGATCGACGAGGGCCGCTGAGCGCGCGCCGCTGAGCGGCGCGTACCCGGCGGCTGAGGAGGAAACATGACCATCGCCGCTGCCCCCGCTGACGGCGAGGGAGCCCTCCGCGCGGTTCCCCCGGATTACTACGAAGAGGCCTCCTGGCGTGACTCGGCGGCCTGCCAGGATGTTGATACCGAGCTTTTCTTCCCGATCGCCAAAGCCGGCATCGCAGCCGCGGAGACCAGGCGGGCCAAGGCGGTCTGCGCCCGCTGCCCGGTACGGCGGGAATGCCTCTCGTTTGCCCTCAGCACCCATCAGGAATTCGGCATCTGGGGCGGGTATGACGAAGACGAGCGCCGGCTGCTGCACAGGCAGTGGCGCGAAGCTCTGACCGCCGCCGTCCGGGACCGCTCGTAGCCGGCGACCGGCCAGGGCAGTCACGCGCCGGCCGCCCTGTTGCTGTCAGCCGGGGCCCCGGGGCCGCCGTTAGTCAGCGGCCTGAGGCTGCTGGCGGCCGGTCAGCCGCGTGGAGTAGCGCTGCTCCCCGGATGAGCCGGGTGCCTCATCCGGCCGCCGTCCGTCCCGGTCCGGCGACACCGGCCGCTGGTCGACAATCAGCTTCTCCAGCTGGGACAGCCGGTCGCCGAGGTCCTCGGTAGTGACGACGTCGGCTAGTGCGAGGCGGACGGCTGACAGCTCCCTGGCCAGGAACTCGGTATCGGCCTGGGTGCGGGCCGCCACCTCCGGTCGCGCTCGATGTTGGCGCGGTTCCGGTCATCCTGCCGGTTCTGGGCCAGCAGGATCAGCGGAGCGGCGTAGGCAGCCTGGGTCGAGAAGGCCGGGTTGAGCAGGATAAACCGGTACGGAATATGTCCCGCAGCTCGGCGAGCTGGTCGGCGAGGCCGCCGGGCTCGAACAGCTCGCGGTGCTCGTACCAGGGCACGATCTCGGGAGGCTGGCGGCGCAGGCCCCGGCTCCGGCCGATGGCCAGCGCTGAGACCTCCCAGCCGCCGCGCGGGCGGTCGGAGAGGGTGATGGCGACGTCGAGCACCGTTCCGGTCCCGGCCGGCCGTAGAGCTCGGAGGCGAGGATCTCCCCGGCTCGCTGGCTGAAGCGCCTCAGGTCGACCGCGCCGCCGCGCAGGTGCGCGCCATCACCGAGATCTCCGCGACCTGCCCAGGTTCGTGAAGATCCGGCGCCGCTGCCAGGTCGCCACCAGCCCGAGAGCCCGGGGCGGCCCGCCGGCTGGCCTGGGCCGCCCGCCTCGGTCGTGGCGGCGGTCCGGTCCGGTGGCCTGCGCCCAGCCATGCATGTCTGCGCCATCCTGCGCTCCCTCGCTGTCCGGCCAGAGAATCCGGCCTTACCGGGTTCTACCAGGCCCAGCCGGAAAAACACGCGGCCGGGTTCCTGGTGATCGTCCCGGCCGGCGTCAAGGTGCCGTCAGCACCCCGCGGACCCATTGTGGCCAGGGCCCGGCTGAGCCTGCGCGCGGGACGCCGGGCGAGCCCGCGCCCGGTGCAGGTGCAGGGCCGTGCCCGTTCGCAGCGATGAGTTTGCGGCCTCCCGGCCGTCATAACAGCCGGGAGCTTGCAGATGGCAGCCGCGGCGGGAATTTCACCGCCAGGATGTCGGCGGCCAGTGCCATGGTGGTCCGAGGGAAAGCGAGGGGTAAAGCGATGAGCGGTGTGAGGGTACTGGTGGGCACGCGCAAGGGCGCGTTCGTCCTGACCGCGGACGGGAAGCGCGAGAGCTGGGACGTCAGCGGGCCCCATTTTGGCGGCTGGGAGATCTACCACGTCAAGGGATCCCCGGCGGATCCGGCGCGCCTGTATGCGTCGCAGTCCAGCGGCTGGTTCGGCCAGGTGATCCAGCGCTCTGATGACGGCGGCCAGACCTGGGCGCCGGCGGGCAGCGAGTTCGCTTACGACGGCGCCGCCGGCACCCATCAGTGGTACGACGGCACGCCGCACCCGTGGGAATTCGCCCGGGTGTGGCACCTTGAGCCATCACTGGATGATCCGGATCTGGTCTACGCCGGGGTGGAGGACGCCGGCCTGTTCCGGTCCGCCGACGGCGGCCAGCAGTGGCAGGAGCTGTCCGGCCTGCGGCGCCAGGGGTCAGGTCCGTCCTGGCAGCCGGGAGCAGGCGGGATGTGCCTGCACACGATCATCCTCGATCCGGCCGAGCCCCGCCGCATGTTCGCCGCCATCTCCGCCGCGGGCGTCTTCCGCTCCGACGACTCGGGCGAAAGCTGGCGGCCGGTGAACCGCGGGCTGCGGTCCGAGGGCATCCCCGATTCTGACGCCGAGGTCGGGCACTGCGTCCACCGGCTGGCGATGCACCCCTCCCGGCCGGGCGTGCTGTTCATGCAGAAGCACTGGGATGTTATGCGCAGCGATGACGGCGGCGACTCATGGCATGAGATAAGCGGCAACCTGCCGACCGATTTCGGCTTCCCGATCGACGTGCACGCGCACGAGCCGGACACCATCTACGTCGTGCCCATCACCAGTGACTCGCTGCACTTCCCGCCCGAGGGCAAGCTGCGCGTGTACCGCAGCCGGACGGGCGGGGGCGAATGGGAGGCGCTCACCAGCGGCCTGCCGCAGCGCGACTGCTACGTCAATGTGCTGCGAGATGCAATGGCGGTCGATTCCCTGGACTCCTGCGGCGTCTACTTCGGCACCACGGGCGGCCAGGTCTACGCATCACCCGACGCCGGGGACAACTGGGCCCCGATTGTCCGCGACCTTCCGGCCGTGCTGTCCGTCGAGGTCCAGACACTGCCATGATCCGGGTGTCCCTTCCCGCGCATCTGCGCACGCTCGCCCGCATCGACGGCGAGGTAGAACTTGACGTCGAGGGCCACACCCCCCTGCATCAGGGCACGCAGCACCAGGTCACGCAGCACCAGGTCCTCGACGCGCTCGAAGCCCGCTATCCGGTGCTGCGCGGGACGATCCGCGACCGCGACACCGGCAGGCGGCGTGCGTTCGTGAGATTCTTCGCCTGCGAGCAGGACCTGTCGCACGAGCAGCCGGACGCCCCGCTGCCCGAGGCGGTGGCCGCGGGCTCCGAGCCCTTCCTGATTGTCGGGGCGATGGCGGGCGGCTAGGACAGGCGAAAGGCCGCCCTCCGGGTGAAGAGCGCACTGTCCGGCCGGGCCAGCCCGGCCGCGGCAACCCGTTCTGGCAGCGTGCTCACAGCGGGCGCTGCCCTCGGCGCCGGCGGGCAGGAGAACCACGGAAAGGGGCGCACTGCCGATGGATGTGACCGTGCTCCTGGTCATGGACGTGCAGCGGAGCATCGTCGAGCGCTTCGGCGAGGAACGCCGGCTACCTGGAGCGGCTCTCGGAGGCGATCGCGGCGGCGCGGCGCGGCCATCCCCGTGGTGTACGTGTGCGTCGGTTCCGGCCGGGCCACTCGGAGATCGGTCCCCGGAACGCGACATTCTCCGGGCTCGCCGCGACGGGCGCGTTCACCGAGGGCAGCCCGGTCGCTGAGATCCACTCGGCCGTCGCGCCCCGCCCGCAGGACGTGCAGGCCACCAAGCGCCGCGTATCAGCGTTCGCGGGCAGCGACCTGGAGGTCATCTTGCGCAGTCTCGGCGCGGGCACGTTCGTCCTGACCGGGATCGCCACCAGCGGCTGATCCGCAGCGGCCCCGGCAGGCCCTGCCGCCACGGGCCGTCGATTTACCCGGACTGCCGATCTACACAGAACGAGATTCTTCGGACGTAATCGAAGAAGCTCTCCGTCAGCCCGCAGGCGGTCCATTCCGCCCGCAGGCGGGTCCGCCGCTCAGCCCGGCGCAGGGCCGACAGCAGGCTCCGGTTCAGATCCCGCGCTCGGGCCGGTCATCGTCGCCTCCACGTGAAATCCGCCGGCCGTCCGGGTGACGCTGCCGCCCGCCAGCGCGCGCAGGACGGACTCGATCGCCTGTTCGCCTTCGCGATCACCGGGGGGAAGATCACCGGCATCGAGATGATCGCCGACCCCGAGCGCCTGAGCGAGCTGGAACTGGTTTACCCGGACAAATGAGCAGCCGGGCTGGCTGCGGTCGTTTCAGGCCGCTGCGCGGTCAGTGCCGGCGCAGGACGAGCAGGAACTCGGCCGCGCCGCGACTGGCGAGCGAGCCGAGGAACGCGAAGCCAGCGGGCCGGCTGCTGCCCCAGCGGGCGAACGCGACGGGGATCGAGCCCGCGGCCTGCAGGACCGGTCCGTCCCGCCGGGCCGTGATCGTGCAGTTCACCAGGCGAGAGGTCCCGTGCATCGCCAGGTGTCCCGCTGCTGCCATGGTGACGGCCGCGCCCGAGGCGAAACCAGGACTGAGCGCCGCCGGGGGCGCCAGCGTGAACGTCGCGCTCGGATGAGCCTGTGCCCCGAGGCTCCTGCCGAACTGCGGCTGGGTCTTGCCGCCCACCCGGACGGCGGTCAGGTGTATGCGGAATGCCGCTGCGGTGACCCGGCCGCCGGAGATGACGATGTCACCGGTCACCGCACCTGTCCTGCCCACAACGTCATTGCTCAGGCCGAGGACGGTCTCCTGCACGCGAAAGCCCGCGAGCGATCCGGCGGCCACATTCCACGTGCCGTCGAGCGGGCCGGCCGGCGCGGCGGCGGCCGTGCCCGCCAGCGTCAGCGGAGGCGGCGCCGGCTGCCTGAGGAAGAGCGCGACAGCCAGGACCACGAGGACGACCACGACGGCGGCCGCGCCGAGAAGCCATCGCAGCGGGCGGTGCCTGCGCGGCGATCCGTCGCCGCTGGACCGGGCACGCGTTCCGAGATCGGCGTCGCGGGCCATCTCTCACCATCAAACCTAGAGTCCTAAGCCCTGGGAGGCCGGGTGGCGGGCGAAGCAGCGGCCCCGACTGGTCTGGCCAGAAGGCGGCGCCGGCTCTCCGGCCAGGAGACCTAGCAGCGGATGCTGCACCCGGCCGTGCGCATGTGACCCGGCAGGCCTTACCGTGAGCCTCGATCACATCAGCTTCGAGGACGTCATCCGCGACGCGGACGTCTCGCGCAGTGCGGTCTACCGACGCTGGCCCCACCAGGACCTGCTCTTCAGCGATCTGGTCAGGGAGCTGGCCAGGAACGCCACGCCGACGATCGTCGACGACGAGCTTGACCTGATCGGGCAGGTCGTGATCGCGCACCTTGACTGGCTCGAGACAGCCGAGCTTCGCAGGCCTGGGAGCATCTTGCCGCCCTTTTCTGCTACCGCCTGCGGCCTGAGCTCGGCGCCACCTTCGAGACCCTGGCCACCTTGCTCGATGCCACGATGCGCGGACTGGTCGTCATGGCCCTGTCCACACCGGAGGTGGCGGAGGACCGCTGGCCGGCGCGCCCGTTCGGCGCGAAAAGCCAGGCGGAATGGTCGCTGCCCGCCATGGGCATTGCCAGCCTGGGATCAGCGTTCCTCGAGCCCGATCCCGCGTTCGAGTGGGACGGCAGCCGCCGTGCCGGCCTTGTGCGGGCGCTGACGCCCGGAATTTCTGCCGGCGCCTGACCGGGCGGCGATCGAGGTTACGCGGCGGGCAGCCAGAGCTGCCTTACCGGGGCCGACGGGACCCGCAATGACGATACACATCAAGGTTAATAGTCACGCACTCGCGCAGTTCCGGAATTGACCGTCCATTCTGCCTGGCGTCACGAGGCGCGTTTTTACGCACCTGTGATCTATTCCACAAAGCTGTCCACAGGCTGTGCGTAACTTGGCCGGGGTCGGCATGAAAGATGCGCGAGATCGGCACCAGGCGCGTTACTGCGGTTCGCGCCGAATGGCGGACCAGGTACGCCGTGCCCGCATCCGGGCCCGTACGCGGGCGGCAGCTCATGCAGTACTGCAGTACTGCATGATCGCCGGCAGCCCGGACGGCGGCGATACCGGGCCTTAACGATCAGCGGCCGCCCCCTACCATAAATGCGATGGACGCTGCAATACTGCCTGGATGACGGGTCTCAGCATTGCCCTGGTCAACCTCAAGCCGGGCACGGGTAAGACCACGTCGGCGGTTTGGCTGGCGCACGTGTTCGCGCAGGCCGGGAACACCGTGCTCCTCGTGGACGCAGACCCCTCCGGCAGCGCGCTGGAATGGTCCGATCTCGCGGCCATGGATCCCGGCCTGCCGCCGCAGGCGGCGTTCCCGTTCCGGATGGTGGCTCTGCCGTCCCGGGATCTGCACCGCCGCATACCCGAGATCGCCCGGCCGGATGACGTAGTGATCATTGACGCCCCGCAGCTGGAAGACCATGCGGCCATTGCCCGGTCGGCGCTGCGGTATGTCGACGAGATCCTGATCCCTTGCGCGCCGAGTCCGATCGAGATCAACCGCACGTCGCCGGTACGGGAAGAGATCGCCGACGTCGAGGTGGTCCGGGACCGGCCGGCCCGCTCGGCGGTCCTGCTGAACCGCTGCGTGGCCCGCGCCAACTCCACCGCCTACGCCCGGGAGGCGCTGGAGGATCTCGGTTATGACGTCCTGGGCACGGCGGTGCCGAGGCTGGAGGTCTACGCCCAGAGCTTCGGCATGCCGATTCCCCAGAATGGCCGCGGCGTGTGGCGCTGGGTGGCCCGCGACCTCACCGGGCGGTGCGTTCCCGTCCGCTCGGTGGCGTCATGACCGCGCCGCGGCAGCAGCGCAAAGCGCAGATGGCCGCGGCAGCGTCGAGCCGTACCGAGCCCGATGCGCGCCCCCGCAGCACTGCCATCCGGTCAAAACCGGTCCGGATCACCCTCGACCTCAGCCCCGGGCTTTACCGGGAGCTGACCCGGTGGGCAGACTCGGCCGCCGTCACGCTCGACGTGCCGCGCGTCGCCCTGGCCGACGTGCTGCGGGCCATGATCCGGG
>JBKQMG010000216.1:0-8383 GCA_052146815.1 Streptosporangiaceae bacterium | reverse complement strand
CTCGCGATCGGAGCCCTGCGCCTGGCCGGACGCCACGACACCACCGAAGCCACCCGCTGGGCCAGCCGCTACATGGACCGGCCCTTCACCATCCTCAGACTCACATCATGATCTTGAAACGGCCGTGCGGGGACGCCCAAGATAGTACCTCCTGGGCTTGGCATTAGATTCGATGATTCGAACATTTGTCGACGGCATCTGAATGTTTAGATGCTGTCGACGCCTTTGGCTCGGCGGGAGCCATCGGGGGAGCCAATGAAGACCAGTGCCGGGCAACGTCAGGCGACGCCCGGCTGTGATTCGCCCAGCTAGAAGAGGCGCCCGCTCTCGCTGGCGCCGCATCGGGCGGCCCGGCCCAATTAGTCGAATGGGTTGACCCAGCGCAGTCCTGGGAAACGGGCGAAATCGGTGTCATTTGAATAAATGTCGGCATCGTATTCGGATGCGAGTGCCGCCAGTTGGATGTCTGTCGTGAGGTTGCCGCCCGTCCCAACTGCCTTCAGGAGGCTGAACGCAAGCTCAAGGTGTCGCGGGCCAGGGACAAGGTGGCTGACGTTCGGCTGCCCGAGCCACGAGGAAACGTAGCCCGTGGCGGCGTCGACTGGCAGCGGCGGAGACAGTATTCGCGGATTTGTAGCTATCCGGATGAAGCCGAAGACGGACGGAGAAGCGAGGCCGATCTCGGCCGCGGAGTTGATCGTTTCCTCCCACCACGCGTGTGCGGACTTGTGCTGCGGGAAGGCTGACACGACCGCGTAGAGAAGGAGGTTGACGTCGGGGACGATCACGACTCAGGATGCTTCCCGGCAGCAAGGATCGCCTCGTCTTCCAGTTCATCTGCCAGGCGGTTGAAGCCGGCCAGGTCGAAGCCGGGCTGCAGCATCGCCTCGTGCACAGCGAGGCGGTACGGCTCCCGATAAGACGGTGGCTGCGTCAGAGCTCGGCGCAGGGCATCGTTGATCACCTGCTTCATCGGCCTGCGACCGCGATGAACCGCATCCTCGACGAGCCTGGCTACGTCGGGATCCAAGGTCAGGGTAGTACGCATGATTGCATCATAGTGCCATGTAATTGGGGCATCAAGATGCTCGGAGCGGTCCGGGGTCGGCGACGACGCCCCTCTTTGCGAGGCGCTCACCGAGGTTCGTGAAGGCCCGCTTCAGTTCCGCACGGCCGAGGAGGACATCATCCGCCCGCTCACGCGGCCTCCAGGTCTCTGGCTAGCCACGTAGACACCGTGCTTGCGGAAGGCCCCCAGGAGCCCAGACCATGGGATCTGCCCGCTGGATCTCTAGCTCCGCCGGGAACCACGGGCGCCGCAGAACACGAAGTTCAGACCAGTCTGGCGGGCCCAGGTCGTGCTGAGCGGCGAGATGCCCAGCCAGGGCTGTCTCCAGCTCGTCAGCCAGAAGCTGCAGGGGATCCATCGGGTCACCATCTCACTAGCTGCCGACGGGAGTGCGGCCATCGCCTGCTAGCCAGCGCTCGCGACTTGCCAGATCACCGTGCCATTGGCGCGCCATTCGCCAGGGTGCCGTGGGGTCAACCACAGCCCAGGACGGTCGCAGAGACCGGCAGTTCAGGGCTTACGAGTCTCAGCTGACGGGAACCTGGTCCGGGTAGAACCCGAGCCGCGCCAGCGGCTCCACGAGTTCCTGTTCCTCGTAGGCGAGGTGCGAGAGGAGGGCGTCGGTCAGGTAATCGATCGCGCCTTGGATGGCGTCGTGGTTCTCCGGTCGTGTCATCTGCTGAACGAGCGCCCGGTCGACCTCCTCGATCGCGTCATGAATCACCAGGTGCTCGGCGGTCAGCCGGTCAGTCACCGGTTTAAGCTGCGGTTCGCGGCGCGCCAGGTAGGGGAACACGGAGGCGTCTTCGATGCCGTGATGCTGCGCCACGACGGTGCAGTAGCGGGCGCAGAACGAGCCCAGCGTCCAGTCGTTCTGGCGCAGCGCCATCTCATTCAGCGCCGCTCTGGCGTCCCCGGCCCGCATCGCCCCGTCGCGTACCTGCCGCAGGATGTCCCGCAGGTCCGACAGCTCTCCCCGGAGCATGTCATGCACCTCGATCAGGGTTTTCCCTACGCGGCGTCCCTGGTCTGTGTAGGTCACCTCAGGGCCCGAGCGGTCCCGGCGCGGCCGCGCCCACTCGTCCCAGGGGGCCCGGCCGCTGAGGCGGATCCCTTGGTCCGGCGTCGGCGCAAGCCACAGCCGCTGATCCTCGGTCTCGCCAGGCGCTTCCGCCTCCTCCGCCGGCGGGCAGGTGCCGATCGTTGCCGCTCCCGCCACCGCGGGCGGGCGGCCTGGCCCGCGCAGCCGCGCCTGCTCGACAGCCTCCCGGACGCGGGGCGCAACCTCGGAGGCGAAGTCCGCAATGCCGCGTGGATCGTTTCCGGCCAGGATGAAGGTCCCGATCCCGTCCTCGAGCGCGAGCCTGGCGAGCTCCGCGGCCGCCTCACGCGCGGGCGCGGGGACTGCTCCTGGTCCCAGATTCACGAGCCGCCGGATCGCACGGGGTTCGCGGCCGGCCCCGGCAGCCGCCGCGTCGATCACGGCGTTGCCGGCGGCGAGATCGCCGGGCTTGATCACGGGGATGCAGGGAGCCACCCGTCGGCGAGCCGGCCGACCAGCCTCAGGATCCTGGGCTTGTACGCGCCGACCCAGATGCTGATGTCGTGCACGGGCGCCGGCCCGCGAAGGGCGCCCGCCAGCCGGTAGTGCTTGCCCTCGAACCGCGCGCCGTCCCGCCGGCCGGCGTCCCACAGCTCGCGGATGACGTGAATGGCTTCGTCGAGAGCCTCGATACTGTCTCCCGGACCGAGGCGCCGGGCACCCATCGTCTCGATCGCGTCCCAGAACCAGCCCGCGCCGATGCCGAGCTCGGCGCGTCCGTGGCTCAGGATGTCAAGGCTCGCGACAGCTCGCGCCACCACGGCCGGGGCCGCCGAGGGAAGGGTCAGGTGCCGGAACCCGACTCCAGGAAGCCGGGTCTCTGATAGGCGGGGCTGGGGTAATCGTAGAAGCCGCTGCCGCTCTTGACGCCCAGGCGGCCGCGGTCCAGGTAGGACCGGAGGAGCGCGGCGTTAGCGCGCGTCTGCGGGTCGCCGGTCTGCCGTGCCCAGTAGTCGGTAATGTGCCAGGCCGTGTCCAGGCCTACCCCGTCGAGCATCCCGAACGGGCCGACGGGCATCTTCATGATTGCCATCCAGGCGCGGTCGACGTCCTCGACGGACGCGATCCCGTTCGCGGCCAGCGTGAGGGCCTCGCGGTTGATCGCGGTGTACAGGGCGTTGAAGACGTAGCCGAAGTTCTCCTGCCGCAGCTGGATAGGAATCTGGCCGATGCGCCGGGCGAAGGCCACCAGGAGCTGCGTCGTCTCCGCTGAAGTGCCAGGGTGCGGCATGACGTCGGCGACGTTGGACGACCAGACGGGGGTGTGGAAGTGCAGCGCCGCGAAACGGTCAGGCCGCCCGGTCGCAGCCGCGAACATCGAGGGAAGCAGCGTCGAGGTGTTCGTGGTGAACACTGTCCGTTGAGGGCACAGCCTGTCGAACTGGCCGAGGACTCGTCCCTTGAGCTGTGGGTCCTCGGGCACCGACTCGCTGACGATGTCGATCCCGGCCGCGGCGCCCGCCGGGTCAGCGATGCACTCGATGACCGCGAGCGCCCCCTCGAGCTGGCCGGCATCAAGACGGCCCGCCGCGATCCGGTCCTGCCCGTCGCTGCGAAGGCGCGCCGGTGCTGCATCAAGGACCGCCGAGTCGGTGTCGTGCAGGACGACGTCGTAGCCGTGGACCGCCACCTGGAGCGCGATCTGCACCCCCATCGTGCCGCCGCCGATCACCAGCACGCGGCGTACGTCCTCGACGAGCATCCAGCTTCCTCTCCGCGCAGGCTGGCCGTCCCAGGCTCTGGATCGGGTCCGGAATGCTTCAGCATGTTGCTATCCGCCGGCTGGTCAGGCCGAGCCGCCCTACAGCTTAGGCAGAGCGGGTGCCAGTCAGATACCGCACCAGAGCCGCCTGACTGAGGCGCTGCGCTCCCTCCGCACGAGGAAGAGGTCGCGCTCGCCAGTCAGCTCAATCGGACGCTGAATCGTTACGCTGTCAACGAAGGCGACATTGCAGCGTCAGCACGCCACCGGCCAGGCGCACCCCGCGATCCCACCGGAGCCCTCCTCCCCAGTAGAGCTTCCGCCAGAAGAGTGAACCGGCGGCACCGCGGCGGGCGCAGCCAATGCTGGGCAGCCGGGCTAACCCTGATGCGCTGCCGGCTGCAGGGCCAGTCGTAGGCGCGTTCTCCGGCGCGAGCGGCGGGCAGGCTGGCCGGACGGCGAGGCGCCAGTGCGAACTGGTCCTTTGCCGCCCGGCCTTCCTGCGAGCCGGACGGCCTCGCCTGCTCAGTCGGCGAGCTTGCCCGGCCAGCGCCGCCGGTGCGCCGCGGCTACCGCCGCGCATCCCGGGTCGTCCCCGGGCAGGGCGGAGATGATCTGGTCTGCCTCGGCGGCGAGCGGGCAGTCGCCGGAGACCAGCAGCGCGCAGCGGCGCCCCGCTTGCTGGTCGGGACCGGGGCACTGGCGGATGTTATGACCGGCCGCGCGCAGCTCAGCCGTGCGCCGGTCGTCAATCCAGCCGCGGCGCTCCAGCAGGACCCGCGGTCTGGCGGAGTCGCGCGGCCAGCCTGGCATGTCCCCGGTTGCGGAGATCTCCACGCTGGCCATCAGGCACTCATCGGTGGCCTCCGCCAGGATCCATTCGCTGCCGGTGATCAGGCCCAGCATCGCGGCGTTGTCCAGCCTGACGACCGCCCGCAGCCGCTCGATGCCGGCCCCGGCGGCGGCGGCGGCGAGCGCCGCCAGCAGCCGGCGGCCCAGCCCGGCGCCCTGGTAGTCATCAAGGATGATCAGCGCCAGCTCGGCGGCGCCGCCGCCGATCGGCACGTACCGTGCCTCGCCGACCACGCGGTCCGGCTCAGCCGCCCCGGCCGCCAGGATGCATGCGGTTCCCGGCGGTGAGCCTGTCCGGGCCAGCCTGGCCACCTGACTAGGAGCAGCCCGCTCGCACTGGAAGCGGCTGCGGAACGCGGCCGGCGACACCTCGTTCAGCAGCCGCACGATCGCGGCGCCATCGTGATGCCCCGCCGCGCGCAGCACGACGGGCCGCCCGTCCTTGAGGCAGATCCCTGCGCCGCCGGTCATGCGCTCACAGTAAGCGGCCATAGACCAGCAGGGCAGAGCCTTTCGCCCCCGGCTGAGGCACGACACCAGGTCTCAGTGCGCGTGACTCTCCAGCTGCGTCCAGGCGAGGCGAGCGTCGCCGGACCAGGCTGCGTAGCGACGGCGGAACAGCGCCGTTGCCGCGCAGCCAGCCCACGTCGCGGGCAGCAGCTCCGCTGGCAGCGCCGGATCGTAGCGGGGGAAGCGCCGCCAGGCATGAACCAGCCTGATCACGGCCGCTACAGGATCCTGGCCCCGGCTTGCGGTGTCGAACTCGCTGGCGAACTGCCGGTAGGACTCGTCGATCGCGGCCAGGTCCCACGCCTGCCCGGCGAGCTCGCTGATCGCACCGCCGCCGAGGTACCTGCCCGTGAAGATCCGGGCATCATCGATGACGCCGGCCTGCCGCAGTACCTCTTGCACCTCATCGGCGCGCTCGGTATGCGTGCTGATCCACACGCCGGGCATCGGGCTGCCCAGCCCTAGCCAGGCCAGCCGCGATCGCAGGACGTGGCGTGCCCGATGGTCTGCCTCAGGTGCCCGGGCCAGCACCAGCACCAGCAGCCATTGCCTGTCCCAGTCCGGCGAGAACCTGGCGAAGCCGAAGATGCGGTCGGTGCCCCCGGCGAGCGAACGCAGCGCGCCGGGCGTCAGCGTCCAGCGTGTCCGCCGGCCTACCCGCTCAGGCACCAGCCAGTCGGCACTGGCCATCCGCAGGAGCGCCTGGCGGCATGCCTTCTCCTCGAAGCCGAGGCGCGCCATCACCTCGATCAGCGATGACGTCCACGCCGTCCCGCCGGCGGGCAGCACCAGCTCGCCCAGAACGGTGAGCAGCAGGCTCCTCGCGCTTTCGGCCCGTTCTTCGGGGCGGCGAGACGAGACGGGCTCGGCCGGGCGGTCGGCCGCGTCAGCTGGCCCGACCTGGGTCACCGGCCACCTCCATCGACTTGCAGGCAACTGCCCGCGGTGCCCGGCGCTGCGCCCGCGGGATGTACTGGCGTCGCAGGTGCTGAGGTCACTCTAGGGAAGGGGCCGGACGCAGCGGCAGGGCCGGACAGCCAGTACCTTCAAATCCTCTACATACGCTTGACGTAATAGACAAGAATCGTAGAGCATTGAAAGGTCCAGCAGGAAGCTCTCGAAGGGCCCATTCATGACGAGCGTGATGACCCGCGGTCCCGACCCTGACCCCGCGTCCGCGGCCGCGTCCGCCGACGCCGGCGAGGCCAGGCCCAGAGTGGAGTTCCGGGTCACCCCTGAGCGGTACCGGCACTGGCGCCTGACCGCCGACGGGGCGGTCGCCACGCTGACGATGGACGTTGCGGAGGACGCAGGCCTCGTGCCCGGCTACGAGCTCAAGCTGAACTCCTACGACCTCGGCGTCGATATCGAGCTCTACGACGCGGTGCAGCGCCTGCGGTTCGAGCATCCGGAAGTGCGCAGCGTGATCGTCACGAGCGGCAAGGACAAGATCTTCTGCGCCGGCGCGAACATCCGCATGCTGGCCGCATCGCCGCACTCGTGGAAGGTGAACTTCTGCAAGTTCACCAACGAGACGCGCAACGGCATCGAGGACGCCACCGCATACTCCGGCCAGACGTACCTGGCGGCCCTCAACGGCACGGCGTCAGGCGGCGGCTACGAGCTCGCCCTGGCGTGCGAGCACATCATGCTCATCGACGACCGGTCCTCGGCGGTCTCGCTTCCTGAGCTGTCCCTGCTGGGCGTCCTGCCCGGCACCGGCGGGCTGACGCGGGTCGTGGACAAGCGGCACGTGCGCCGGGACCTGGCCGACTACTTCTCGACGAGGTCCGAGGGCGTCAGCGGCAGGAAGGCGGTGCAATGGCGCCTGGTCGACGAGGCGGTACCGCGGGCGAAGTGGCAGGAGACCGTCCACGCGCGCGCCGCCGAACTCGCCGCCGCGTCGAAACGGCCGCCGGACGCGGCCGGCGTCGCGCTGACACCACTGGACAAGACCCGCACGGACGACGCGATCGAGTACCGCTACGTCTCAGCAGAGCTCGACCGGGCCGGCCGCACGGTCAGCATCACGGTCCTCGGCCCCGATAGCGATGCGCCTGACGGCATCGAGGAGGTCCGCGCGCAAGGCGACAGCTTCTACACCCTGCGCGTTACCCGGGAGCTCGATGACCTGATTCTCGACCTGCGCACTAACGAGAGCGATCTAGGCACCTGGGTGCTGCGCACGCAGGGCGATCCGCAGCGGGTGCTGGCTTACGACCGGCTGCTGCTCGACCACGCCGGCGACTGGCTGGCCAGCGAGATCCTGCTGTACCTCAAGCGGACGCTCAAGCGGCTGGACGTCACCAGCCGCAGCCTGATCGCGCTGATCGAGCCGGGCAGCTGCTTCGCCGGGTCGCTGCTCGAGCTCGCCCTGGCCGCGGACCGCTCCTTCCAGCTGTTCGGCGTCTTCGAGGACATCGACCCCGATGCGGCCCCCGCTGCCATCGTCGCCGGCCCGGTGAACTTCGGCCCGCTGCCCATGGGCAACGGGCTGACCCGGCTGCGGACGCGCTTCCTGGACGACGAGCCGGCCCACGCGGCGGTCCGGCAGCAGTCTGGGCAGCCGCTGGAGGCCGAAGACGCCGAGCGGCTGGGCCTGGTGACATTCGCGCCCGACGACATCGACTGGGACGAGGAAGTCCGGATCTCGGTCGAGGAGCGCTCCAGCTTCAGCCCGGACGCGCTCACCGGCCTCGAAGCCAACTACCGGTTCGCAGGCCCGGAAACCATGGAGACGAAGATTTTCGGCCGGCTGACGGCCTGGCAGAACTGGATTTTCTACCGCCCCAACGCTTCCGGGCCCGACGGCGCACTGCGCAAGTTCGGCACCGGGCAGCGAGCTGACTTCGACTGGAAGCGAGTCTGACGTGACGACCGCCGACTACACCGAGAAGATCCCCAACAACGTCGGCCTGCGCGACGACCGGCGGCTGCAGCGGGCGCTGGAGTCCTGGCAGCCCAATTTCCTTTCCTGGTGGCAGGCCATGGGGCCGACCCTGCCGACCGAGGACGTTTACCTGCGCACGGCGGTGAATGTCGGCCGCCAGGGCTGGGCCCATTTCGGCCACGTCGTCATGAAGGACTACCGGTGGGGCATCTTCCTGGCCGAGCGTGACCTCGACCGGCGCATCGCCTTCGGCGAGCA
>JBKQMG010000215.1:0-38921 GCA_052146815.1 Streptosporangiaceae bacterium | reverse complement strand
CTAAAGTCAGCTCTGCCCGTCTAACAGGCACGACACCGATCCGTCGCTCAACACCTCCCTGACCGCCCGGGCGAACAGCGGCGCGATCGACAGGACCGTCAGCTTGTCGAAGCGCTTGTCATCGGGAATGGGCAGCGTATTGGTGACGATGACCTCGCTGATGCCTGAGTTCTTCAGCAGGTCCACGGCCTGGCCGGAAAGCACGCCGTGGGTCGCGGTGACGATCACCTGGGCTGCGCCCTGCTCAAAGAGCGCCTCGGCGGCGTTCGCGATCGTGGACCCGGTGTCGATCATGTCGTCCACCAGGATGCAGGTGCGGCCGGCTACCTGGCCGACGACCTCGAGGACTTTGACCTGGTTAGCGACATCCGGGTCGCGGCGCTTGTGGATGATGGCCAGCGGGCAGCCAAGCCGATCGGTCCACCGCTCGCAGACCCGGACCCGTCCCGCATCCGGCGCCACGACAGTGACCTGGGACAGATCCAGCCGGCTCTCGATGTAGGTGGCGAGGATCGGCAGCGCGAAGAGGTGGTCGACCGGGCCGTCGAAGAAGCCCTGGATCTGCGCGGTGTGCAGGTCGACGGCCATGATCCGGTCGGCGCCGGCCGTCAGGAACAGGTCGGCCATGAGCCGCGCGGAGATCGGCTCCCGGCCGCGGCTCTTCTTGTCCTGCCGGGCGTAGCCGAAGAACGGGGCCACCACGGTGATCCGCTTCGCCGACGCGCGCTTGAGCGCATCCACCATGATCAGGTGCTCCATGATCCACCGGTTGATCGGAGCGGTGTGGCTCTGCAGGACGAACGCGTCCGAGCCGCGGACCGACTCGAGGAAGCGGACGAAGATCTCGCCGTTGGCGAAGTCGTACATGGTGGTCGGCGTCGGCTCAATGCCCAGGCACCCGGCTATCTCGGTGCCCAGATCGGGGTAGGCCCGGCCCGAGAAGAGCATCATCTTCTTCTCGCCGGATGCGGTAATGCCGGTCACTGCGCCTGCTCTCCCTCTGATTGCGGCACCGGGGATGGCCCGCCGCCAGCGGCGCGCCCTCCGGCCTCCAGTCTGGTCCCTGGCGTCAGGTACGCGAACGGCCCGACGCTGGCACCCTCGCCGACGACGGCGGATTCACAGACGGACTGAATGACCGTGGCTCCTGCTGCCACGGCGGTATCACGAAGCAGGCAGCTGGGTCCGACATGCGCCCCGGCCGCGACCGCCGTCCTGCCCTCCAGCTGAGTGCTCGGCTCGATCCGCACCCCGGCCTCCAGGGTGACCCCGACATCCACCCAGGTGCTGGCCGGGTCCACAACCGTCACGCCTGCTCCCATCCAGGAGCCGAGCAGACGCTCGTTCACGAGCCGCCGGGCCCAGGCGAGCTGGGCCTGATCGTTAACGCCGAGCACCTCGTCGAAGTCGTCGCAGCGGACGGTAGCCACCGGATAGCCATCACCGCGCAGGATCCCGGCCACATCGGTGAGGTATTCCTCGCCCTTGGCGTTGTCGGTCCGCACCCGCTTGATCGCATCGGCCAGCAGGTCGCCCTCGAAGGCGTACATGCCGGTGTTGATCTCCTGGATCGCCTGCTGCTCGGGGGTCGCATCCGCCTGCTCGACGATCGCGGCGAAGGATCCCTTCCCATCGCGCACGATGCGGCCGTAGCCGGTCGGGTCGTCAGCAATGGCGGTCAGTGCCGTGACGGCAGCGCCCGCGGCGTGGTGCCCGGCGACCAGATCGGCCAGCGTCGCCCCGCGCAGCAGGGGAGTGTCTGAGTAGGTGACGACCACGGTGCCATGGAGAATGCCCACCGCCTCGAGGGCGATGCGGACGGCGTGGCCAGTGCCCCCGCGGCGCTCCTGGACGACGACCCGGGCCTCCGGCGCCGCCTGGGCCAGGTAGTCCGCCACCTGGCCGCGACCGTGTCCGACGACGACGATCAGGCTGGCCGGGTCGAGCTCGCGCGCCGCCTCGATGACATAGCCGAGCATTGCCCGGCCGCACACCTCGTGCAGCATTTTGGGGACGGGTGTCTTCATCCGCGTGCCTTCGCCCGCCGCAAGAATGATGACGGCGGCCGGTCCGCTAGCGCTCACTCGGCTCAGCTCCTCAGTATCGCTGCAGGCCGTAAGCGGGCCACTCACCTGGCGGTTCACGCTCCCGTTCCCGGCAGGATACCGCCCGGCCACCTGCGCCAGTCCGGACGGCCCCCAGGGCCGGGGCCGCTTGGGCACCCGAGGGTCCCCAGTGCGGGACCGCGACCGGCCTGAGGTCGGCCACGGCGAGGCATCGCGCCATTATCGGCAGGCACCGCTGTGCACGCCGTCGCAAGGTATGACAGTTCCCCGCTGCTGAAGGCCACCGCCGCGGCAACCGCGCCCGCCGGCACTCCAGCTGAATTCCGCCTCGATAGTAGCCTTACGGAGGGCGCTCTGAGGCAGTGGCAGTTCGTTCCGCCATGCCTGCCGCAGGTGGACATTCACGCATCAGCGGCCAGACTTGCGCCTTGGGGTGCGGTTGAATCCCGGTAGAGTTGCGGCGAGCGTCAATCCCGGGTGGTCTAGTGGCATGACTACGGGTTTTGGTCCCGTCAACGAAGGTTCGAATCCTTCCCCGGGAGCACAGCGGGCGTTAACCCGGTTCGGCACCCCACCTGGAGTGACTGACGGGCCCGCCAGGCCCGGCCATCGCAGCTTGGGCCCAGCCCTCGATCTTCCGGTAGAGATCAACGCTTGTACGCACTTCCACGCGGAGGCAGCCGTGATAGGTATCGCCGACGTTCTTCCGGATAGTGAGGGGGTTGTGGTGTTTGAGAGATGTACGCCGGAATTGATCGGCTGGCGCCTTGGTGACTTCCTGCCAGAAGCGGATGGCGCGCTCGACATCCCCGCTTTCATGGATCTGCACCCGGAAGACCATCCGTTCCCTGGCAACCCCCACCGTCTCGAGAAAGCGCAGGAAGAAGGTGATCATCGCAGCGTCGCTGTTCATGAAGATGACACGATCCCGCCGGCAGTGCGGCTTGTTCTTTCCGCCCTCGCACCAGTAGGCGATGGCACCCGCGATGACGATCTCGCGAGCGGTCAGCGTGCCGATCTCGGCGGCGGCCGCGTCCCGGACTGCCACTCGCCTCGCTTCCCGTGCGGGTCGTTCGGCCTCCCAGTACAGTCGCGCCCCTTCGGCTGAGCGCTGCCGGCATTGCTCAGGACTGAGCCGCTCCGGGCGAGGCATGTCGCGGACCCAGAGCGACACCGAGCTTTTCGAGACGCCCAGCGCCGCGGCAATGTCCTCGTAATCCAGGCCCTGCTCGCGCAAGGTGCGCGCCCTGGCACGTACCGCGTCCTTGGCTCGCGGCCGGAGCGTCCAGGCCGGCGGCGGCACTCCCCGCAGCGCCCGGTCCAGCGTGGAGTTGCCGGAGATGCCGAGGATCTCCTTGATCTCCCGGCGCAAGTGTCCCGTCCGTCGCAGGCTGATCGCATGCTCGCGGCGCTGATCGGTGAGGCCCTTATCGGTGATGTAGCAGTGATCAGTTAACTGTGCCGAATTACGGGGGATCGAATTCATATTCGAACTATACCGCCTGGTCCCGACAAGATCGCTGCCGGGCAATCCGGGCGCCGCGCGGGCGAGAATTACTGTTACCGGCAGGCCCGCAGCCCGCCGGGACCGCCCGCCAGGGCGGCTCGCCTGGCAAGCGCGCCCCGCTGACCAGGCCCATCAGGCTTCACGCGGCACGACCACGGCGCGGCGGGGATTGGGAACGCGCAGCGGGGTAGAGGTGAGGTTCACGCCGAATTAAGGAAATTCTGTCCTGGCTCTTGCGCGACCTACGGTAGCGTAGCCTACGGTTACGTAAGCGTATTTGCATCGGCCCCTGCCCATGGTTGTGCGGAACGCGCTCCCCCGTCAGAAGCAGGCCCGACTGCTAGCGAGGATCCCTATGACAACAACCGAGATCACTGCGACGCCCGTGGCCCCTGCGGCCCCGCCGGCCCCTGCGCGCCCGGCGCCGCGACCTGACCTCGATGCTGACAAGGCCGGCACCGGCGAGAAGATCCTGATCGCCACGTTCGTCGTCGTGCCCATGCTCGCCCTCATCGCCGCCGTGCCGCTGGCCTGGGGCTGGGGCATCACCTGGCAGACCGTCGTCATCGCCGTCGTCTTCTACATGGTCTCGGGCCTCGGGATCAGCATGGGCTTTCACCGGTACTTCACCCACTCGTCCTTCAAGGCGAACCGGGGCCTCAAGATCGCGCTGGCGATCGCCGGCAGCCTGGCCATCGAGGGCCCGGTGCTGACCTGGACCGCTGATCACCGCCGCCACCACAAGTACAGCGACAAGGAAGGCGACCCCCACTCGCCGTGGCGGTTCGGCAGTGACTGGAAGGCCCTGATCAAGGGCCTCGGCTTCGCCCACATCGGCTGGATGTTCGAGGGCAACCGCACCTCCAAGGAGAAGTTCGTCCCGGACCTGCTCGCCGACGACGACATCCAGCGCATCTCGCGGGCCTTTCCCTGGCTGGTGGCCTTCTCCCTGCTGGCCCCGGCCCTGATCGGCGGCCTGTGGTCCATGTCGTGGCAGGGCGCTGTCATGGCGTTCTTCTGGGCCAGCCTGGTCCGGATCGCCTTCCTGCACCACGTCACCTGGTCGATCAACTCCATCTGCCACACCTTCGGCAAGGAAGAGTTCGACGTCCGTGACAAGTCACGGAACGTGGCCTGGCTGGCGGTCCTGTCCTTCGGCGAGTCCTGGCACAACCTGCATCACTCCGACCCGACCTGCGCCCGGCACGGCGTGCTCAAAGGCCAGATCGACATGGCCGCGCGGCTGATCTGGGTCACCGAGAAGCTCGGCTGGGCTACCAACGTCCGGTGGCCAGACGAGCAGCGCCTCACCGCCAAGCACAGCGGCAGCACCCGGAAACTGGGCTCGATGACTAAGCGGTCGCCGGCCAGGGCCGAGGCGGTAAAGGCCGATGCGGCTGGCTGAGCCGTGCGCGGGCCAGCATGATGGAGTGGTGAGCCAACCCTCAAATGCCAGCCGCAGGCGAATGACCGGCAAGGAACGCCGCGAGCAACTGCTCGATATCGGGCGGCGCCTGTTCGCCGAGCGAGGCCTGGACGGCACCTCCATCGAGGAGATTGCCGCCCAGGCCGGCGTTTCCAAGCCGGTCGTCTACGAGCACTTCGGCGGCAAAGAGGGCCTGTATGCGGTGGTGGTCGACCGCGAGGTCGAGCGTTTCCTGGGCATGGCCACCCGGCTGCTGGACGGCGACGACACGATGGAGAAGTTCGAGGTCGCCGCCGTTACGCTGCTGCGCTATATCGAGGACAACAGCGACGGCTTCCGCATCCTGGTCCGGGACTCCAATCCCGCATCCGGATCGGGCACCTTCGCCAGCCTGATCAGCGACGTCGCCAGCCAGGTCGAGTACATCCTCGCCGACGTGCTGAAAGAGCGCGGCTACGATCCCAAGCTCGCGCCGATGTACGCGCAGATGCTGGTCGGTATGGTCGCGTTCACCGGTCAGTGGTGGCTCGATGCGCGCAAGCCGAACATCGAGGTCGTCGCGGCGCACCTGGTCAACATGGCCTGGAACGGCCTGTCCCAGCTGGCTCACAAGCCCCGCATCTCAGACGAGGCACTGCGGCGGCTGGCCGCGGAAACCTGAGGCGGCAAGCTTCTTGGCGGGGGGCGCCGGCGGCCACCCAGGTCAGTGGCGGCGGGCGACCGCGAACACCCGCCGGAACGGGAAGAGCGTCCCGTAGGACGCCGCGGGGTACGCCTCGCGCAGCCGCGCCCCGTAATCCGCGAGGAACTCCGCCGCCGCCCCGTCGGGCAGGATCGCCAGGACCGGGCGCAGGCCCGTGCCCTTGTACCAGTCCAGGACCGGGTCCTCGCCGGGCAGCACATGCAGGTAGGTGGTCTCCCAGGCATCGACTTCGCAGCCCGCCCGGCTCAGCAGGTCGGCGTACTGCGCCGGGTCCGCGGACTGCCGGTTGAGCTCGGCGCCCGCCAGCAGCGGCCGCCAGCGGTCTGAGACCGCCATCGCACGCAGGATCGCGTGACTGGGCTGGTCGAAGTTACCCGGGATCTGGAAGGCCAGCCAGCCTCCCGGGGAGAGCAGCCCAGCCCACCGGGCCAGCACCTCAAGATGGCCAGGAACCCACTGCAGAACCGCATTGGACACGATGACGTCCGCCGGCTGGCCAGGCTGCCAGTCCGTCACGTCGCCCAGCGTGAAGCGGAGCCGGCTCTGCGCCGGACCGCCGGGGCCGCTCACCTCGGGCAGGCGCCGGGCGGCATCGACCATCTCCGCCGAGGAATCGATGCCCTCGATCTCGGCCGCCGGCCAGCGGGCGGCGAGCGTGGCCGTCAGGTTCCCTGGTCCGCAGCCCAGGTCGGCGACGAAGCGGGGGCTGTCCGCGCGCACGCGGCCCATCAGGTCGAAGAACGGCCGCGAGCGCTCGTCTGAGTAGCGCAGGTACTGGCCCGGGTCCCACATGCCGTCAGTCCAATCTCTTGATGTCGAGATACCTTTCCCCGGTGGTTTACCCGGCGAGAGTCTCGATGTCAAGAGATATGCTGCCCAGCATGGCGCCGAAACCCGGGCCGGGTCCGGGCGCTGCTGACCGTGCAGCGCCCCGCGACGAGGTGGACGAGCTCGTGGCCGGCTGGCAGGCGGAGCGGCCCGACCTGGACGTGGCGCCGCTGCACGTGCTCAGCCGGGTCTCCCGGCTGGCCAAGCACCTGGACCGGGCCCGGCGCGCCGCATTCGCCGCGCACGGGCTGGAGCCCTGGGAATTCGACGTCCTCTCCGCGCTGCGCCGGCAGGGGCCGCCCTACCGGCTCAGTCCCGGCGCCCTGCTGCGGGCGACTCTGGTGACCTCAGGCACGATGACGAACCGGATCGACCGGCTCGCCAGCGGCGGCCTGGTGAGCAGGCAGCCCGACCCGCAGGACAAGCGAGGCGTCTTCGTCGTGCTGACCGATCGTGGCCGCCAGGCCGCCGATGCGGCGCTGGCCGACCTGCTGCTCAGCGAGCGAGCGCTGCTGGCCGGGCTCGACGAGGACCAGCGCGACGAACTGGCCCGCTTGCTGCGGACCCTGCTCACTCCCTTCGACGCCGCAGGGGACACCGGACAGCACCGAGCGTGACTGCTGGCGCGGCGCGCTCAGCCGACTGGCTTCATACACTGAGGATCCCGGTCATCCCGCCAGCGCCACAGGGGGTCTGCGCCGTGCTCGCCTGCTGCGCCGTGCTCGCCCGCCGCGCTGTGCTGGCCCGCCGCGTCGCTGCCATGCTCGCGCTGTGCGCGGTCACCGCGAGCACGATCACCGCCTGCTCGGACACCGCGACCGCACCGAGTTCAGCACCGGCCGCCCCCGGCGCACCGGCTGGCCGCAGCTACTACGTGTCCCTCGGCGACTCGCTGTCGGTGGGCGTTCAGCCCGATGCCACCGGCGGGAGCATGGCGACGCGGCAGGGCTACCCCGACCAGCTTTATGCCGTTCTGCACCGGCAGGCCCCTGGCCTGCGCCTGGTGAAGCTGGGCTGTTCCGGCGAGACCACCGCGACCATGATCCACGGCGGAACCTGCCGGTACCCCGGCGGCGGCGCGCAGCTTGCGGCCGCGGACCGCTTCCTGCGCGCCCACCGCGGCCGGATCTCGCTGATCACCATCGACATCGGCGCCAACGACCCGAACGCCTGCATCATCGGCATCCCGGCGGGTGACATCGCGGCGGGCCACATCGCCCGGTGCCTGAACTCGACGTTCAGGAACACCCTGGCCAACCTGGCCACCATCTTGCGCCGGCTGCGGGCCGCCGCGGGCAGCAAGGTCACCATCATCGGGATGAGCTACTACGTGCCCGAGCTCGCGGGGTGGCTGAGGAACCGGACCGGCAAGGAGATAGCGGCGGTCAGCGAACGGCTCGCCCTCGCCTACAACACTCTGCTGACCAGGGTCTACACGCGCTACCACGCTCGCGTCGCTGACGTCTTCGGCGCCTTCCACAGCGCCGATTTCAATGATCACGTCCGGCTGCCCGGCATCGGCACGGTCCCGCGGAATGTAGCCACCGTGTGCGAGTGGACCTGGATCTGCAAGCGGCCGCCGCGCGGCCCGAACGAGCACGCCAATGAGGTCGGCTACGGCGTCATCGCGCTGGCGTTCCTGCTGGCTGACCGCCGCTGACCGGCCGCCTGTGACCCGCCGCGGGCCGTTAACCAGACAGCTCCTCCGCGAGCGTGAGCCAGCGTTCCTCCAGCTCGGCCTTCTCCGACTGGACCGCGCGATGCTGCGCGCCAAGCTCGATCAGCCGCTCGTAGTCAGCAGCGTTCTCCGCGAGCGCGGCGCTGAGCTTGGCCTCGGTCTCCGTAAGCCGGCCAAGCTGGCGCTCCAGCCGGACCAGCTCCTTCTGCCCGGCCCGCTTGCGCGCCGCGGCCGACGGCCCGCCTCCGGCCCCGCCCCCATCCGGTGCTCCGGGGCCGGCCGTCTGCCCCCCGCGCGCGGCGGGACGGGAGTCCTGGCCGCGCGCACGCAGCTCCAGGTACTCCTCCACGCCCCCCGGCAGAAAGGGCAGCCGGCCGTCGACCACCGCGATGACGTGATCAGTCACCCGCTCGAGGAAATACCGGTCGTGGCTGACCGCGACGACCGACCCGGCCCAGCCGTCGAGCATGTCCTCCAGCTCGGTCAGCGTCTCGATGTCCAGGTCGTTGGTGGGCTCATCAAGAAGCAGCACGTTCGGCTCGGCCATCAGCACCATCAGCAGCTGCAGCCGCCGCCGCTCGCCGCCCGACAGCTCGCCGACTCGCGTCCACTGCCGGTCACCGCGCAGGCCGAAGCGCTCGAGCAGCTGGCTCGCAGACGTCTCCCGGCGGCCGATCACCAGCGAGCCCCGGATCTGCTGGGCGGCTTCCAGCGCCCGCAGCTCCGGATCGACGGGCGGCGGCTCCTGCGTCAGGTAGCCGAGGCGGACGGTCTGGCCGCGGACGACCTTTCCCGACGCGGCCGGCAGGCGCCCCGCGAGCACCTGGAGCAGGGTGGTCTTGCCGCTGCCGTTCGCCCCGACCACGCTGACCCGCTCGCCGGGGGCCAGCTGCCAGGTGACGTCGCGCAGCAGGTCACGCTGGCCCGCCCGGACCGTGACATCCTGCAGTTCCAGCACGGTCTTGCCGAGCCGCGCGGCGGCGATCCGGGTCAGCTCGATCCCGTCGCGCGGCGGCGGCTCGTCCGAGATCAGCGCGGTGGCCGCCTCGATCCGGAACTTCGGCTTGCTGGTCCGGGCGGGCGGCCCGCGGCGCAGCCACGCCAGCTCCTTGCGGAGCAGGTTGCGGCGCCGCTGGTCGTCGGCGGCGGCGATCCTGGCCCGCTCGGCCCTGGCCAGCACGTACGCCGAGTATCCGCCTTCGTAGGCGTGCACCCGGCCGTCGGCGACCTCCCAGGTCCGGTCGCTGACCGCGTCGAGAAACCACCGGTCGTGGGTGACCACCACGTAGGCCTGCTCGTGCTCGCGCAGGTACCCGGCAAGCCAGCGGATCGCGTCGATGTCGAGATGGTTGGTCGGCTCGTCCAGCAGGAGCAGGTCATTGTCGCCCCACAGCAGGGCGGCCAGCGCGGTGCGGCGGCGCTCGCCCCCCGACAGCCGTTCGGCGCGGGCATCGAGGTCAATGCCGGACAGCAGCACGCTGATCACGCCGCGGCTGCGCGCGTCCGTGGCCCAGACGTGCTCGGGCACCGCGCCGAACACGAGGTCCCGGACCACGCCGGACAGCTGCTCGCTCTGCGGCAGGTAGCCGATCCGGATGTCCCTGGCCCGCGTCGCGCGGCCCGAGTCCAGGTCAGCCGCGCCGGCCAGCGCGGCGAGCAGCGTGGTCTTCCCGGCCCCGTTGCGCCCGACGACGCCGACCCGGTCGCCGGCCGCCACCCCGAGGGACACCGCCGCCAGCAGCGCCCGCTGGCCGTAGGCCTTGCTCGCCGCCTCCAGGTTGACCAGGTTCACGCGGGCCCCTGGCTAGCCGTGATCGCCGCGCCGGGCGCCGGTCCGCTGGTCGCCGCGACCGAGCGGCAGACCCCCGCGCCGGTGAGCGAGACCGCGAGCTCCCTGGCGGCCCTGGCGTCGGCGGCCAGGAACGCACACGTCGGGCCGGAGCCGGAGACGATCGCGCCGAGCGCGCCGTGCTCGCGCCCGGCCGTCAGCGTGCGGCGCAGCTCGGGCATCAGCGAAACGGCGGCCGGCTGCAGATCATTGGCCAGCAGCGGGCCTACCGCTGCCGCGTCACCCGAGCGCAGCGCCGCCATCAGCGCAGTGCTCGGCGCGGGCTCGGGCACGCGGCGGGCCGCGCCGGACGAAGTGCCGCGACCGGCGCGCAGCCGGTCGCAGGCCGCGTACACCTCGGGAGTGGCCAGCGCTCCGGCCGCGAACGCGAGCACCCAGTGGTAGGTGCCGGCCACCAGCGCCGTGGTGAGCAGCTCGCCGCGGCCCTGCCCGATCGCGGTCCCGCCGGCCAGCGCGAAGGGCACATCGCTGCCGAGCCCGGCGGCGATGTCGCTGAGCTCGGCCACGCTCAGGCCGGCCCGCCATAGCTCGTTGCAGGCCAGCAGGGCCGCGGCCGCGTCCGCGCTGCCGCCCGCCAGCCCGGCGGCGACCGGGATCCGCTTGCGGATGCTCACCGCCGCGGCCAGCTTGCCCCGGCCGCGGGGCCGCAGCGCCCGCTCCAGCGCGGTGACCGCCTTGACGGCCAGGTTAGCGCTGCCGCGCGGCACGGCGTCCGCGCCCTCGCCGGTCACCTGCACCGTGGTGCGGTCGGCCGGCGACACGGTCACCTCGTCGAAGAGCGAGACCGCGTGGAACACCGTCACCAGATCGTGGTAGCCGTCCGGGCGGGGCGGCCCGACCGCGAGCTGGAGGTTCACTTTGGCGGGCACCCGCACCGTCACCGGCGGCGCGGCGGTCACTGACGTCACGATTTATGATCGCAGGCGACTGGGGATGCTTGGTGCAGCCCCGCGCGATCGCAGCAGGCCTGGAGCGCACTCAGACCTCCCGACGGCCCGTTTCGGCCATTCAAGACCGTGGTAATAACTCTCCGTATCTTATCGATTACTAACTGTGCCCAAATCTTTGGCCTGGGCCGGGGTGCGCTGCGGGGGGAGTGCCCGATGGGGAACTTCATGGCCGGGCTCGCCCGGTTCGCGATCCGATTCCGCTATGTCATCGTCGCCTTCTGGCTGGTCGCGGCGGCCCTGTGCATCACGCTGCTGCCCGACCTGTCCAGCGCCGTGAACACCGACAACAGCTCCTTCCTGCCGGCCAGCGCACCGAGCCAGCAGGCCATGAAGCTGGCCGACCCGTTCCAGCCCGCCGGGACCACCACGTCCACGCTGGTCGTCGAGGGAAAGTCCGCGCTGACCACCAGCGACCAGAACGCGATCAGCAGCCTGGAAAGCAAGATCGCCAAGGACAAGCACGTCCGGTCCGTCTCCGACCAGGGCCTGTCGCAGGACGGCAAGGTCCAGATGGGACTGATCGTCGTCAACGTCCTGACCTCCAGCACGCAGGCGTCGCCGGCCGTCACCGCCATCCGCAACACGATCCGCGATGACAACCTGCCGTCGGGCCTGACCGGCTACCTGACCGGGCAGCTGGCTACGTCGGTCGACAACCAGAATTCTCAGGCCACCGCGCAGAAGCTGACCGAGAAGCTCTCGTCCCTGGTCATCCTCCTCATGCTGTTCGTCGTCTACCGCAGCATCCTGGCGCCGCTGGTCACGCTCGGAGTTGCCGAACTGGTCCTGCAGATGTCGGGGCACATCATCGCCGAGGCGTCCAAGGCGGGGCTCCAGGTGTCCACCATCACCCAGACGATGCTCATCGTGCTGGTCCTCGGCGCGGGCACCGACTACGGCCTGTTCCTCATCCTGCGCGTCCGCGAGGAAATGGCCCGCGGCGCTGATCCGCACGGCGCCATCGAGCGGGCCGGCCGGTACGTCGGGGAGTCGATCACCTTCTCCGCGGGCACGGTCATCGGGGCACTGCTGTGCCTGCTGCTGGCCTCGTTCGGCCTGTACTCCGGGCTCGGTCCCGCGCTCGCGCTCGGCGTCGCCCTCATGCTGCTCGCGGCCCTGACTCTCATCCCCGCGCTACTGGCGATCTTCGGCCGCTCGGTCTTCTGGCCGCGGCCAGTCCGGCTGCCTAAGCGCGAGGGCCTGTGGGCCCGCATCGCCGACGTCGTGATCGCCCACCCGGTGACCACGGTCGTGCTCGGCATCGTCTTCTTCGGCGCGCTGGCCGCCTTCGCGACCGGCTACACCTCCAGCGGCTTCGGCGGCACGACGACCGGGCCGACGGGCAGCGGCTCGGCCAAGGGCACCGCCGTGATCAACAGCCATTACCCGGCCGCGGTCGCGAACCCGACCACCGTGCTGCAGGTCTACAAGTCGTCGGTGTGGAAGGACCTCACGCCGGTCCAGCAGGCCGAGAACGACCTCGGCAAGAAACCGGCGTTCGCCTCGGTCAGCGGCCTGCTCGACCCCAACGGCACGAAGGTGAGCACCCAGCAGCTGCAGAGCCTGTACGCCGAGCTGGGGCCGCCCGGCAAGCTGCCGGCCACCCAGCCCGCGAACAGTCCCGTCACGCCTGCCCAGTACGCCTCCTACCGGGCCACCGCGCAGTTCGTCAGCCCGGACGGCAAGACGGTGCAGTTCTACACGTCACTGTCAGCCGGCTCGCCGTCGAGCACGGCGGCGCTGAATGCCGTGCCGGGGATCCGGTCGCAGGCCACCAGCGTGCAGCACTCGGCCGGCGCGGTGAACAACGGCGTCACCGGGCTCGCCCCGTCCTCCTACGACGTGAGCACGGTCTCGCAGAGCGACCTGCGGGAGATCGTCCCGGTCGTGCTGGTGCTGCTGCTCATCCTGCTCGGCCTGCTGCTGCGCAGCATGGTCGCGCCGCTCTACCTGGTCGCGACCGTCCTGCTCAGCTACTTCGCCGCCCTCGGCGTCGCGGTGCTCATCTTCCAGGTCGGCGCGGGCGACTCGGGGCTGAACTTCGTCCTGCCCTTCCTGCTGTTCGTGTTCCTGATGGCGCTCGGCGAGGATTACAACATCCTGGTGATGAGCCGGATCCGGGAGGAAGCGGGCCGGGTGCCGCTGCACAAGGCCGTCGCCGACGGAGCGCACCACACCGGGGCCACGGTCACCTCCGCCGGGCTGATCCTGGCCGCGACCTTCGGCACGGCGGCTGTCACCGGCGCCACCTCCCAGATCACCGAGCTCAGCACGGCGATCGCGCTCGGCGTCCTGCTGGACACCTTCCTGGTGCGCACGCTGATCGTCCCGGCGATCGTGGTGCTGTGCGGGCGGTGGAACTGGTGGCCGTCGAAGATGGCGCGCCGCGACCAGGTACCGGCGCCGCCGGCGCTCGCGCCGCTGGATCCGACCGGGCCGTCCGCCAGCTGACACCGGCGGAGGGGCTGGCCGGATCCCCGGCGCCCGCCTGGTCCTGCGGCATGCGCCCGGAATGCTGCCCGGCTGGCCCTCAGGCCGGGTCGGCGGCCGCCGCGGCGGCAATCCGGACGAAGTCCGTCACGGCCAGCGCCTCGCCGCGCAGCGCGGGGTCGACGCCCGCGGCGCGCAGCACCCGCTCGGCCCGGACCGGGGAGCCCGCCCACGGGGCGAGCGCCGCGCGCAGCGTCTTGCGCCGCTGGGCGAACGCGGCGTCCACGACCGCGAAGACGTCCGCCCGGCCGACCGCGCCGACCGCGGCGTCTGCGCCGGGCGGCTCGCGCCGGGCGAAGGCCACCAGCCCGGAATCCACCCGCGGCACGGGCCAGAACACGCTCCGGGGCACCTGCCCGGCCCGCCGGACGTCGGCGTACCAGGCCAGCTTGACCGAGGGCACCCCGTAGACGCGGCTGCCCGGCGGCGCGCTCATCCGGTCCGCGACCTCGGCCTGGACCATGATCAGCCCCCGGCGCAGCGACGGCACCGTGGCCAGCAGGTGCAGCACCACCGGCACCGCGACGTTGTAGGGCAGGTTCGCGACCAGGGCCGTGGGCGGCTCGCCGGGCAGCTCGGGCACCCGGGCCGCGTCGGCGGCCAGCACGTCCAGCCGGTCCGCCAGGCCCGGCGCCCTGGCCGCGACGGTGCGCGGCAGCTCGGCCGCGAGGAGCGGGTCTATCTCGACCGCGAGCACCCGGCGGGCCGCGGCCAGCAGCGGCAGCGTGAGCGACCCGAAGCCCGGGCCCACCTCGAGGACCACGTCGTCCTCGGTCACCCCGGCCAGCGCGGTGATCCGGGTCACCGTGCCGCCGTCCACGACGAAGTTCTGGCCGAGACGCTTGGACGGCCGGATGCCGAGCCGGGCGGCCAGCTGCCGGATGTCGGTGGGCCCGAGCAGAGCGGGCGCGGCGTTCATCATGGTGCGGCCATCACGGCGCCCGGCCCGGCAGGCTCAGCACGGCGTTCTCAGCACGGCGTTCTCAGCACGGGGCCGTTACCACGCGCCGAAGACGCGCTCGCCGGTGGCCGCGATCGCCGCGCACAGGTCCTCAGCGGGCATGTCTCTGGCCGCGGCCACCGCGCGCAGCGTGTTCGCCACCTGAGCCGGCGCGTTTGACTTGCCCCGGTTGGGCACCGGCGTGAGGAACGGCGCGTCGGTCTCCACCAGGATCAGGTCAGCGGGGATGACCGCGGCGGCTTCCCGCAGGTTCTGCGCGTTAGCGAAGGTCACCGTGCCGGCGAAGCTCAGCACGTAGCCCGCCTCGGCGCACTGCTTGGCCATGGCCGCGTCGCCGGAGAAGCAGTGGAAGATGACGTGCTCGGGCGGCCCCACCTCGGCCAGGATGGCCAGCACGTCGTCGTGCGCGTCCCGGTCGTGGATCATCAGCGCCTTGCCCGCCTGCCGGGCGATCTCGATATGGGCGCGGAACCAGTCCTGCTGGACTGCCGCAGGCGCGTCGTCGCGGTAGTAGTCCAGTCCGGTCTCACCGATCGCCCGGACCTCCGGGAGCGCGGCCAGCGCGCTGATCTCGGCCAGGACCGCGTCCTGCCCGTCCGCCGCGGCGGCCGCCGTCTCGTTCGGGTGAATGGCCACGGCGGCGTAGACGTCTGCATGCTCGGCCGCCGCGGCGGCCCACCGCGACGACGGGATGTCGCAGCCGACGGTCACTACCCTGGTCACCCCGGCGGCCCGGGCCTGCGCCAGCACCCCGGCCACCGGCTCGGAGATCATGTCGAGGTGGCAGTGGCTGTCGAATACCGCGGCCGCCAGTGGCGCGGGCGGCGGCGCGGGCGGGCGGCCCAGGCTCACTCCTCCTCCAGCCGGCGCAGTTCCTCCTCCGCCACAGACGGGTCGAGCTTGGCGAACAGCGGGGTCGGCGGCTCCAGCCGGGTGCCCGGCCGGATCGGCATCGACTCCCAGCGGGCCGCGCCGCGGTAGTCGCCGGTGATGACCGGGTAAGGCGGCCCGTCCTCGTCGACTTCCTCGATCCGCGGCATGCCCGACCACCGGCCCTCGCCGCCGAGCATCGCGAACACTTTCTCCGACGAGCGGGGCAGGAACGGGGTTAGCAGCGATTTGCCGTCATCGACCAGCTGCAGCGCGGTGTGGCAGATGGTCGCCATCCGCTCCGGGTCGGACTCGCGCAGCTTCCAGGGCGCCTGGTCGGACAGGTACTTGTTGGCCTCGGCCACCGTGCGCATCGCCTCGGTGATGGCGGCCTTGAACCGGGACCGCGAGAGTGCGTCGCCGACCCTCCCGAATGCGTCCGCGGATCGCCGCATGATCTCGGTGTCGGCCGGCGTCAGCTGGCCGGCGGGCGGGATCGCGCCGATGTTGCGGGCCGCGAAGGAGACGGAGCGGTTGACCAGGTTGCCCCAGTTTGCCAGCAGCTCGTCGTTGTTGCGCCGGATGAACTCGTTCCAGGTAAAGTCGGTGTCCTGGTTCTCCGGGCCGGCCACCGCCACGTAGTACCGCAGGGCGTCGACGTCGTAGCGCTCCAGGAAGTCGCGCACGTAGATGACCACGGACCGGGACGAGGAGAACTTCCGGCCTTCCATCGTCAGGTACTCACTCGCGACGACCTCGGTGGGCAGGTTCAGCGCGCCCAGCGAGCCGGGCGTGCCTCCCCTGGATCCCTGGCCGTTGTAGCCGAGCAGCATGGCCGGCCAGATCTCGGAGTGGAAGACGATGTTGTCCTTGCCCATGAAGTAGTAGGCCCGGGCGTCGGGGGCCTGCCACCAGGCCCGCCAGGCGTCCGGATCCCCGGTCCGCCGGGCCCACTCCACCGATGCGGACAGGTAGCCGATCACGGCGTCGAACCAGACGTAGATCCGCTTGTCGCCGCGGTCCCGCCAGCCGTCCAGCGGGATCGGCACGCCCCAGTCCAGGTCCCGGGTGATGGCCCGGGGCTGCAGGTCGCTCAGCAGGTTGAGCGAGAACTTCAGCACGTTCGAGCGCCACTGGCCGCTCTTGCTCTGCAGCCAGCTGCCGAGCACGTCGGCGAACGCGGGCAGGTCCAGGAAGAACTGCTCGGTCTCCACGAACACCGGCTTCTCGCCGTTGATCTTGGATCGCGGGTTGATCAGGTCGGCGGGGTCGAGCTGGTTTCCGCAGTTGTCGCACTGGTCACCGCGCGCGCCGTCGTAACCGCAGATCGGGCAGGTGCCCTCGATGTAGCGGTCGGGCAGCGTCCGCCCGGTGGACGGCGAGACCGCCCCCATGGTGGCTTTGGCGAAGATGTACCCGTTGTTGTAGAGGCCGAGGAAGATCTCCTGCACCACCGCGTAGTGGTTGCGGGTCGTCGTCCGGGTGAACAGGTCGTAGGACATGTCCAGGCCGGCCAGGTCCTCCGCGATGATCCGGTTGTACCGGTCGGCCAGCTCCCGCGCGGTCAGCCCCTCGGCGTCGGCCTGGACCTGGATCGGCGTGCCGTGCTCGTCGGTCCCGCTCACCATGAGGACATTGTGGCCGGCCATCCGCTGGTACCGGGAGAACATGTCGCAGGGCAGTCCGAATCCGGACACGTGCCCGATGTGGCGGGGGCCGTTGGCGTACGGCCAGGCGGGTGCGGCCAGGATCTGGCGGCTCGTCGGCGACATAGCCTCAGCCTAGAGGCACATCGCGGACGACTGCGTCGTAGACCTGGCCCTTCGGCAGGCCTGACTGCCGGGCGACCGCGGCGATGGCGTCCCGGCGCGACTCCCCGGCCGCCACCCGTTCCCCCGCCAGCGCGACCGCCTCGGCCAGCGTCAGCTGCGCGGCCCTGGCCGCGGCCCCCTCGACCACGATGGTGATCTCGCCGCGCGGCTCGCCATGCGCCCAGTGCGCCAGGTCGGCGAGGGTCCCCCGCCTGATCTCCTCGTGCGTCTTGGTCAGCTCCCGGCAGACCACTGCCCGCCGGCCGGCGCCGAGGACCTCGGCCATCGCGCGGAGCGTCACGCCCAGGCGCCGCGGCGACTCGAAGAAGATCAGCGTCCGCCGTTCCGCGGCCAGCTCGGCGAAACGGCGGGCCCGCTCGCCCGCCTTGCGGGGCGCGAAGCCCTCGAAGCAGAACCGGTCGCTGGGGAGCCCGGAGACGGCCAGTGCGGTCGTGACGGCCGACGGCCCGGGCAGCGCCGTGACCCGGATGCCGGCCGCCGCCGCGGCGGTGACCAGCCGGTAGCCGGGGTCACTGACCGCGGGCATTCCCGCGTCGGTCAGCAGCAGGACGTCACGGCCGGCCTGCAGCTCGGCCAGCAGCGCCGGCACCCGCCGCGCCTCGACATCGTCGTAGTAAGACACCACGGTGCCGCTGACGTGCACCCCAAGGGCTGCGGCCAGCCTGCGCACCCGGCGGGTGTCCTCGGCCGCGACCACCGGAACCTCGCTGAGCGCGCGGGCCAGCCGCGGCGACGCGTCGTCCGGGCAGCCGATCGGTGCCGCAGCCACCAGGAGCGTGCCGCTGTCGCCCGGCTGCCCGTCCGCCATATCGCCCCGTTTCCCTTCCATCGCCCAAGGTAATCCCCGCGCCCCTACGATGACATCCGATGACGTCCTCGAAGACCGCCGCCCCGGCCGCCGGGCACGCACGGGCCGCCGGACGAGGTTTCACCCGGCTTGTGCCGCCGATCGGCGGCAGCGCGCTGTGGGGCTGGGCCGGGCCGCTGCTCGTCACGGCGCTCGGGGCGTTCCTGCGGTTCTCCCGGCTGGGCATCCCCCGCGCCGTGGTGTTCGACGAGACCTATTACGTCCCGGACGCCTACGGCATCCTGCGGCACGGCGTCGAGATCAACCACGCGCATAATGTGAATGCCCTGCTGGTCCGCGGCAGCACCAGCATCTTCCGCTCGGGCGGCGAGTTCGTCGTGCACCCGCCGCTGGGGAAGGTCGCCATCGCCGGCGGAGAATGGCTGTTCGGCCTGACCCCGTTCGGCTGGCGGTTCGCCGTGGCGGTGACCGGATCGCTGTCGGTCCTGCTGCTCGCCAGGATCGCGCGCCGGATGACCCGCTCGACGATGCTGGGCTGCGTCGCGGGCCTGCTGCTCGCGCTCGATGGCCTGGAATTCGTGCTCAGCCGCACCGCCATCCTCGACATCTTCGTCATGTTCTGGGTGCTGGCCGCGTTCGGCCTCCTGGTCGTCGACCGGGATCGGACCAGAGCCGTGCTGGCCGCCGACGCGGCCGCCCGGACCAGTGACGACGGCGGCCCGAAGCTCGGCATCCGCTGGGCCCGGGTGCTGGCGGGCCTGTGCCTCGGCTGCGCCTGTGCGTCCAAGTGGAACGGCATCTGGTACGTGCCCGCGTTCGCCGTGCTGGCCCTGGCCTGGGACTTCGGCGCCCGCCGCGCGGCCGGGTTCGCCAGCCCCGGCTACGGCGTGCTCCGCAGCGAGGTGAAGTGGTTTCCGGTCTGGTTCGGGCTGCTGCCGCTGGCGAGCTACCTGGCGTCCTGGAGCGGCTGGTTCGCGACCGGCGACGGCTATGACCGGAACTGGGCGGCGCAGCACGGCAACCACGTGCCGGTGTGGTCGGCGCTGGACTCCCTCTACCAGTACAACCGGGAGATGCTGCAGTTCGGCCTGGGCCTGACGGCGACCCAGACCTACAAGTCGCAGCCGTGGACCTGGCTCGCCGTCAGCCGTCCGGTGTCCTTCTTCTACGCGACGCCGCGTACCTGCGGGGCGCCGAGCTGCTCGCAGGAAGTACTCGCCATCGGCACGCCGCTGATCTGGTGGGCGTCCATCCCGGCGCTGCTGTCCTGCCTGGCCTGGTGGCTGACCCGCCGGGACTGGCGGGCCGGGGCGGTGCTGATGGGCGTCGCGGCAGGCTGGCTGCCGTGGTTCTGGTTCGCCTGGCACGACCACCGGACGATGTTCTACTTCTACGCGGTCGTCTTCGAGCCGTTCCTGATCATCGCGATCACGCTGTGCCTGGGCCTGATCCTCGGGCCCGCCACGGCCGGCCCCGGCCGACGGACCGGCGGGGCCGTGGCGGCCGGGGTCTACCTGCTCGCCGTGCTGGCGGACTTCGCCTACCTGTATCCGGTGCTGGCGGCCCAGGTCATCCCGTACGGCTCGTGGGTGTCCCGGATGTGGCTGCACAGCTGGATCTAGATTTCACAGAGTCACCAAAATTGTTACCTAGATTACGCATCGTGTCGGCGCTCTCGTGCGTCTATAAGGTGTACGGCTACGACGGAGCGGAGTATCCATGAGCATGGCGGACCAGGTGCGTGAGCGCGACGCTCGATTCGAGCAGGACGTCGTGCCCTTTCACGAGCAGCTGTATCCCGCCGCGCTGCGGATGACCAGGAACTCCAGCGACGCCGAGGATCTGGTGCAGGAGACCTTCACGAAGGCGTATGCGGCGTTCCACCAGTTCAAGCCGGGCACCAACCTGCGGGCGTGGCTGCACCGGATCCTGGCCAACACCTTTATCAACAGCTACCGGAAAAAGCGCCGGGAGCCCGTCCAGGCGCTCGGCGCGGGCTTCGACGACTGGCATTCCTCGGGTGATCCGCTGTCCCGGCCGGTCATGTCTGCCGAAGCGGAGGCCATGGAGCGGCTGGCGGACTCCGACATCCTGCGCGCCCTGCGGGAGCTGCCCGAGGAGTTCCGGATCCCCGTCTACCTCGCCGACATCGAGGGCTACCCCTATAAGGAGATCGCCGAGATGATGGGCACTCCGATCGGGACCGTGATGTCGCGGCTGCATCGCGGCCGGGCCAAGCTCCGCGGGAAGCTGGCCGCTTACGCCCCCCGGCCCCGCGTGGGCCAAGAGCCGAAAATCCGGTCGCAGGCGCGCGCACCTGCCTTGCCGTCATCGAGCGGGCAGAACTTCGCCGTGAAGGCGTCGTACGCCGGCCGGTAGCGGGCCGAGACGCCCTCCAGGTCCGCGGCCGCGGCGATGACCTCGTCGGTCGTGGCCAGCAGCGGCCCCGGAGCCTCGGCCTCGAAATCGAAGTAGAAACCGCGCAGGTTGTCGCGGTACTGCTCCAGGTCGTAGGTGAACAAGAGGATGGGCCGCCCGGTGGGGGCGAAGTCGAACATCGCCGAGGAGTAGTCGGTGATGAGGGCGTCGCTGATCAGGAACAGCTCGGCGATATCCGGGTAGCCGGTCACGTTGATCGCGAAACCGGGCCGGATGCCCGAAGGCACGTCGTCGGCGATGTGATGATGCCCGCGGATCAGGATCACGTAGTCGTCCCCGAGCTGGCGCCAGGCGCGCTCGAGATCGAGCCGGAAGTCGAACCGGTACCGGCCCGAGGCATAGTACTGGTTGTCCCGCCAGGTCGGCGCGTACAGCAGGACCCGCTTGCCCGCGGGCACGCCCACCCGGCGCCGGACCTGCTCGGCGATCCGGTCAGCGTCACCGGCCCGCAGGACGTCATTGCGCGGGTAGCCGGACTCGTAGATCTCGCCGTCGTACCGGAAGGCGCGGCGCATGATCTCGGTGCTGAACGGGTTCGGCGACAGCAGCAGATCCCATTTGGCCACGTCCTGCGCGAGGTGGTCAAAGTAGCTGGTCCCGCTGATGAACTGCGGCGCGGTGATGTCGAAGCCGATCCGCTTGAGCGGCGTGCCGTGCCAGGTCTGCACGTAGAGCTGGCCGTCTCGCTTGGTGTAGGTCGCCTGCATGTCGTCGTTGGCGATCAGGTACCGGCACCGGGCCAGTGCCTCCAGGTAATCCTCGGTGTGGGCCAGCACGGCGCGCGCCCCCGGCGGCACCGGCACCGACCAGTCGTTCACGGCCCAGATGTGCTCGCGGTCGTCGCCGCGGCGGCGCAGTTCCTGCGCGATCGCCAGCGGGTTGTCGCCGCACTGCTTGCCCTTCCAGCTGACGAACATGACGCTGTCGCGCAGCGGCAGCTTCTGCTGCACGGGGTAGTAGACGCCGCGCAGCATCCGCCGCTGCACGCGGCCGTGCTCAATGCGCCGCAGGACCGGGCTGACCTCCACGATCGGAGTGTCGTAGCCGGACGTGGTGAACCGGTAGGTCTTGAGCCCGGCGGTGACGCTGCCGTCCTGCAGCGCGGCCAGGCGGCTGTGCTCGTAGGCGGGGCTGATCAGCTCCCGGTCACCGGCCCGCCGCACGCCGATGTCCCAGATGCCGTCCCGCAGCGGCAGCTGCTGGCCGAACGACGGCATCGCGCTGGCGTCGACGGCGACCGTGAACCGGTCGCCGTCGCGGTCGATGCCGATCACATGCTGGTCGGTGGACCGCCGCCGGGTCAGCACGACCTCGTAAGGGCCGACGGCAGGAAACGGGTAGCTGCCGCGCAGCGTCAGCCGGCCGTCGGCGGTCCAGTCGTGCTCTTCGATCACCGGGCGCCGGGGCCGCCGGATCAGCACGGCGTTGCCGTAACGGGTGTGCTCGACGGCCACTTCGGTGGTCCCGGCGGGATAGCTGTACTCGGCCTGGCCGGGCGGGAACGCCACCCGGATCCGCTGGTGCCCCTCCGGCTTGACGTACAGGTCCCACTCGGTCGCCGTGGCCGGCCCGGCCGCGGCCTCGTCCTCGCCCTCGGCGCCGCTGCCGTCGCCGTCCGCGGCTGCTGCGTCGTCGCGGCCGCCTGCCAGCAGCGAGTCCAGCCTGACCCGGCCGCTCACCCGGACCTTGCCGCCGCTGATCGGCTCGGCCGTCCCGGCCAGCGGCCGGGTGCCGCCGCCCTTGGGCCGGGCCAGCAGCAGCGCGGCGGCGGTCTGCCCCGCAGGCAGCTGAGCGTCCGCCTCCAGCGTGAGCTCGCCGTCAGCCTCGCCGCAGCCGTGCAGCACGGCCGGGGTCGTCGCGACCCCGACGTGCAGCTGGCGCCACACCCACCAGGCACCGACCCGAATGCCCGGCGCTACCTGCCGGAACTCCGGCCGCTCGGCGGGTCCGGGGAGCGGCGTATGCAGCCGCGCGGCCCGCCACACCCCGTGCGCGCGGACCAGGATGAAGCAGTCCCAGTCACCGGTCAGCCAGCGGCTGCCGAGCTTGAACAGCCGGGCGGGTATCACGCAGCGAAAACCCGCCCAGTCGTAGGAGTACCGCTGCTTGCTCAGCAGGAGGCTGGAGTCGTTCCCCATCAGCAGGGCCGGGTCGCGGTAGCGGAAGGACCGGGCCGGCAAGACGATCGGCGGCCGCAGCCGGGTCCGGGGCCGCAGGATAACGATCTTGGAAGTGTTCCGGCACCGGGGGATGTCAATCGAGGGCACGAACGCGCAGCCGCTGATGACCAGGCTGTTGTGACGCCAGCTCACGCCGTCGATCCGGACGAACGGATCGAGCTCGCGCCAGTGCGGCCGGTAGACCCTGGCCGGTATCTTCAGCGCCCGGTCCTTGCGGAACGGCATGTCGGCGCGGATCCTGCCGTGCTCGCGGACCACGGGCACGGTATTGATCGGCTGGTCGAGCCGCCACGCGTCGAATTCCATCAGCTGATCCAGCTGACCGCGCGCCATCAGGTAGTAGGCGAGCTTCTGGGCCGCCGGCAGCGAGGCGAGTACCCGCCGGTCGACCTGGCGCAGGTACTTGCGGCCGAGGCCGATGAACTGCTCCCGGTACTCCGGCGTCGTCCTCGAAAGCTCGCAGACGTACAGCCACACGTCGTTGACCAGTGCCTTGCGCTGATGCTGGCGCAGCAGCCGCGGCATGCCGCGCTGCCGCAGGAACCCGTCGATGGCCAGCAGCGCGGCGATCCGGTCGGCGAAATTGCTGATGTCCGTGCGCGACTGGGTGATCGACAGCGCGCCGCTGCCCCGCTCGCGCCAGTAATAGACCACGTCGGTGATCACGTCTACCGAATTCGCCAGCACGTGCGCCCTGGTGATGGCCTGCAGGTCCTCCCAGATCATCCCCTCGGGGAAGGACAGGCCATTGGCGTCCCAGAATGACTTGCGGAACAGCTTGTTCCACACCGAGACGTCGTAGAAGAGCTCGGGAGACCGGCAGATGTGCGTGCCGATCTTGCGCCCCCTGATGGCCTTGGCGTGCAGAGCCGACTGGGTGATCCCCGCAGGTCCCACCCGCTCGACGTTGCCGGACACGAAGTCCGAGCCGGAGGCCTCCAGGGTGCGCAGCATGTGCTCGAAAGCGTGGCCGGGCAGCATGTCGTCGGCGTCGACAAAGCCCAGGAACTCACCCCTGGCCCGCTCAATGCCCCGGTTGCGCGCGGAGCCGGGGCCGCCGTTCGCGACCTGCATGAGCACGAACCTCGGATCGGCCGCCGCCCGCGCCGCGGCGATCGCCGCGCTGCCGTCCGACGACCCGTCATCGACCATGATGACCTCGAGATCGGCGAACGTCTGCGCGGCGATCGACTGCAGGCACTCGTCCAGCAGGTCCTCGTTGTTGTAGAACGGCACAACAACGCTGATCCGCGGCCGCGTCATAAGGCTCCCTTCCGCGTTACTCGCCCCGCCAGTTCGGTGCCCGCTTCTCGGCGAAAGCCATCGCGCCCTCCATCGCATCAGCCGAGGAGAACACCGGGCTGATGATCTCGCCCTGCCGGGCAAAGGCCTCGCCCGAGTCCCAGTCAGTGCCGAGGGCAATGACCTGCTTGGTGGCGGCGAGGGCCAGCGGGGCGCCGGGCACCACCCTGGCCGCGAGTTCCTTCGCGCCGGCCAGCGCCTGGCCGGCGGGAACCAGCTTATTGATGAGACCGGCCTCGTGCAGCCGGGCTGCGGTGACACGCTCGCCGGTCAGGGCGATCTCCATGGCCAGGTAGTAAGGGATGCGGCGCGGCAGCCGGAGCAGGCCGCCGGCCCCGGCTACCAGCCCGCGCCTGACTTCCGGCAGGCCGAAGGCGGCGTCCTCGCTGGCGACGATGAGGTCACAGGCGAGAGCGAGCTCGAACCCGCCGGCCAGCGCGAAGCCCTCGACCGCGGCGATGACCGGCTTGGCGGGCGGCGCCTCGACAATGCCGCCGAAGCCGCGGCCCTCGACCAGCGGCGCATCTCCGGCCAGGAAAGCCGTCAGATCCATCCCGGCGGAGAAGTTGCCGCCGGCGCCGGTGAGGATCATGATGCGCACATCGGCCCTGGCGTCGAACTCGTCCACCGCGGCCGCGATGGCGCGGGCTACTGCCCCGTTGACCGCGTTGCGCGCCTGCGGGCGGCTGATCGTGATGACGCCGATCCCGGCCTCGGCCTGCGCGCTGACCACGTCCGGTCCGGCCGGGTCCGCTGCTGCCCCTGGCCCTGCTCCCTCTGGCACTGCTGCCTCTGGCACTGCTGCCTCACTTCGGCTGGAATCTGATGCCGCCGTCGAACCGGATGACCTCGGCGTTCATGTAGTCGTTCTCGATCAGTGCCCTGACCAGGTGCGCGAATTCCGCTGCGGAGCCCATCCGCTTCGGGAACACCACAGGAGCGGCGAGCTTGGCCTTGAACTCCTCGCTGGCCGGGCCCTCGCCGTAGATGGGGGTGTCGATGATGCCCGGGCAGATGGTGTTCACCCGCACCCCGATCGCGGCCAGATCACGCGCGGCGGGAACCGTCATCCCGATGATCCCGCCCTTGGATGCCGAGTAGGCGATCTGGCCGGTCTGCCCCTCGAGGCCGGCGACCGACGAAGTGTTGACGATCACGCCGCGCTGCCCGTCCTCGTCCGCCGGCTCGGTCCTGGCGATCTGCGCCGCGCCGATGCGCATGAGGTTGAACGTGCCGATCAGGTTGACGTCGATGACCTTGCGGAACGACGCGAGATCATGCGGGGAGCCGTCCCGGCCGACCGTCCGGGCCGCCCAGCCGATGCCCGCGCAGTTCACCACCGTGCGCAGCGGGGCGCTGAGTGCGGCGGCCGCCGACACGGCCGCGGCCGCCGATGACTCGTCCGCGACGTCGGTACGGGCGAACACCCCGCCGACGCTGTCGGCCACTTCCTTGCCGTGCTCTTCGTTGAGGTCAGCGACCACCACCGTGACGCCCGCTGCGGCCAGCACCCGGACGACAGCCTCGCCCAGCCCGCTCGCGCCGCCGGAGACGATCGCGCTCGTTCCGTTGAGTTTCATGGCCGGAGCATACTTTGGGCCGCGCCCGCCCGCCCCGAATCGGGTCGCGGCCCCCGGCGGAGCCGCCGTTTTGTCAGTACCCCCCGCTACTGTCGGCAGAAAATTGCGATAGATCGCGACGGCCGCGCCGTTAGGCTATGGTCCACGGCGGCAGCCGGAGAAGAGGTGCGGCACGGCCGCATGGGGAGGGCAACGTGCAGAAGTACCGGGGCAATCCGTGGGCCGTCCTGCTGGTCGTCGCGCTCGGGTTCTTCATGACCCTGCTCGACCTGACGATCGTCAACATCGCGATCCCCAACATGATCTCGAGGCTGCACGCATCGCTGGACGACATCTTGTGGGTCATCAACGCCTATGCGCTGGTTCTCGCCGTCCTGCTGATCACCGCCGGCCGGCTCGGCGACCGGTTCGGCCAGCGGCCGATGTTCATTGCCGGCATCGTGGTGTTCACCCTGGCCTCGGCGGCCTGCGGCCTGTCCACCACTCCCGGCATGCTCATCGCGTTCCGGGCGGTCCAGGGACTCGGCGCGGCGCTGCTCATGCCGCAGACGCTGGCCTTGCTGACGATGGTCTTCCCGGCCGAGCGCAGAGGCACCGCGTTCGGGATCTGGGGGGCGGTCGCCGGGGTGGCGACCATCGCGGGCCCGACGCTGGGCGGCCTGCTCGTCACCGCTTTCGACTGGCGGTACATCTTCTTCGTCAACCTGCCGATCGGCGTGGTGGTCACGATCCTCGCCGCGCTCCTGATTCCCGACCTGCGCACCGGCCGGCAGCACCGGATGGACGTCACCGGCGTCCTGCTCGCCAGCGCCGCGCTGCTGGCGATCTGCTACGGACTGGTCGACGGGCAGCGCTACAACTGGGGAACGATCACCTCCTTCATCTCCGTCCCGCTGGTCCTCGGTCTCGGCATCGCCTTGTTCGCGGCATTCCTGCTGTATCAGGCCCGGCATCAGGACGCCGAGCCCCTTGTGCCCTTCGCGCTGTTCAAGGACCGCAACTATTCGCTCATGAACTTCGTGTCGTTCTCAGTCGCGATCGGCATGCTGGGCATCTACCTGCCCTTCACCATCTACCTTCAGTCGGTACTCGGCTTCTCCGCGCTCAAGGCGGGCCTGACGATGGCGCCGGCCTCGCTGATCTCCATGTTCGTCGCCCCGGTGGCCGGCCGGATGTCCGACAAGATCGGCGGCAAGTACATCCTGATGTCCGGTCTCGTGCTGTTCGGCCTCGGCATGGGCTGGATCGCCATCGCGGCGCGGCCGACCTCGGCCTGGTATGACTTCCTCGCCCCGCAGTTCATCGCCGGCATCGGCATCGGCTGCACGTTCGCCCCGCTGATCACGATCGCGATGCGCAACGTCAACCCGGCGCTGGCCGGAGCCGCGTCGGGCGTCTTCAACACCACCCGCCAGGTGGGCACCGTAATCGGCACCGCCGGCGTCGGCGCGCTCCTGCAGAACAGGCTGCTCTCGTCGCTGACCAGCCAGGCCACCCAGCGCGCCGCCAGCCTGCCCGCCCCCGCCCGGGACAAGATCATCTCGGGGTTTCAGTCAGCCGCCAAGAGCGGCCTGGAAGTGGGGTCCGGCCACTCGCTGACGGGCCTCGGCGGCCAGATCTTCACCAGCGGCTTCGTCGACGCGATGCGGCCGACCATGCTCGTGCCCATTGCGATCCTCTTCGTCGCGGCTGCGAGCTGCCTGGCGATGAAGGGACGCAGCAGCTCGCAGGCCAGCCCGCAGGGGCCGGTCCCGGTCAGCGAGGCCGCGACCCCGGCCATGGGCTAGGCGGGCCCGGTCGGCCAGCCCCACTCAGCCAGCCTGGGAAGTCCGGCACCGGGCTGCCGCACGCCCGCTACACCGCGGCGGCGACGCCGGGGGACCACAGCCGGGGTATCTCCGCCGGGACAGGGGTCGAACGGGAACCGGCTGGCAAACGCAGGCTCCAGGCCGGACAGCCAGATGGCACCCGGATCGAACCGGGCGAAGAACGGCTGCCCGACCAGCGCCGGGTCGCGAGCCTGGATCATGTGCAGGGCGAACACCTTCTGCCCGGCCACCTCGGCGTACCGGCGCAGGACGGCCGCGCCCATGATCATCGGGTCGCCGCCGGTGATGAGCACGCTCGTCACCTCGGGATGCGCCATCAGATAGCCGGTGACCCGGGTCATGTCGTCGATGGCCATCTTCAGGTCCGGCTCGTCGATGAACTGCGCCCAGCGGAAGCAGTAAGCGCAGTACGCCTGGCAGGTCTGGCCCTGCTTGGGGAACACGAGCAGGGTCTCGTGGTATTTGTGCTGGACGCCAGGCAGCGGCTCGTCGGCGATTTCCGGGATATTGAGCGCCAGCTGGCCGGCCGGACGGGGATTGAGCCGCATCCGGACGGCGTGCGCGGCCGCGCGCACCTCGCCGTCGGGAGCTTCGCGCGCCAGCAGCCCGGAGATCTCCCGCACGTCCGCCGCAGGCAGCATGTCGGGCTGCGGGAACACCAGGCGGTAGATCGGGTCATCGGGTGCGGCATCCCAGTCGATGAGCTGCTCGACGACATACTCGTTGGTCCTGAACGGCAGGACCGTGGCGACGGCCCGGACCGCCAGCCGGTCAGCCTCGCTCAGCCCGGCGCGCCTGGCCAGGGCATCCAGGTGCGAGCACGCTGCACGTGACCCGAGTGATCCCTGCGGCCATCTCTGGCGCAGGAGATCCATGTCCCGTTCCCAGTGACTCCTTACGGTCCAACTGGGCACGAAAAGCCTATATTTCGGCACCTCTCACCCCGCCAGCCTCGCCCCGTGCCGCACGCAAATCCCAGTGACGCGACAGGTTCCCGCTGCGGGTCCGTCTTATGCACGGCCGGCCGCAGCCGGCCAGCCTGGCAGTGAGAAGCTTGGCCGCATGCGGGACACCGTCATCAGGCCGGCCTCGCGCCGGCCTGCGGCTGACATCTTTCTCGTTCGGTCGGCGCGGCTCTGACCCGCGAGCTCGAGCCGCTGGCCAGCGAGGAACCGCAGCAGGGCGAGGCCCTTCAGGAGATGCCCGCTGCCGACGGCCCGCGACCGCGGGCCGATCCTCAGCATGTGCTCGTCGCGGTGGACGCCATGGGCGGGGACCACGCCCCCGACGAGATCGTGGCCGGTGCCGTCATGGCCGTCCGGCGCAGCGGCATCCAGGTGGTGCTCACCGGCCGCCCCGGTCAGCTGCGCCCGCTGCTGGCCAGCCACCGGGCCACGGCGGAGATCCGCATCGCCGCCGCCGAGGACGTCGTGGCGATGGACGAGGGGGCCCTCGCCAGCAGAAGGCGCCCGCGATCAAGCATCGCCGTCGCCTGCCAGCTGGTCCGGCGCGGGCAGGCCGCCGCCGTCATGTCCGCGGGCTCGACCGGCGGCATCGTCGCCACATCCCGGCTGCGGCTGCGGTCACTGCCTGGCGTGGAGCGCCCGGGACTTGCCGTTGTGCTGCCGACCCGGCCGTCACCGACCGTGCTGATCGATGCCGGGGCCACCGCGGACCCCAAGCCGGAAATGCTCGCTCAGTTCGCTCAGCTGGGCGTCGCCTACGCGGAGACGGCTTTCGGCATCGCCGAGCCCCGCGTGGGCCTGCTGACGATCGGAGCGGAGCCCGGCAAGGGGAACAAGCTGATCCGCCGCGCCTACGAGCTGCTCGACGCTGAGCCGCAGCACGGCGGGCGTCCCATTAATTTCACCGGCAACATCGAGGGAAACGATCTGCTGGCCGGGAAGGTCGACGTGATCGTGGCCGACGGCTTCGCCGGCAACGTCGCGCTGAAAACCCTTGAAGGCACGGTCGCTTTCGCGGCGCGGCAGCTCCGGGAAGCCATCGGAAGCTCGAGGACCGCCCGCGCCGGGGCCATGCTGCAGCGCCGGGCCCTGCGCGAGCTCGCCGAGCGCCTCGACGCTGAGACGTACGGGGGCGCCGCGCTGCTCGGCCTGGAGGGCACCGTCGTGATCGCGCACGGCGCGGTCAGGGCCAAGGGCGCCGCGGCCGCCTGCGTGCTCGCCGCCGAGCTGGCCAGCGGGCAGATCGCCGAGAAGATCACGCAGCGGCTCGGGTCCGCTCGCGGCGGCCATTTCCTGCGCCGTACCTGAGCCGCGCGGCCGCTAGGCTGGAGGCATGACAGACCCGGAGCAGACGCTGGCGCGGCACGTGCAGGAGGCGCTCGCGGCCCAGTTCGGCGCCGCCTACGCGGACGCCGACCCCGTCATCCGGCCGTCGCAATTCGCCGATTTCCAGGCCAACGTCGCGCTCCCGCTGGCCAAGCGCCTGAAGCGCCCGCCGCGTGAGATCGCGGCCGAGCTGGCCGCCGCGCTCAGCGGGGCCGAGCCGGTGGCGAGCGCCGAGGTCAGCGGCCCGGGTTTCATTAACATCACCCTGCGCGACGACTGGCTGGCCGGCCAGGCGGCGGCTCAGCTCCAGGACAGCCGGCTGGGCGTGCCCCCTGCCGCTCATCCCGAGCGCATCGTCGTCGAGTACTCCTCGCCGAATATCGCCAAGGAAATGCACGTGGGCCACCTGCGGACCACGGTCGTGGGTGACGCGCTGGCCCGGATCATGGCGTTCGCCGGCCACGGGGTGATCAGGGACAACCACGTCGGAGACTGGGGCACGCAGTACGGCATGCTCATCGAGCACCTGCTCGACGTCGGCGAGGACTCAGCTGCCGCCCGGGTGCTGGAAACCGATCCCAACGCCTTCTACCAGGAGGCCCGCGCGCGGTTCGACAGCGATCCCGCGTTCGCCGACCGCGCCCGTCGGCGCCTGGTGCAGCTGCAGGGCGGCGATCCCGAGACGCTGCGGCTGTGGCAGCACTTCGTCGACCTGACCCGGGGTTACCTGCACCGGATTTACGGCCGGCTGGGCGTCACCCTGACCGACGACGACATCCGCGGCGAGAGCTTCTACAACGACATGCTCGCCGCGGTCTGCGAGGAACTCCAGGCCGCCGGGGTCGCGACCATCAGCGACGGCGCGCTCTGCGCGTTCCCGCCGGGCTTCACCGGCCGGGACGGCTCGCCGCTGCCGCTGATCATCCGCAAGAGCGACGGCGGGTACAACTACGCGACCACCGATCTGGCGACGATCCGCTACCGGATCCGGGACCTGCGTGCGGACCGCGCCCTGTACGTGGTGGGCTCAGCGCAGGCCCTGCATTTCCAGATGGTGTTCGCGGTCGCGCGCCTGGCCGGCTGGATTCCGTCCGGCGCGGTCTTCGAGCACGCCCAGATCGGCAACGTGCTGGGGACGGACGGCAAGATCCTGCGCACCAGGGCCGGTGACACGGTCAAGCTCAGCGAGCTGCTTCAGGAGGCGGTGGATCGCGCCGAGCAGGTCCTGGACGAGATGGACACCGCGGCAGGCCGGGACACCCCCGAGCGCCAGGCCATCGCCGAAGCCGTGGGCATCGGCGCGGTCAAGTACGCGGACCTGTCCACCTCCAGGGAGAGCGAGTACGTCTTCGACCTGGACCGGATGGTCTCCTTCAAGGGGAACACCGGGCCTTACCTGCAGTACGCGGCGGCCCGGATCCGCTCGCTGTTCCACAAGGCGGGCCAGCAGCCGGAGTCGGCCGCCGGCCCGGTGCGCCTCACCGAGGCCGCCGAACGGGCCCTGGCGCTGCGGCTGCTCGGCTTCGGCGCGGCGGTCAGCGCCGCGGGCAGGACCGCCGAGCCGCACAAGCTGGCCGCCTACCTCTTCGACATCGCGGCCGCCTTCACCTCGTTCTACGAGCAGTGCCCGGTGCTGCAGGCCGAGCCCGCGGCCAGGGTCAGCCGGCTGGCCCTGGCCGGCCTGACGCTGCGGGTCCTGCTGACCGGCCTGGACCTGCTCGGAATCCCGGTGCCTGACCGGATGTGACCCGCTGCCTGGACGCATTCTCCCGGAAGCTCCCAGGTTGTTCTCAGTGTCTGCTTGCCGTCATCCCGGGGCGGCGCAGCAAGCTGGCGGCATGGACAACATGTATCTGCCGCCCGATGGCGGCGCACAGGACTCCCGGGCGACCCAGGAGCTAGGGCCTACGGGGAACCAGAACGGCGAGGCGCCCCCCGGCCCGGTGCCAGGTGAGGCACCGGGCGGCCGTCGCGGGCCGGGGCGCCTGCGCCGCTGGGGCATCGGCATCACCGCCGCTGCGGTACTGGTCTTGGGCGGCGGCGCGACAGCGGTCGCGCTCTCGGGCCACGGGCAGCCGGCCTCGTCCGGCGGCTCCTCCATCAGCACCACACTGAGCGCGGCCTCCTCTGCCACCGGCAGCGGGCAGCACGCGGCGGCCGTGGCCAAGTGCAAGAAGATCGCCGCGCAGCTGCGAGCCGACAAGCATCCTCGTGCGGCCAGGGCCGTGCTGCGGGCCTGCCGCCGCGGGGCGCGCCGGCTGCGGCTCGTCGGCGGAATCCACGGAACCGTCACCTACGAGACCAGGAAAGGCGCCCGGACCCTGGCGTTCGAGCGGGGCGTGGTCGAGTCCGTCACCAGCAGTGCCGTCGTCGTGAAAGCGCCCGACGGCACGACCTGGACCTGGGATCTGGTCAGCAACACCGCCATCCGCCACGACGGCACCCGCACCACGGCCAGCGCCCTGTCCGACGGCGAGAAGGTCTTCGTGGGCGGTCCCGTTGTGAGCGGGTCCAACGATGCACGGCTGATCGTGATCCGGCCAGCCGGCGCGGGCAGTGCGAGCGCGCCGGGCAGCAGTACCTCGGGTGCATCTGCCGCTTCCTGACCCGGGGCCCGGGCGGGGGGGGGGGGGGGGGCTGCGGTGGGGGCGGCGCGGGGGAGGTGCGTTGGGCGGGTGTCGCGCTACCTGGGAGTTCCGCGATACTTACCCGGCTGATGGGTGAGGAGGTCGTCGTGTTCACGCCTGCGGCAAGCGGCTGCGAACTCGATTGCTAAATCTTGGTTCTCAAGGAAATTGCGATATTCGTCGTCGGCCAACCAATAGGATTCGATGTAGTCAACCATCGGGTTCGAAACTGGAATACCCAGCAAGTGTCGGCCGGAGTCCGGATCCTTTCCAAGCCAGTAGTCGTGTTCTCTGGAAAAGAAGCTGAAATCGTATGTCATTTACTTCCTTCCTGGGTCGTCAAGTTCGATAATAGTCAAATCTTCTGGAGGGACGTTGGATCCGTCGATAACCGCTTCGGGCATGCCCTCGGGCAAGTGCCCTCCGGGGAGCCAGTATTCGTTCGCACCCGCTTCGTTACCTGACGGCATTCTCAAGTTATAGTCATCCGGGTGGGGGATATCGACCCGGATCACGTTGTAGTCTTTAAAGTAGCCCTGGGGCAATCCTAAAGCGCTTTCTAAGGCGGCGAAGTCTCCCTTTGCGAGAAGGGGATCGACCTCACTAGTCGGAAACAGAAATGTCGTTCCGTCGCGTTGACTTATTCCGTACTGTTTAAGATTTTCATCGAGCATAAATCGAGTTCCCCCATGATTGAACTGTTCAAGATGATGCTCGATGTACTCGGGAGACAAATACTCAGAAGGGTCGGGTCGAGTGCCTTTCTCCATGGCGAGGATTTCGTCGCGCTTTTCGTCCGTCAAGCCAGGTGAGGATGAGTCATCGCCGTGGCCATCTGCACCACCTGTGTGCCCGTCGCGAACGCCGCCATCGCTGCCGCCCCCGCTATGACCATCACCGCCGTTGGACATGCCCCCGCGCCCGCCGCCTTCGCCCGTGTACCCATTAGCACCGCCTCCAGGGGGCCAGGCGTCGGCAGGCGGCGGTGGGTCGAGCGGATGCGCTCCGGCCGAGTGAGGGTCTTGAAGTGGCATCTGATGTGGCGGTGGTGGTGGGGGTTGCGGTGAATGCGCGCTGGCCAGCCCCGATTCGGGCGCGGCGGGGGCATGGGGAGCGGGCACTGCGCCGTAGGAGGGAAGCGGGTCTGTTGGTGCGGACACAGAGGGTATGGATTGTGGGCCTGCGAACGCTGGCGCCGGTTCATGAACGCCGCCCGGTGCAGTAGCTCCAGGACTGCTGACGGGTGCGGGTTGGCCCGAACTGATCGGGGATCGCGCGTCGCCCGGCGCGGTGGGCGTAGTCGCGTGTTCAACCGCTCGCTGCGTGGCAAGGTCGGTCGGAGTGGACGTGGTCGGGGTCGGGGTCGGTTCGACGGGACCTGGCAGAGCGGTGGCCCCTGGCTCACCTGATTTCGGCGGCGGCAGCGCACCCGGGCGCCCGCCGGGAGGAGGGTCGCTCTTTGGGAAATCAGTCCCGATCTTCTCGAGGTCCTTGGTCAGTCCGCTGGCTGTACCGGTGACGTCACCCACGGTCCCTGTGGTGGTTGCGAATTCACCGGCCTCATCCAGGAGGCGTCCGTCGCGGCCGACGGTGCCCGCCACGTCGGCCGCATCTGCAACTCTGGTGGCAGCACCGGCCGTCTCGGCGGCCTTGGTCCCCGCGCCAACCTCACCAAGTCCTGGCAGGACGGCCGTTCCAACGTCAAAGAGGTTGTGTCCGAGTCCCACCAAAGGCCGATCGCTGGACCAGTCTTTGTAGTCGACAAGCCCTTTGACCATGTCGAGGGTGCCTTTTGGATCGGAGGCAAGTTGTGCCGGAATTGCCGCTGGGTTGGCAGCCATCTTGGCCAAATTCTCCAGGCCTTCCCAACTGTGCAGGGCGCCTTGTGGATCGTAGGCGAAGCGCAAGGGGTTGAGTTGGCTCAAGGCGTGCGCCGCGTCAGCGCCACCCTTGAGCACCCCTTCGCTGATATCGACGTACGTGTCGAAGTACGCGGAGGCCGCCGAACCCACATCGTTCCCGAGGAAATGAGTCAGCTCCTTATTCGCAAAGGCCTCTAAGTCGACGGCACAACTATCCATCAGCCCCATGGCCTTTTGAAATAACTGCTCCTTGGCGTCGGCCTCTCGCTTCATGTTGTGGAGCACAGCCTTGATGTCGTCAGCGATCTTCTTGATCTCATCGAGTCCGTGACCTTTGAAGACTTCGACCACCTCATGCAACAGGCCCAATGGTGTGTCCAAGCGGTGCAACAGATCCCGGATCGCGTTTTGAGCTTGCTGCACCTCGTTGGCGAAATCATCGAGGCCCTTGGCCAGCTTGCCGCACTCGTCGCCGATCTTGACGATGGCGTCACCAAGCTGGGAAAACGCCTGCTGAACCAGCCCGCTCTCGGGAATATGTTGCGACGCGACCACCGAAATAGGTTCTCGCAGAGTGTCTTTCGCGCTATGAAGCGCCGCACCAAAACTGCGCCAGCTTGTTGCGGCGGCGTGGATCTGAGCGGGGTTGCCGTTCGGCCACAAGTCCCCGACGAACTCCTCCACCAGCCCCCACAAAACAGGTTCCGCAATCCCCGGTCCCAGCGTCCATGGCGCTCCAGGGGCGTCGAACTTCCCTGGCGGTGTCGGTGTGGGCAGGACCGAGCCGCCACCGCCCAATGTCGACGACGCTTCGGCCCGCGAGTAATTCGATGCGCCGACTTCTAGTTTGAATCCGATTGTTCGACAGTCGTTTATACCTGCCGCCACCGCCTTCAGTACGGACCCCGCGCTGTCCTGATATGCCAACGCGAACGCCTCGCCCGCCGCATCCTGGCCGATATTGGCGCCAAATCCAGAAGTCAACGTGCCGGTCGCTGCCGCCACACCGTCGCCGGCCGAGATCACTGCGGCCCCGGCGCCCGACAGCGTTGCCGGGTCAACGGCAAGCGGAGCCATCAGCTACGACCACATGCTCATATTCGCCGCCATTGCGCCGGTGTAGTTTTTATGGGCGGTGAATCCAGCAGTCTTCAAGTGCGCCAAGGCTTCTCGCATCGTCGCTTCGCCGTGCGACCAATGTCGGTGCGCCTCGGCGTGAGCTGTCGCCGCGCGCCCTGACCACGTCCCGTGCAGCTGAGCCACTAGCGAGTTAACTTCTGCTACTAAATTTTCGGTGTGCTGGACGAATTCGTGCATGCGCTGTAGCGCGTCCGACAACGCATCAGGGTCCACACTGAACGCGTCAGCCACGGTAGACCCCGTCCACCTTCTGGGTTGACGCAGACTCTTGGGTCTGGAAGTCAACTCCGGCGACTCCGACAGCCTCGGCCAGAATCGCCAGTCCTTGTTGCACCTCGCCGGCCCCGCGATGCCACAGGTCCCACGCTTCGCCGTAGGCGCCGCCTGCTCCGCCTTTCCAACTGGCAAGCATTTCGCGGATCTGACCGTCAAGTTCATTGAGCCTGGTGCGAAAATCCGTCGCCGCGCCTGATATAGCTTGTGAAACCCCTTGCATCACCTCGGGATTAGCACGTAGTACCTCACGCTCAGCCATAGCGGTAAAACCTAATCACTAACCACACGCCGCACAATTCACCCGATCAGCGAAACCCGGCTGAGATCTGGCGGTCCTGGCTTAGCGGTTGCGGTCGATTTCGTCTTCGTCGTCGTCGCGTTTGTCGTCGGGCGCCAGGATGCGTCTGCTGGCAACTGGTTTGCCGGCAATGCGTTTGACCACCTCTGGCGCGGTCTGCGGCGTGGCAATCCGTCCCTGCACCGGGGCGCCGTTCTTCACCGATGGGGGGACGACGCGCTTGGTTTCAGCCTTGCTGTCGTTACCGCCGGCTCCAGCACCGCCCATGGCGCCAGGCGGCATCATCGGCATGCCGCCCATCGGTCCGCGCGCTCCTGCGGCTGTATCAGGCGCACCGGACGGCACAGCCGGGGGTGTCGGCGACGAGGCCGGGTAGGTCCCTGCTGACGGAGTCGGCGGCGGCCCAAGGTTTCCGGCCGGGATCGTGGCGTCCGCCAACCCTGCGCCAGCACCGCCAGCGGCCCCACCGGCGCCCAGCGCTGCACCTCCGGCGCCCAGCCCGTCGCTCAGCGCTTCGGCGGGTACTTCGCCAGCCAACCCGGCGCCTTGCCCGGCCTTGCCCACGCTGCTCGCCAGCTGCGAGCCGATCTGAGAGGCCGATTGGACAGCCTGGTTGATGCCTTGGGAGAAGGGGCTAAACATGCCGCTTAACGTTTGCGCCAGCTGTTGCGGTATCTGCTGGAAGGTCCCCAGCAGTTGCTCCATCTCCTTGCTCGAATCCTGTTCGTTTGCAGGGAATTTCGCCATCGCGTCGCCGGTCTTCTGGCCGCGCTGGGCGAATCCGGCTTGAGCGTTGGCCATGTCGGTTGGGTCACCAGCGTTTCCCGCCATGCCCAGACCTGCGAGGAGCATGTCGATTTCCGAAACCGCCCCAGCTGGCATGTCGGCGGGGATAGGCGGTGGCGGCATGTTGTGCTGCAGGGCCTGCGCGAGTTCCTCGACGTAGATGCGGAGTTCGTCACCGCCAGCCATCGCGATCTCCTGCCTTGTTGGACTTCTCCCGTGGTCGCGGTTTCCACCGCGCTACCGGTCCGCCTGACCGTGGCAGACGGTGTATTTAGCAATGCTATCGCTGATCAACGATGCCGCTATTCACTTCATGCTGACGTCGAAGCGCTGTCCGGGCGTCCGCCGGAAAGCTGAATACCGGCAACGCCGATCAGCGATACCATCGCCTCATGTCGGAAACGCCTCATCCAGGGCATCCATCGGCGCCAGGTCCCCCTGGATTTACGCCTGGACCGCCCCCGACAGGTCCGTGGGGGCCGGTTGGGGCGATTGCTTTGAACAGGCCCGCGCGGTGGCCGATGTTCGTCATGCTTCTGGTCACCTTGGTCGCCGTCGGCGCGGCAGTCGCCGCCTGGTTGCGGCCGATCCCACACAACACTTACGCGACCCCGCCTGCACCGACGTATAGCGAGCAGCAAGTCGCGGATGCTAAATCCAAGGCGTGCGCTGCCTTCGCAAAAGTAAAGAAGGCTAGCACTATGAATTCGACTCGGAACGGGGGCGACGATCCGAACGGCCAACTTTTGATCGCCGTGAATGGCCGTCAGGTATATATCGCAAGTAGTCAATACGTGTTGACGACTTTGGCGGACGAACCGGCCACTCCGCCTGAACTCGCTACGGCAGGGCGTAAGCTCGCAAGTTTGTATCAAGTAATCGCGATGGATGGTCTAGCCTCTGATTCCAGTCCTCAGGCGCGCGAGGCCGCTGATGCGACCGGCCAAACAATTGATGGACTTTGCAAGTGATGCAAGCGGTTGGAGGTCCTCCCGGTGAGTGGTCGCATCTAATCGTCGGTCATCAATGGCCGAGCGAAATGACTATCGCAGGTTTGAATACTTGGATAGAGAATCGCGGTCAGATTGCAGACGCGCACCACACTATTGCGGATCTCCTTAATACCGCTAAAACTGGGCCGCTCGCAGTGCAGCAGGGCAAAACTGCTGATGCTCTCGTTCAGCTCTTCGGCGAGGGAGAGCAGCTTGCTCGTGATATAGCGACAAAGAACGGCGTAAAGAAGAATTCCTATTCGGCTGCCCTTAGTAGCGTCCATAATCTAAGAGATAACCTCTCAAGCATCGCGGATCGCTACAATCAGGAAATTAACCAAATTCTCCAGTCGAGCGAGCCGGCGGCGGTCAAGGTGCCTCAGATTCTCGAGGCGATTGGAAGTGGTCAGCAAGAAGCTAATCTCGCCGCCGCGAGTTGTGGTGGCGACATCGGTGACGCGGGTCAGCGCATCCTCGAACAAGAAGGCGGTAGCCAGTCGTTCCGGCAATTCGCAAAAGTCAACGGCATTGACATGAGTCAACTGTTCCGATCACGCGACCCAAAAGCGTTGGAATCCACCGTGCAGGGAATGGTAGGCAGCCAAGACCCGTCCGGTGGCGGCGCGCCTGCCGGAGTTAATCCTGCGGTGTCTAGTTTGCCAGGTGGCGGGGCGCCTGCGGGGGTTAATCCTGCGGTGTCTGGTTTGCCGGGTGGCGGTTCGGGTGGTGCGGTGTCGGGTGTGAACCCGGCGGCATCCGGCTCGCCGAGCGGTGGTGCTGGGGGTGCGCTGCCAGCGGCAGCAAATCCAGCCGCCCCAGGTCTCGCGTCGGCGACCACAACGAGCGCGGGAATGCCCCAAGCGGCGAATCCGTCAGCGCCGGGGCCTATGACTCGCCCCGCCGGGTACGTCACAGCACCCCCAGGACTCTCGCCTCCTGGCGCACCGCCACCTGCGGGACCGCCGGGAGCACCAGCTAGCCCTGCGCCCGTCCCGGGTGCGTACGTCGGGCCACCGAGCGCCGGCCCCCAGCCGCAAATGCCTCCGCCTGGCCCGGGCTCGTACGTTGCGCCACCTAGCGCCGGCCCCCAGCCGCAAATGCCTCCGCCTGGCCCGGGCTCGTACGTTGCGCCACCTAGCGCGAGCCCCCAGGTCTCTACACCTGCTCCGGGGGCCCTACCTGCGGCGTCACCGCCTTCGCTGCCCTCGATGTCCAACCCAGGCTTTTCCGGCTTTGGCGGAGGACCGCCGTCAGGCTCACCCGGGATGCCTTTCAATGGAGCCGCGTTCCAGGGCGGGCCTCCACCCAGCTTTGGCCCGGGCGAGTGGATGCACCACGCTGACGCGGGGCT
>JBKQMG010000214.1:0-3464 GCA_052146815.1 Streptosporangiaceae bacterium | reverse complement strand
CGCGCACCCGCAGCTCGATGACCAGCTCGGGCCCGCTGCGCACCGCGCTGGTCAGGTCCAGCATCACGTCGCACCACGCGGTGCGCAGCGCCAGCCGGTGCGGCAGCGTCCACCGGCCGTCGCGGCGCACCGAGCCGTGCCGCTCGTCGATGGTGAGCAGCTCGGCGGCCGGCTCGGCCGGCGTCCCGGCGAGCGGCAGCGCGAGCGGGCCGTCGCTGCCTGGCGCCGCGATCAGATCGGCGGTGAGCGGGGCCAGCGCGTCGATGGTGCGGGCGGCCAGCGCCGCGTCCAGTCGCTCGTCGAACTCGACCGGGTCGAGCCGGCCGTCGGCGATGGCGGCGCGCAGCAGTTCGATGACCCGGTCGCGGTCCGCGTCGGACGCGCGCAGCGCGGGTGAGCTGGGCGGATCTGCCGACATCCGGCCTCCTCGGCGGCGACGTGGTGGCACCGCGCCACCGACATTCCACGTTATAGCGCAAGTCGGCATACCTCTACGACCAGCATGGAGGCGTACACGCAGATCGGCAGATCCGGTGCGCGCCTGCCACAAGGTCCTGGCGACTCTCCGTAAACGAGCTTTCAGCGTCTATGCGTCCACAGCGGGCCGAGCCGTGGCGGGAACGATCACTTCGTCAAGACGCGCGGCGAGCCAGGCTCTGGCCGCCGATTCTGCGGCACCCAGTTCCCCGCCCCGCAGGGCGGAGCTGTGACCAGGTAGCGCCTCCAGCCGCAGGGATCATTTCCCAGGCCAGGCCAGGACCGGAAGGGGGTGGCCTGCAGCGGCCCCGGCAGGAATGAGAGCTTCATTGCGAGACCACCGGCACGGTGGCACCAGGTCACGGCATCCTGGCAGCTCATTCCACTCGAGAGCCGGCCTGCAGGCAATAGGGCGATTTATCTCCCGTCCATCTCAGGTCGGACTTCTGTTCGCAGCAAATGGTCTCGCGGAGCCACGGCGTGCGCCGACGCTAAGCCAGTAGGCGGCATGCCTGCCTCTGCGGCAAGGTTGGGAGCATGCATCACGCATCTGACCAGGAGATCCTTTTCGGAAGTCGGCCATGGTCAGAGAGATTCGGATGGTTTGGAGGGGTGGATGGTGCCGACTACCTGACTGACCGCGGCATGCAGGCAGCCAGGCGGGCGGTCACGGATCTGGCCAGCTTCTTCGGCGCACGGTTGCTGAGCCGTGCGATCGAGCCAGGACGGGCGGGAGCAGCTGTCCCCGTCCTCGGCCGTTATGCGCCGCTTCTAGCCCTCACACCGGCACGGCGCCCGGCCCTTTATACCGAGTCGATTCGGTAGGCCGGCCCGAACCAATTGCACATCCGTTCGCCCTCACCAGAAGTTCCTGCTGACGTGGCGGCTGTATCCGGTGAAGGCAGCAGGTCGTTCGCCCCCAACAGCACTGGCGCGCGCCATGAGGCCAATCAATTCGTCGCGGATTTGCTTGTCGTCATGAGACATCGTGGTGGCGCCATCGACCTGACTGCGCTACCCCGTCCCGGCCAGGACGTGAGCCCGCTCAATATCGTTGGCGGATCTGATTGTCGTTTTCCGCCCTGCACCGCGGACTGACCGGGGGCTGCCAGATGGAATCTACCGCACCGATGTCCGCTTCGCCGGTACCCGCGCCCGGGCATGAGTCGGCGGCCCAGCGGGCCCACGGCCTTGCCGCCGCGCGCCGGCGGGCCACTGCTCTCCTCGCGGGGGTAACGGTTCTGTTTGTGGCCGTGACCGCGGCCGGCGCCCACGGGATCCTTCTCGGCTACGTGCAGGCCGGCGCCGAGGCCTCCATGGTCGGAGGCGTTGCCGACTGGTTCGCGGTGACGGCCCTCTTCCGCCATCCCCTGGGCCTGCCGATACCGCACACCGCGATAGTCGTCGAGCGCAAGGACCAGTTCGCCGCCACCCTCGGCCAGTTCGTGCAGGAGAACTTCCTCAACGCCGACGTTCTTGCCGAGCGGATCCGCTCCGCTCGCCTCGTTCCCCGCCTGGCTGCCTGGCTGGCCGACGAGGCCAGCGCCGCCCGCTTCGCCGGTCGCGCGGCGGATCTGGTCGTCACGGTGGCCGAGACTCTCCGCGATGAGGATGTCCAGCGCGTGCTCACCGCCGAACTGGCCCGGGCGGCAGATGCCGTCGAGGTGGCGCCGCTGGCTGGCCGGGCCCTGCGGGCCATCTTTGCTGGAGGCCACCATGCCGAGTTTTTCAACGCCATCGTGTCCGGCGCCGACCGCTATCTCGCCGGCCATTACGCGGAGCTTCGTGAGCTGTTCGAGGACGAGTCACCCCGCTGGGTGCCCGACGCGGTTTACCGGCGGGTCTTCGACCGTCTGTACACTCGCCTGCGCCAGCGGCTGGTAGCGATGGCCGCCGATCCCGACGACGAGGCGCGGCATCAGTTCGAGGAGTGGATCGCCGGGCTCCCCGACCGCCTCGAGACATCCCCGGAGCTGCGCGAGCGCGGGGAGCGCCTCAAGCGCGATGTCCTCGGTAGCGCCGGCCTGCGGGACTGGTCCTCGTCGCTGTGGCAGAAGGCCAAGGAGGCGCTGCGGATCCAGGCTGCTGATCCGGAGTCTGAGCTGCGCCGTCGGCTGGCCGATGCTCTGGTGGCGGCCGGCCGGCGCCTAGGGTCGGACTGGCGCCTCCAGGAGGGCCTTGAGCGCGCGGTCGAGTCAGGAGCCAGGGCACTCGCCGATCAGTTCCACGACGAGCTCGCCGGCCTTGTCACCGGGACTATCGGGCGGTGGGACGCCGCCGAGACGTCCAGCCAGCTGGAACTGCTCCTAGGGCGCGATCTGCAATTCAGTCGCATCAACGGCACGGTAGTAGGGGCGGGCGTGGGGCTGGCATTGCACGCCATAGCCCTCGCTCTGGCCTGATGGTGGCGGCTGACCCAACTCGTCGCCGCCTGGTTTCCATCGAATCTGTCACCCTTGAGGTGGCCGACCCCACGGCCGCCAGTCCCGCCACCGGGCCGGCGTCCAGGGCGCGGGCGAAGTCCGCGGGCTCGGTCACGACACGGGGCCCGGCATCGATTGTGGCGTGGCGTACGATCGTGCGTGTGACCAGCAGACCCGCCGAAGCGCAGCGCCTGAGCGACCTCGCGCGGCTGCGCCGCGTTCGGGACCGGATCGACCGAGAGTACGCGCAGCCCCTGGATGTCGAGGCGCTTGCCCGCGGCGCGCACATGTCGGCCGGGCACCTCAGCCGCCAGTTCCGGCTTGCCTACGGCGAGTCGCCGTACGCCTATCTGATGACGCGTCGCATCGAGCGTGCGATGGCGCTGCTGCGTCGGAGTGACCTCAGCGTCACCGAGGTCTGCTTCGCGGTCGGCTGCGCGTCGCTGGGCACCTTCAGCACCCGCTTCTCCGAACTGGTCGGCATGCCGCCCAGCACCTACCGGCTCCAGGCGGCACGTGGCACGGCGGGGTTGCCGCCGTGCGTGGCGAAGCAGGTGACCAGAC
>JBKQMG010000213.1:0-2879 GCA_052146815.1 Streptosporangiaceae bacterium | reverse complement strand
GCCATCAATAGCCAGCGATCGCCACCAGCAGCAACCTGCGAACATGAAGCGTGGGCGGGCTTTGAACGCGCGAGCAACGCACGAGAACACCCTCGTAATGCGTAGGTCATCGGTTCGATTCCGATAGGCGGCTCCACATATCTGCAGGTCAGTGATGCATTTTCTCTAGTGCGGCGTGATCACGAACCAGAACCGTGGAACGAGTGGTCCGTTCCACGGACCCGGAATCCTTGACCGCAAGCGGACGACCTTGGGTACGTGGAGTAACTACCGAGAATCTTCTGAGTGCGCGGGACGGCTGTACCCGCTGCGATCAAGGGCACGGCGGGCTGATGCGGGCGCCTCAGGCTGGACGGGCGCCCCATGTCCGTGATCAGCAGGAGCCAGCGTGGACGACTGGCCGGGACCGGAAGTGGCGGGGCAGGGGTCTTAGCCGGTGGCCTGCTCGCCGAGTCAGCGGGCGGCTATCCTGGGACCATGCCAGAGATGCCGCGTACTCTCACTGCGGCGCTGCACCGCGAAGAGGACTGGTACATCGCGCAGTGCCTAGAGGTTGACGTGGCCAGCCAGGGTCACACGATTGACGAGGCCCTGGCGAACCTCGCCGAAGCCGTTGAGCTGTACCTGGAAGACGTAGACGATCCCGTCGGCCACATCACCGCAACACCGCTGGTGACCTCCTTCCGACTGCCCGCTGCGTGAGCCCCTCGCTTTCCGACCTGCCGGTACGGAAGGTCACCAAGGCGCTGGAGTCAGTCGGCTTCGCCCATGTGAGGACCAAGAGCAGTCATGCGGTGTACCGGAATCGGGAGGGGCGCGTGGCCGTCATCCCGTTGCACGGCGTCGTGAAGCGCGGCACTTTGGCGTCGATCCTGCGACAGGTGGGCTTGGCCCCTGCCGAGTTTCTCAAGCTCCTCGACTGAGCAAGGAACCGCAGGATTCCTGAAGGGTCATGTCAGCGTGACAGTACAGACAACCGGGCAAGCCCGGGAGTCATGGGCACGGCCTGAGGAAGTTGAAGCAGAAATGGCCAACGTTCCAGTCATACTTGCAGTCGGCCAGGTGTGATCGCACCGCGAACACGCGGTCAAGTTCTATGCACGGAGAGAAATCCACAGTTCAAGGAAGATCCGGCAGCGATCGGTAAACGGCCGCCCCTGTCAGGCAACACTATTACGCTGACCGGGTGGCATCGAAGAAACGGCGTTCCGGGAAAGGCAAGGGATCCCGTCAGGGCATCAGCGGCAACCCGCAGCGGCGTGCCGAGCAACTGGCTCAGCGGCGGCCGGCAATCGCGGACGAGCCGGATCTCCCGCCGCTGGTGCTGGACTTCCGGCCGGGGAAACCGGGGGATTCCCCGCTGCGGGAGCTGGCCTACGCCCTGGCCGGCGGGGCGGAGCCCAGGCCGTGGTGGGGCGAGTCCCATCAGCGGATTCTCGCCGCCGCCCGCGCCCTTACCTGGCCGTCCCGCCTCGTCGACCTGGAGACGCAAGCCTGCCAGATCGTGGGCGACGAGTTCTACGAGCGGCTCAACTCGCAGCTGACCGGGCTGCACCCGCCCCAGTGGCTGCGCGCGCTCGCGGAGGAGACCGGGGCGGCGCTGCGGGCGTCGGTGGCCGGCGGCACCGGCGACTGGCGGCAACTGCGGGCGCTGCTATGCGGGCTGGCGCTGACCGCACCGCCCGGCGACACCCAGAGCGAGACCGCGAAGCTGGCCCGCGCGCGCTTCCCCGACATCAAGGATCCCTGCCTGACCGCGCTGGCCGAAGCGGGCAAGGCCGCCAGGCTGCTGGCAGACCGCGGGCTGGCTTCCGGCATCGGGCACCTGGCTGACGGCTGCCGGGCGGGCGGGGACCCCCTGGTCGCGCGCGACGCGTACGGCAGCCGGTTCCTGCTCGTGGCCCCGTTCGGCTACGACGGGGAGGCGCCGGACCACTGGTATGCATGGGACATCGACTCATGCTGGATCCTCACCGTCGCGGGAGCCGGGGTGTTCGGGTCGGCGCAGGACGCGCTGGCTGAATGGCAGCACGCCGTCGGGCCCGCCGCCGGGACGGCGCTGTCGCCGAGCCCGCCCGAGACGACCGCCCGGCTGCTGGCACCCTGCCTGGAGACCGGGCCGCTGTCGGACATGCTGCAGGGAAGCGAGCCCCGGGAACTCATCCGGGAGTACTACCGGCTCCGGCGGCGCGCCCGCAGCCTCACCAGCTCCGCCGCCGCCGCCGCGGCCTCGTCCGGCGGCGACGACCACGGCCCGGTGCGCGAGGCGTTCCTGAGCTGGTACGCCGCACGGCACGACGATGTCCCGGACGCCGCGGCCGACGCTGCGGACACGATCCTCCACGAGTGGGGACCGCGGGCACAACCCGGGGAGCGCTCGCGCTACGCCTGCTCACCGCACCGGATCGAGATGGCGGCGCACCTGATCCGTGAGGGCTACTTCCCCGACTACGCTAACGCGGCGCTCGGTCTGCTGCCGGAGTGGACGCAGTGGTGCATCGGGCAGAGCGGGCTCAACGGCGACTTCGCGGCCCGCTCCCGCACCGCCGCGCTCACCGAGGCCGCAGCACTCGCCGGCGAGGAGACACGCGATCCGGCCGCGGAGCGGAACGAGGCGCCGTTCCGCCGCCAGGAGTGAAGGGGCGGCACCGCGGAAACCTTCAACGACAGGCACAGGACACAAAGACAGCAACACCCCAGACGATCCCAAACACCTAAAGTCTCCGGTGTTGGGCTGAGGGGCGGCAGTAGACTGCCTCCCTCAATGTCCCCTGTAGTCGCACGGGCAGTGTCATCCTTATTCACGATTCACGCGCCAAGCTCCTAGCCGATCACAGCCGTGCTGCAGCCCGGCCCGTCCACATCGCAGTTCCATGACG
>JBKQMG010000212.1:0-9144 GCA_052146815.1 Streptosporangiaceae bacterium | reverse complement strand
CTCTGATCAGGGACTGCTTGTCCCCAAAGTAGTGGTAGACCTGCGAGGCGCCGACACCGGCCGCCTTCTGGACATCGCCGAGGCTCGTGCCGGCAACGCCGTGCTCGAACATCAGCTGCGCCGCCACCGAGACGATCCGATCCCGGGTGGCCCGCCCCATGGGGGTGAGCCTGCGCTGCTTCACAGCCAACTCGTGCGTTCCGCGACCAGCGATCCGAGAGGGCAGCCCCCTTCACAGTTGTTTTGGCGCAGATTGGTCACTAGCACGTCCCGCCAAGCTCGCAAGGCTTCCATGCTGTCCAGCCGGCCGAGGTGCGGTCGCACCGTTCCGAGGACGGATTCGGTGTGGTGCGCGATGACGGCTCTGATCAGGGACTGCTTGTCCCCGAAGTAGTGGTAGACCTGCGAGGCGCCGACACCGGCCGCCTTCTGGACATCGCCGAGGCTCGTGCCGGCAACGCCGTGCTCGTACATCAGCTGCGCTGCCACCGAGACGATCCGATCCCGGGTGGCCCGCCCCTTGGCGGTGAGCCTGCGCTGCTTCACAGCCAATTCGTTCGCTGCCATCAGTAGCCGGGACCGCGGAATCGTCCTGCTACGGTCCGCGCCACCCCGAGCCCCCTTCCGTTTCGCCTAGTGCCGCCCGGCACGTCAGCGGGTCGTTCCGCGGCCGGCCACTGACTCACCTCAGATCCCCTGAACCAACCATATGGAAGCGACATGCACCGAGTCTAGCTTCTGTGCGGCGTAACCATGGAGTTGACACTTCAGAACAGACGCGCAAGACTGTAGCGGTTGATACAAAAAAGTCGGCCTGATGGCCTACTTCACCGTGTCTGGCCAGCCCGCACCAGGACCGCATAACTAGTTGCTGAGGAGACGGAGTCACATGAAGATCCGGCGAATCACCACGGCCGAAGCGCCCCTGGGTGTCGCAACCCAGACGGGCGGACTTTCCGGCACCTCACGTGTCACGGCGGGCATCGACCTCTTCGATATCTGGGGGTTTGACCGGGTTCCCGAGCTGCCGCTCAGGCCAGAACACGTACCCGGCGAAGAAACCCGGGAGCACCGGCGCACGCAAACCCGGCAAGAGCAGTCCAGCCTGGCCGGACCCACAGAAGATGAGAGGGAATCACGATGAGCACACTCCCCGGAAAGACCGTGCTGATCACGGGCGCCAACGCCGGGATCGGCAAGGACGTGGCCCGGCAACTGGCACTACGTCCCGAGATGGCCCGCATCTACCTGGCGTGCCGGAATAAAGACCGGGCGACAACGGCGAAGGCCGAGCTCGAAGCGGAGACCGGCCGGCGCAACTTCGACATCATTCTCATGGACGTTGCCGATCCGGGCTCGGTCCGCGCCGGCCTGGCGGGCATCAACGGATCGCTCGACGCGCTGGTCATGAACGCCGGTACAGTCGGCGGCAAGACGGCCCTGGACTTGACCGCCGACGGGGTCACTACCGTGTTCGCGACGAACGTTCTTGGCCACGTCGTCCTCCTCGAGGCGCTCCTGACCGAGGACCGACTTGGCGAGGTGGCGGTCTTCGCCGGAAGCGAAGCAGCCAGGGGAGTCCCGAAGATGCGGATTAAACGGCCATCGTTCGTCTCGACCTCCGCCGACGAGCTCGCCACTGTCATCGACGGCAGCTATTTCGCCGACCGCAAAACTGACCTCACCCTAGCCTTCGGGCAGGTCAAGTACATCGGGGCCCTGTGGATGGCCTACCTGGCCCGCCGGCACCCCGACCGCCGGTTCATCACCGTGAGCCCCGGCAGCACCTCCGGCACCGAAGGCCCCAACGACTTCAAGCTGCCGCTGCGTATAGCGGCCAAATACGTAATATCCGCCGTGGGTCCCGCCCTGGGTCTCTCCCACAAACTTGAGGTGGGCGCGAGGCGACTGGTCGACGGCGTCACCGACCCGACCCTGTCGAGCGGCGTGTTCTACGCCAGCGCGGCCAACACGATCACCGGTCCCCTGGTCGACCAAGCGGACATCTTCCCCGACCTGGCCAACCCGTCCTTCCAGGACCACGCCAACGAGGCCATCCACCGCTTTATCACCTAAATACATCCCCGTAATACGGTCAGTTTGTTGCGCCCGGCATCTGCAAGCAGGCCAACTAGCCAAGCCCCGAGCTCATCGGCAACAAAAGGCATACAACTATAGTGCAGCTTTCCAACCATCAGCGGCTAACGATCTCTAATGGTGGGGGTTACAGAAGGGCGTGAGATCCAGGCCGGTGCTGGCGAGGAGCGTGGGTCGGTCATGGCACGGATGGCCACGGCCGGCGTGGCAGGAAACCCAGTTCCATAGCCCGTAAAATCGCCCTTGTGGCGACCGTCGATGCCTTGCTGGCCGTCTATGACCAGCAGATGCGCGGGCTAGAGCCCAGGCCGCCCGTTGGGGTCAGGTACGAGCGGGACGGGCCGCTGCTGCGAGCCGCGGGCGGGCACCGCGGCTACATCTGCGGCCTGCGTGACATCGGGGTAACAGGAGCTGAACTCGACCGGCTGATCGCCCGGCAGCGGGACTACTTCGCCGGGCGCGGCGAAGCCGTCGGGTGGCAGACCCGCGCTCACGATGAGCCGGCTGACCTCACCGCACGCCTGCGCGCCGCGGGATTCGTGCCCGGGGAGGAGCGGACAGTCCTGATCGGGCTCACCGCGGAGCTGGCCACCGCCCCCGTCCTGCCCGGCGGTGTCGTCTTGCGCTGGGTCACCTCGGACGACGACATGCGCCGGATCGCCGCGCTGCAGTCCGCTGTCTGGGGCCAGGACTGGAACTGGCTCGGCGAGAACCTCATCGCCCGGATCGCCGCCGCCCCGCATGGCATCGCGGTCTCGGCCGCGGAAGCCGATGGTGACGTTGTCTCCGCGGGGTGGCTGGTTTTCTTCCAGCCAGGCGCTGACAGCTTCGCCCGCCTGCTGGGCGGGTCGACCTGCCGCAGTGGCGCGGCCGCGGGATCTACCGGGCGCTGGTCGCTGCCCGCGCTCAGCGCGCTGCCGCACGCAACGTCAAGTACCTGCACGCCGACGCCTCTCACGACAGTGCCCCCATCTTGCGCCGTCTGGGATTCCGTGCGGTGACCACCACCACCGCCTGTGTGTGGACGCCGCCGCAGCCCGCCAGACCAGGATGACCCACGCGGCGGGCCCGAACCTGACTTCGCTGATAGCTACGGCGCCGAGACTGCCAAGCCCTGCCGGCCCTTCCCAGCACGGCGAGCCAGCCGTCGCCGGACGTAACCCCGCAATTGAAGATCGTTAGCCGGTATTCCATTTCTGGCGTAATGCTCGGCCGGTGCTCTTCATCTACTCCTGTCGCGAGGGCGTTCCTCCCGCCCGGGGATTTCGGCGGCCCGGCGCCGACGGTCAGGCTCGTGGCCTGCCTCTCTTCCGGGCACGTCTGTCCCGGGCCCGTTGTCGATGATCGTGCGATGGCATGCGGGACATGTCCAAGTGAATGTCCGCTGAGCGTGACGAGAAAGGAAGAACAATCCCTTGACGTGTGAGCCGCCTGGCGATGAATCCGGGGGGCGTAGATCGGGCCGGTCATAGCAGACTCTTCCCGCCCGGCACTGGACAGGCAAGTGTTCCGCCGGTCCGGAGCGGGCTCAGCGCGGTCTCATCGCTCGCGCTTGGTCTGGGCCTGCACTGGAACGTTCTGGGTTCCGCGCCGCCGTGGCCTCGCTGTGCAGGTGCTTGATCAGCCTGGAAGGGATGTCCAGGGCGGCCGCGCGGCGCTGGGATTGGGCCTTGGCGTCTGCGGTCAGGGCGTCGACTGCCTGGTCGATCGCTGCCGCGCGCAGGAGGGTCGCTGGCTCGCTGATCGCGAGGTCGCGGATGACCTGCCCCAGGGCCCCCGGCTCGGGCTGAGCGGAATGATTGCGTGTCCTGTTCCAAGGATTGCACGTGACGTGTTGCCAGATCGTTCCGGATGGGCTGTGCCAGCGAGGGCCCGGGTCTGGCTCAGGGAGCGGCTCGTGGTGCTCATGGTGACGGCGAGGTTGTCGAGTGTGCTAATGGTGCGGGTGGTTGCCTCGATGACGGCGGTGTAGGTGGCGAGGAGCCGCCGGGCGCGTGGCCAGCCGATGGGCGCGTGCTGGTACGGGATCTGGTCTCTGGCGGGCAGCAGGCCGGCGGGAACGTAGAGCCGTCCGTCGAAAGCTGCCTGGCGGACAGCCAACCGGTCTTCGTCGGCGATGCGCGCGATGGCATCGGCAGCATGATGTATGGCGGCGAGCGCGGCTGGGACGTCGCCGCGGGCAGGGGCGAGGGTGGCGGGGTCGCGGATGAGACCCAGCCCGGTGCGGGCTGGCGTCCAGCGCGGGTCACGGCGGGCTAGCCGCCCGGTCCGCAGGGCCAGTTCACCGATTTCGGCGGCGACCGGGGTGAGGCTGCCGGGCGGGTGCTGCCCGGTGGCGATGATGTCCCACTCGCGGGCCACCTTGTACCACGCTGGCCACACCGTGTTCATGGCCATCGCCGCGGTCCGCAGCTCCGCCTGGATCGCTGGGTCCAGGCCGAGTTGCCTGGCGCGCTGGGAGAGCATCCGCAGGATGAAGACGCTGCTGTGGGTGGTGATAGCTGATGCCAGGGCGTCACGCCGCCAGGAGACCGACGTCGTTTCAGGCGCCCACCGGGCGGTGGCAGCGAATGCGCGGGTGGCGTGGCGGAGGCGCTCCGCGGTGATGCTGATTCCCTCGCACAGCTGGGGGACCAGTTCCGGCCGGCCTGGCGGCTGAGCGGCGGGCGGGACGTTCAGCGGGACGGCGGCCAGCAATTGCATCGCCTCCGCAGAAGGCGGGTCCTCTTGCGCTTCGTACACAGCCACGCCGGCCCTCCACAACCACCGGCTGCCGGTACGCAGGCCCGCAGCGGCCGCTCCTGCGGACCTGCCCGGCTCATCAGGCCCGATGACCGGCAATTGTGCGGCCCAGGGTGCCAGCCGCCGGGCGCAGGCGGCGACCTCGCTGATCAGTGCGCTGGTCACGGGCCAGGAAAGGATGACCGCCGCCCAGTCCGAGCGCGCGGTCTGGACGCTGGGCGGCCCGGTGAAGTGGGTGTGCAGCAGGTCCCGGCCGGCGGCCAGGAGATCAGCGGCAGCGGACAGGTGCCGCACTGCCGGGTGATCGTCTGCGTCCGGCGTGCCCGCGGTCACGGCCGGTTCGGGGAGCAGGCTCGCGGCGGCCCACTGCAGCGCCTGCCGGGCCTCGCCCGCAGCCCGCACCTCTGGTTTGAGCGCTGGGTTCAGGGCCGGGTCGAACTCATCAGGCAGCGGGAGATCGCCCAGGTAGCGGGCCAGGGCGGTGACCAGGCGGGCCAGCTCGCGGGTGAGAGCGCCTGTCTCATCGGAAAGGTCAGCTGGGGAACAGACCGCAGCCGTGATGTGCTCGGTCGCGGGGTGAAGGAACTCACCGAAGACTGGGGTCATCATCATCACGGGCCATCAGCTGGCGGATCTGTCCGGCCGCGTGCGCGGCTTGCTCGCAGGCGGCCCGGTCCCCTGGCATCTTGGCCATGGCCGCTGCGCGGGGCAGGCACTCAGCCAGGTGCGCAGCAAGGCTGGCCATGGCATCGGCGATGTCGTCCAGGCCCGCGCCCGTCGCCGGGCTGACGGCTGGCTGGGGTGTGGTCGCCTGGGGGAGTGAGGGGCTGGTGGTGATGGCTTCTCGGCCGTCCACGGCAGCGTCTGCGGCCATCATGAACGCGGCGAACAGGCCGGGGTCGCGGTGCTCGTTACCCCGCGCGAGCAGGCGGATGGCCTCGAAGGCGTCGAAGCTGGCCACGAGCGTGCCGGCCAGGCTGGATCCCTGCCGCAGGCGGTGCTGGATGCGTGCCGCCTGCTGCAAGGCATCCACGGTCCTCGTCTCCGCCGGTGCCGCGGGATGCCCTGGCCGTCCAGGTTGCCGGGGGTGGTTCATGCGGCCCGCTGGTGAGCCAGCCCGATGGTGTCGGCGATCTGGTGGAGGTGATCGTTGGGGAAATGGTGGCCATGCCGGCGTAGTTCCCGGGCCAGAGTGCGCTGGCTGAGGCGCTGGCCCCGGGCGGATGCGTTATCGAAAATGAGGGTCGCGTCGCGGAGCAGGCGGGCATCTGGCCCGGGATCAGCGGGTCCGGCGGGGTCTGGGCCCAGCCGCGCGGGCAGCACGGTAGCGGCGGGCGGCGCCAGCATCAGGATGGCCGCCGGGCGCCGCTGAGCAGTGTGCGGGCGGGTCATCTTCACCACCAGCAGGCCGACGGACAAGCCCGCGAAGGCAGCGAGCGGACTGGTCGCCGCGGTCAGCCGGTCAGTGAGCAGCACAGGCTGGCCAGGCCCGGCCTGGATGTGACCGACGTTCCCGGCCACGCTGACCGCTAGCCCGGTCAGTGCGGTCGCCCAGGGCCAGACCCGCTGCCGGGCGGGCCAGACGTCGAGGTAGGCGACGTAGAGAGCGAGTTCCCCGACGGCCAGGAACACATCGATCTCTGCGGGCCAGGACTTGGCCTGCCAGCCCGTGAGCCGGTGGTGGATCGCCCACCCATACAGGCCCGCGTAGCTGTGCGCGAGAGCGTTCGCGCTGGCGAGGATCGCGATGGCGGCGATCGCGTACAGGGCTGCCTTCCGCGTCCGGGGGGTTCATGCGGGCCTGGGCAGGTTGCGGATCCGGCTGAGCGCATCCAGTGCCGTCTCGTCGGCTGTTGGCAGGCTGTGCAGGTATTTCTCCGTGGTTGAGATGTTCGTGTGACCGAGGCGTTCCTTGACGACTTGCAGGTCAGCGCCGCCAGCGAGCAGCCAGGAAGCGTGCGCGTGCCTCAGGTCATGAATCCTGACTTTCTCAAGTCCGGCCGCCTTCCGGGCGGGGTCCCATACCTGGTGGCGGAACCAGTCGGCGGGGATGTGCCCGTCGGTGTCGCGCACCTTTAGCGTCCGCGGGTCGTCTTTCCCCCCGCCGCGGCGCCGGGCGCGGTAGGCGGCGTAGGCACCGCGGCAGTACTCGCACCGGCATTTCGCGGCGTTGTAAGCCGTGAGAGTGCCGTGCCTGTACTGGCGGCCGTGCTCGTTCGGCTCGGTCATACCCGGCGGGGGAGCAGCTGCCAGGTCTGAGCGCCGTCTCCGGGATTCGGTCGGTGGGTGGTAGGTGAAGAGGAGGTCGCCGTCGGCGAGACCGCCGGCGGTGACGTGGGCGTGGATCTTGACGGTGATCTGCTGGCTGAGCTTGAAGCGCCGGTACTCCTTGTCCTTGGGGTAGTCCTTGACGAGGAAACGCCCGCCAGTTGGGTGCTCGTCCGGAGTCAGTTCCACGACCGCGCGGCTGATGGTCAGGATGCAGGTGGCGAAGTCCAGGTCGCGGACCCGCAGCTCGGTCAGCTCACCCCACCGCAGTCCGCTTTCGATGTCGGTTTCGACCAGAAGCTGGGCGTCCGCATTCGGCAGTGCCTGGTAGAGGCGGTCGAACTGGTCCGGGGTAATGATGCGCCGTGGCTTGGCCGGGTTGGGCGGGATCTTCACCCCATGGCTGGGATGGATGCCGATGATCTCATCAGCCAGGGCGGTGGTGAAGATCGCGTTGAGGACCGAGCCCTTGCTGTACTGGATGGTCACGGGGGAGGCGCCCTTGTCCTTCATCCAGGTGACCCACTCGCGGACGTGCTCGGGCATGATGTCGAGCATCTTCATCGGGCCGAAGAACGGCATCAGGTGGTTGCGGATATGGCTGGCGTAGTTCGCACGGACGCCGGGCTCCAGCAGGTGGTGCGGCAGCCACTTCTCCAGGACATAGGTCTCGAACGTCTGCCTGCCCCCGCTGGGGTTGCCTCGCTTACCCGCCCTTACCTTGGCTTCTTCGTCCTGCCAGGCCTTGTCTGAAGCCTTCTTGCTGGAGAAGGTGCCGGCGGAGCGCTCCTGGCCGCGGATGTCTAAGTAGTAAGCCGTGTAGCGGGGCTTGCCGTCCAGCCCCATCCGCTTGCGTGAGAAACCCATGGACACCACCTTGATCATCTGACCGTCATTTGACCGTGGACCCCGCGTCAGCGGTCAGCAGTGAACGATATTGATTGACCCTAAGCATATGGCTTCTAGCTGCAATTATAGGCGAGCCAGGGGTCCGACAAGAAATGAAAATGAACGGTCAGTCTCCATGGTAAGGAGAAGGTCTACGGTTCGATTCCGTAAGGGGGCTCCAGCTCAGAGTTATGATTCGCTCAAGATGAGCAGTGCAGTGGGGTCATTAGTGGGGACTAAAGCTCCGGCAAAGCGGAACGGTCCCGCGGTCTTGAGGGAGTAGCCACCGTAGGTGAAGAGTCAGTGCCCTCAACCCCGATGACTGCAGTCAACGTCGCCGACCAGGCCAACGCAGTGCTCTCCGACTTCCCGTACATCGCGCGGCGAATCGACCAGCAGAAAATCATCGTATCCGTCACGGCGACCTGGCCGGACCCTGTGGGTGCCGAAAACCATGTCACCCTATGCTACCTGGGCATATTCGTGGATCAGGCCACCGAGCCGGTCCCGGCACAGAACGCGGATACCGGTCACTTCCGCACGCGGGTACGCCCGCCCGGCGGGCGGGTTCTGCTGCAGTGCCCGGTGCGGCCGGTGAACGTTGTAGTGATCGGTGTACTCGGTCAGGACCAGCCGCAAGTGCCGCTCGCCAGTGATCAGCATCCGGTCCAGGCACTCGCGGCGCGCGCTGCCGATCCAGCGTTCCGCGATCGCGTTCGCCCGGGGCGCCCGCACGGGGGTCTTGATGATCCGCACGCCGGTCGCGGTGAACACGGCGTCGAACGCGGCGGTGAACTTGGCATCCCGGTCACGGATCAGGAACTTGAAGGCGTCAGCGTGATCCTCGAGGTTCAGCAGCAGGTTACGGGCCTGCTGCGTCACCCACTCACCCGCGGGGCGGGCGGTGATCCCGGCTAGATGACCTATGCGTGGGGATGAGCTGCGGACATGAAGCGAGGGCGTCCATGATCATTGTGTGACGAATGACATTGACACCCTCGTGACGGCACTGTACGTGAGGATCGAGTGCGCCACGAAGTTCTGCTGGCCCGGATGGAGGTGAAAGACCGTCTGTCGCTCCGCCGTCGCAGCGGCGGGGTGAAGCTGGAGGAAGTCTGATCCGGGGAGCGCCGGAAAGGACGGGAGCAT
>JBKQMG010000211.1:0-12615 GCA_052146815.1 Streptosporangiaceae bacterium | reverse complement strand
CGGGCCGATCGTGGGTTGTCCTGAGTTTGGCATCGGCTGCTCCCTTGACGAAGCTCTGGTCAATTGTCCTCCCGGGCATCGCCCTCAGCCAGGGACGGCGGAGCTAGATTTCGCCCGCCGCCAGCCGGCGCATAGCGGCTGAGCCGCCGGCGATGGCAACGTAGGCGGTCTTCCCGTTCGGGGTGATGGCGACGGGATCCCGCCCTGCCGGGACCAGGCGCCGCGCTCCGGGGCGGCGCCGCCTATCTCGCAGACTGCACCTCCGCGGGAATAAACGGCACCCGGCCGCCCGGCGAGCACGCCCTTATCTCGCTGCTCGCGCTCAACGGGCTGTGCGTCTCGGAGGCCACCGGCGCCACATAGAGGCCATGGGCATCGAGCGCGGGCACCGGACGCTGACGATCACCCGCAAGGGCGGCAAGGTGGTCTTATGCCGCTCTCACCGCGCACCCCCGCGCGATCGATCTGGCCATCGGCGAACGCTGCGAAGGCCCCATCTTCACCACCGCCGAAGGGCACCTGCTGGACCGGCACGGCGCTGGGCGGATTGTCCGCCGGGGCGTGGGCGATGCACGGCAGCGGCCAGGCGTGGCTGGTCAGGAAACTCCAGCTCGCCACCCCTTAAGAACCGTGGGATTCAGTTCTAGAAATCTATTGCTAGTTTTTGGTCTCGCAGATAGGCTAAAGGCAGGGGGGTGGGGGCTAGCCGTCGAGGGCGGCCGGCTGCCCGGCGTCACCGGAGAAGAGGTGTTGGTGATGGTTGCCCTGGTCGTCATCCTGGTGGTAGTCGTCGTGGCCGGGCTCATCGCGGCCGGCCGCTCGTTCAAGGTCGTGCAGCAGTACGAGCAGGGCATCATTTTCAGGTTCGGCCGGGTGCTGGGAGGGACGCGCGGTGCCGGGCTGACCGTGATCCGGCCGTTCGGCGACCGGATGCAGAAGGTCAATATGCAGATCGTCGCCATGGCCGTCCCGGCCCAGGACGGTATCACCAGGGACAACGTGACCGTCCGAGTCGATGCCGTGGTCTATTTCCGGGTCGTGGACCCGATCAAGGCGACGATCAACGTGCAGAATTACATGTTCGCCATCTCCCAGCAGGCGCAGACCTCGCTGCGGTCGATCATCGGCCAGTCGGAGATGGACGAGCTGCTCTCCGAGCGGGATTCGGTTAATCGGGAGCTGCGCCGGATCATCGACGAGCCGACCGAGGGCCCCTGGGGCGTCCGGGTGGAGCGGGTGGAGATCAAGGACGTCTCGCTCCCGGAGAGCATGAAGCGCTCGATGTCACGGCAGGCGGAGGCCGAGCGCGAGCGCCGCGCCAGGATCATCACCGCTGACGGCGAGTACCAGGCCTCCAAGCGCCTCGCCGCGGCCGCGAACGTCATGGCCCGCGATCCCGCCGCGCTGCAGCTGCGGCTGCTGCAGACAGTTGTGGAGGTCGCCGCGGAAAAGAACAGCACGCTGGTCATGCCGGTGCCCGTCGAGCTGCTCCGGTTCTTCGACAAGTTCACGCCCCCGGCGCCCGCCGGCGGCGGCAGGAAGTCGGCCGCCGATTCGGCGTCACTCGCGGACTTCGGCGACGAGGATGTGGCCGCGGCCGAGGCCGAGATCACGAGCGGAGCGCCGCTTGAGATACCCGAGGTCCCGCCGATCCCCGAGTTGCCCATGCAGGTGAGCAACGGCAAGCTGGCCGCCGCCCCGCCGGAGCCGGACGCAGCGGCCCGGCACAACGACGATGCCGCGGACTCGGGCGCATAGGCTGCGCCCGCATCAGGCGCCAAGTCGGCGCTCGGCACGCTCGGGGAGCAGCAAAGCAGTATGTTTGCCGTGCCTGAATTTGTAGCACCGCAACGACAACGAGTTGAGCTATCCGGGTCACGGCTCCATCAGCCGCCGGGCCCGTCACATTCGTTCTTATGATCTTCGGGGGCCCAGTTGTTCGGTGCCCGTCGGCGGATCGCCGGGCGCGCGTGCCTGACCGGGTGCCTGTAAGAGCTTGACGCCGCACGCTGGCGAGCCCGATCAGGTGACCTTCTGGGTCGGTGAAGGTGAAGTGGCCGACGTCGAACTCCCACCCGAAGAGCTCGCTGTAGTAGTTGCGGGTAGCTGCGGGTCGGTCCCGGTGATCTCGAAGTGCACAACGGGGTTTCCCATGGCCGGTCCTCTCTGCGCCGGGTGCCCGGCATCGATGGTGCATGACCATCGGAAACCTGCTTGCCGGGCTCGGAGCCTGAGGGAAGTACGGGTACGGGACCCACCATGCCACGACAGATTGTTAAAAGCAATTAAAGAGTTGCAACTAAAATCAAGCGGGATAGTGTGGCGGCATGCCGACCAGCCGTAGCTACGGCGACGCCTGCGCGATAGCCCGCGCCCTCGATATCGTCGGGGAACGCTGGGCCGTGCTAGTTGTGCGCGAACTGCTGCTCGGACCTCAGCGCTTCTCCGACCTGCGCCACGCCCTGCCCGGCGCGAGCTCGAACCTGGTCGCTGACCGGCTGCGGGAGCTGCAGGGCCGCGGCGTCATCGGCCGCCGCAAGCTGCCCGCCCCGGCCAGTTCATGGGTGTACGAGCTGACCGAGTGGGGGCGAGACCTCGAGCCGATCCTGCTCGCGCTCGGTAACTGGGGCATTCACGTCCCGCTCCCGCCCGCGCCCACCACTCTCAGCGCCACCTCCGTGGTGCTCTCCCTGCGAAGCTCGGCCCGCCCTGATCCTGGGGCTCCCCCGTCCACGTGTCGTCTCGAGCTCGACGACCGCGTGTGGACCATCCGAACCGAGGCCGGACAACTGCATGTGCAGCCAGGCGAACCCGCCAGCCCGGACGCCTCCCTTCGCGCCGATCCCGCAACCCTCAACGCCCTGCTAGCGGCCCCCGGGGAATTTGACGCTGCCATCTCCGACGGGAGCGTCGTCGCGGCGGGCGACCTGTCGGCCCTTCGCCGGCTCGTGCAGGCAGTCACCGCCCCCGCTCCGGTGTGGTAACGGGACCGGGGCCCGGCGGACCACGGAACACCGGCAGCCTCACGGGGCCTTGCCGTTGCTGATGCGGGGCGGCCATGTGCCGATTCGCTCGGCCTCTGGACGGCGTCGCGCACCGAAAGCGCCGGCGGCCATCATGACGCCAGGCTCGTCGCGACTCGTCTCCATTCGGCACTCGGCTACAAGACTCCGCAGGAAGTCCACGACGAGTACCTGAACCGGCAGCGTGCAGCATGAATTAGCTCCAAATCTGCGATCCGGAAAACGCGGGGCGGCCCAGGGCTCGCTTCGATCGGCCCTGCGGGCAGACCCTTGCCCCCCGCAGAACCCGGTGTAACCCGAGGGTGCCCGACCGAGGAGATGACCTCACGCCGGGCCATTAACGTGCCATTAACCCCGGTCCAGGGCGGGGCTCGGCGGTCACTAGCGGGCAACCAGCATGCCAGCTCAGGCAGGATGACGGCCTGGTTTGTTCAGATTCCCAAGCTGATAGTGCGAGTTTGATTCTCGTCACCCGCTCCAGCGCGACACGTTTCCGGTCGGCGCCTTCAGCGAAGATACGGGCCAGGTCTCCCTCCTGTCACCGAGGGAGACCTGGCCCGTCTTTAGGGGCTGGCTAATGCACCATGAGCGCAGGGACGATGAGCTGGAATGAGATCAGCCCCCCGTGCTTTGACGGCACGGCGCTGTTGCTGTAGTTGCACTTGCCGTTGGACCGTTTCGGGTAGTTGAACGTGAAGATGACGCGCACCTTGCCGCGACCAGTGGCACCCGCGAATGCACCGGTGCTCTTGCTGCCGACCATGGTGGTGGCGGCGGTCACCGCGTACTGGAGGCGGCAGATCGCCGGGTTCAGCACTTTCGCTTTGGTGTGGCTGTGGCTAAGCCGCACCGTGAACTTGCCGGCCCGGGTCCTGAGCGTGCGCGTCTTGGACTTGGAGCTGCCCAGGCCGACGACCCCGCGGGTGCGGACCACTCCCCGGAACTTCACCGGGACCTTAGGATTTGCCTTCCCTCCCTGGTCCCATGCTGCCTTGTTGTGCAGGGCGCCGTAAATGACCTCCCGGCCGGTGGTGGACGCCTGGGTGCTCGCCACTGCCGGTCCCGCCGTCAGCGCGAGCGAGGCAGCGCTGGCCACGGCTACGGCCCCGAGCTTCATCCGGAGATGCATGTTCCCCCCTCTTGGGCTGCCAATTCCTCCTTGACGTGTGACGCTACACCGCGAGGACCGGGCCGGATAGCCACGGAACGTGGTTATGACGGTTCCTACGGGTCAGCAGCCAGGACGTCGGCAACTGACGCATCTGCGAGGAGGACATGCGCCTTCCGGGCGAGTAGCGTCCCGGCGCGCGGGAGTTACGACCCTGCGGAGCCATTCCAGTGCAGCAGCGCGCCGCTGGAAGGCGGAGTCGTGGGCGCGGTGCTGGTGCAGGTGTAGGAATCAGTGTTGATGAGCGCTAGCGCGGTGTCGTCTCCGTTGGAGACCTGGAAGGCGCCGACGCTGAGTTCGGTTCCGGCGGGCATGGTGGCGGGGTTGATCGTGACGGTCGGGTTCTGCACGTGCTGCTGGCCGCTTTTCCCCTGGAATGCCGGGGAGAACGTCACGAGCTGCGAGAAGCCGCTGGGGGCAGGATCGCTGGAGCAGAAGCTGCTGGTGGTGACCTTGGCCGGGATGCCGTACTGGGCGAGGTCGCTTTGCAGCGTGCTGGGGTCGAACAGTACCTGCGGGTTGATGGTCAGGGTCGCGGTGCCGTTGGCGTTGCGGGTGATGGTGAAGGCCGCGGTGCGGATCGTGCCGGTCCCGCGGCCCGGGGATGAGCCGAGGCCGCCGGACAGGCCCAGGCCCAGCACCACCGATCCAGAGGCCGCGGCGGCGGTGATGCCTGCGGTGAGCAGCCGGTGGCCGCTGCCGGGCCGGTAGTTGCGCTGCAGCAGCCGCTGCCGGGCCTGTTCCGGGTGCTGGTATCCGGCCGCCGCTGAGGCGAAGGCGCGTCGGAGTTCGTGTTCAAGTTCGTCGGTGGGCATCAGGGGTGTCCTTTCATGTGTGCGGCGAGGCGGGCCTGGTGGCGGGTGGCTTGGCGTGGGCGAGGATCTCGGCCAGGCGGGCGGCTGCCCGGGATGCGGTGCTGGTCACCGTGCCTTCGGTGCAGCCGAGGATGTCGGCGACCTCGGCGACGGGCAGGTCAGACCAGTAGCGCAGCACCAGCACGGCCCGCTGGCGGGCAGGGAGCCGGGCCAGCGCCCAGCGGAACTCGGCCTGGTCATCGACCTCCCGCAATGCCCGGGCTGCGTAGTCGTCGGCCAGCTCAGCCGCGCCCTCATGCGGCTGCAGCTCGGTCCGCTGCCGGGCACGGCGGTCGGCGTCGTGCAGGACGAGGTTGATCAGGATCCGGCGGGCATAGGCAGCCGGGTGGTCCATCGACCGGACCCGGTTCCAGCGGCGCGCCACCCGCAGCAGCGTTTCCTGCACCAGGTCCTCGGCGTCTTTAGCGTTCCCCGTCATCAGGAAACCGGTGCGCAGCAGCGGGTCCGACGCCTCGGCCGCGAAGCGCTCGAACTCGCGGCTGGCCGCCCTGTTCCTGACCCACTCCATCCGCATCTCCCAGTCGTAGCTTCGCCCTCACCTGTATAAGCCCTGCCCGGCCGCCCCAGACTGAGAGCAGACAGCTCAGGAATCAGACTTCTGAGTAACGGGTCGCTGGGAGCCACCTGGACGGACAACTTGCCGGGACTTCGGACGCCAATGAGGACCAGGGCGCCGTGCCCGTTGCGTGCCCGATCGGGTGGTGACAACCGGTGAATCGCGGTCGCTCGCGGGGACGCCAGCACGGCGGCGACCAGCGATGGGCCAGGCCAAAGCTCGCTGTCTACGATCTTTGCAAGCAGGGTGTCAGACCGGCCCAAGGCAGCGGTTAAGCCCACACGGGATATGCGCGGGATGACCGCTGACCGGCGGACGGACGCAGACCACTCGCGCGCAGGTCAGGAGCCTGGATAGGGTATGCGCACGTCCGGTCTTGAAGACCGCCGCCGGTCCAGGTGCGCCTGCAGCCAGCGACGCAGCCTGGGCCGTGGACGATGACGGACCATGGTGCACGGCGGTGGCCATCCCAACCAGGGCGGCAACGCTCCTGCCTGAGACCCGCCGCAAACTTGTAAACGGCAGGACAGCGGTTCGAACCCGCTCACCGGCTCCAGTTGCGCTTGTTTGCCCGCTTCATCTCGTCCAGTGCTTGCTCAGCGAGTCGGCGACCTGGTGCACGCGGGCATCGCTGCCGGGCCGACGCGGATAGCGTCAGCCCGGCCGGTGCGGGAATCGTGGTGAGCTGGCTGGCCGGTGGCGGGTAGCCCTGGTCAGCCAGCGCCGCCGGAGGGGAGGCCGCTACTGCAGGTGTAGGAGTTGGTGTAGACGAGGCCGCCGATCAAGTCGCGGGCGCTGTTGACGTAGTCGAAGAACAGCTCGGTCCCGGCGGGCATCGCCGCGGGGTTGATCACGGTGACGGCATCGGCGGGAACCGGCTGCTGGTGGCCAGGGGTGGACGTCCCCACGGGAGTTCCATCGGGCAGCTGAACGGACAGGACCCCGATGCTATGCGGCGAGGGCGGGGCGGGGTTCGACGAGCAGTACGTGTCGATCTTTACCAGGGCCGGGATGCCATCTTGCCCCAGTGCCTGCTGGAGCGCGCCGGGATCGAACATCTGGTCCTGGGTCAATTTCAGCGTCGCCGTGCCATTGCCGTCCTTGGCCAGGGTGAACGCTGCAGTTCGGATCGTGGTTCCGGTGCGCGCCGGGCTGTGACCGCCGAACACGCCGGCCAAGCCCAGAGCCAGGACCGCGACGCCCGCGGTGCCAGCCAGGCCCAGCCCGGTCACGGTGCGGCGGCGCCGGGCACGGCCCCTGGCCATGATCGCCTCCGCCGCTGGGGGCCCGGCTACCGGCAGCGCCGACAGAGAGGTGGCTGCGGCGCGCAGCACGTCGTCGTCGCTCATGTCGTCGTGGATGTTCATTGCTCTACCTCCGTAGGGCTGGTAAGGGTGAGTTCGCGCCGCAGGGCCGCCACGCCCCTGGACAAGTGCATCCGGACCGTCCCGGCTTCGATCCCTAGCTGCCGGGCGATGGTGCCGGTATCCAGGTCCAGGAAGATCCGCAGCGCGATCACCTCGCGCTGCCGGGCCGGCAGCCGCCACAGCGCAGTCAGCAAGGCCGCATCGACACCGCCACCGGGCGGCGCAGCCGGCAGGTCATGACCGGCCAGGGGCAGTTCCCGGTTGCGGCGGCGCCACCACGATGCCCCCGTGTTCAGCGCGGTGCACACCACCCAGGCCCGCGGGGCGGGGTGACGGCTGACCTTCCGCCAGGACGCCCAAGCCCGGGCGAACGCCTCCGCCACCTGATCCTCGGCCAGCTGCTGGCTGCCGACGACCGCCGCCACCGCTCTCAGGCAGGGCTCCCAGCTTGCCTGGAAGAAGCTGGTGAACTCCGCTCGTTCGTTGCTCACAACCCTTTAACTCCGCCCTCTCCCCGATCGCATAGCCGCGGTCCAGCTTTCTGATCGCGGATCGCGCTGGCCTGGCGGGCGACTAACCCGTCCATGATGCAAGGCCCCCGCGCTGGGCTGATCCCCACATGCGGCCCCCAAAACTGCGGCTCCCGCTGAATACGCCCAGGCCATGCGTGTGGTCGGCGTAGTCTCGAAAACCGCTGTGGGCTGGGACCGGGCTCCGTGCCCGTTGCGTGCCCGATCGGAGAGCTGCGGTCAATCACAGTCGCTGGCGCGCATGCCACGTCGGCCCTGACCAGCAAGCGCCGGGGTCAGAGCCATCCCCCAACGATCTTCTAAGCCCCAGGTATCCCTGGCGGGATGCTCGTTCCGGGCGGAAAATCGGGGGGGGCCGCAGTCCGCTGACGCCGTCGACTGCTCCGCCCGACGGTCGGATGCGTGGCAGCCGTCGCCGCCACGGGACCTGGGACGTGGCAGCCCGCGCCAGGCGGCAAGGTCAGCATGCCCTAATCGTCCTGTGCATCGCATTCTGCACCGCCCCGGTGATCTTGGAGGCTCTGATTCCTGGGAGGATGCAGAGTCATGCCAGCACAGCGGGAGTATCCGAAGTACCCCGAGGAATTGCGCGAGCGCGCGGTCAGGATGGTGTTCGAGATCCGTGACCGGGACGGGAAGGGCTGGGCGAAGGCCGCGATGGGGGCGCAGCCGCTCATCTCGATCGGCATCCTCGGCCTGGTGATCGCCCGGGCCGTCAACATCTTTGCCTGAACACCGGGACCCGCTGCTTACGGCCAGCCTGCCGGCCGCACTCTGGGCGACTCGCTGCCGGCGCTGAGACAGGCTCGCGGGCCCCCGGTCCTTCTGGCAGCCGTTCCACCTGAGGACGCCGACGAGATCCTCGCCAAGATCGGACGCGCGAAGACTAAAACGAACGCTCTTACACACCACCAGCGGAGACTTACGGGGTGTCCCAGCCCGCGTGACGGACTTCTCCCGGCCCGCAACGGTCCATCTGACCGTCCACGACTCCCCCTTGACGGTCTTCCTCGGCCGGATCTCCCAAAACCGGACGTTGTGCGATTTCATGCCGCACCGTCGCGGAGACGATCGAGCCACGCCGAGAACTCACTGCGCCACGCCCGCGGCTCACCGTTGGAATCTTCAGGCACTGCGGGCCGACGCCCAGCTCACGCCAGCGGTAAAACGTCCGGCGCGACACTCCCCCAAGCTCGGCACACATATCGGCGACGGTCAGCAGCGGGTCTGGGGTGGTTCGGCTTCCCGTTTTTCTGGGTGATCCCAGGCGGCGCAGCTCGGTTTCCAGGCCGTTGCGGCCGCCCCGGCCGCCGGAGAAGCTCGTGGTCAAGACCATCCCCTCAGGGTCGAGGCGGGAATCCCGTGGGCGGCGACGGGAGCGGAACGCCGCCACGACGAGGGGCCCGCTGACCCGGTCGTGGGCGGTGATGCGCAGCGCGTACCGGGAATGGTCATCGAGCCGGGTCAGGATCTCGGTCCCGGACCATCAGCCAGCGGGTAGCGGGTGAAACCGGACTGCCAGCACTGGTTCGGGTGGCCGGCCTCGAACCGGATGGACGACGACCTGGGCCGTTTGCGGGGCTCGGGGGTGACCAGCCGGCCCTAGGCCAGGTACCGGCTGATGGTCCCCGCCGACACCCGGACCCTGGTGGTGGTGAGCCAGGTGCCAGGCGATCGCGTCCGGGCCCGAGGCCCTGCCCCACCAGGGTCCTTGCGCAGCCGCACGATCAGCTCAACGACGCTGTCGCCGATCGCGGACGGGCTCGTCTTCGGCCGCCGCGACCGCGGCTCGAACGCCGCCTCCCCCTCGGCCCGGTAGCGGGCCAGCAGGGCGTAGATCCAGGATCGGGCCACCCCGTAGCTCCACGCCACCTCACTCTGGCAGGCGCGCCCGCTGGCCAATCCGCCACGTGATGGGGCGGATTGGCCAGCGGAACGCTCTGGCGTCGGCCAACGCTCGTCGTATGGTTCCCGAAGCGGGCCCACCCGGCCCGACTCAACGGCTGCCGCAAGCAGGCCGTCAGAAGGGACTGATGCGGCCCGCCTTCTGGCCAGGTGGCGAGACTAGCCGGTCACAGGGAAGGTCGTGCGGACCGGTGTAGGCCGAGGCGCTGGCCTGTGGTGCTTGGTCGGCGTCGGGCTCGGGCTCGGGGTGTGCGTCCTGGTCGGCGTCGGAGACGGGCTGGTCGGCGTCGGGCTCGGGCTCGGGGTGTGCGTCCTGGTCGGCGTCGGAGACGGGCTGGTCGGCGTCGGCGTCGGAGACGGGCTGGTCGGCGTCGGCGTCGGAGACGGGCTGGTCGGCGTCGGCGTCGGAGACGGGCTGGTCGGCGTCGGCGTCGGGGTCGGCGATACGCAGCTCGGCACGGTGATGGTGTCGTCATCGAGCGTCACCGCACCGTTACGCGCGAGCGCGCGCCCCTCAATGGTGTCGCCGGTCGTTACCGAGATCGACTGCAGGGCGAGGATGCTTCCCTGGAAGGTGGAGTGTGTTCCGAGTGTCGCAGAACTGCCCACTTGCCAGAAGACGTTGCAGGCTTGAGCGCCGTTGGTGAGGATTATGGTGCTGGCTGAGTCGGTAACGAGCGTGGAGCTGACCTGGAAGATGAAGACGGCGCTCGGATCTCCCTGGGCGTTCAGTGTCAGGGCACCGCCGACATCCAGCGACGATGTGGCGGTGTACACGCCTGGCGAGAGCGTCTGGCCGGCGCCGATGAAGGGACCGACGCTGCCTGATGAGCTTCGCCCGGCGGCATCGTTATATGCGGTGGTCAAGTCGGACTGGGCCCCCGCCGCGACACCATCGGCCGAGTGCACGGCGCCGGTGACAATGCCGGGAGGGAATCCCGTCACGGCAGTGCCAGGGCTCACGCCCAGGTCCCCGTTGACTTTGGTGTGGCTGGTGTTGGTGACCGTGCTCCCGGCCAGGACCCCGAAGCTGCTGGCAGTTCCGAGACCCACTGGCGCCACCGCCGCACCTGCGGTGGATTGAGTAGTGATGATCACCGCTATGGCTGTGATCATCACGAACCATGCTGCCAGCAAAGAATAGCCAGCGGACCTGCGCGAGGCACGACTGCTTATTCCCGTCATTTGTCGGTCCTTTCGCTGAAAGCGCTACCCCGATAAGTTAGCGGTGGTCACGTGGGCCGTTAGGAGCAGAAATCCGGCTGGCATGGCCGCAGCCAATTATGAGTGGCTTATGGACTCATCGGCTGCCATTCGATCTGAAGCATGCCGAATCAACGAGCACCTTACCCGAGACCGCTGGCCTCTTCTGTGCACCCGCCGACTCTGCTAAGTAATTTCTTGCCAAATACCGAGAAGAACTATCCAGTCAATAATCGGCTTATGCCGTATACGCGCAGGAGCAAGATCCGATTTGACCTTGCACCAGGCCTGGCGGGAAGCTCTCTCGCGAGACGCTGCAGTGCTACGATGCCGAACGCAATCGCAAACCCGGAGATTCGTAGCGCCCTGAATCGGTCCGTTCTCCGCTCAGGCAAGTTTACGCACCATACATATACATTCATCATTAAAGAGCTGGTGAATGTGATGCATGGATTTTGGCTCCTTATTTTTCTTGGGAGGTCTAGATGCGCAATCACTTCCGCTTTGACCGGCGCTGTAGCCGTGCTGCTGAAAGGGCAAAGCCGCTTTTGCCGGTCATCACGCTGGCCATCGTTGCCCTGGTATCTGCTTGTGGAGCATCCAGTTCGCCGCGTGCCGTCACACCAACTGCCTCGCCCCCGGTACTGCCCATGCGGGTCTCTAGAGGGCAGATGGCGCGACTGCCTATGGCAACAACGTTCGGCCGATCACCAGCCGCACCGCAGGACCCAGATCCGTTTGCGCTTGAGACAGGGATCGTGCTCCATCCCACAGTGACTCGGGTGGTCTATGCCCGCCCAGGCGGGCCGCCGGTGGCGGCGCTGCCCACAACTGAGATCAAGAGCCCGACCTGGGTCCCCGTAGTGCAGTCACAGTCTGGCTGGGACCGGGTGCTGCTACCGACTCGGCCGAACCGGTCCACGGGCTGGATCTACCTTGGGGACGGAGGGCTGCAGACTGCCTACAGCGCCTACCGCGTCGAAATCAACCTGGCAGCTTACCGACTGACCATCCTTGACGCCGAGCGCCGTCTGGGATCCTGGACCGTGGCGGTGGGGGCTCCGGGCACACGCACTCCGACAGGGCGGACATTCGTGCTTGCATCGCTGTCACCCGTCCATCCGACCTACAGCCCGCTGATTCTTCCGCTTGGAGTGCACTCCGACAGCCTGAACACCTTTGGAGGCGGCCCAGGCACGGTCGCCCTGCACGGATGGCCGGACCTTGCCGTGTTCGGCCACGCGGTCAGCCATGGCTGCGTGCGAGTTCCCGATGCAGCACTGCGTGTATTGTCCCAGGTGCCTCTCGGAAGCTCCGTCGTGATCGTCAGCTAGGGGCCCGACTAGACCTAACCTCGGCGCCGGGCCCGATCCGAGGAAGCATCCTTTGCGCCAAGGACACCGGCCTGCGCAATCTCCCCCTGCACGGATATCAGCAGAACCAGATCTGGTCCGAGATCGTCGCGCTGGCCTGCGGCCTGCTGACCTGGATGCAGATGCCTGCCCTGCCCGGCCCGGCCGCCGCCTGCGGCTGCGCCTCGCCCGGCACTGGCCCTGGACCCCGAGCTCACCGCAGCCATCACCCGCCTGCACGCCCTCGCACCCAGCTGACCCGCCGCAACCATCCCAGCGACCAGAAAGGAAACCCCAAGGGCCGTGGAACCCCGCACACCCGGCGCGACAGCAGGGCCGCAACACTCACCACGACCAGAAAAACAAAGACCAGCCGCCGCCTCAGGCCACCAATCCAAGATCAAGCCAGTGACCAGCCAGGGTGACTACGACCTCGTCCTCACACCTCCGGCGCGGCGTGCCCTCGCCGAGAAACTGCCCGAATCTATTGCCACCGCAGTAATCGAATTCTGTTTTGCGTCTGACTTCGTGAGCCAGTTCCCGGCAGAAATACCCAGCCACCAGACGGCGTGTCTGACCAGTCTGGAGGCTGATCACAATGTCGGATCGGATCATGAACCCGCCCACGAGAAAGAC
>JBKQMG010000210.1:0-164484 GCA_052146815.1 Streptosporangiaceae bacterium | reverse complement strand
ACCCGCTGCGCTCGCCGCCGCGGCCTGCTCATTGGCGGCCGCGACCTGCCGGGGCGTGCGCACGCCGACGGTGATGTGCGCGCCGTGATTGCCGGCGCACGGCTTGACGACCACTGGCGCGCCGAGCTCGGCCAGCGCCTCGGCGGCCTCCTGCGGGCTGCGGGCGACGACTCCGGCGGGCACCGGGACGCCGGCGCTGGCCAGCAGCTCCTTGGTGAGGGACTTGTCAGCGGCGATGTCCACGCCGAGAGCGGAGGTCTGCTCGGTCAGCGCCGCGCAGACCATCCGCCGGTGACAGCCGTAGCCCAGGCGCAGCATGCTGAGCGCCCCGACGCGCCGCACCGGGATGCCGCGCCGGCGCGCCGCTGCCGCGATGGCAGCGGTGCTCACCCCGAGCCGGTCGCGTTCCACCAGGCGGCTGATCCGGTGCAGGTCGGCGCTGAAGTCCGGGCGCCTTTTCGCCAGCAGTTCCCTGACGATGCGCATCGCGGCGGTGACCAGCTCAGCCGGGACGGCGGAGTCCGCCGGCTCGTCCCGCGGGCACTCCATCATCAGGTCGTAGCGCCCGTCGGCGCCCGCCCACATGGTCCGGCCGAGATGCAAGTCCCGGCCGGCCAGCGCGGACAGTTCCAGCGCGACATGCTCGGTCACGTGGCCGAAGTAGGTGCCTTCGCCCATGGCGTCGAGGAAACCGCCTGGCCGCCCAGCAGCGCAGTGATGGCTGGCGAGGCCCGGCAGTGCCATCGTCAGGCGCTCGGCGAAGCCCGGGTAGCTGGTGGTCTCCCGGCGGGTGAGCTCGTCCAGCTCAAGCCGCGCGACGGTGACCGGCCTGCTAGTGAACCGGTTTGGGCCGCTCAGGTGCCGCAGGTCGATGAACCGCACATCTGCTCCCTCGCTGCTGTGTGCTCTAGTGCTGCGCTGTGCTGTTGTGCTGCGCTGTGCTCTCTTGCTGCGCCGTGCTCTGGCATGGCGCTCTCCGGCTCTGACATGAGGCGGCCCCCGGCGTTTCTCGCGGCTCGGTCAATAGCGGTCGTGGCCGGGCCCGATGGCGGGGGCGCGGTGGTCGATGTCGAACAGGCAGCCCGCGGGCATCAGATGCAGCCGCACCCCGAACAGGGTGATCGGCTCGCAGTCGCCGGCCGGGTAAACGACGGTGGCCGGCTGCGCGTCGGCGACGGTGACCGCGCCGGTGCCGAGTACCTCGAACCTGCCGTCGCTCACCAGGATCGCGGTGTTCTCGTCGATGCCCACGCCGAGCTGGTCAGGGTTCAGGGCGACGGCGCTCAGCAGCCGCGGCAGGCGCCCGCGCTCGCCGAAGTGCATGTCGATCAGCACTTTCGGCAGCAGCCCGAGGCCCGGGCCGGTCCGGACCGCCCCGGCCGATACTCCGGTCAGGTGGCCGCCGAGGATCATGTCCGCGCCCATGGCGGTAGCCCCGGCGCTGGTGCCGGCGATGATGAGCCCCGTGGCCAGCCGGGCGCGCAGGGCCTCGTTGATCCGGGAGCCGACGAGGGTGCGCAGCCGGGACTGGTCGCCCCCGCTGAAGAACACGCCCGTAGCGCTGGCCAGCAGCGCGGCTGCCTCGTCGCTGTCGGCGTCGCCCCGCCCGCGCAGCCGCAGCTCGGTGATCCGGGCCGCGCCGAGCTTGCGGAACACGCGCTCGTAGTCGGCATGCACCTCGTCGGGCATCCCGGTCGCGGTCGTGACGAGCACGATCCTGGCGCCATCATTGCCGCACAGCTGGACGAATCGCTCCAGCAGCCCGGCGCCGCAGCACCGGTCCTCTGCGCCCCCGATGATGAGCAGCCGGCCCGCTGGCTCCGCGTCGTCCACGTCCCCGCCCTCGTCCCGGGCCTTCCCCCAGGCCCCGAGGGCTTAGTTACCCTTGTGGCTTTCCGTTAATCAATAATAGCTGTGAGTAACCAAGAAATTGGGCAGCAAAACGAGAGACGCTGTCGCTCTGGACACGCCATCTCGGCCGGGCCCGCCCGCGGGTCGGGGCGCCAGCGGGCGGCTAGTGAGCTCCGCGGGGCTGGTGGGCGCCCCGCCTGCCGCCTGATCGCGGCCTCGACAGCTCGTCGGGCAGCTGCAGCAGCGGGTTCGTGGCGCTGGCCACCACATCGGTCGCGATGTCGATGACCTTCTGTCCCCGGCTGCGTGCCGCGGCCCGGAGCTGCTCGAAGGCCTGACGCGGCTGAATGCGGTGCCGCTCGGCGAGCACGCCGATCGCCTGCTCCACCCGGATCCGCGCGGTCAGCGCATACTGCAGCTGGCTGACCGTCGCCTTCAGCCGGTGGGCCTCGCTGGCCACGGCACTAGCGGTCTCGGCGCCGGACCCGGAGGTCACGGGCGTGGGGGTCACCGCGGTCTCGCCGGCCGGCACGCCAGAAGCGGCGGCCTCCGGCTGGCTTGTGGCCGCGCTGCCCGCTGCCGAACGGGCCGCCTGGCCGTCCAGCGCCGGACCGCTGGCGGCCGGCGAGCCGTCCGCGGCGGCCAGCGGGGCCGGGGGGGCGGATGCCAGCTCTGGCGTGCCCTGCTCTCGGGCCGGGACGCCCTGCGGGCCCTGCCCGTCTGCGGGCAGCTCGGCCGCCAGCAGGTCGGCCAGCACCATGGCACAAGTGAGGTCAGGGACTTCCTCGCCGCCGACCCGCCAGCCGTCCCTGGTCCGGCGGACGACAGCATCTTCGGGCACCGCGAACGCGGGCCCGGTCACCTCGCCCGCATCCGGGTCGGCAGCAGCGCTGGCGGCAGGCGAACTCGCATGGCCGTGATCTTCGGACATCAGGTCGCCGCCAGTTCGTGCAGCCGCTGCTTGACCGCAGCGGCGGAGGGGTTAGTCAGCGCGCTGCCGTCCGCGAAGACAACGGTCGGCACCGTCTGGAAGCCGCCGTTCACCGACATGACGTACTCCGCCGCAGCTGGGTCCTGCTCGATGTCCACCTCGGCCATCTCGATGCCGTGGCGCGCGAGCTGGCTCTTCAGCCGCCTGCAGTAGGCACACCAAGACGTGGTGTACATGGTCAGCGGCGCTGCCATCTGTGGTCCTCCCGGTTCACGGTCTTTGGTACTTACATTACTAACGCGTAAACCCTCCGGCGGCTTCCCGGCGGCTTCCCGGAGGCCGTCCGGCCGGCCGCTGTCGCAGGCATAGGGCAAGATGGCGGCCGGAAAGGAGGCGCCTGTGGCTGGCCCCGAAGGTCCCGAGGCCGTGCTGTCCGCGCTCGACCCCGAGCAGCGGGAGGTGGCCCTCGCCGCCCGCGGTCCGGTGTGCGTGCTGGCCGGCGCCGGGACCGGCAAGACCCGCGCGGTCGCGCACCGCATCGCCTATGCCGCGGCGACCGGCGTGGTCGACCCGGCCCGCGTTCTGGCGGTGACGTTCACCACCAGGGCGGCCGGCGAATTGCGCGGGCGGCTGCGGCAGCTGGGCGCGGCCGTGCCTGACGCGGGGCTACGGCACGTACAGGCGCGCACCTTCCACTCTGCCGCACTGCGTCAGCTGACTCATTTCTGGCCGTCGACGATCGGCGGTCCCGCCCCGGCGGTCATCGACTCCAAGGTCAGCCTGATCGCGGAGGCCGCCCGGCGGCTGCGCCTGTCGCCTGGCCTGCCCGAACTCAGAGACGCGGCCGCAGAGATCGAGTGGGCCAAGGTCACTCAGCTACGCCCCGGCGACTACCCGCAGGCCAGCGTCAAGGCCGGCCGCACACCGCCGTTCGCGGCGGCGACCCTCGCCAGGCTCTACGCAGAGTACGAGGCCCTTCGCCGGGAACGCAACCTGGTGGACTTCGAGTCGGTGCTCGAGCTCACGGCCGCCATTCTGGCCGAGCATCCCGCGGCCGCCCAGGAGGTCAGGGATCGCTACGGCTATTTCGTGGTCGACGAGTACCAGGACGTCAATCCGCTGCAGAAACTGCTGCTCGAGATGTGGGCTGGCGACCGGGACGATATCTGCGTCGTGGGCGACCCGCGGCAGACGATTTACTCCTTCGCCGGCGCGACGCCCTCCTACCTGACCGGGTTCGCGGCCGAGTACCCAGGCGCGACCGTGATCAGGCTCGTGCGCAACTACCGCTCCACTCCGCAGGTCATCACGCTGGCCAACCGGCTGAGCGGCGCGGGTGCCCGGTCGCCGGGCGCGCCGCTGGTCGCGCAGCGGCCGGCCGGACCGGCGCCGGGGTTCGCCGAGCACGGAGACGAGCAGGAGGAGGCGGCGTCGGTGGCCCGGCAGGCGGCGGCCCTGATCGAGGCGGGCACGCCGCCCGGCGAGATCGCGGTCCTCCTGCGGGCCAACGCCCAGACGGCGGGCTACGAGCAGGCGCTGGCAGACGCCGGGGTGCCGTTCCAGCTGCGCGGCGCGGAGCGTTTCTTCGACCGGGCCGAAGTGCGGCAGGCGGTCGCGCTGCTGCGGGCCGCCGCCCGTTCGGCAATGACGGGCGAGGACCCGGCTTCGCAGGTCAGGCCCGTGCTGTCCGGTCTCGGCCTGAGCGGCGACGCGCCCGCCGGCCGGGGCCTGGCCCGCGATCGGTGGGAGTCGCTGACGGCCCTGGCCCAGCTCGCCGACGACTTTTTCGCTGCCTCGCCGCAGGCAACGCTCGCAGACCTCGCGGCCGACCTTGCCCTGCGCACCGAGACCGGGCAGGCGCCCGCCGCCGGGGGCGTGACGATTGCCTCGCTGCACGCGGCCAAGGGACTGGAATGGGACGCGGTCTTCCTGCCCGGCCTGACCGACGGCACGATGCCCATCATCTACGCGCAGACCGACGACGCGATCGAGGAAGAACGGCGGCTGCTCTACGTGGGCGTGACCCGAGCCCGCGAGCGGGTCTTCCTGTCCTGGGCCCTGGCCAGGTCGCCGGGCGGCCGCCGGTCCAGGAAGCCGTCCCGGTTCCTCGATGACCTGCGGCCGCGCCCGCTGCGCGAGGCGGTCGCGGCACTGGCCCGTCCGTCCCTGCCGCGCGGCGGTCGCGACCGGCCCGCTGACGCCGGCGCCCCGCTCGGGCCCGGTGCGGAGCGACTGCTGCGGCAGCTCACTGACTGGCGGACGGCAGCGGCCAGGGAGCAGGGCGTGCCCGCCTTCGTGGTCTTCTCCGACGCGACGCTGCGCGCGATCGCGCGGCGGCGGCCGGTCAGCCGCAGCCAGCTGGCCGCGGTCCCCGGTGTCGGGGCCGTCAAGCTTGACCGGTACGGTGCCGCCGTGCTCGCGTTGTGCGCGGACACTGGTCCAGGCGGCCCCGCGGATCACCAGGTCCGCGGGTGAGGCACGGGACCAGCGGGCGCTGCGGATGTGAGCATGCGGGACCGATCAGGGGGTAAGGCGGCAGCGGATGAGGCGGCGGATCATGGAAAGAAGCCGGGTCGGGCACCGATGAGCGGCAGCCAGCGATGAGCAAGGCACTCGAAGCCGTCGTGGATCTGCTCAATCTCGAGCAGATCGAGGTCAATATCTTCCGCGGCCGCAGTCCCGCGGGGGAGCGCAGGCAGCGCGTCTTCGGCGGCCAGGTGGCGGGACAGGCCCTGGTGGCGGCCGGGCGCACCGTCCCGGCCGAGAGGCCGGTGCACTCGCTGCACGCCTACTTCATCCGGCCCGGCGATCCGCAGGTGCCGATCATCTACCTGGTCGAACGAGTGCGCGATGGCCGGTCCTTCACGACCCGGCGGGTCGCGGCCGTTCAGCATGGCGAGACGATCTTCACGCTGTCCGCCTCCTTCCATCAGGCCGAGCCGGGCATCGAGCACGCTGACCAGATGCCCGACGTGCCGCCGCCCGACCAGGTCACTGCCACGGCCGTGCGGCTGGAGAGAGAATTCGGCCCGTCGGTGCACGACTTCTTCCACAACAATCCCATCGATATCCGGCACATCGGCCCGACGACGGTCGAAGCCCAGCGTGATCCGTCCCTGCGGGCCACCAGCAGCCTGGTCTGGCTGCGCGCGGACGGGGAACTGCCCGACGATCCGCTGCTGCACGTGTGCATCATGACCTACGCCTCGGATATCACCCTGCTCGATTCCGTGCTGCTGGCGCACGGGCTTTCCTGGGCTGACCGAAGCGCCCAGGGCGCCAGCCTGGACCATGCGATGTGGTTTCATCGGCCCTTCCGGGCGGACAGGTGGCTGCTCTACGCCCTGGAGTCGCCGGTGGCCGGGGGAGCCCGCGGGCTGGCCCGCGGTGAGGTGTTCACCAGCGACGGATCGCTCGTGGTGTCGGTGATGCAGGAGGGGCTGATCCGCACTAGCCGCTGAGCTGCGCTGATGCCGCGCACGGTGAATTAGGTCACGGTACGGGAACGACCTCTGGCCGGCGGCGGAAATTCAGTTGCCCTGTTCCGCGGGGCCTGCGTAATGTGCTGGCATGGTCCTCGGAGAATCAACGCTGGCTGGAAGGAGGTGCCCACGATGCTGAACACGCTCGTTAACGCCGAGCCTGCCGCGGATGACCGCGCAGAGTTCGTCACGGGTGCCTGCCTGCCGGCAGGTACGTGGTTCGCCATGGCCATCGGCACGGCTGCCAATGCTGCCGCGCGCTCGCGTACCGCGGGGGCTGCCCGTGTCTCTGTCAGCAATGAGCCCAGGAAGCAGTACCTGCACACGACCCTTATCGCCGCGCCGAGCGGCGGTACTTTGGGTCCGCATCCGGCGAGGGAACCGGTCTAGAAAGACCGGCCTGATCCCCTCAAGGCCGCGGACCCGGAGACCGGGTCCGCGGCCTTCGTCATGCGAGGCCACCGTTTTGTCAGACGAGTGAGAGACCGTACGACGAGCGACGAGAGGGGATGACACCGATGCACTGGCCCGGCACCACCGCCGTGATGGAACATGCGGCGGGGTTGAAGGCGGGGTCCGCGGCGGCGGCACTCAACACAGAAAGCCAGGCGCCGGCGGCGGCCGACGCGCTGGCGGTGGCCGGCCTGCCGAGCGATCTCGGCCTGCCGTGCAGCGACGACCCGGAATTGTTCTTCGCCGAAGCCCCGGAGGATGTTGAGTACGCCAAGTCGCTGTGCCGCGGCTGCCCGGCGCAGCTCACCTGCCTCGCAGGGGCAATCGAGCGCAAGGAGCCGTGGGGTGTCTGGGGCGGTGAGCTCTTCCTGCGCGGCGAGGTCGTGCCGCGCAAGCGCCCGCGCGGGCGTCCTCGCAAGACCGATGTAGCGGCGTGACCGTCAGGGCGGTCACGCCGCCCGGGTCAGCAGGTCAGCAGGATGCGCCCACGAGCAGGAAGCGCAGCAGCCAGACGAGCAGGAAGCGGCGGTAGAAGAGGTGTACTCAGTTCATCAGCAGGCGGCCGAACATCAAAGGGAGATGGCGGAGCTCGCCGTGCAGCAGCGCCGGGTCTGGCAGGTACGCACGTACGAGCGGGCGGTCCGGCGGTATGAGCGAGCAGAAGAGCAGCTAGCCCACAGCTGGCATGAGGCAGCGCGGCGGCGGGATGAACTCGCGGAGATCGAGCTCACCCCGCCAGCTCTGCTCTGAGCGACGAGGGCGGCGGTTCTCAGCGGACGGCCGCCGGAGCGGGACCGCGGCTCTCCGAGCGGGAGCGCGGTGGCCATGAGCGTGGCCGCGGTGGTGGTCCGCCGAATCCGGCGGGGGCGGGGAGGCAGTCACTTTCCCGGCCCCGCCGCGCGTCTGCCGCGAGGCTCAGGCGGGCGGTGCCGGGGCCGCGCTGGCCGGGGCTGTGCTGGCGGGCGGGGCCAGGAGTGTGGTGGCTGGCAGCGCGGGGATCCCGGCGCTGCTGCGAGTCGGGGCGGTGCCGTTGCTCCCGTCGCCGGCCGAGCCGTCGCCGCCTGAGCCGCCGGCGGGCAGATCCGCCGCAGCGGTGGGACCGTAACCGGGCATCCACTTCAGCACCTCGGCCCGGAAGGGGCCCTCGGACCCCAGCTGGCACAGCACTCCGATGCCTGCCGTGGACACCCGGTGGATCAGCACATAGGACGGCGGCAGGTTCAGGCGGCGGCTGACATTGGCCGCCCGGAGGTCGGTAACCCTGGCCGCCTCCTCTCGCATCCATTCCCGGCTGAATTTGAATGTCTCTACCTTCGATGGCTCGGCCAGCGGGGCGAGGAAGGCATGCAGGGCATCAAGGTCGATCTCGACGCCGGGGCGCAGGAACCCGTTGTCACGCAATTCGCGCTCGACGACCTCGATGTCGCCGTTAGTGTGCATGAGCCACAGCAGCTTGCCGAACATCGGCGGGAAACCGTCCGCCAGCCGGTCGACGGCGCCGAAGTCAAGGACGCCAAGCCGGCCGTCGGCGAGCAGGCGGAAATTGCCCGGATGCGGGTCCGCGTGCAGCATCCCGGCGCGGGCCGGCCCGGAGAAAAGAAACCGGACGAGCTGCAGGCCGGCCCGGTTGCGCTCCTCCTGCGTGCCGTCGGAGATGATCCGCGACAGCGGCGTCCCGTCCATCCACTCGCTGACGAGCACATGGTCCGTGGCAGTGACCACGCGCGGCACGAAGATGTCGGGGTCCCCGGCGTAGGCGGCGGCGAATGCTTCCTGCGAGGCTGCTTCGAGCTGGTAATCGAGTTCTTCGGTCACCCTGGCCTTCAGCTCGTCTAGCAGCGGCCCGACTTCCAGTCCGGGCATCAGCGCGCCGAACAGCCGTCCAACCCGCCCGATCTGGTTGAAGTCACTGATCAGTGCCTTGCCGGCGCCGGGATACTGAATCTTGACGGCCACCCGCCGGCCATCGTGCCAGGTGGCCCGGTGCACCTGCCCGATGGAAGCCGCGGCGGCAGGCTGGTCGTCGAACTCAGCGAAGCTCTCACGCCAGTTCTCGCCCAGATCCGCGGCGAGGACCTTGTGCACGGTGCTGGCAGGCAGCGGCGGAGCGGCTTCCTGCAGCTTGGTCAAAGTGGCCCGGTAGGGGCCCGCGATCTCGGCCGGCATCGCGGCCTCGAAAATCGACAGGGCCTGGCCCAGCTTCAGCGCGCCGCCCTTGAGCTCGCCGAGGACCCGGAAGATCTGCTCCGCCGTCCGCTGCTGGATCTCCTGGGCCACGATTTCCGCGGGCCGTCCGCCGAGGCGCTTGCCGAGGCCCCACGCCGTCCGGCCGGCCAGGCCGACGGGGAGGGTGGCCAGCTTGGCCGTTCGGGTTACAGCTCGGCGGGGAAGATCGCTCATGATCCCATTCTCGGCTACGTCGGGGCGTGACTAGCACACATGCAGGCACGATGGGGCAGCCAGGTCCTGCGGCGCCACTGCCAGCCGGGCAGGACAAGCTCCAGCGTGCCGTTGACCGCAGCGTACGCCAGCGCCGCCCGGTCGATGAACGTCAGCGCCTGGGCGGCGGCCTGTGCCGCGACGGCAGCGGCGAGGACCGCGTCGCAGGCCAGGGAGTCGGGCTTCCGGCCGGCCAGCTGGGCGAGTATCAGCGGCCACGCCGGGTCATTGTCGGCCCGGGTGTGATCCTGGCATCGCAGGCAGGCCGTCCGTCCGGGCAGAACGAGCGGCCCGACCAGGCCGATGGCCTCGGCCGCGGATACGGCCAGATGCGGGACTCGCTCGCGCATCAGCCATGCGGCCAGGTCCGCGGCCGGCCGCTCGGTCAGCACGGCGAGATCGGGCGGGCGCTCCCGGTCGGGCGCGCGCTCCCGGTCCGCCGCGCCCGGGCAGGCGACCGAGCCGACTCCCGCCGCGGTCAGTATCGCGGCAATCGCCGGGCCGGTCCGCACCGTGCCGTAGATGCACACCGCCGCCGCGCGCCGCCGGGCCAGGGCTGCTGCCCCGCCGTCCCCGTCAGCGCGCGCGAGCGACACGGTGGCGAGCTCGGCCCGCAGCGGCGAGCGGAGCGAGGAGGGTATTTCCCGCCAGATGGCCGCCGGGAAGTCGTCGAGGGCGCCCGCGGCCGCCAGCAGGGTCAGGACCCGCTCGACCGCGTCGGCAGGCATGCCCCTGGCCGCCGCGGCCGCCAGGATCTGCGCCCGGTCGCGGCTGCCGTCCAGGAGGCTGATCAGCCACGCCGCCTCGCCCATGCCGCTCAGGGCCACCGCTCGCCGCGGGTCGATTCCGAGCTGCAGGGTGTCGCGATCCCGCCACACGGGCAGCAGCCCGGACTTCAGCGCTGGTCTCACGCGCTGAGCGTGCCAGGCGATACCGACACTAGGCCGGGCGTGCTGGCGCGGCCCGTCAGCACAGGCTGTGCATAACCCTGTGCGCAACCCGGGGAAGCTGCGGCGCGTCCCTGTGGGCCGCGGTGCACGCCCGGTGAATCTCGCAGGCAGCCGGGCCTAGGCCGGCCCTTCGCCGGCCGTATCCTCCCCGGATTCCCTGTCGTCCCCGGATTCCGGGCCTTCGCCCTCGCCGGCGTCAGGGGCCTTACCGCCCGCGCCTGCGGCACCGGCTTCGAGGTCGGAGATATCGAGCTCCGGACGGCCGCGGACGAACCCGTCCGGATCGTCGAAGTCATCGGCGGTGGGCAGCAGGTCAGGATGCGTCCAGAGGGCGTCCCGGCCTGCCACGCCGCGCTCCTGGGTCAGGCCGCGCCAGATGGCGGCGGCTTCCCGCAGCCGGCGGGGCCGCAGTTCCAGCCCCACCAGCGTGGCGAAGGTGCGCTCCGCCGGACCGCCCGTCGCCCGCCGTCGCCTGATGGCCTCGGCCAGCGCCGTCGCCTGCGGCAGCCGGTCCTGCGCGGCGTCCTCGACCACCGTGGCCACCCAGCCTTCGACGAGGGCCAGCACCGTCTCGAGGCGGACCAGGGCGGCCTTCTGCTCGGCGGTGTCCTCCGGCTGGAACAGCGCCGCGCCGGACAGCGCCTCGTTCAGCGCCTCCGGATTGGACGGATCAATCTGCGGCATGGCCGCGCGCAGCGCCGCCGCGTCGACCTTGATGCCACGCGCGTAGTCCTCGACCGCGCCGAGCAGCCGGGTCCGCAGCCACGGCACATGCGCGAAGAGCCGGTGATGGGCCGCCTCGCGCAGTGCGAGGAACAGGCGCACCTCGTCGAGGTTCACCGTCAGTCCCTCGCCGAACGCGGCCACCCCGCCCGGCAGCAGCGCGGCCGTGCCCTCAGGGCCGAGGGGCAGGCCGACGTCGGTCGAGCTCACCACTTCCTGGGCGAGGGCGCCCACCGCAGCGCCCGTCTGGCCGCCGACCATCATGCCGCCGATCCGGCGCATCATCTCGCCGAGGCCGCCGAGGGCGCCGAGCCCGCCGGTCATGGCCGCCATCGTGGCGCGCATCTCGGGCGGCAGTTCGGCGGCGAGCTCGTCGGGATCATCGCTGAGCATGCCGCTCATGGCCTCGACGGCGCGCGCGGCGATCGGGTCGCATAGCTTGGACCACACCGGAAGCGTTGCCTCGACCCACTCCGACCGGCTCCACGCCTGAGGGGTACGCACTCCGGTCGGCAGGGTGGTGGCGTCTTCCAGCCAGAGGTCAGCCAGCCGGATGGCCTCGACTACCTTGGCGCGCTCGGCCTCGCCGATGCTGGGATCGCCGGCTGCCGATACGGTCTGGCGTGCCACGTTCTTGGCCAGGTCCCAGTTGACCGGGCCGCCCTGCCAGGACATCAGGTCAGCGAACTGCCGCAGCGCCTCGGCGAACTGCTGCGGGTCACCGAGTGGTCCGAGCGGCCCGAGCGGGCCGCCGGCGCCGCCGCCGGAAGAACCGCCCTGGCCGCCAGAGGAGCCTCCGGACTCGCCACCGGATCTCCCGGGCAGTCCGAAGCCGAAGGGAGGATCAGTCATCTCCGCGGCCTCTCAGGCAGGATGGAAGGGTTACGTTTGCCAAGTTATCCCAGGAGCAGCACACGGTGAGCAACCGAGAGGCCAAGGTTCGCGCTGAGCGCAGCCGGGACCGGACGCAGGATGAGCCGGATTCGGGCGGCCGGGCACCGGTAGTGGCGGTGACCGGGGCCGCCCGCGGTCTGGGGCATCAGCTCGCCGCCCGGCTGGCCGCCTCGGAGCGGATCGGCAAGGTCGTGGCCATCGACGATCACCGCGGTGACGTGGCCGGCGTGACCTGGCGCGTGGTCGACGTCCGGGATACCGCCCTCGGCCGGCGCCTGGCCGGGGTAGACGTGGTCGTGCATACCGACCTGGACCTTTCCCCTGACTCCGACTCCAAGGCCCGGCGCGCCTTCAACGTCCGGGGCGCGCAGACGGTGCTGACTGCCTCAGCGGGCGCCGGAGTCAGCCGCGTGGTGCTGGTCACCAGCGCGATGGTGTACGGGGCGCGGCCGGGCAACCCGGTCCCGCTGGATGAGACGGCGCCGCCCGGCGCGGATCTGGACGGCAGCGTCGTCGGCGATCTGATGGAGATCGAGCAGCTTGCCGAGCGGTCGCCGCGCACCCATCCCGGCATGGCCATCACGGTCGTCCGCCCGGCCGCGCTGGTCGGGACAGGCGTCGACACGCTCGTGACCAGGCACTTCGAGGCTCCCCGGCTGCTCACGGTGAAGGGCTGCGTGCAGCACTGGCAGTTCTGTCATCTCGACGATCTGGTCAGCGCGCTCGAGCTGGCTGCGGCAGGCGAGGTCACCGGCGCGTTCGCCGTCGGCTGCGACGGCTGGCTGGAGCAGGACCAGGTCGAGGAACAGGCCGGGCTGCACCGGATCGAGCTGCCCGCCGGCCTGACCTTCGGCACCGTGCAGCGGCTGCACCGGGCCGGGATCACCCCGGCGCCCGTCACCGACCTGCACTTCGTCGTCTATCCGTGGGTCGTCGACTGCGCGCGGCTGCGGGCGGCGGGCTGGCGGCCGGGCTGGGATAACGAGGCTGCCCTGCAGGCCCTGCTCGACGAGCGGGCCGGCCGACACGCCCTGGCCGGACGCAGGCTGGACAAGAAGGACGCCACCATCACCGCGGCCGCCGGCGCCGGCGCCACCGTCGCGGTCATCGGGACGGCGGCCATTGTCCGGCGGGCGCGGCGGCGGCGGCGGGGGACCTGAGCGGCGCGGGATCACCTTGGGGGCCGGTGTAATTTGGTCTGCGTGACGGTGATCAGGATGGCGGAGCTGCGCGAGGAGCCGCTGTCGGTGGACGAGGTGCGCTCTGCCGTGGCTGACCCGGCCGCCGGCGGCGTCGCGCTGTTCCTCGGCGTGGTCCGCGATCACGACCACGGCCGTGACGTCACCCGGCTCGGCTACACCGCCCACCCGTCCGCGCAAGACGAGCTGCGCCGGGTCGCGGAGAAGGTCGCGGCCAGCTTCAGCGTGCGCGCACTGGCGGTGGTGCACCGGGTTGGCGACCTCGAGGTCGGGGACCTGGCGGTGGTCGTCGCCGCGGCCTGCGAGCATCGCGGCGAGGCGTTCGAGGCGTGCCGGTCGCTGATCGACGAGCTGAAGGCCACCGTGCCGATCTGGAAGCATCAGCAGTTCGCCGGCGGCGCCAGCGAGTGGGTCAACAGCGCGTAGTGTTCCCTCCATGTCCCGTCGCGTCCTGACGCTGGTAATCGCCGCGGTTGGCGTGCTGGCCGCGCTCGCGGCGGCGACCATCCCGTCCGTCCCCTACGTGGCCCTCACCCCCGGGCCGACGCTGAATACCCTCGGGACCCAGGGCGGCAAGCCGCTGATCCAGATATCGGGCCACCCCACCTACCCGACCCGCGGGCATCTCAATATGGTCACGGTGTCGTTCACCGGCGGCCCTGGCAGCAACTTCAACATCTTCGAGGCGCTGCAGGCCTGGCTGAGCCCGCACGACGCGGTCGTCCCGCAGGAAGAGATCTTCACGCCGGGACAGTCGGCGCAGCAGGTGCTGCAGCAGGACACCGAGCAGATGGTCAACTCCCAGCAGACGGCCACCGCGGCGGCGCTGTGCCAGCTGGGCATTCCCTTCTCGACCGTCGATACCATCTCTGCGACGATCAAGGGCAAGCCCGCCTACGGGGTGCTCAAGCCGGGGGACGTGATCACTGCCGTCGATGGCACGCCGGTGAACTGCCACCACGACGCCGCGACGATGATCCGCGACCGCAAGCCCGGCGCGCCGGTGCGGCTGACGATCAGGCGCGGCGGCCAGACCAGGACGCTCCGCCTGGCCACGGCCGATGTGGAGGGGCAGCCGGTCGTCGGCGTGAACGTGGCCGAGAGCTTCGTGCTCCCGTTCAAGGTCAAGATCAGCATCGGCAACATCGGCGGCCCGAGCGCCGGGATGATGTTCGCGCTCGGGATCATCGACAAGCTCACGCGGATGGACCTCACCGCGGGACGGTTCATCGCCGGCACGGGCGAGATCGAGGCGAACGGCACGGTGGAGCCGATCGGCGGGATCCAGCAGAAGATGGCGGGCGCGAGGGCGGCGGGCGCGACGATCTTCCTGACCCCCGCGCAGAACTGCCCCGATACCTCGGGGGCCGTGCCGGCCGGGCTCCGGCTGGTCAAGGTCAGCACGCTCAGCGGGGCCATTCACGACCTGGAGGCGATCAAGAAGGGCCAGCCGGTTCCCTCCTGCTGATCGTCAGGTCCGCGGCGCGGGCAGCGATGCGGCGGGAACCTTGCAGTATCCCGGTAAGTTGCCTCTGGGACGCTGGTTGTGCGCGATCCTGTGCCGAGTCACCGCCGGGCGCAGCCCGCGCTGATCCGCACCTACCGTAGCAAAAGGGGAGAATCCGTGGCCTTCCGAACTCCCGGCCATCAGCGGCCGGCCGCCGGTCGGCCTATCGTGCTGCCGCGCTGGCCCCGCTACGTGATCCCCATCGTGGCGGCCATCATCGCGCTGATCATCATCCTCTCGGTCATCGCCGGGGTGTGGACGGACTATCTCTGGTTCCACTCGGTCGGCTACACCCGCGTCTTCGGCGTCACCTACGGCACCAAGTGGGCCATGTTCGTGGTCGCGGCGCTGTTCATGATGATCGTGGTCGGCGTGAACGGCTGGCTCGCCTACCGGATGCGGCCCAGCCTCGGCGCGACCGGTGACCAGCAGGGCCTGGAGGCATACCGGCTGGCCGTCGACCCGCACCGGCGGCTGGTCCTCGGCGCGCTGCTCGCCCTGATCGGGCTGATCTCGGGCCTGTCCGCGGCAGGCGACTGGCGCACCTGGCTGCAGTTCGCCAACCGCACCTCGTTTGGCGTCACCGATCCGCAGTTTCATCTCGACCTCTCGTTCTTCGTCTTCGTCTACCCGTTCCTGCGCATGGCCCTGGCGTTCCTGTTCGCCGCGGTCCTGCTGTCGCTGCTGCTCGCCGCGGCCGTCCATTACCTGTACGGCGGGCTGCGGCCGCAGCAGAAGGGGTCGCGGGCGACGCCGGGGGCGCGGGCCCAGCTGTTCGTGCTGGCGGGCATGTTCGTGCTGCTCAAAGCGGTGGCCTACTGGGTGGACCGGTACGGGATCGATTTCTCCCAGCGCGGCGTGGTCACCACCGGGGCCTCCTACACCGACGTGCACGCGCTCTTGCCGGCCAAGACGGTTCTCGCCGTCATCGCGGTGATCTGCGCGCTGCTGTTCCTGGCCGGGGCGGTGCAGCGCAGCGCGATGCTGCCGGCGATCGGCTTCGGCCTGCTCGTGCTGTCGGCGATCATCATCGGCGGGGTATATCCGGCGATCATCCAGCAGTTCGTGGTCAAGCCCAACGAGCTGACCAAGGAAACGCCCTACCTCCAGCGCGAGATCACCGGCACCCGGGCGGCCTACGGCGTGTCCGGAGCGCAGGTCATCAGATACCCGGCGACGCCGAACCCGAAGGCTTCCCCCGCGCAGCTCGCGTCCGCGGGGGCCGCCCTGCCGGACGTGCGGCTGCTCGACCCCGGCGTGGTGTCCCAGACCTTCCAGCAGCTCCAGCAGATCAAGAGCTACTACCGGTTCAACGACGTGCTGGACATGGACCGGTACAAGGTGCCTGGCAGCCCGGTGCCGCAGGACATGGTGGTCGGGGTGCGGGACATGTCCGGGCCGCCGGCCGGCCAGAGCAACTGGGTCAACCAGCACCTGGTGTATACCCACGGCTACGGCTTCGTGTCCGCCGCGGCGGGCACGACCCAGGGCAACGGCAACCCGTCCTTTACCGAGAGCGATATCCCGCCGTCCGGGCAGCTGCCTCCCTTCCAGCCGCGCGTCTACTTCGGCCAGCAGGAAACGAATTACGTGATCGCCAACACCGGCCAGAAGGAACTCGACTTCCCCAACGAGAGCACCGGCGGCCAGCAGAACAACACCTATCACGGCGGCGGCGGCGTGCCCGTCGGCTCCCTGCTCGACCGGCTGCTGTTCGCGATCAAGCTCCGTCAGCTCAATATCCTGCTGTCGGGGGCGATCAACAGCCACTCCCGGATCATGTACGTGCGTGATCCGCTCGCGCGGGTATCGAAGGTGGCGCCATTCCTGACCCTGGACGGCGATCCGTATCCAGTGATCGCCAACAAGCACATCTACTGGGTGGTCGACGCTTACACCACCACTGACAACTACCCGTACTCGTCCCGGCTGGGGCTGCAGCAGGCCACCGCTGACACGTATTATCCTGGCGGGTCGGTGTCCGGCCCGGTCGGCCAGGTCAATTACATCCGCAACTCGGTCAAGGCGGTCGTCAACGCCTACACCGGCGCGGTTTCGCTGTATCAGTGGGGCGGCCGGGACCCGATTCTGCAGACCTGGATGAAGGCATTTCCCGGCATCATCAAGCCGACCAGCGCGATTCCTTCCGCGCTCATGGCGCATCTGCGCTACCCGCAGGTCCTGTTCGAGCTGCAGCGGCAGATCCTGACCCAGTTCCACGTGCTGGGGCCTCAGGCGTTCTTCGGCGGGCAGAACTTCTGGTCCGTGCCCGTGGATCCGACGCCCGGCCCGCACAGCACGACGGCCCAGCCGCCCTACTACCTGACCATGACCATGCCGGGACTGGCGTCGCCGCAGTTCTCGCTGGTGACCTCCTTCACCCAGCGGGACCGGCCGAACATGGCCGCCTACATGGCGGTGGACAGCAATCCCGGTACCCGCGATTACGGGAAGATCCGGCTGCTGGTCCTCCCGCAGGCCGCCAATATCGCCGGCCCCCAGCAGGTCAACAACGCCTTCGAGTCCGATCCGGCCGCGTCCATCGAGCTGACCCAGCTGCGCAAGGGCGGCTCGCAGGTCACCATCGGCAACCTGATCACGCTGCCCTTCGAGGGCAGCCTGCTGTACACAGAGCCGGTCTACGTGTCCTCGGCCGCGAGCGGCAACTCCGGCTCCTATCCGGCGGTCAAGCGGGTGTTCGCCTACTACGACGGCGTGGTGGGCTACGCGCCGACGCTGCAGGAGGCCCTCGCCCAGGTGTTCGCCGCCTCCACCGGGACGGCGCCCACCTCCGGTCAGGGCGCCGTCAGCGGCAAGCCCAACGCCGCGGCGCTGAAGTACATCGAGCAGGCCCAGCACTTCTACGCGCAGGCGCAGGCCGCGCTCAAGCGCGGCAACTTCACCGCCTACGGCAGCTTCCTCGGCCAGGAGCAGACGGCCCTGGCCAACGCGCAGAAGGCGGCCAAGGGCTCGCCCAAGCCGGCTGCCAGCGGCTCGCCGTCGCCATCCGCGTCGCCGTCGCCGTCGCCGTCCTCATGAACGCACCCGATTGCCCGCCCGGCCGCGCTGCGCCCGGCCGCAGGGCTCACGCTGAGGGCGTACCCTCGGTTCTGACGGGACAGTGAAGCCGCAGCAGTGAATCAGAGCCTGCCTCCGCCGAGTATCCGGGCGCCCCAGCGGGGCCCACGCGAAAGGAGCCAGACCGGTCGTGGCGCTTCGAGTTCTCGTTGACGCGACCGGCGTGCCCGCGGACCGCGGAGCGCTCGGCCGCTACGTAGACGGACTGGTGTGCGCCCTCGGGGCCGCCGGAGCTGACCTGGCCGTGGCCTGCCAGCTGGCCGACCAGGAACGCTACGGCCGTCTGGTGCCGACGGCGACCGTCGTCGCGGGCCCGCCCGCGATCGCTCACCGCCCCGCCCGCCTGGCCTGGGAGCAGAGCGGCCTGCCGCTGGTCGCCCAGCAGGTCGAGGCAGACGTGATTCACTCCCCGCACTACTCGATGCCGCTGCGCGCTGGCAAGGCGACCGTCGTGACCATTCACGACCTGACGTTCTTCACCGCGCCCGACGCGCACAGCCCGGTGACCGCCACGTTCTACAAGGCGGCGATCCGTACCTCGGCGCGCCGGGCCACCCGGCTGGTGGTGCCCTCCAAGGCCACCAGGGACGAGCTGGTCCGGGTTCTCGGCGCGGACCCGACCATGATCGACGTCGCCTACCACGGCGTCGACCACACGCTGTTCCACGCCCCGGATACCGCCCAGGTCCTGCAGGTATCCAACCGGCTCGGCCTGCACGGCAAGCCCTACATCGCCTACCTCGGCACGCTCGAGCCGCGCAAGAACGTGCCGGCACTGATCGCCGGCTGGACCGCGGCAGTCGCCGATCTCAGTGATCCGCCGGCGCTCGTGCTGGCCGGCGGCAGCGGCTGGAGCGAGGAAGTGGACGCGGCCGTGGCGGCCGTGCCCGCGCACCTGCGCCTGCTCCGGCCCGGTTACCTGCACTTCACTGACCTGCCGGGCTTCTTCGGGGGCGCGCTGGTCGTCGCGTTCCCGAGCACCGGCGAGGGCTTCGGCCTGCCGGCCCTGGAGGCCATGGCCTGCGGCGCCCCGGTGCTCACCACGCACCGGACGTCGCTGCCCGAGGTCGGCGGGGACGCGGTCGCCTACACCGAGCCGGACGCGGCCAGCATCGAGGCGGCGCTGCGCGGGCTGCTCGACGATCCGCAGCGCCGCGAGGCGCTCGGCATGGCCGGGCACGCCCGGGCCCTGGAATTCACCTGGGCCGCCTCCGCTGAGGCGCATATGACGTGTTACGAGCGTGCGGCCGCTCAGGGACCCGAGTAACCTCGCTGCTCATGCTGAGCGATTCATCCGGGGGCGGCCGGGCCGAGCCGAGCGCAGCGTCCCGTGCCCCCCGGCCCCCAGCGCCGCTTGAGGCCATCCTGCTCGTCGGCGGCCAGGGCACCCGGCTGCGGCCGCTGACCATCGGGACGCCCAAGCCCCTGCTGCCCACCGCGGGCGTCCCGTTCCTCGCCCATCAGCTGGCCAGGGCGGCCGCAGCGGGCATCAGCCGGGTGATCCTGGCGACCGCATACCGCGCTGAGATGTTCGCCGAGGTGCTGGGCGACGGGTCAGCCTTCGGCCTGGAACTGGAGTGCGTGTCCGAGGACGTGCCGCTGGGCACCGGCGGCGGCATCAGCAACGCGGCAGCGGGACTGCGCGGCGGGCCCGATGACCCGGTCGTGGTGCTTAATGGTGACGTGCTGTCCGGGCATGACCTGGGCGCGCAGCTGTCGCTGCACGAGAAGGCCGACGCGGCGGTGACGCTGCACCTGGTCGAGGTGCCCGACCCGGCGAGGTTCGGCTGCGTGCCCACTGAGGCCGACGGCCGGGTGATCGCCTTCCTGGAGAAGATGCCCGATCCGGTCTCGAATCAGATCAACGCCGGCTGCTACGTCTTCCGGCGGCGGTTCATCGATCAGATGCCCGCGGGGCAGGTGCTGTCGGTCGAGCGGGAGACGTTCCCGGGCCTGATCGCGGCCGGCGAGACGGTGATGGGGTACCTGGAGACGGCGTACTGGCTGGACGTCGGTACTCCGGAGGCCTTTGTGCGCGGTTCCTGCGACCTGGTGCTCGGGCACCTGCCCTCACCCGTGCTGCCCGGCCCCTGCGGCCCGTCGCTGCTGCTGCCGGGGGCAGTCGCGGACGGCTCCGCGCAGCTGTCGGGCGGGACGGTGGCCGGCGCCCGCACGGCGATCGGGCCACGGGCCCGGGTCGACGGCGCGGTGCTGTTCGACGACGTGCACATCGGCGCTGACGCTGTCGTGACCGGCAGCGTCGTCGGCGCCGGGGCGCGCATCGGCCCCGGCGCCGTCCTGGACGGGGCGGTGATCGGCGCAGGCGCGACGGTCGCGGGCGGCAACGAGCTGCGCTGCGGCATCCGGGTGTGGCCGGGTGCTCACCTCGGCCCCACGATGATCCGCTTCTCCAGCGACGCCTGACTGCCGTGACCGTGGCCGGTGCATGGGCGGCCGTGGCGGCTGCCTCGGCGCAGCCGCTGGTCCGCGAGTGGCACGCCGGGTTCGCCGTGGATGTGCGGCTCGCGCTCTCCGTGCATCGCCGCGGCGCCGGGGATCCCGCGTTCCGCTTCGACAGCGCGGGCGCGATCTGGCGGACCTGCCAGACCCCGGCCGGTCCGGGCACGCTGCGGGTGACCGCCCGGCCGAGCGCCGGAGCGACTGTCTCGACCCTGGTCAGCGCGGCCGCCTGGGGGCCGGGCGCCGGGTGGCTGCTGGATGTCCTGCCGGCCATGCTGGGCGCTGACGACAGACCCGAGGGCTTCGCGCCCGCGCATCCGCTGCTGCGCGAGATGACGCAGCGGTACCGCGGGCTGCGAGTCGGCCGGTCTGGCCGGGTCTTCGAGGCGCTGGTCCCCGCGATCCTGGAGCAGAAGGTGGTGGGCCTGGAGGCATTCCGGGCCTGGCGCCTCCTAATGACCCGGTTCGGCGAGCCCGCGCCCGGCCCGGCGCCGGCCGGCCTGCGGGTCTTCCCGCCGCCGGCCGTCTGGGCGGCCATTCCCTCCTGGGAATGGCACCGGGCCGGCGTCGAGGGCATCCGGGCCGTCACGATCGTCGGCGCGGCGCGGGTCGCCGGGCGGCTGGAGGAGATCACGGCGATGCCGGCCGCGGCGGCCGACGCCCGGCTGCGCTCACTGCCTGGCATCGGCCCGTGGACGTCGGCGGAGGTCAGGCAGCGGGCCTGCGGTGACCCCGATGCGGTGTCAGTAGGCGATTACAACCTGCCGGGCGCGGTCGGCTGGGCGCTGGCGGGCCGCAAGGTGGACGACGCCGGGATGCTGGAGCTGCTGGCCCCGTATGCGGGCCACCGGTACCGGGCCGCCCGGCTGGTGGAGCTCAGCGGGATGCGGCCGCCGCGCCGCGGGCCGCGGATGCCCGTGCGTGACTACCGGGCTTTCTAGCCCCCTTTTTCGGCGCGAGTTCCGGCATTACCGCTGATCGCGCGCTGAACTCTCAATAATGTGACATCACGGGCTGCCCGAGGCCGGCCACCGCGGGCGTGCCGGGCAGGCCGCCTGGCTGCCGTGCAGGAGGGACGCTTCATGAGATTTCATGCTGTCGGCACCGCCATCATCGCGGCGGCTGCTCTCGCCGGGGTGTGCGCAGCCCCCGGGGACATGCTGCCAAGCGCGAGCGCCGCGCCCGTCGCCATCCATCAGGTCCCGGCGGGCTCTGCTGCCGGCAGCGCAGCCGCGGCGCGGCCCGCATCTGCCCAGCTGGCGGCCGCGCCCGACAGCGTGCTCGGGCTCTACGCCGGCGGCGTCCATGCCTTCGGGCAGGTCAGCAGGTTCGGCCGGGCAATCGGCCGGCAGCCGAACGTGGTCATGTATTTCAGCGCCTGGGGTAACCGGTTCAACACCGCGTTCGCCCGTACGGCCCGCCGGCATGGCGCGGTACCGTTCGTGGAACTTCAGCCCGCATCGGTCTCGATGCAGTCGATCGCCGCGGGGCGCAGCGATCGTTACCTGCGCTCCTATGCCCGGGCGGTGCGCCGGTTCGGCCATCCGGTGCTCCTCGGCTTCGCGCACGAGATGAATGGCTTCTGGTACCCGTGGGGCTGGAAGCACACCCGGCCCGCGGTGTTCGTCCGTGCCTGGCGGCATGTCGTGACCGTCTTCCGCCGCGCCGGGGCGAGCAACGTGTCCTGGCTGTGGGTGGTCAACAGCGTTACCGGCATGGCGCCGCTGCGTGAATGGTGGCCCGGCTCGCAATACGTCACCTGGGTGGCGATGGACTGCTATTACGTGCGGCGGACGGACACTTTCGCCAAGGTATTCGGCCCGACGATCGCTGCGCTCCGGCGAATCACCAGCAAGCCGGAGCTTATTGCCGAGACCGGCATCGGCGCGGACATCGGCCGGGCCGCGAAGATCCCCGGCCTGTTCGCCGGGATCCGCGCGCGCCACCTGCTCGGGCTGGTGTATTACGACAAACCTCAGCATAACGGGACGTATCATCAAGACTGGCAGGTCGACTACGACCAGCCCGCGATGGCTGCCTTCCGCAGCAGCATCGAGCGATACCTCATCTAGGCCCAAGATGATGGCGCGGGAAGGCGAGAGGGAACGCCGCGTGAGAACTCCCCTGGTCACGTGTGGCCGCGCGGGGGCCCGCCTGGCGCGGGCGGTACGGGGGCCCGCCGCTCGGCTATGGCGTCCCCAGGCCGCCCCGCGCCGGCGGTGCGCAGCGCGCGCGTCATGACCGCGGTGCGCAGGACCCGTGTCATGACCGCGGCTATCCTCGCGGTCGGCTGCGCGGTGGTCACCGCCTGCGCGTCGCCGACGGCCGGCGCGAGCGGCGGGGCGGCCGCCGCGGCCAGCCCGGCCCCGACCGACCATCCCGTCTACGCCACGCCGCCGCGGCGGGTCGTGGGCATCTACAACACCCAGGTGCCTGAGTCCTACGCTCAGGTGAGCCAGTTCGCCGCGGCCACCGGCGCGAAGCCGAATGTGGTGATGTATTACAGCGGCTTGAAGGGGAATTTCAAGGCCGGGTTCGCCCGCGAGGCGCGCCGCAATGGCGCGGTCCCGTTTGTCGAGCTACAGCCGACCGGCACGAATGTCATGGCGCAGATCGTCGCGGGCAAGTGGGACACCTACCTGAGCAGGTACGCGGCGCAGGTCAATGCGTACGGCCACGAGGTGCTGATCGGCTTCGCGCACGAGATGAACGGGTTCTGGTACCCGTGGGGTTACCATCACACCCAGCCGAAGGTCTACCGGGAAGCGTGGCGTCATGTCGTGCGCATCTTCAACCGGGCCGGGGACCATAACGTGACCTGGCTCTGGGTCGTCAACGGGCTGTCGGACGGCGAGGCGCCGATCCGGGAATGGTGGCCCGGTGCCCAGTATGTCGACTGGGTCGGCGTCGATGCGTATTACGCCCAGCCGGGACAGACGTTCGAGTCGGTTTTCGGGCAGACGCTGCGCGCGCTGCGCTTCGCCGGCAAGCCCGTGCTGATCGCCGAGACAGCAGCGGGGCAGGGCCAGGCATCGATACTGTCGGGCCTCTTCGCCGCAGTGCAAGCCGCAAAAGATGTGCGCGGCTTCGTGTACTTCGATAAGAAGCAGAACAGCGGGCTTTATCACCAGGACTGGGCGATCGACGGTAATCCGAACGCGCTGAGGATCTTCGGTGCGGGCACGAGGAAGTACCTCGGCCAGTAGGACAGCCGGGGCGGCCCGGCGGCGGGGGAGCGAGCCGGCAGCCGGGCTGGCCGCGGCGGCCGCCTAGGGTTGAGCTATGAGCTTCGATCTGCCTAGCCCCCGCCCGACCCAGCTGCCGGTGGTGACCGGGCCCGGCCGCGCGCCGGGCGCGCCGGAAGCGCCCGGCACGCCTCCGCCGTCGCCGAGCGCGCTGCGCCGGGCCCTGGCCCGCGCGCGCGACGGGAAGTCCCTGGACGAGGCCGAGGCGGCCATCTTGCTGCACGCGCGCGGCGAGCAGCTCGGCGAGCTGCTCGGATACGCCAGCAGGACCAGGGATGCCGGCCTGTCAGCGGCCGGGCGGCCGGGCGTCATCACGTACTCGAAGAAGGTGTTCATCCCGCTGACGCGGCTATGCCGGGACCGCTGCGCGTACTGCACGTTCGTCACCGTGCCCGGCCGGCTGGACAGCCCCTACCTGTCCCCGGACGAGGTGCTGAAGATCGCCGCTGACGGCGCTGAGCTCGGCTGCAAGGAGGCGCTGCTCACCCTCGGCGACCGGCCCGAGGCCCGCTGGCCGCAGGCCCGGGACTGGCTGGACGCGCACGGCTACGACGACACCCTGTCGTATGTCCGGGCCATGGCGATCCGGGTGCTGGAGGAGACCGGGCTGCTGCCGCACCTGAACCCGGGTGTGCTGAGCTGGCAGGACTTTCAGCGGCTCAAGCCCGTCGCGCCGTCGATGGGCATGATGCTCGAGACCACCGCAGCCCGGCTGTTCACCGACCGGGGCGGCCCGCACTTCGGCAGCCCGGACAAGGATCCCGCGGTCCGGCTGCGGGTGCTGGAAGACGCCGGCCGCAGCGCCGTGCCGTTCACCACCGGGATCCTGATCGGGATCGGCGAGACACTGGCCGAGCGGGCCGAGTCGATTTTCGCGATCCGCCAGGTGGCCCGCGAGTACGGCGGCATCCAGGAAGTGATCGTGCAGAACTTCCGGGCCAAGCCGGATACCAGGATGCGCGCCGTGCCCGACGCGGACCTGCAGGACCTGGCCGCCGCCATCGCCGTGACGAGGCTGGTACTCGGCCCGTCGGCGCGGATCCAGGCGCCGCCGAACCTGATCGGCGACGAGCACGGCCTGATCCTGGCGGCTGGCATCGACGACTGGGGCGGCGTCTCGCCGCTCACGCCCGATCATGTCAATCCCGAACGACCGTGGCCGCAGATCGACGACCTGGCCGCGCTTACCGCCGGGTCCGGCTTCGACCTGCGCGAGCGCCTGACGATCTATCCCGGCTATCTGCGCGAGCCCTGGCTGGATCCGCGGCTGGCCGCGCACGTGGCCGCGCTCGCCGACCCGGCCACCGGGCTGGCCGCGCAGGACGCGTCGCCGCGCGGGCTGCCGTGGCAGGAGCCTGATGGCGGCTGGGGCGAGTCGAGCGGCCGGACGGATCTGCACGTCACCATCGACACCAGCGGCCGGACGAAGGACCGCCGGGACGACTTCGCTGAGGTCTACGGCGACTGGGACGAGATCGGCGCGCGCATCGACCCGGCCGCCCGGCTCGCGGTCCCCGGCGCGACCGGACCGACCGGCGCCCCGGTGACCGCGCCGCGCCGGCTGCGCTCGGAGGTGGCGCAGGCGCTGCGCCGGGCCGAGGCTGATCCGGCCGGGCTCAGCGACGAGGAGGCCCTCGCGCTGCTGGACGCCGAAGGGCCCGAACTGGAGGCTCTCGCGGCCCTCGCGGACTCGCTGCGCCGGAACGCCGTCGGGGATGACGTCACCTACGTGGTGAACCGGAACATCAACTTCACCAACGTCTGCTACACCGGGTGCCGGTTCTGCGCTTTCGCGCAGCGGCGCACCGACGCTGATGCCTACACCCTGTCGCTGGAGCAGGTCGGCGACCGGGCGGCCGAAGCCTGGGACGCGGGCGCGACCGAGGTCTGCATGCAGGGCGGCATCCATCCCGACCTGCCTGGCACCGCCTACTTCGACATCGCGGCCGAGGTGCGGCGGCGCTGCCCGGACATGCACGTGCACGCGTTCTCCCCGATGGAGGTGATGAACGGCGCCGCACGCACCGGGCTGCCGGTGCGGGAGTGGCTGGTCCGGGCGCGCGAGGCGGGCGTGGGCTCGCTGCCGGGCACCGCCGCGGAGATCCTCGACGACCAGGTCCGCTGGGTGCTCACCAAGGGCAAGCTGCCCGCGTCGGCGTGGATCGAGGTGATCACCACCGCGCACGAGGTGGGCCTGCGGACGACCGCCACGATGATGTACGGGCACGTGGACACCCCCGCGCACTGGGTCGGCCACCTGCGGGTCATCCGCGGCATCCAGGAGCAGACCGGCGGGTTCACCGAGTTCGTGCTGCTGCCGTTCGTGCACGCCAGCTCGCCCATCTACCTGGCGGGACTCGCGCGGCCGGGTCCCACCCGGCGCGAGAACCGGGCTGTGCACGCGGTGTCGCGGATCATGCTGCATGGCGCGATCAGCTCGATCCAGTGCTCGTGGGTCAAGCTCGGCGACGAGCAGTGCCGAGAGGTGCTCGCGGGCGGCGTCAACGATCTCGGCGGCACGCTGATGGAGGAGACCATCAGCCGGATGGCCGGTTCGCAGAACGGCTCTTACAAGACGATCAGCCAGCTCACCGCGATGGTGACCGCCGCGGTACGGCCCGTCCGGCAGCGGACCACGACGTACCAGGATCCAGCGCCAGAACGGGTAGCGGCCGCCCGTGCCAGCGACGGGGTCTGCGACTCGGTCCGGGGCGCGTCGCGGACGTCCCTGCCGCTGGCCATGCCATGACGGGGCCGACGGCCGAGCTTCGCTGAGCCGGGGGTGCCCGTTCGGATAGCCTGCCAGTTGGCCTGACGGCCATTCTCAGATCCGAAGGGCCAGAGTCCGATCCGAAGGCCAGTCTCGGAGCCGAGGGCCAGTTTCCCGATCCGAAGGGCTGAGGAAATGCCTGACCGCGCCTTGCAGGCTGCCGCGCCGCCCAGCCGGGCGATGACGCTCACCGGCTGGGGCAAGATCGCGCCCACGACGGCGCAGGTGTCATGGCCGTCCGGCCCGGCCGCCGTGGCCGCGCTGCTGCGACAGCCGCCTGCCCGCGGCGTCATCGCCCGCGGTCTTGGCCGCAGCTACAACAACGCCGCGCAGAACGACGGCGGCGCGGTCATCGAGACCACCGCGATGAACCAGATCACCGAGTTCGACCCCGGCACGGGGCTGGTGACCTGCGACGCGGGCGTCAGCCTGGAACAGCTGATGGTCGCGGCCCTGCCGGCCGGGTGGTTCGTGCCCGTCTCGCCGGGGACCCGCCAGGTCACCATCGGCGGCGCGATCGCCGCGGACGTGCACGGCAAGAATCACCACGTCGCCGGCAGTTTCGCCCGGCACGTGCCGTGGTTCGACCTGCTGCTGCCATCCGGTGAGCTGCGCCGCGTCGCGCCTGAGTCCGACCCGGATCTGTTCTGGGCCACCGCCGGCGGGATGGGGCTGACGGGCATCATGGTGCGCGCCTGCGTGCGGCTGACCAAGGTCGAGACCTCGCGGGTGCTGGTGGACACCGTGCGCACCAGTGACGTCGACGAGACCATGGCGTACCTGTCAGCGACTGACGACCGGTACCGCTACACGGTCGCCTGGACCGACTGCCTGGCCGGCGGCGCGGGCCTCGGCCGGTCGATCATCACCAGCGGAAACTTCGCGGCGGTGAGTGACCTGGCGCCCGGCGACCGGCGCGACCCGCTGGCGTTCCGGCCGGCCGCCCGGCTGAGCGCGCCGCCGGTCTTCCCCAGCGGGCTGCTGAACCGCTACACCGTCGCCGCCGCCAACGAGGCGTGGTACCGCAAGGCGCCGCGGCGGCGAGAGGGCGAGATCCAGACCATCAGCGCGTTCTTCCACCCGCTGGACGGCATCAGGAACTGGAACCGCGTGTACGGACGGGCCGGGTTCCGGCAGTACCAGTACGTCGTGCCGTTCGGGGCCGAGCAGATGGTCCGCGAGTCGATGGAGTGGATCAGCCGGGTCCGGGCGCCGTCATTCGTCACGGTGCTCAAGCGCTTCGGTCCCGGTGATCCAGGGCTCCTGTCCTTCCCCATGCCGGGCTGGACGCTGGCGCTGGACTTCCCGGCGGGCACCCGGCAGCTGGCCCCGCTGATGGACCGGCTCGACGGCCTGGTCCGGGGCGCCGGGGGCCGGATCTACCTGGCCAAGGATTCGCGGGTCAGCCCGGCGGCCTTCGCCTCGATGTACCCGCGGCTGGACGAGTTCCGCAAGCTGCGGGCCGAGATCGACCCCGGTGGCCTGCTCGCCTCCGACCTCTCCCGCCGCCTCGGCATCTAACCCGGGGTCATCCGGAGATCCTGCCCGCGGGCTTCGATGAGCCCGTCGGTGTAGAACAGCAGCCCCGACCCGGGCGGCAGCCGAAAATATCCGCGGGTGAACTCAGCGCAGAAGTTCAGCAGAACTCCGCCGCGTGCCAGAAGCGCTACGCACTGTACTGGAAGGAACCCGGCAAGCAGTGACGGCGCGCAGAACCAGCGCTCGGGTCAGCGGACCGTGATGAAGTGCTCGGGGTCGCGCGGCGGGCGCGGCGGCGGCGGCGACGCGGGGTGGCCGACGCCGACGGCGCCCATCGGCTCCCAGCCGGGCGGCAGCCCGAGGGCCGCCGCCGCCACGGGCTGGCAGAACAGCGTGCTGGAGACCCAGCAGGACCCGAGCCCCTCGACCGCGAGAGCGACCAGCAGATTCTCCACGGCGGCGCCCATGGCGGCGACGAACATCGTCCGCTCGGCCGCGTTCCGCCGCTCGTCGGGATATTCGTGGGCCGCGTCGGCCGACAGGCACGGCACGATGATCAGCGGAGCGCGGCGCAGCGGCTCGCCGCGCCGGACCCGGCGGGCGATCTGCTCGGGGCTGAACCCGTCCCCGTGCAGGTCGTCCTGCCAAGCGGCGAGCATGGCGTCCAGCAAGGCGGTTCTGGCGCCCGCGGACTCCAGGATCGCGAACCGCCATGGCTCGCTGTGGTGCGGGGCCGGCGCGGTGATCGCCGCGGCGATGGCCCGCCGCACCGCGCCCGGATCCACGGGCGCCCGGCTGAACTCGCGGACCGTCCGGCGCTCCGCCAGCACGTCGGCGGCGCCCAGCCGGAACATGTCCTCGGCGGCGGCCCTGACCAGTGCGGCAGCGCCGGGGCCGTCCGCGTCGGTGACCAGGTCGGCCAGGCCGCGCACGATCGCCGCGGGCACCTGCCGGGTCTTGCCTTTCACCAGGTCGGCCGCCGCGGCGATCTCGTCAGCGACCGCGGCGATGGTCACCTCGAGCCGCATGCCGAAGGTGTCGGCCTCGCCTCGATGATCGCGCAGCGGCAAGACGCCCGCCGCCCCGATGGCCGCGTCCGTCTGGCCGACGCGCCAGGCCCGGCCCATGGTGTCAGTGATGATCACGCCGATCCGGCCGCCGGCAGCGTCGCTGAGTGCCTTGCGCAGCCGCCGGGCTGAGGCGTCCGGGTCTTCGGGCAGCAGCACGACCGTGCCGGGCTCGGTGTTCGAGGCATCCACCCCGGCGGCGGCCAGCACCAGTCCGTGCCTGGTCTGCGTGATCCTGGTCGCCCCCCGGCGGGCGACGACCCGGACCGTCTCGCGGTCGATGGCCTCCTCCCGGCCGGACCGGACGACCCGTCCCTCCGCCTTGCTGACGATCTTCGAGGTGATGACGACAATGTCACCGTCGGTGAGGGCGGGCACCGCGGCGATGATCATGCCTGGCAGATCGGCGCCGGCCGTGATTTCCGGCAGCCCGGTGACGGGCAGGACGGTCAGCGGGCTCACTGGCCTGGCTCCCCGGCAGGGCCCGTTTCCCGGGTCTGGCCCGGTTCCGGGGCGTGGCCCGCTTCCCCGGTCACGCCCAGCTCCCCGGCCAGGTCCAGCGCCGCGCGGGCAATATCAGCCGAGGCCTGCAGGTCGGTCATGTACAGCGGCACGGCCCTTACGCTGATCCCGGCCAGCTCGGGGGCGTCGACGGCGTCGGCGTCCTTCTCGTCGACGAGCCAGCCGCTCAGCAGCTGCGGTCCGTAGTGCGCGGCCACCGCGGCCGCGGTGGTGGGCACCCCGATCGCGGTGAGGCATGCGTCCGCCATGCCCCGGACCGGGGCGCCGCCGATGATGGGCGAGACCCCGACGACCGGCCGCGCGGCCACGGCCGCGGCGATCCCCGGCACGGACAAGATGATGCCGACGCTGACCACGGGGTTAGACGGCGGCAGCAGGACGAGGTCGGCTGCGGCGATGGCATCCAGCACGCCGGGCGCCGGCCGGGCGCGCGCCGCCCCGTCGGCGATGATCTGCCGGGCGGGCACGGCCGCATGCAGCCGGACCCACCATTCCTGGAAGTGCACGGTCTTGTCCCGGCCGTCTTCGGAGATGACGACGTGCGTCTCGACCCTGTCGTCCGACATCGGCAGCAGCGCGACCCCGGGCTGCCACCGCCGGCACAGCTGCCCGGTGACGGCAGAAAGCGGCTGCCCTTCGTTCAGCATGCCTGTCCTGGCGATGTGGGTGGCGAAATCCCGGTCGCCAAGGCTGAACCAGTCCGGGCCGGCGCCGTAAGCGGCAAGCTCCGGCAGCACGGTGAAGGTCTCCCCGGCCCGCCCCCAGCCCTGCTCCTCGCTGATCCCGCCGCCGAGCGTGTACATGATCGTGTCAAGGTCCGGGCTGACGTGCAGTCCGAACAGCGTGATGTCGTCGCCGGTGTTGCCGATGACGGTGATCTCGGCTTCCGGTGCGGCCGCCATGAGGCCGCGCAGGAAACGTGCGCCGCCGATGCCGCCGGCCAGAACGGTGATGCGCATGCCGGAAGTCTCCCAGGCCGCAGCGAGCGTCCGCTGCGCGGGGAGCCGGCTGCCTGCTGCGACGCCGGCGGTCCGCGGTGCCGGGAACGGCGGCCCGCCGCGCCGGGATTCGGCTGATCTGGGTCCGGGAGGCGGCGCGCCGAGCACCGGAAACTGGCAGGCCGCGCGCCGGAAACCGGCGGCCCGAGCGCCGTGATCCCAGAATTTCCGGGCTGACTTTCCCGCCATCAGGGGACAAGCAGGCCGCCACTATCACCTATTGCTCTTGACGTGCAGCTAGACACGCGGGTGTAATTTCATCTGTGTAATTCTTGCGCGCCGGGGAGCTGACGCAAGACGACGGGGTTTCTTGACGGGCAGGAGGTGCGCTGTGGCTGACGTCATCGTCTCGCTGGTGCACGACGACATGCTGGGCATCGACGCAGATGATGCGGCGGAGCAGAGCTGGCAGGACCGGGCGCTGTGCGCGCAGACCGATCCGGAGGCTTTCTTCCCTGAGAAGGGCGGCTCCACCAGGGAAGCGAAGCGGGTGTGCCGCAGCTGTGAGGTCAGGGCGGAGTGCCTGGAGTACGCGCTGGAGCATGATGAGCGCTTCGGCATCTGGGGCGGTCTTTCGGAGCGCGAGCGCCGTCGGCTGAAGCGCGAGGCCGTCTAGCGGCGGCCATCGCCGACCGCGCTCACCTGCAGGGAGCCTCGGCGTCCGGCCTGCGTCAGTGGCAGGACCGGCGGTTCGGGCAGGCCAGGAAGAGGCCGGGTCGCGCCGGGGCGTAATGCGCCTGTTCTGGCAGTCCGAGAGGTCCTGGTTCGCGTATCGTTCACGAGATACCCCCGCCCTGCAGGGCGATGCCCGCAAGCATCGGCCCAGCAGGTGACCCCCTCTGAGCAGCAAGCGGACCCCTTTTGTCGCCGAACGATTCGTATCCGCAGCATGTCGTGACCGCTGTGCTCGTCGCGCATGATGGCGCGGCGTGGCTGCCGCGCGTCCTGGACGCGCTGCTGGACCAGAGCAGGCCGGTCCAGCGGGTGGTCGCCGTCGATACCGGCAGCCGGGACCGCAGCGGCGCCGTGCTGGCCGGCCGGCTGGGCCAGGCCGTGGTGTTCGGCATGGACCGGGCCACCGGCTACGCCGCGGCTGTGACCAGGGCGGTGCAGCACAAGGCCGCGAGCGCGAGCGTTCCCGGCCAGCCGGGCGGACCGGGCGGGGAGCGGACCGAGTGGATCTGGCTGCTGCACGATGACTGCGAGCCGGCTCCTGATGCCCTTGATCAGCTGCTGCGCGGCGCCGCCGAGACCCCGGCGGCCGGGGTGCTGGGCCCCAAGGTCAAGGATCTCGCGGATCGCGACGTGATCATTGAGGCCGGCGTGACTATCGACAGCGTGGGCCGGCGGATCACCGGTGTCGAGCCCCGCGAGTTCGACCAGGGCCAGCACGACGGCGACCGCGATGTCCTGGCCGTGGGCAGCGCCGGCATGCTCATCCGCCGGGACGCGTGGGATCTGGTCGGCGGCTTCGACACCAGCATGGCGCTGTTCATGGAGGACGTCGACTTCTGCTGGCGCGCGCAGGCGGCCGGCTACCGGGTGCGCCTGATCACCGATGCGGTGGTCTATCACGCCAGGGCGGCGACCCGGCACCGCCGGCCGGTCTCGGTCGGCCGCCGCCCGCGCCTGCTGGACCGCCGCAACTCGCTGCTCACCTTGCTGGGCAATCTTCCTTTCGGCCCGATGCTGATCGCGACAGCCGGCAATGTGGCCGTCTCTGCGCTGCGCACCCTGTTCTTCCTGGTGGCCAAGCGGCCGTCGGCGGCACTTGACGAGCTCGCGGCCGTGGTTTCCGTGCTCGGTCACCCGATCCGGATGGCCAGGGCCCGCAGGCTCCGGTCACCCGGACGCCGTGCTGCCTACGGCCGCCTGCGCGGGGACCTGCCGGCCGGCCGGTCGGTGCGCCGCGTCGCCGAGTTCGCCGCCGCGGCAATGTCGCACTCTGCGCAGGCCGATACGGTCGGCTCCCACCACGCCACCGATGATCCGACCGAAGACGACTACCTGCTGACTGACTCCGGTATGGCGCAGCGCATCCTCACCAGCCCGCTGGTGCTGCTGCTGGCGGCGCTGACCGTCCTCGCGGTAGTCGCCGAGCGCTCGCTGCTGGGCGGCGGCCCCCTCGGCGGCGGCGCGCTGATGCCGGCCTGGGGCGGCGCAGGCAGCCTGTGGCAGGAGTACCTGCAGGGCTTCCACCCGATCGGCGTCGGGTCTACCGCCGCGGCGCCGCCTTACCTGGTGGTGGTGGCGGCGCTGGCCACGGTGCTCGGCGGCAAGCCGTGGCTCGCGGTAGACGTGATCCTGCTGGCCTGCGTGCCGCTCGCCGGGCTGACCGCATACCTGGCCGCCTGCCGGGTGACCCAGGTCGCGGTGATCAGAGTCTGGGCCGCCGCCTCTTACGCGCTGCTGCCCATCGCCATCGGGGCCGTAGCCGGCGGACGGCTCGCCGCCGCCGCGGTTTTCGCGCTGCTTCCGCTGATCGCGCTGGTCGCCGGGCGGATGCTCACTCAGCCGCGACGGCGCGCCAGGCGCGCCGCATGGGCGACGGGGCTGATGCTGGCGGTAGGCGCGGCATTTGTCCCGCTGCTGTGGGTGACCGCGCTGGCCGCGGCGCTGATCGCCGCCCTCGTGGTGCGCAGGTCCAGAGCAGGCCTGCTGGTGAACCTGGCCATCGCGGTCCTCGTGCCGCCCGTCCTGCTCCTGCCATGGACGCTCCAGGCGGTCAGCGCGCCCGCGTCCGTCCTGCTGGAGCCGGGGCTGCATCCGCGCGGGCTGGCTACCCCGGACCTGCCCGCTCGCTCGCTGCTGATGCTCAGCCCGGGCGGCCCGGGCCTGCCCGCATTCTGGATTACCGCCGGGCTGCTCCTGGCGGCGCTGGCCGCGTTGCTCGCCGCCAGAAGACGAGCCCTGGTGATGACCGGCTGGGGCCTCGCGCTGATCGGCCTGGCGGCCGCTGTTGCCGTGAGCCGGCTGGCGGTCGCGCCGGCCGGCGGTGGCCCGCGGGTGACGCCCTGGCCGGGCGTGCCGCTGGCGATCGCGGCCGTCGGCCTGCTGCTGGCCGCGTGTGCCGCCGGTGACGCGGCATGGCGCCGCCTGGCCGGCTCCGGCGGCGGGCGAGCGCTGCGCGGTCGCAGCGCACGCAGCGCCGGCCTGGCGGTGATCGCCCTGCTGGCCTTCTCCGCGCCGGTCCTGGCTGCGGCCTTCTGGGTGACGACGGGGGTCAAGGGCCCGGTCACGCCGGCCTCCGGCCAGGTGGTGCCTGAGCTGGTGTCGGTGTCGTCCGGCAATGGGCTCCAGCTGCGCACGCTGGTCCTGCGATCCTCCGGCGGCCGCATCACCTACTCGGTGCTGCGCGGCGCCAGCCCGTCGCTGGCCGATCCTGACTTCGCGCAGTCGGCAGGTGCCCGGCAGGCGCTGAACTCAGCCGTGGCCACTCTCGTGGCGCCAGAGGGCGGGGAAGCGGTGAATCAGGGCCAGCTGCTCGCACAGTTCGACATCGGCTTCGTCTTGATGCGGGCACCGGTCAACCCCGGCCTGGCCGCCCAGCTGGACGCGGTCGCGGGGCTGCGTCCGGTGAGCACGACGCCCGCCTTCGAGCTGTGGCGGCTGGACGTCCCGGCGAACAGGGCCAGGGTGGTGGAGCCGAACGGCGCCATCGTGCCTATTTCCTCCGGGCCGGTGAGCGTCGCCGGCGCCCGCGCGCCGGCCGCCGGCGGGATACTCGAGCTGGCCGAGCCGGCCGGCGGCTGGAGCGCCACTCTGAACGGCCGCCCGCTGGCGAGTGTCCGCTCGCCAGAAGGCTCCTGGGCGCAGGCTTTCCGGCTGCCGTCTGGCGGCGGCACCCTGGATATCAGCCACAACGACCTGGCCAGGGATCTTCTCCTTGGCTTCGAGGCCCTGGCCCTCATTGCCGTCGCGGTGTTCGCGCTGCCCGGCATCCGGGTGGCCGGGCAGGAGGACGCCGCACCGGTCCTGGCTGACGATCATGAGGACGAGGTCCCCGGCGGTGGCGCCGAGGATTCCGGCGTGCCCGCCAGCGAGAGCAAGCGCCGCGGTTCGAGGCGCGGGCGCCCACGGCGGTCCCGGCGCGGTACCGAACCCGACCGTGACGGCCCTCCTGGCCCGGTACCGGCCCGGCCGGCCGGGCCGCGAGTCCCGGCGTCCGCCGGGATGGCCGCCGGCGGTTCCGGCACGGCGAGCTTGCCGGACGGCGATCTCGTGGGCGCCAGGGCCGGCGACGGTTCCGATCAGGGCCAGCCGTACGAGAGCGAGCGGGAGGCCCCCCGGCCGTACGCCGGTGAGTCGTACGCGAGCCAGGCCTATGCAGGCGTGCCGGACTCCGGCGCGGGCGATTCTTATGCAGGCGGTTCTTACACCGCTCAGTCCTCTGTGCTGTCCGCGGCCAGCCAGCCGCCGCCCGGCGGCGCATGGGGGCCGGCTGCTTCCGGCCCTCCGCCGGGCGCGTACGGCCGGGCAGCTCCGTACGCACCGCCGGGCCCGGGCTCCCCGCCCGGCCGGGATTCGCAGGCCGGCTCCGGCCGGTACGGCCAGCAGGGTCCGCCACGCCAGCCCGATGCGCCTGAGGAGCCGGTGCAGCCGCGCCCAGTGCGGCGCGGGCCAGTGCAGGCGGACCAGCCGGTACAGGGGCAGCCGTCGTGGCCGGCCGAGAATCAGCTCTCCGCGTGGCCGACGCACAAGCAGCCGTCCTCCTGGCCGTCCGAAGACCCCGAGCCGGGCTGGCCCGCAGGCAGCGGGGACTCGCTGGAGCCGCTGCCGCGGCCCGGCGAGGCCCGGGTCGGGCGGCCAGCCCCGGCTGGCGAAGCGCCCCCGCGATGGCCGGGGCCGGAGTCCGAGACTGAGGGAGACGACTGGTGAGGGGGTTGTTCCGCAACCAGTTCGTCGTTGCGGCCCTGGTGCTGGCGGTAGTGGCGGCGCTGTACGCGGCGGCCGGGCTGAGCCACCATCCCGTCGCGGTGGCCCAGACGTCCCCGCCGGGCCAGGCGGGCCGCGCCGCGGTGTCGTCGGCCAGCCGCGCCTGCCCGTCGCCCGGCTCGCCCGGCGCTACGAGCGGCGGCGTGGCCATAGCCTCAGCGCCGGCTGGCGCCGGGACCGGCGACGCGGTCCTGAACCGGCTCTCGCCTACGGGCAGCGCGGCTCCCGGGCCCGCAGCCGGCAGCGTCAGTGAACCGGGGAAGCTGAGCGCGACGGGATTGCCGGTGGCGCAGGCCCTGCCGAAGACGACGGGAAGCGCTCAGGGCGCCGCGGGCGGCTCGGTCCCGACCACGCCAGGCCGGGGCGGCGTCATGATCTCGGCCAGCGGCGCCCTCTCCCAGGGCCTGGAGGTCGAGCAGACTGATTCCAGCGGGCTCGTCACCGCTCGCTGCGAAGAGCCCGGCACGGACTTCTGGTTCGTGGGCCCCGGCCAGCAGTCGACGGCCGATATCCAGCTCTCGCTCATGAATGTGGATGGCCAGCAGGCCGACGCTCAGGTCACCGCCCTCACCGATAACGGCCCGCTGCTCGGCGGCACCGACACCGGAATCGCCGTCCCCGCGCACGGGCTGGTTGTTCAGTCCCTGGCCAAGCTGCTGCACCGGACCAGGTTCGTGGCGCTGCACGTGACGGCCAGCCTCGGCCGCATCGTCGCCGCGGTACGCGAGACGACGAGCGCGGCACGGCCAGGTGCCTGGCTGCCGGTCACCCAGGCACCGGCTAAACGGTCGGTGCTGCCGGGCCTGCCGGCCACCGGAGGGACCCGGCAGCTCTACGTCGCCGTGCCCGGGGCAGCCAACGCCCAGGTGAAGATCACTGCCGTGACCCCGAAGGGGTCCTATCAGCCCACGGGCGGCGGCGGGCTCAATCTGCCGGGCGGCTCAGCCGTCGGGATCCCGCTGCCATCGCTGCACGGCATTCCCGCGGCGATCGAGGTCTCGGCTAATGTTCCGGTCGCAGCGTCCATGATGGTGCCCGGCGGCGCGGCAGGCGCTCCGGGAGCCTTCACCGCCGCGACCGGGCCGATTCATGAGCGCGGCGTCATCGCAGACCTGCCGCGATCCGCAGGAGGGACCGCCGAGATCGTGCTGTCGGCCACCGGGGGCGCCGCGAGTGTGCGCATCCAGGAGGCAACCTCGGCCGCCGCATTCGGCAGCATCCCCGGCCGCGTCGTGCAGATCGCAGCCGGTCACACGGTGGTCGTGCGCCTCCGCCCGCCACCGGGAGCCGCCCGCACCGCGGCCTTCGCGACCATGATCAGCCCGCTGGCCGGCTCGGGGCCGGTCTACGCGGGGACAGTGATCAGCTCAGGCGGCAGCGTCCGGTCGATCCTGCCCGTGGCCAGCTCGCTGACCTGGGTTCCGTTGCCGGCGGTTACCGGCACGCTTACTGCCGTACTGCCCTGACGCCCGGCACGCTTACTGCTGGGCTGCGCTGATTCCGCGAGCGACTGCCCTGACTACGCGGCGGCCTCACTCCGCGAGGGCCCTGACTGCGCGGCAGCCTGTGATGACGTCGCTGCGGGCGGGCGGGCCGCCTCGCGGCGTGGCGTGCCCTGCGACCGCGAAGGCTTCCGTGCTACCGCGAAGGCTGCCGCGTGTCACCGGGACGGCTACTCGTCTGCCGGGTAGCCAGGGTCCACGGACTCCGGATCGACGCCGAGCAGCCGGGCAAATTGCTCTACCACGACGTCGAGCACAAGTTCCGCCAGCTCTTCCTCGTTGTCGCCTCGGGCGATAATCGGCCGCCGGTATACGACAATGCGGGCCGGCCTGGCTGCGATCCCGGTGCTGCCATCGCCGGGCGAGCCCGGATCCAGCCTGGCCAGCGGGACCTGCTCGGAATCCCCGTCGACCGGTCCGGCGACGGGGATCTCCTCGACGGCGAATTCGACCCTGGCCAGCTCGGCTTCCCAGCGGGGCTCGAGCTGCGAGACGGCCTGCAGGACGAGGTCGTCGAAGCGCTCCGCGCGGCTGCGATGCATCGGCGAGTCCGGGGGAGCGAGCGTGCCCCGCAGCCCCCGGCCGTGCCGGTCCCGGCGGCGGATCCGGCCGGAGCCTGACTGCGGGCTTTCGCAGGTACTCACGGTCACTGAGCGTATCCCAGGCCTGCCCGCCGGCGCGGCGATGCGCGCTTGCGCCGCTGATGACGGCCCGCACTTCTCCTCCCGCTGAGAGAGTCGCCGGCCGTGATGAGTGCTGCCACCGCGGGGGCGGTCAGGAGACACGATCGTGCAGAGTGCCCCGGGTGGTGGCGTTACCGTCTGCCGGTAGATACGGTCAGCCGTTGTGAGCGATGTACGCGGGCCTGCGTCCTGCGGGACGCGCCGGACCGCGACTGTCCCGCTCAGAACAGAGAGCGCCACCATGACCGGCACCGCAGGCGGAGCCCTGAGCGAGGTGGGCCATTGAGTCCTCGCACCTGCTCCAGGCCGGCGTGCAGGCGGACGGCCGTATACACGCTCACCTATGTCTACCGTGATTCCACTGCGGTGCTGGGACCGCTAGCGGCCTACGTCGAGCCGCACTGCTACGACCTGTGCGCCGCCCACGCCGACCGGCTGACCGCGCCGCGGGGATGGGATGTGGTCCGGCTCCCGGCTGGGCCGGCCGAGGAAGAGGCAGACGACCTGGAGGCGCTCGCCAACGCGGTGCGCGAGGCGTCGGTGCCCCGGAAAGCGGCCGAGCCGGTGGGCCAGGGAGTAGAAGTCGGCCGCCGCGGCCATCTGCGGGTGCTGCGTTCCGGGCCGCCCGACCGGGGCCAGCTCGGCTAGCGACCTGCGAGACAGGCGAGCCGGACCGCCCCTGGTCACCGGCAGCACCGGATCCGCCGGGCCGCGCCGTCAGGGCGGCACTGGCGCGGGGCCGGGATCCGCGCGAGATACTGCCCGCGACCCGGGTAGGGTCGGTGGACGTGCGTCCCGTCCCTCCGGGCCGCGACCGAAGCGGGCATGCACAGGAGGCAGCTCACAGTGGCCGAGTACGCCAAGATCTTCAAGGCCTATGACATCCGCGGCATTGTGCCCGGCCAGCTCGACGAGGCGGTGGCCGCGGCGGTCGGCGCCGCGTTCGTACGGCTGACGGGCGCCGAGGCTGTCGTGACCGTACACGATATGCGCACCTCCTCCGCGCCCCTCGCCGACGCGTTCGGGCAGGGCGCGGTCTCGCAGGGCGCCGAAGTGATCTCCGGCGGACTCGGCTCCACCGACATGCTGTACTACGCCAGCGGCAGCCTCGGCATCCCCGGTGCGATGGTGACGGCCAGCCATAACCCGGCCCGCTACAACGGGATCAAGCTGTGCCGGGCCGGGGCCCGGCCGGTCGGCGAGGAGACCGGCCTGGCCGAGCTGCGCGAGATGGCGGAAAACGGCATCCCCGGGCATCAGGGCCCGATGGGAAAGATCACCGAGCGTGACCTGCTGTCCGGCTATGCCGCGCACCTGAAGACCCTGGTGGACCTGTCGGGCATCCGCCCCCTGAAGGTGGCCGTGGATGCCGGGAACGGCATGGCCGGCTACACAGTGCCGAAGGTCTTCGAAGGCCTGCCGATCGAGACGGTGCCGCTGTACTTCGAGCTTGACGGCACCTTCCCGAACCACGAGGCGAATCCCCTCGACCCGGCCAACCTGGCCGACCTGCAGCTGGCGGTGACCGCGTCCGGGGCCGACATCGGCCTGGCCTTCGACGGCGATGCTGACCGCTGCTTCGTGGTGGACGAGCGCGGCGAGATCGTCTCGCCTTCCGTGCTCACCGCGCTGATCGCCGCCAGGTCGCTGGAGAGGGAGCCGGGCGCGACGATCATTCACAACCTGATCACTTCCCGTGCCGTGCCCGAGATCATTTCCGAGCGGGGCGGCACGCCGGTCCGGACCAGGGTCGGGCATTCGTTCATCAAGGAGCGGATGGCGCAGACCGGTGCGGTGTTCGGCGGCGAGCACTCGGGACACTTCTACTTCCGGGATTTCTGGTTCGCTGACTCGGGCATGCTCGCGGCCCTGCATGTGCTGTCCGCGCTCGGGTCCCAGGCCGGGCCGCTGTCGCCGATGCTCGCCGAATACTCCCGGTACGTCGCGACCGGCGAGATCAACAGCGAGGTGAGTGACCAGGCGGCCGCGGCCGCCCGGGTCAGCCGGGCTTACGCCGGACGCCCTGGCATCAGCACGGATGACCTCGACGGCCTCACGGTCAGCAGCGAGAACTGGTGGTTCAACCTGCGGCCGTCCAACACCGAGCCGCTGCTGCGGCTCAACGTGGAGGCCGCCGACGGTGCCACGCTCGCCGGCATCCGGGATGACGTCCTGCGCATCGTGGGCGAGGACAGCGGGCAGGCACAGGGCTGATGACCTCCGGGCGAGCGCTGTCAGCGCGGCCGCCGGACTGTGACCACGCGGGAGAGGAGAGCACTGTGATGATCGATGACTGGCTGCTCGACATTCTGGCCTGCCCGAAATGTCATTCGCCCCTGCGGGCAGACGAGGCAGCCGGCGAACTGGTCTGCACCGGGCCGGACGGCCTGGCGTTCCCGGTCCGCGACGGCATCCCGGTTCTGCTGATTGACGAGGCGCGCGATCCCGCGGCGGGCTAGCCGCCGCCGCGCAGGACAGGTCGGTAGTCATCAGCGCTGACGACGCGCCGGCGGACAGTCGTCCGGCGGCCGGACCTGGCGGCGAGAGTCAAGGCGGCGGCAAGCGGACGGTCCTCGCGGCGCTGGGGGCGAACCTGGGGATTGCCGCGACCAAATTTGTCGCCTTTTTCATCACCGGGTCGGCCTCGATGCTGGCCGAGTCCATCCATTCAGTGGCCGACTCGGGTAATGAGGCGCTCCTGCTGCTCGGCAGAAGCCGGGCGCGGCGCGCGGAGACCGAGGAACACCAGTTCGGCTTCGGCGCTGAGCGCTACTTCTATGCCTTCATCGTGGCCGTCGTGCTCTTCACCGTCGGGGCCCTGTTCTCCGTCTACGAGGGCATTCAGCGGATCTCCCATCCCGAGCACGTCAGTTCGCCGGTCGTGGCGTTCGCCGTGCTCGCCGTCGCCTTCGGCCTCGAGGGGTTCTCGTTCCGCACTGCGATCAGGGAGTCCAATCGCTCCCGCGGCCGCAGTGGCTGGCCGAGCTTCATCCGGCACGCCAAGGCGCCCGAACTGCCGACCGTGCTGCTGGAGGACGCCGCCGCGCTCGTCGGCCTGTTCTTCGCTCTCCTCGGCGTGACCCTGACCACCATTACCGGCAATGGCCGGTGGGACGGGGCCGGCTCCCTGGCTGTCGGCATTCTGCTCGGGTGCGTCGCGGTGATCCTAGCTGTCGAGATGAAGAGCCTGCTGATCGGAGAGTCGGCGAGCGCCGGCGCCGAGGCGGCCATTGTCGCGGCCATCGAGGATGCCCCCGAGGTGGAGCGCGTGATTCACCTGCGCACCATGCATGTCGGGCCGGAGACGCTGCTGGTGGCCGCGAAGATCGCGGTGCGCCGCGCGGACTCCGCGGCCGTCATCGCCGGGGCCATCGACGCGGCCGAGCGGCGGATCCGGTCCGCCGTCCCCATCGCGCAGCTGATCTTCCTGGAGCCGGACCTGTATGTGGCGGAACGCGCGGACGCCCAGGACCCGGCGGTCCGGGCGGCCCGGCGCTCGTCGCTCAGGTCTGCTCTGCAGGCCCTGCGCCGCCCGCGCCGCCCGTAAACGGGCCCGCAGTTCCGTCACTTGCCCCGCAGTTCCTCACCCGCCCGGCACGGGCCCCTCGCGCCTGCGCGGTGCCGGGCCGCATCCGGCAGCCACATGCGTGCCCGTGCACTGTCGCTCCGGCAGCAGCAGATGGGCGCGCACGTCCCGGTGCGGCGGCGGGGTCAGGGGCGGGAGGGGCGCTGATTGCGGTGAGGCGGGCGGTGCGGATTTCGCTGAGCCGGGCCGCCCAGGCTGAGCAGCCGCAGCGCGCGCTCCTTCTCGAAATCAAGCGCCCGGGCCGGAGGCGGCTGGACGCGGCCGATCCGGCGGCCGAGTTCGGCGACGTCGGCTCGTACCCGCGGATCACTGAGCACCCGGATGCCGAACGCGAGCGCTGCGGGACTGATGTCGTAGCGCCGTTCGATCGCCAGGCCGAGGGTCACTGCCTCGAGGTCGTCCGCACCGAAACGCCGGTGCCGCGGCGCGCCCCCGCCCGCTCTGGCTCCGGCGGCGCGGACAACCGGCAGCAGGCCGAGCGACTCCCGGTAGCGCAGCATCCGGGGGGAGGTCCCCACCCGCTGAGCGGCTGCTGTGATCCGCATAATGCACTATCTTACAAATCTGTGTCAGGAACAGCCATGCTGGCGTGCGGGCGGGTAGCTGCGTCCCGTAGCGTCGGTAAGACACCAGACCAGAAACACGTCAGGAGCTAACGCGATGGCCGCGGAAAACATCCCATTCGAGGTCGCAGACCTGTCGCTGGCGGAGTTCGGCCGCAAGGAGATCAGGCTGGCCGAGCATGAGATGCCAGGACTGATGGCGGTGCGGGCGGAGTACGCCGACTCCCAGCCGCTGCGCGGTGCCCGGATCACCGGCTCGCTGCACATGACGATCCAGACCGCGGTCCTGATCGAGACACTGGCGGCGCTTGGTGCCCAGGTGCGCTGGGCAAGCTGCAACATCTTCTCCACCCAGGACCACGCGGCAGCCGCCATCGCGGTGGGTCCGGACGGAACCCCGGACGACCCGAAGGGAATTCCGGTGTTCGCCTGGAAGGGCGAGACGCTCCAGGACTACTGGTGGTGCACGGAGCAGGCACTGTCCTGGCCGGGGGAGAGCGGGCCGAGCATGCTGCTGGACGACGGCGGCGACGCGACGCTGCTGGTGCACAAGGGCGCGGAGTTCGAGGCCGCCGGGTCCGTGCCGGCTGCTGCGGATGACGACCCGGAGGAGTGGCAGGTCGTTCTCGACGTGCTGCGCGCATCGCTGGCCGCGAGCCCGGGCAGGTGGACCGCGTGCGCGGACGGGATCGCCGGGGTCACCGAGGAGACCACCACCGGCGTGCACCGCCTCTATGAGATGGCGGCGGCCGGGACGCTTCGTTTCCCGGCCATCAATGTCAACGACAGCGTGACGAAGTCCAAGTTCGACAACAAGTACGGATGCCGCCACTCGCTGGTGGACGGGATCAACCGGGCCACCGATGTGCTGATCGGCGGCAAGGTCGCGGTCATCTGCGGGTACGGCGACGTGGGCAAGGGCTGCGCAGAGTCGCTGCGCGGCCAGGGCGCCCGGGTGATCATCACGGAGATTGACCCGATCTGCGCCTTGCAGGCCGCCATGGACGGCTACCAGGTCGCGCGGCTGGAAGACGTGCTGGACACCGCGGACATCTTCGTCACCGCCACGGGCAACCTGCGGATCATCACCGCGGAGCACATGACCCGGATGAAGCACCAGGCGATCGTCGGCAACATCGGGCACTTCGACAACGAGATCGACATGGCGGGCCTGGCCCGCCTGCCGGGCGTGACCAGGATCAACATTAAGCCGCAGGTCGACGAGTGGACCTTCCCCGACGGTCACGCGGTGATCATCCTGTCGGAGGGCAGGCTGCTCAACCTGGGCAATGCCACCGGCCATCCCAGCTTCGTCATGTCCAACAGCTTCACCAACCAGGTCATCGCCCAGATCGAGCTGCACACCCGCGCGGCGGAGTACCCGCTCGGCGTGCACGTCCTGCCCAAGCACCTGGACGAGAAGGTGGCCCGGCTGCACCTTGACGCTCTCGGCGTCCGCCTCACCGTGCTGTCCAAGGAGCAGGCGCAGTACCTCGGCGTCCCCGCCGAGGGCCCCTACAAGTCCGATCACTACCGCTACTGAACGCAAGGACCCGGTGACCAGACCCGGCCGCCTGGCCGCGCGCCCGGCGCCGCACGCCGCCCCCGCCGCAGCCTCGGATATCGCCGATCCGGGGCTTGCGGCGATCGGGCTGCCGCGGATCGCGTGGGCGCGGCGCGCCATGCCGGTGCTGCAGATGATGGCGGGCCGGCTCGCCGCGGAGCGGCCCTTTGCCGGGCTCACCGTCGCGGCCTGCCTGCATGTGACCGCGGAGACAGCGGGACTAGTGAACGTGCTGCGTGCCGCCGGCGCCCGGGTGCAGCTGGCGGCGTCTAACCCGCTGTCCACCCAGGACGACATCGCCGCGGCCCTGGCTACGCTGCCCGAGGTGACCGTGTTCGCCCGCTCGGGCGTCGACCGCCGGACTTATGACGAGCACATTCACCGCGCCCTGGACTGCGGGCCCGACCTGGTGATGGACGATGGCTGCGATCTGGTGAACACCCTGCATGCCGAACGGGCCGAGCTGCTTCCCCGCGTGCGCGGCGGCTGCGAGTCGACGTCTACCGGGGCGGCGCGCCTGCGCCGGATGGCCGCCGCGGGGACGCTGGCGTTCCCGATGTTCGCCGCGGACTCCTCCGTGACCCGTCGGATGTATGACAACAGGTACGGAACCGGGCAGTCGGTCATCGACGGGATCATCCGCGCGACGAACATGCTGCTGGCGGGCAAGACGGTCGTGGTGGCCGGTTACGGTGCCTGCGGGCGCGGCGTCGCCGAGCGGGCCAGGGGCCTCGGCGCGCACGTGCTGATCACCGAGGTCGATCCGGTCCGCGCGCTCGACGCGATCATGCAGGGGTACCGGGTGCTGCCTCTCGGCGCGGCGGCCGCGGTTGGCGAGGTCTTCGTCACGGCTACCGGCTGCTGCGACGTGATCGGCGCCGCGGAGCTGGCCAGCATGCGGGACGGCGCGGTCCTGGCTAACGCAGGCCACTTTGACGTCGAGGTAGACGTCCGTGCTCTCGCCGCTCTGGCGGCCGAGGTGCATCCCGCCGTGCGCCCGCACGCCGACGAGTACGTGCTGGCTGACGGCAGGCGGCTGATCCTGCTGGCCGAGGGCCGGGTCGTCAACCTGGTGGCTGCGGAGGGAAACCCGGCGGCCGTGATGGACCTGTCGTTCGCCGTCCAGGCGCTGGCCCTGGTCCGGCTGGCCACGGCAGAAGCGATACTCGCGCCCGGCGTGCATGACATCCCGGCCGCCATCGACGCGCAGATCGCGAGGCTGACGCTCGGGTCGCTGGGCACGGCCATCGATGAGCTGACCCCGGCCCAGCAGGTCTATCTGGATTCCTGGCGGGAGGGCTCCTGAGCGGGCTGCTGGGGACCTGTTCATATTCCCGGCACCTGTGACGGCGTGGGAAGCTGAGGGCATGACGGCTGATGGGCTCGCGGACCCGCTGCTGCCCAGCCTGCGGGCGCCCAGCAACCGGGTCAGCCGGCGCGCCATCAGCTACTGGACGGCACGCGCGGTACTCAACGCGCTGATCGTGATCGCGGTGGAGATCATCGTGATCCTGGCCAACAGCCTGCCCCCGGCGTGGTGGATCGCCGTGGCCGCCACGGCCTTGATCGCGGCGGCGCACGCCGTGATCATGCCGCAGTGGCGTTACCGCGTGCACCGCTGGGAAGTCACCGACGAGGCCCTCTACACCCGGGCGGGCTGGTTCTCGGTGCACTGGCGCATTGCCCCGATCAGCCGGATCCAGACCATCGACAGTCACCGGTCGCTGCTGGAGCGGATCTTCGGCCTGGCGAATGTCACGGCGACCACGGCCTCGGCCGCCGGTCCCGTGCATATCCGCGGCCTGGACCGGCCCGCCGCTGACCGGCTGCTAGACGAGCTGGCGATCGCGACCGGCCAGGCTCCCGGCGACGCGACGTGACCAGCGAGCCGCGGGAATCCGAGCCCGGCTGGCTGCGCCTGAGCCCGCGCAGCCTGGTGGTCCGGCCCGTCATGGACCTGGTCCGCCTGCTGCCTTTCCTGCTCGGCCTGCTTTACCTGCATTCACGCGGCGGCGGAACGGACTACTGGGGCCTCGTCTTCGCGGCGTTCGCGGTGACGACCAGCATCGTGCGCTGGCTCACCACCCGCTACCGGGTCACTGACGAGCGCGTCTACGTGCGGCACGGCCTGCTCAACCAGAAGGTGCTGTCCGTCGCCCGCGACCGGATCCGTACCGTCGACCTCTCGGCTCATCTGCCTTACCGGATGCTCGGGCTGCGCCGGGTCGCGATCGGCACGGGGCGCAACGACCGGCGAGAAGGCGAGAGCTTCCGGCTCGATGCGCTGACCCTCGCCGACGCCGAGGCGCTGCGAGCGACGCTGCTGGCCGCCGCGGCCGCGATCATCGCCAGGCCGCCCGTCGAACAGATGACCGCTGAGTCCGCGGCGGCTCAGTCCGCGGCGGCTCAGCCTGCGGCGGCTCAGCCTGCGATGGCTCAGCCCGCACCCGCTCAGCCTGCGATACCTCAGCCAGTGATACCTCAGATGGCACTGCCTCAGCCCGCGCTGGTAATGACACCTCAGCCAGCGGCCGCTCAGCCGGCGGCACCTGAGCGGGCCGCGGCCTGGACCGCCGGGGCACAGCAGCAGGCCCCTGCGGAAGCGGAGATCAGCCGGCTGCATCCGGCCTGGATCCGTTTTGCCCCGCTGACCCTGACCGGCATGGTCATCATCAGCGTCATCTTCGGCTTCGCCGTGCAGTTCAGCGACGCCGCGCACATCAACCTCGCCGCAATCGGGCCGGTGCACCGTCTCGGCATCGAGTTCTCCGCACTGCCGCTCGGCTCGCGGATCACGACGGCGACCCTCGTCGCCGCCGGTTTCTTCGTCCTGATCTCCACGGCCGGCTATACGGCCGTCTTCTGGAATTTCCGGCTGACGCGCCAGCCCGAGGGCACGCTGCGGGTCACCAGGGGGCTTTTCTCCACCCGCGCCACGACCATTGACCTGCGCCGGCTGCGCGGCGTCGAGATCAGCGAGCCGCTGCTGCTGCGCGCGGCCAAAGGTGCCCGCTGCATAGCGATCACCACGGGCCTGCGGGTCGGCCACGGCGCTGAACGCGGCGGATCCGTCCTGCTGCCGCCAGCTCCGCGCGCCGCCGCCCGCGCCGTGGCGGCCGACGTTCTCGCCGCGCCGGAGGAACTGTGCACCGGCCCGCTCATCCCGCACGGCCCGCGAGCGCGCCGGCGCCGGTATAACCGGGCCGTGGCCGGCGCCGCGGTGATCGTCGCCGCGGTGGCGGCCGCCTCCTGGCTGGCGCGCGGGCCGGCCTGGATCTGGACCAGCTCGCTGGTCCTGCTGCCGGCCAGCGCCGCCCTCGCGGCTGACCGCTACCAGAGCCTCGGGCACCGGCTGACCGGCGGGTGGCTGGTGACCCGCACCGGGAGCCTGGTGCGCCGGCGCGCCGTCCTGTCCACCGAGGGAATCATCGGCTGGCGAATCCATCAGAGCTGGTTCCAGCGGCAGCAGGGACTGGTGACGCTGACGGCGGTCACGGCGGCGGGCCGCCAGCATTACTCAGCGTATGACGTGCCCGCTGACGAGGCGCTGTCTGTCGCGGAAGCGGCCACCGGGGACCTGATCAGGCCATTTCTGGCCGCCGACCGGGCCGCGATTCGTCCGGGTCCGGGGCTGATCCGGCCGTCCGGGGCTGATCCGGCCGCCCGCAGCCTTTAGGCAGGCGGTGCGAACCCGCCGGCGTCCCGGTGTTCCGGTCTCGCCGCGCCCCCGGCGGAACTCCCGGTCCCGATCGGACTGTCCCCGCTCGCAGGCCCGCCCGCCTCCGCGTCATAGGCAGTGCCATAGCCAGGGGCAGCGGGATCGGCAGGGTCGGCGCCGACGGCGCCCGCACTGACGCCGGCGCCGGGCGGCGCGAGCCGCTGGGCGGCCAGGCGGGCATTCTCCCGCTCCCGCCGAACCGCGAGCACCGCGGCCAGGTAGGCGGCCGGCGGAGTGCCGGGCGGCGGCGGGGGACTGACCTGCGCGGCGATGCTTTCGGCGAGGCTGCGGCCGAGCTCGTCACGGGCCGCGGGCCGCAGTTCGGCGAAACGGCGCAGGTAGCTGCTGGCCGCGCCGGCGGTCTGATCGGAAAGGCGGGAGAGCTCCAGTGATTGTGCCCACCCCAGCAGCGGCGGCGGGACGACCGCGAACGCGGGCGGCATCGGAGGGCGCGGCGGCATGCGCTCCTGGATGGCGAAGGTGCCGGCCCACAGATCGCCCAGGCGCTTGCCCTTGGCGGAGAAGATGCACGTGACCAGGGCTACTGGGGTCAGAACGATCGTCCAGATCTCCAGCACGCCGGCGAGGGCCCGCAGCAGAGCTTGCCGAAACCGTTCCGGGCTGCCGTCGTCGCTGACGACCCGCTGGCCGAGCGCCATCTTGCCCGGCGTCTTGCCGCGGGTCAGCGTCTCGAAGATGGTCGGGTACCCGACGATGATGAGAATCCAGCAGGTCAGCAGGACAGCGGACATGGTGGCGGCGTCTACGTGCCCGGCGCGGGGCAGCACGATCACCAGGATGACGACGTCCAGCGCGATCTGGATGCCCATATCGATCAGCAGGGCGAGGAGCCGGCTGGGGAAGGTGGCGATGGGGACGTCCAGGATGACCGCTTCCCCGGTCACCACCTCGGCCACGGCATGCCCTCCCGGCCCAGGGCCCGTGCTGCCGGGCCGATGTCACGGCCCAGAGTATCGCCGGTCACCGCAGTAGTCTCCTGCTGTGGATGCGGACGCTTTTGCCGCTGCGCACCGGGCGGACTGGGACAGGCTTGAGCATCTGGTCAAGCGCCGTCGCAGGCTTTCCGGCGACGAGGTGGACGAGCTGGTCGAGCGCTACCAGCGGACAGCCACGCAGCTGTCGGTGCTGCGGACCAGCGGCGGTGACCCTGTCCTGGTGGCACAGCTGTCAACGAGACTGGCTCGTGCCCGCGCCGCGGTGAACGGCGCGCCAGCCGCGCAGCTGCGGTCGGTGGCCCGTTTCGCTGTGGCGACTTTTCCCCTGATGGCCTACCGGATCCGCTGGTGGTGGCTGGCCACGGCCGCCGGCTCCCTGCTGGTGGCGCTGATCTTCGGCTGGTGGGTGGCCAGAACGCCTGCGGCGCAGGCCAGCCTGGTGACAAAGTCGCAGGCCGCCAGCCTGGTCCGCCATCAGTTCCGGCATTACTACTCGCAGTACGCGGCGGGCTCGTTCGCGGCCAAGGTCTGGACGAACAATGTGTGGGTGGCCGCGGAGGCGCTGATCTCGGGGATCCTGCTCGGCATCCCGACGCTGTTCGTGCTCCTGACCAACTCGCTGAACATCGGCGTGGACGGCGGGCTGCTGGCCGCTTACGGAAAGACGGGCGAGTTCTTCACCCTGATCCTGCCGCACGGGATGCTCGAGCTGTCGGCGGTGTTCCTGGCCGCGGCGGCCGGCCTGCGGCTGGGCTGGACCATTATCGACCCCGGCCCCCGGCCGCGATCTCAGGCGCTGGCGGAGGAGGGCCGCCAAACGGTCACGATCGCACTCGGCCTCATCGTCGTGCTGCTGGTCTCGGGGCTCATCGAGGCGTTCGTCACCCCGTCATCCCTGCCGGCCGGGGTGCGGATCGGCGTCGGAGCGTGCGTCGAGGCCGCGTTCCTCGGCTACGTGCTCGTGGCGGGCCGCCGGGCCAGCGCTGCGGGGGAGTCCGCGGATATCAGCGAGGCTCCCGACCTGGCGCCGGTCGCCGGCTGACCGCCGGCGGCTAGAGCCGGCCAGCCGCCTTCAGGCTCAGGTAGGCGTCGGCGAGCGCGGACGGCAGCCGGTCCGGTGGCGCATCGACGACGGTGACGCCCCGCCGCCGCAGCAGCGCGGACACCCCGCTGCGGGCGGCCCTGGCCCGCTCAGCCGCCGCGGCGCCGTACACCGCCTCGGTGCTCCCGCGCGCGCCGGCCATCTGATCGAGCCTGGGGTCAGCGACCGCGGCGATCAGCACCCGGTGCCGCCCGGCCAGCACCCCGAGCCGGGGCAGAAGTCCCTCGGTGATGGCGGCTTCATTCAGGTCGGTCATCAGCACGACCAGACAGCGCTGACGGGCGAGCGCGAGCACAGCACTGGCCATCACCCCGGCGTCCGACTCGATCAGCTCGGCATCGAGAACGGCCATCGCGTCGGTAAGAGCAGACAAGACGGCAGAACGGCCGGCGCCCACCACCCTGGCACGCACCCGCCGGTCGACCGCCAGCAGGTCAACCCGGTCGCCCGCGCGAGCCGCGAGCGCCGCCAGCAGCAGCGCGGCGTCCATCGAGGCGTCCAGCCGGGGGACGCCGCCGACTCGCCCGGCCGAGGTGCGCCCGGTGTCCAGGACGATGACGATGCGCCGGTCCCGCTCGGGCCGCCAGGTGCGGACCAGCAGATCGGTCTGCCGGGCTGACGAGCGCCAGTCGATCGAGCGGACGTCATCCCCGAGGACGTACTCGCGCAGCGAGTCGAACTCGCTGCCCTGGCCGCGCAGCAGCGAGCGGCGCTGCCCCTCAAGCTGCCGGAGTGCGGCCAGCTTCTCCGGCAGGTGCCTGCGGCTCAGGAACGGCGGGAGGACCCGGACCGTCCACGGCGCGGGGTGCCGCCCCTGACGGCCGGCCAGGCCGAGCGGCCCGAGAGACCGGACGGTGACCGGGCCCGCGAGGGCGTCACCGCGGCGCTGCGGCGTCAGCACGGTCGTCAGGCTCGCCTGTGCTCCCGGCCGGACCCGCAGCGCCGCGCGGGCCGGGCTGGCAGCGGCACTGGGCTGCCAGGCATCCCGGACCATCGCGCGCAGGACTCGGCGGCCGGGGCTGGTGACCGTGACCGTCACCGAGCCGCTCTGCCCGAGCAGAATGCGGCTGTCACCGCCGCGGCGGACCTCAAGGCGCCGGACGGGAGCCGCCAGAAGCACGTCGGCGGCGATGGCCGCGACCACTGCCGCGTCGACGACCGCCAGCGCGGCCACGCTGCGGAAGGCGAGGATCACCAGCAAGCCGGCCAGCGCAGCCAGTGCCGCGCGGCCGGTCAGGACCACGTGCTCGCCCTCACCGCGGGACCGGGACCGAGCCGAGCACGCCGTCCAGGACCCCGTCAGCAGTAGCGCCCTCGAGCTCGGCCTCGGGCCGCAGCTCGATCCGGTGCCGGAAGGTCGGCCTGGCCAGTGCCTTCACGTCATCGGGTGTCACATAGTCACGTCCCGACAGCCAGGCCCAGGCCCGGCTCGTGGCCAGCAGCGCGGTGGCTCCGCGCGGGGACACGCCGAGCTGCAGAGACGGCGAGGTTCTGGTCGCCCGGCAGATGTCGACGATGTAGCCGGCGATTTCCGGCGCCAGGCGCACCTGCCGGGCCGCCTGCCGGGCGGCAGCCAGATCGGCGATGCCCGCGACCTGGCGGAGCCCGGCGGCTTCGAGATCACGCGGGTCGAAACCGTCCGCGTGGCGGGCCAGGATCCCGATCTCCTCGGCTCGCTGCGGCAGGGCCACAGTCAGCTTCAGCAGGAACCGGTCCAGCTGCGCCTCGGGCAGCGGGTAGGTGCCCTCGTACTCGACCGGATTCTGGGTGGCAGCCACCATGAACGGGACCGGCAGCGGCCGCGGCGTGCCCTCGACGGAAACCTGGCGCTCTTCCATGGCTTCCAGCAGCGCGGCCTGCGTTTTAGGCGGGGTTCTGTTGATCTCGTCGGCCAGCAGGAGATTGGTGAAGACCGGGCCGTCGCGAAACTGGAACTCGGCGGTTCTCGCGTCGTAGATCAGCGATCCGGTGACGTCGCCGGGCATCAGGTCCGGGGTGAACTGCACCCGCTTGCTGTCCATCGCCAAAGTGGCGGCAAGCGCCCGGACCAGGAGCGTCTTGGCGACTCCGGGGACGCCTTCCAGCAGCACGTGGCCCTGGCACAGCAGCGCGATGAGCAGCCCGGTGATCACCTGGTCCTGACCGACAACCGCCTTGCCGACCTCCGCCCGCACCGCGGCGAGCGAGGCGCGCGGGTCGGCGAGGGCCGGCCGGAAGCCGGCGGCCACCTGGCCGCCGTCCGTGCCCGGGCCGGCCGACGCCAGCCCGCCATCCGCGCTCTGGCCGGCCCGGGCCGCGCCGGCCGGGGCCGCGCCGGGAAATTCGGCATTCACTGCGCCAGCACCTCTCTTTCGAGGGCATCGAGGTCGCCGGCCAGCGCGACCAGCGCGGCGTCGGTTCCCGGTGCCTGCCCGTAGATCATCTGCGTGATCCTGGCTGCCGTGAGCCCGGATCTGGCGGCCAGTGCCGCAGCGACACTATCCGGGGCAGCACCCGGCGGCAGTCCCACGGCCGGCAGTACCCGTGACAGCAGCGCCGTCCGCAGTGCCTCGCCGGCCTTGCCGCGTGCCCGGCGGGCGGCGTAAAGGCGGGCGTGTCCCTCCACGGTTTCCGCGGCCCTGACCACGACGGGCAGCTGCTCCGGGATGAGCGGGCCGAGCCGGCGAGTCCGCCAGAGCGCGGCGAGCAGCAGGGCGAACACCAGCTGCAGCGCGACCAGGTAAGCCGCGAGCGGGATCAGGCTGGTAAGCGACTTGCGGCCGCTCACCGGCCCCGTGCCCGCCGTCGCGGCCGGTGAGGGCACCAGCCAGACGACCCGGCGGGCGCCGAGCAGGTTGAGGGCGAGGGCAGCATTACCGTGCCGGGCCAGGTAGCTGTTCGTCATCGGCGCGCCGATCCCCAGCACCGTGATGATCGTGCCCCCGGCCGAGTACTGCACCAGCGACGCGCTGCCTTCGACGGGGTAGCAGGAGAAGCCGGTGGTGCCCGGCCGCAGGCGCAGGCCGGTGCCGCCCATGTCCGCCAGGCCCGCCAGCCGGGCTGCGGCCAGGCCGCAGCGGGGCGGCGCGGTGGTCACCGGGACAGCGCTGCCGAGCACGACGCGCGGTGCCAGAGCCGTGAGAGCTGCGGTGTCCGGCTCCACGAGAACTACCTGGTGCGCTGCGCCGGCCAGCGCCGCGAGCTGCCGGCCGGCCAGGTACTCAGGGCTGGTGATCACGATCGTCGCCGGGAACCCGGCCGCTGCGGCGCGTGCTGCGGCTGGTGTGGCTGCGGTGACCACAGTGGTGCCGCGCCCGGCGAGAATGTCGGCCAGTGCACGGGTGCCGTAGGGCCCGGTACCGGCCGGATCGAGGTAGCCGACGGCCGGCCTGGCCGGCTGCAGCAGCGTGATCATCCCGGCAGCGACGATGATCAGCGCGACCAGTGCCACCGGCACGCGCCAGCGCCGCCAGCTGCCCTGGCCGCCGCCAGGCGCGCCCGGGCGGGGCAGCTGCGAGGACGCCGTCATCGGCGCACGAGGCGGCGCTGCCGCCGTCATGACGGCGGCCCCGGGCTGGCTGCGGTCAGCCGTGCCCCTGACCCGGCCCCATGGCCCGCGCGGATCCGGGCGTCGAGATCGCGCAGACGCTGGTAGCCGGCGGCGCTGCCGGACCGGCCGCCGTAGCGTACGTCGTCGAACAGCCGCGCGGCCGCGCCAAGCTCGGCCGCCTGGCCGGGCAGCGCGCGGCCCGCCTCGGCCGCCAGCTCATCCGCGGTACGGCCGGCCCGCGGCGGCACCAGGCCGCGTTCCTCCAGCTCCACGGCGATGGCGCGCAGCGATTCGACCATCGCGCCGCCGTAATCTCCCGCTGACGCCAGCCGTTCGGCCTCCTGCCGATGGTCGCTCGCGCTGCGGGCCGTGCCCAGGAGCACGCTGCGGGCCGCGATCCGCGTCCGGGACGGGCGGATCCAGGAGATGATCATCGCGGTCAGGAGCACGGCCGCCGCGATCACCGCGATCAGAGCCCACCAGCCGCCGGGAAAATGCGCACTGGCATCGCGCAGCAGCCGTAGCAGAAAGCTGCTGGCCGCGTTCTTTATCCGCTGCAGGACCGAGGGCTGGTAGATCGCCCGCGCCAGTTCCCGGCGGGCCAGCTGCTGACCTGCGCGGCGGGTGATGCCCGCGCCGCCGGAGGGCAGCAGCGCGGGCCGCCCCGCCAGGGCGAGCGCGCGCGCAGGAGTCACCAGGCCGCCGGCGCGGTCGCCGGCCCCTGACCGCTGCCAGGCGGCCGCCAGAGCGTGGCGAATTCATCGCCGGTGAGCTGCTGATTCTGCGCCGCATTCTGCAGCACCAGGTCGAGGCCTTCTTTACGCATCCGCATATCGAGGTAAAGCAGGACCGAGACGCCTGCCAGCAGCGGCCGGGTCAGGGTGCCGATGACAATGCTGGCGATGGCAGCGACGATCAGGCCGGGGATCGATGCCGCTGCCGCACTCGACAGGAAGCTGCCGCTTCCGGCAAGCAGTTCGATGATGCCGAACGGGATGTCCAGCACGAAGCTCACGATAATAACGATCACTATGGTGAGCAGGAGAATCCCCAGGACCCGCCAGAAACTGCCGGACACCAGCCGCCATGACCGCTTCAGGCCCTGCCAGGGTCCCATGCGCTCGAGCACCACGGCCGCGGGAGCCAGGCTGAAGCCCACCCACACGGCCACGGTGACGCAGAGCATGACCAGGAAGCCGAGGACGCCGACCACACCGGCCACCACGCCGGCGTGGGCGACGATCAGCAGGACGAGGATGAGCAGGTAAGGAATCCACAGCGCGACGCCGATCAGGCCGCTCAGCAGCGTGGCGCCGAGCACGGCCGGCAGCCGCGGCGCGGTGATGCGCCAAGCTTCGCCGATGCCGACCTTGCGTCCGAGTACCCCGCGCCCGATGACCGAGGTCAGCACGCCAGTCAGGATGGTCTGAACGACCAGGGCGAGGACGACCGACAGCAGCACGGCGCCGAGGAAGGTCACTATCGAACCACCCAGGTGGCTCAGCTGGATGCTGGTCGGCTGCTGTGCGCGGAAGGAGAACGAGCCGGTCGCGCTGGGCTCGGCGTTTCTGATCATGAGGCCCAGCACGGTCGAGATGACCCCGGATGCGGCCAGGATGATCGCGGAGAAGCCCAGCGTTGCCTGCGGATTGCGCCGGAGTGAGGTGAACGCGCCGCCCAGGATGTCGCCGAGCATAAGCGGGCTAAGCGGAATGCCGCCGGGTGCCGGGCCGCTCGGGGCGGGCTGTCCGTAGCGGGGCTGTCCGTAGCCGGGCTGTCCGTAGCCGGGCTGTCCGTAGCCGGGCTGTCCGTAGCCGGGCTGTCCGTAGCCGGGCTGTCCGTAGCCGGGCTGTCCGTACCCCGGCTGTCCGTAGCCGGGCTGTCCGTACCCCGGCTGTCCGTACCCCGGCTGTCCGTACCCCGGCTGGTCTGGCGGGGGAGATGCTGGCTGAGTCGAGTCGCGCTCGCTGCTGCCGGAGTGACCTTCCCCCGCCCCGTCCCTGGGGGTCCCGTCAGTCATCGCTGTCCTCCTTGCCAGCCCGGCGGTCGTCTCCGGACCTGTCCCCCTGCAGGCGGGCCGCGCCGGTTCGCGCCAATACTTGCACGATCGGGCGAGGATTAAGAGGTCAGCGCCGCGGCGATATGGCACGGCCAGGAAAGGCGGGGCGCGCTCGCGCAGCCGCACTCCCCGCGCGCACACTCGTGTGGTGAGCATTCCCGTGTTTCAGTGGATTGATCCGCCCGGCGGACCGGCGGTCGCATTGTTGGACCAGACCCGGCTGCCCGCCGAAGAGATGGTGCTGACCTGCGGCGATGTGCCGTCTCTGGTGGACGCGATCCGCAGGCTGGTGGTGCGCGGCGCTCCGCTGCTGGGCGTGGCCGGTGCCTTCGGCGTGGCGCTGGCGGCCTGGCGCGGCGACGACGTCGCGCAGGCGGTGGCGCAAATCGAGCAAGCCCGCCCGACCGCGGTCAACCTCAGCTGGGGGGCCCGGCGCGCTTATGCCGCCTATCAGCGCGGGCTGAGCGGCGAACCGGCCGGATCGGCCGCCCGCGCCGCGACCGCCGTGCTGACCGAGGCGCGCTCCATCGCCGCGCAGGACGCCGCCGCCAGCGAGGCGATGGCCGCCCGCGGGCTGGCTTTCGTGCCGGAAGCTGCGAGGATCCTGACTCACTGCAACACCGGCTCACTGGTATCGGCGGGCGAGGGCACCGCGTTTGCCGTGATCCTCGCCGCGCACCGGGCCGGCCGGCTGAGCATGCTCTGGATCGATGAGACCCGTCCTCTGCTGCAGGGTGCCCGGCTGACGGCCTATGAGGCCGTCCGGGCCGGGATGCCGCATGCGGTCCTGGCCGACAGCGCTTCCGCCGCCCTCATGGCGGCTGGGCAAGTGGATCTCGTGCTGACCGGCGCTGACCGGATCGCGGCCGACGGGAGCGTGGCCAACAAAGTCGGAACCTACGGACTGGCGGTCCTGGCGCGCTACCACCAGGTGCCGTTTGTCGTGGTGGCGCCGGTGTCCACCATCGATCTGGCTACTCCCGTCGGCGCGGCAATTAAGGTCGAGCAACGGCCCCCCGTGGAGATCACGCACCTGGCCGGGCAGGCCATCACTCCTGCTGGCGCCTGCGGCCACAATCCGGCCTTCGATGTCACGCCACCCGAGCTGGTCACCGCTATCGTGACCGAACGCGGCGTTGCCCAGCCAGTCACAGCAGGTACTCTGCGTATCCTGGCGGGGGATTAGCCGTCGCGGAAAGTCCCCGAGCCGCCTCTTACGTGGAACGATGGGGATTATGAAAGGTCGCGTGCTGGTCGTCGATGACGACGCCGCCCTTGCCGAGATGCTGGGAATTGTTCTTCGCGGCGAAGGCTTCGAGCCGACGTTCGTCGCCGACGGCGACAGGGCACTGGATGCCTTCCGGGACACCAGGCCGGATCTTGTCCTGCTGGACCTGATGCTGCCCGGCCTGGATGGCATTGACGTATGCCGTCAGATCCGGGCCGAGTCAGGCGTGCCGATCGTCATGCTGACGGCCAAGACCGACACGGTCGACGTCGTGCTCGGGCTGGAATCCGGAGCCGACGACTACATCGTCAAGCCCTTCCAGTCGAAGGTGCTGATCGCCCGCGTGCGAGCCAGGCTGCGGCGCACCGACGACCCGGCGCCGGAGGTTCTGACCATCGGTGACGTGACCATCGACGTGGCCGGCCATTCGGTGCACCGGGCCGGCGAGCCGCTGAACCTCACGCCGCTGGAGTTTGACCTGCTGGTGGCGCTGGCCAGGAAGCCTCGCCAGGTATTCACTAGGGAGGTACTGCTCGAGCAGGTGTGGGGTTACCGGCACGCGGCCGATACCCGCCTGGTGAATGTTCACGTGCAGCGGCTGCGGGCCAAGATCGAGAAGGATCCGGAGCGGCCGGAGATCGTCGTGACCGTCCGCGGCGTCGGCTACAAGGCGGGCCCAGGCTGACCGGGCGCCCCGGCCCAGCACGCATGAAGAGGACACGGGTGCGCGGAGAAGGGTCATGACCGAGGCGGCCACCGGGAACGGCCGTCCCTGGCCAGCGCGCTGGCTGAGCGTGCTCGGGCGCTTTTTGTCGGCGCTCGGCGATGGCGGCGCGGGGCTGCTGACCCGGATGCGCGTCCGCTGGCATAGCTCACTGCAGCTGCGCGTGGTCACGACGACCCTGGTGATCTCGGCGATCGTGGTGTCAGCCCTCGGCGTCTTCCTGATGCAGCAGATCACCGCGAGCCTGCTGGCGAGCAAGATCAAGGCAGCCACCAGCCAGGTCGACAGCGCCCTCGGGACGGTGCAGAGCCAGAAGGACGTCTATTCGCGCCCGACCGGCAATACGTCGTCGCTTATGTACAACATCGCCCAGGAACTCGGCCCGCAGGGAGTCTCCGGCAGCGATTACGGCGTCGCGGTGATCGCTGACAGAAGCGGGCCGCCGGTCTACAGCAAGGGCTCGACGGTCGGCATTTACGCTGGCACGATCCCGGTCAAGCTGGTGCAGAAAGTGGAGCTTGACCGGAAGGACCATGTCGCCAGCCCGAGTTTCGTTTCCGCGGTCCTGCGCTTCGGCCAGTCGAAAAACCCGGTGGCCGGCTACGTCTTCGGCGCCCCATTCGGGAGTATCTACCAGCTGTATTACTTTTTCCCGCTGACGCAGGAGCAGCAGAATCTCGCGCTGGTGCACAACACGCTGCTCTTTGTGGGAATCGCCCTGGTGTTCCTCGTGGCGGCCATCGCGGGCCTGGTGACCCGCTGGGTGGTGGTCCCGGTCCAGCAGGCCGCGCAGGCAGCCCGGCGCCTGTCGACCGGCAGGCTCGATGACCGCATTCCGGTACGCGGATCGGATGAGCTGGCAGCGCTTGCGACCTCATTCAACGAGATGGCCGCCAGCCTCAAGGACAAGATGGCCGAGCTTGAGGAGCTCTCCCAGGTTCAGCGTCAGTTTGTCTCTGACGTCTCGCATGAGCTGCGCACGCCGATGACCACCATCAGGATCGCGGCTGAGGTGATCTTCGGAGCGCGGGACTCGCTGAAGCCCGACGTGTCCCGGTCCGCAGAACTGCTGGAGAGCCAGCTCGAGCGTTTTGAGTCGCTGCTCATCGACCTGCTGGAGATCAGCAGGTACGACGCCAACGCGGCCACCCTGGACGCCGAGCCGGTTGATATCTGCGACATCGTGCGCCATTCGGCGGACGTGGCCCAGCAGCTCGCTGAGCGGCGATCCGCGAAAATCGAGTTCCGGCTGCCGCCGGAGCCGTGCGTCGCGGAGGTGGACCGCCGCCGGCTGGAGCGGATTCTGCGGAATCTTCTGGTCAATGCGGTTGAGCACGGCGAGAACCGGGATGCCGTCGTCACGGTGGCCGGCGACAGGGACGCCGTCGCGGTGGCGGTCCGCGACTACGGTGTCGGCTTGCGTCCCGGCGAGGAGCAGCTCGTCTTCGACCGCTTCTGGCGGGCCGACCCGGCGCGTGCCCGGACAACGGGCGGAACGGGCCTCGGGCTGTCGATCGCGCTCGAGGATGCCCGGCTGCACGGCGGATGGCTGGAGGCGTGGGGCGAGCCGGGACGCGGGTCGGTGTTCCGGCTTACGCTGCCGAGGACGGTCCGCGGTGAACTGGTCGGCTCGCCGCTGCCGCTCGGCCCGGACGAGGCGGACCTGGACGCCCTCGCGCCCGCAGCCCGGACCGGCACCGTTACCCCGGCGCCTGACTGGCCGCCCGGCGATGAGCCTGACCTGGATCCGACGACCGGTCCGCTGGCCGGTCACGGCCATGACGCCGCGGCGACCACCGGGGCACTGGCACCGGAGTCCGCCACGGTGGCGCGGCCTGCCGGCAGCGCAGCAGGCGGCACGGCGGAGGAAAGCAGGGCGGGACGCAACAGCCCGGCGGCCAACGGTACGGCGGGGACCGGCACGGCGGGCAGTTCAGCGGGGAGTGCCGCAGCGGACAGCCGGGCGGCGGCACGTGGCTAGGCCTGGCCGGCCGGCGCTGACGCGCGGCGCGGCCGCGGCCTGGCGGCGGATCTGGGCCGGCGCGGTGGTAGCCGCCGCCCTTGCGGCCAGCGGGTGCGCGAACATCCCGACGGGCGGCAGCGTGCAGGCGGCCAGAGCCGGCAATGGCGTGGGACAGCAGTATCCGCAGCTGCTGGCGGTGGGGCCCGGATCCAACTGGTCGCAAAACCAGATCGTGCTCGGTTTCCTGCACGCCAGCGCCAGCTTTCAGAATGACTACCACGCTGCCCGCCTGTTCCTCACGGCCGCGCAGAACCGGCAGTGGCGCCCGGGCGTGGCGGCCAACGTCATGACAAGCCAGCTGGACTTCCGCCCGCCGATTGTCATCCACAGCGCCAACGGCGGCCCGGCGACGCAAGAAGTCACCGTCCGCGGCCAGCAGCTGGTGACCCTGACCGACAGCGGCCAGTACCGGACCTCGTCGGGGGCCAGGAGCTACGACTTCACGCTGGAGCAGCTCGCAGGCCGGTGGCGGATCTCCAAGCTGCCGTTTGATACATCCCTGCTGCTCACCCAGCCTGATTTCGTCAAGGTCTACGCCCCGCACAACATCTACTTCTTCGCGCAGTCCGGGTCGCTGCTGGTGCCAAACCCGGTTTTCGTCCCGCAGTCGTACGCCAACACCGACGTGGCGAGGCGTCTGGTGACAGCGCTGCACACCGACCCGCCCGGTCTGCTGTCCGGCGCCGTCAGCACGCGTTTCCCCCGCGGCATCACCAGTCCCTCAGTGCGGATCAGCGGCTCCACCGCGGTCGTCGATCTGAGGGGCAAAGCGGCCGCGAAGGCGAGCCCGGCGGTCCGCCGCGACATGGCCGCGCAGCTTGTCTGGACCCTGACCAGCAATTCCTACGGCCAGGCGCCCGTCGCCCAGTCAGTGCAGCTGGAGATCAACGGTGTCGTCCAGCGCTTCGGCGGACGGCAGTTCCAGCTCCAGCAGGCCTACACCAGCCTGCTGCCGGCGGCTCAGCCGTCAGCGGTCCTCTACTACCTGACCGATCACGCGGCTGACACGCTGCAGACCGGCGTCTCCCGTCCCGTGCCGGCTTTCTCCGGGCGGTCGCTGCGCGCGATCGCGGTATCGCCGCAAGGCACCCGGATCGCGGGCATCGCCGCCTCCGGCCGGAAGGGATGCGTCGTCTACTCGGGCCCGGCCAGGTCGAAGGGCCCGCTGATGACGCATTTCATTACCTCTGGTAACTGCGGTTCGCTGAGCTGGGACCCGCAGGGTGACGTGTGGTTGACCACCAGCAACTACGTCTGGCTGCTGACACCTCGCGGCCAGAACCTGATTCCCGGCCAGCTCGGCGAGAACCAGATCTCCGACTTCCAGGTGGCGCCGGACGGCGTCCGGGCGGCGATGATCCTGCGGACTCCGGGCGGCCAGCGGCAGATCGCGATCGGCGCGATCAGCCCCGATAATCCGCCGGGAGGCATCGAGCCGCATACGACCTCGGCCGGTACCGGCATCACCGATCCGACCCAGGTGATGTGGTACAGCGACGACGACCTCCTGGTCCTGGGCAGTCCCGGCCCGCACGCCAGCCTCTATGAGGTGCCCGTCGATGGCGGTATCCCGACCCAGCTTCAGGCCGAGCCGGGAACCGTGTGGGTGACGACCGACGGGGCCGGCCTGGCGGCCGGGACGGCCAGCGGCCAGATCTACCGCTCCTCGGGTCCCAACGCACTGTGGATGCGCACCAGCGCGGATAACGGGGCTCAGTATCCGAGCTATCCCGGCTGACCTTTGCGGGGCCGGGCGGCCTCCCAGAAGTTGTGCGACCCCACTGGGGACATCCGGGTCTCGTTGGGGCTAGCGTCAGGGTTATGGCACCCGTCCGGGTCCGTGGTTGCGCCGGGCAGGCATCCCCGTCAGGGGGACGCCCGCCCCGGCAAGCCGATGCCAGCCGCAGGCGAAACGGCCCACGTAAGGCGACTTTTGGTCGACTGATCACGGTGCGGCTTAGAAGTAAGACCTGCCCTCGCCAGGAGATCAGATGTCTCCTGGACAGGGAGAAGGGCAGTAGTGGCACAACGAGAGCCGCGAACCTCTCAGCAGGCGGATGTGGGGACGAAGACCAGGTCGGCCGGGCGGGTGCCGCCACGAGACCGGGCAGAAGGGGGTTCCTCAGTGGACATCATCTTCAAGGGCCGGCACACAGACGTGCTGGATCGTTTCCGCAAGCACGCTACGGCGAAGCTCTCCAAGATCGAGAAACTTGACCAGAAGGCGATCAGGATCGACGTCGAGGTGTCGACCGAGCGCAATCCGCGCCAGTCAGGGCGCAAGGAGCGCGTGGAGCTGACCATCACCTGCCGCGGGCCTTCCGTCCGCGCCGAGGCGGCGGCCGAGGACCGTTTCGCGGCCTTTGACCTTGCCTTCGCCAAGCTGGAGTCGCGGCTGCGCCGCGCCAGCGACCGGCGCAAGGGGCGGCACGGCGGCCGTTCTGCCATCCGGCTCATCGACCTGCCCGAGGCCGGCTCGCCGTCGGCCGCGCTGGACCAGGGTGCCGCCGGAGCATCAGGCGAAGGACTGGCGCAGGCAGCGGTCCCGCGGCCCGGCCGGTCCGCTGACGGCGATCTCACCGACACTGGCATCGTCGACGACGTCGTCCCGATCGAGATGGAAGGCGACGGGCCGCTGGTGGTCCGGGAGAAATTCCACGCTGCCCGGCCGATGTCCATCGACGAGGCCCTATTCGAGATGGAGCTAGTCGGTCACGATTTCTTCCTGTTCCGTGACGCTGGCGATAGCCTGCCGAGCGTCGTGTACCGGCGGCGCGGCTACCAGTACGGAGTGCTCCGCCTCATCGAGGATCAGGCCGCCGCCGCGCAGGACCCGGACGCCGTCGCCCCGGTCCGGCAGAACGGGCAGTCTGCCCGCCAGCCGTCGAACGCGCGACTGGCCGGCGCCTAGCGGCGCCGGGGCAGAGGGTAGCTTGCAAGCCGGCCGCCAGTCAGCCAGGGTTGATCGCGCGATGCCAGGGCAGTCGTCCTGGCGCGGCTAGCGGCCGGCGAAAGGAGGGGCATGGACGGCACGACCGGGACGGCCGATGCGGGAACCAGCGGCCCGGCGCGCCCCGATGCCATCCGGACCCTGATCGTCGACGATCATGCCCTCTTCCGGCGCGGCCTGGAAATGGTCCTGGTCACCGAGCCTGACATCGAGCTGGTGGGGGAGGCCAGCGACGGCGCCGAGGCGGTGGAGAAAGCCGGCGAGGTCCTGCCCGACATCGTGCTGATGGACATCCGGATGCCCCGCAGCAGCGGCATCGAGGCCTGCCGGGCGATGAAGGAGGTCGTGCCCAGCGCGAAGATCGTCATGCTCACGATCAGCGATGAGGAAGAAGACCTGTTCGAGGCCATCCGCGCCGGGGCCAGCGGCTATCTGCTCAAGGACCTGCCGCTGGACGAGGTGGCCGACACTGTCCGGGCTGTCCATGGCGGCCAGTCGCTGATCAACCCGTCGATGGCAGCCAAGCTGCTGACCGAGTTCGCCAGCCTGGCCCGCCGGGACGAAGAGCAGGAAGAGCAGGTCCAGCCGGTACCGGCGCCGCGGCTGACCGACCGGGAAATGCAGGTGCTCAAGCTCGTGGCCCGCGGGATGAACAATCGCGACATCGCCAAGGAGCTGTTCATCTCAGAGAACACGGTCAAGAACCACGTGCGCAACATCCTGGAGAAGCTGCAGATCCACTCGCGGATGGAAGCAGTGATGGTCGCGGTCCGCGAGAAGCTGATCGAATTCGGCTGATCTGCGGCCTTCCGTCGCGCTGCTCACCCAGCAGGCGGTCAGCTACCACGGCTTAGCCGTCGCTGGCCAGCACCTAGCCGGTCATCGGCCGCGGGCCAGCCGCGCCGGTCAGGCGCCTGCTGCGGCGAGCGCGGACCGCAGCCGCTGCTCCAGGGGCGGCGGGCTTACCCGGTCGATGGCGACGGTGTCGCAGCCCACCCAGGCCGCGGCCTCGACCAGGGCCCTGGCCATCGCCTCCGCCGCCCATGGCTTGTCGACCGACAGCTGGCGGGCGACCAGCGTCTGCCCGCTGCGGGCCGGATCCACCCGCCCCACGAGCTGGCCGCGGGCCAGCAGCGGCATCGTGTAGTAGCCGTGCACGCGCCGGGCGCTCGGCACATAGGCCTCCAGGCTGTGCGCGAAGCCGAATATCCGCAGGGTGCGCTTCCTGTCCCAGACAAGCGAGTCGAACGGGGACAGCAGTGTCACCCGGTGCCGGCCGCGGCCCACGGCAGCAGCGCCAGGCGGCCTACCGGATCCGCGGTCCGCGGCAGTACCGTCCGCGGCGGAGTCATCGGGAGGGCCCTCACCGGCAGGGCCGTCGGCCGGACCGCTGTCCAGTGCCGCGGGATCAGCCCAGGCTGCGGCCGGCGGCGGGCCGGCGGTACTGCCGCCGATGACCACCGGGACCAGGCCCGCGGCCAGCGCGGCATCCTCGGCTGACAGCCCTGCGCTGTTCTTGCCGGTGCCGAAGCTGCGCAGCCGCTGGTAGTCGGTGAGGTCAGCGCGGGTGACGACGCCGAGCGCCCGGCCGCAGACGCCGGCCAGGTGGATCAGGCATTCCGCGTCGGAGGGATCAGCGCGCAGGAGCTCGGGGGGCAGTACGCGCTCGGGCAGGTCATAGACCCGCCGCCACCCGGTGCGGCGCGCGCAGATGACATCTCCGGTGTCGAGAAGCCATTCGACGGCGATCTTGGTGTCTGACCAGTCCCACCAGGCACCGCCGTTCTTGGCGCCGCCCAGCTCGGTCGCGGTCAGCGGGCCCTCGGCGCTGATTCTGGCCAGGACCTGCTTGCAGACATCCTCGTGGCTCTGATGCCAGCGCATCCCGCGGGCCCGGAACGCACGGCGCCGGAAGGCATACCAGGGCCACTCCTCGATCGGGAGCACGCAGGCGGCATGCGACCAGTACTCGAAGGCACCTGGCCGGCCCGGGTTCCAGTAAGCCCGCTCGATGCGCTCCCTGGGGATGGCACCAAGACGCGCATAGGCGACGAGCTCATGCGAGCGGGCTAGCACGCTGATGGTGTCCAGCTGCACCGCGCCCAGCCGGCGGAGCATGCCGGGGACGCCGCCGCGGCGGCCTTCAGTGCCGATGAAGCCCTGGGCGCGCAGGGTGATCAGGCGCGCCTCATCCGGGGAAAGAGCGAGCTGCGGAGCCGGAACGCTGAATCTGGCCACCAGCGGAGCGTAGCCGGAGCCTCTGACATCCGGCCGCCTGGCGTCCCGCGGCCCCGCGGCCAGTCAGATGCTCACCCGGCGGTTTTATTTAGTACCAGTCCTCGAAGGTATTGGTGACCAGGGCCACGAGGAGGCCCAGGACCGCCACCCCGGCGCCTGTCCAGAACGCCCACCAGGTAGGCCCGAAGACCAGGCCGAAGCCGCCCATCACGAAGCCGATCATGATGATGGAGACCGCGATCCAGGACACCGGGCGGCCGTGATAGCTGGGGAGCGCTTCCTGATTCGGGCCGCCGCTGACCGCCAGATCCGCGAGCAGGCCCGGCTGCTGAGCCGCCGGACCGGTGGCGGGTGGCTGCCCTGGCGGCACAATGAAGCCCTCGGCAGCATCAGCGGCCCGCGTCGCGCTGCCATACCGTCCTGGCTCTTCTGCAGCGGTTGTGCCAGGTTCGGTCTGGTTCGCCATGCCCGCTCCTCTCCTCGGGGGTACCGACCTTACCTAATAGTGTGGTGGGGGCCACGGGAAGGGCGCTAGTCGCCCCCCTGAGCAATGCCGGCCGCTCCCGCGGCCAACGCATGCGATCACGCGACTCGGCTTAGCCGCCTATCTCGCCTACCATGACTGTGAGCATGTGTGGTACCCGGTCTGCCGCATGCCAGCGCCTGCTCTTTCCAGCGTCCAGGCGCGGGGCATCGGTGACCGGTCCCGGCCAGTTAGACCAGACGATCCCGCGAGGAGCGTTAGCAGAAGTGCCAGCAATTATCGATAGTGTCCTTCGCGCCGGCGAGGGCAAGATCCTGCGCAGGCTCAAGCGGATCGCCGGCCAGGTCAACTCCATCGAGGAGGACTTCGCCGCGCTCAGCGACGCCGAACTGCGGGCGATGACCGACGAGTTCCGGCAGCGGCATAGCGACGGCGAGTCGCTCAACGACCTGCTGCCCGAGGCGTTCGCCGCCGTGCGCGAGGCGGCCAAGAGGACCCTGGGCCAGCGTCACTTCGACGTGCAGCTCATGGGCGGCGCCGCCCTGCACATGGGCAACATCGCGGAGATGAAGACCGGTGAGGGCAAGACCCTCACCTCGGTGCTCCCCGCCTACCTCAATGCCCTGACCGGCAAGGGCGTGCACGTCATCACGGTCAACGACTACCTGGCCAAGCGCGACGCGGAGTGGATGGGCCGTATCCACCGGTTCCTCGGCCTCGAAGTGGGCGTGATCCTGGCCCAGATGGAGCCGGACGACCGCCGGGGACAGTACCTGGCTGACATCACCTACGGGACGAACAACGAGTTCGGCTTCGACTACCTCAGGGACAACATGGCCTGGGGTCTGGAGGAGTGCGTCCAGCGCGGCCACAATTTCGCCATCGTCGATGAGGTCGACTCCATCCTCATCGACGAGGCCCGCACGCCGCTGATCATCAGCGGCCCGGCCGACCAGAACAGCCGCTGGTACCACGAGTTCGCGAAGATCGCGCCGAGGCTGCGCCGCGGTGCGGACGGCGAGGGCGACTACGAGGTCGACGAGAAGAAGCGGACGGTCGGGATCCTCGAGTCCGGCGTCGAGAAGGTCGAGGACTGGCTCGGCATCGAAAACCTCTACGAGTCCGTCAACACCCCGCTGGTCAGCTTCCTGAACAACGCGCTGAAGGCCAAGGAGCTTTACAAGAAGGACAAGGACTACGTCATCGTCAACGGCGAGGTCATGATCGTTGACGAGTTCACTGGCCGGATGCTGCAGGGCCGCCGCTACAGCGAGGGCATGCACCAGGCCATCGAGGCCAAAGAGGGCGTCGAGATCAAGGACGAGAACCAGACGCTCGCCACGATCACGCTGCAGAACTACTTCCGGCTCTACGGCAAGCTCGCCGGGATGACCGGCACGGCGATGACCGAGGCCAACGAGTTCCAGCAGACCTACAAGCTCGGCGTGGTTCCGATCCCCACCAACAAGCCGATGGTCCGGGCGGACCAGTCCGACATGGTCTACCAGACGGCGCAGGCGAAATTCGACTCCCTGGTCGAGGACATCGCCGAGCGGCACGCCAAGGGCCAGCCGGTGCTGGTGGGCACCACCAGCGTGGAGAAATCCGAGCTGGTGTCCAAGATGCTCAAGCGCGGCGGCATCCCGCACGAGGTCCTGAACGCGAAGTACCACGAGCGCGAGGCGGCGATCGTGGCCCAGGCCGGGCGCAAGGGCGCGGTCACGGTGGCCACCAACATGGCGGGCCGCGGCACCGACATCATGCTGGGCGGCAACTCCGACTTCATCGCTGACCTGGAGCTGCACCAGCGCGGCCTGTCGCCCCTGGAAACGCCGGAGGACTTCGAGGCGGCGTGGCCCGAGGCCGTGGAGAAGGCCAGGAAGGCGGTCGCCGAAGAGCATGAGGAGGTCGTCTCGGCCGGCGGCCTGTACGTGCTCGGCACCGAGCGGCACGAGTCACGGCGGATTGACAACCAGCTGCGCGGCCGGTCTGGCCGCCAGGGCGACCCGGGCGAGTCGCGCTTCTACCTGTCACTCGAAGACGACCTCATGCGGATGTTCAACGCCGACAAGGTCGCGCACTTCATGGAATGGCTGAAGACGCCGCCGGAAGTCCCGATCGAGTCGAAGGCCGTCAGCAGGTCGATCAGATCGGCTCAGACGCAGGTTGAGCAGCAGAACTTCGAGATCCGCAAGGACCTGCTGAAGTACGACGACGTCATGAACCGGCAGCGGCATGTCGTCTACGAAGAGCGCCGCCGGGTGCTTGAGGGCGCTGACCTGCAAGAGCAGGTAAACGGGATGATCGACGACGTGATCGCCGGCTACGTGGCTGCCGCCACGGCCGAGGGCTTTCCCGAGGAGTGGGATCTCGATCAGCTCTGGCGCGCCTTCCGGCAGCTGTATCCCGGCGTGATCTCCCTCGACGCGCTCGTCGAGGAGGTCGGCGGCGAGCTGGCGGGGCTCTCGGCTGATTTCATCACCGACCGGGTCCACGAGGACGCGCAGGCCGCCTATGAGCGCCGTACCGAGGAGCTCACTCCGGAGGTGATGCGGGAGCTCGAGCGGCGCGTGGTGCTGTCGGTGCTGGACCGCAAGTGGCGCGAGCATCTGTACGAGATGGACTATCTGCGCGACGGCATCGGCCTGCGGGCCTGGGCTCAGCGCGATCCGCTGGTGGAATACCAGCGCGAGGGCTTCGAAATGTTCAACGCCATGATGGAGGGCATCAAGGAGGAGTCGGTCGGCAACCTCTTCAACCTCCAGGTGGAAGTCCAGGAGGACCCGATCGTCGAGGAGACGCCTCCTGCCGCTGGCCCGGCGGCGGTCTCCGGGCCGCCGGCCGGCCAGGCACAGGCTGCCGGCCGGCCGCCGGCGCCACGTCGCCCGGCCGCGGCTGGCAGGCATTCGGCCCAGGGCAGGCTCGCGGACGGGAACGGCGCGGGCTCGAACGGCGCGCCGGCGGCGGTTCCGGCGGCGCTGGCCGGCCACGGCCTGGACCAGCCGGTCCGGCCCGGCCGCCTGGAGTACACCGCCCCGAGCATCGATGGCTCCGGTGCCGCCGAGCATCACGCCGAGGCAGCAGGGGCCCCGGGCAGCGCCAGCTTCGCGAAGGTCGGACGGAACGCTCCGTGCCCGTGCGGCTCGGGCCGCAAGTACAAGGTCTGCCACGGAGACCCGCGCAACCGCTGAACGCAGGCTACGCCGTCGCTACACGCAGGTCCGCCGTCGCTACACGCAGCTGCGCCGTCACCGCCGTCAGGCAGCCTTGAGAGCCTGTCAGGCGGCCTCCAGGGCGGTGCAGAGCCATCGTGACGTCCGTGCCTGCGGCTGCTGCGGCCCCGGCTGGTACGGCCCTGGCTGGTGGCCCGGCGGTCGCTCGCGCTCGAGCCGGATCGCCAGGAACCGTACCCGAGGGCCGAACCGGACGATGACCGTCATCTCGACAACGTCCGCCGAAGGGCTGGAGGCCATGACCCGGCGCAGTTGCGGCTGCTGGCCACCCGCCAGCAGCGGGCCAAGCTGCCGGATCCGGCGCCGGGCATGCTCGGTGGTCCATGGCGTGAGCTGCCGCGGCGACCGGGCGCCGGCCAGCGTCTCAGCAAGCACCTGTGCGAACTGGCTGGGCCAGCCGTCCCGGGCCCGGCCTGGCGCACCGGCCGCCTCCGTGGCGCCATCTGCTCCCGGTGCACCGCCTGCTAGCGGTGCGCCGGCTGCTTCCGCAGCGCCGGCTCCTCTGTGTGCACCCTGTGCTTGCGCTGCAGCGTCCGCGTCCTGCTCGTCGTCAAACGGCGGGGCGGACTCGGGCACGATGAGCAGGCGCACGGCAACCGCGTCGGGCAGCGGACGGCGCACTCCCGCCGGCCGCCGGCCGGCCGGAGAGGGCGGCAGAACTACCGTGCCCGCTGCCCTGAACTCACCCTCGCTGCCACCCTGCTTGGCTGTTCCGCCTGATGGGGGCGGCGATTTCTCCGGCATGGGAGAGTTGTACCTGGCGCCGGTGACATTTCCGCGCCGCGCATGGTCAGCGGCCCGGCGAAGCGGGCGCGGAATGCATCACCGGTCCGGCTGGTTCTGCCAGTGGGTACTTTTATCGACCACTCTGGAGTTCACCTTGTCACTGCCACCGCTCGTCGAGCCGGCCGCTGAGCTGAGCGTCGATGAGGTCAAGCGCTACTCCCGCCACCTGATCATCCCGGAGATCGGGATGACGGGCCAGAAGCGGCTGAAGAACGCCAGAGTGCTGTGCGTAGGCGCGGGCGGTCTGGGCTCGCCGGCGCTGCTTTACCTGGCCGCCGCCGGCGTGGGAACTCTCGGCGTCATTGACTTCGACGTCGTGGAAGAGTCCAACCTGCAGCGGCAGGTCATCCACGGGCAGTCCGATATCGGCCGCCCCAAGGCCGAGTCGGCGCGTGACCGGATCGCGGAGGTTAACCCGAAGGTCACTGTGGTGACGCACGTGGAGCATCTGGACACCGACAATGTCATGGAGATCTTCGCGCAGTACGACCTCATCGTCGACGGCACCGATAACTTCGCCACCCGGTACCTGGTGAACGACGCGTGCGTGCTGCTCGGCAAGCCCTACGTGTGGGGCTCGATCTACCGCTTTGACGGGCAGGCCAGCGTGTTCTGGGCCGAGTACGGCCCGTGCTACCGCTGCCTCTACCCCGAGCCCCCGCCGCCGGGCATGGTGCCGTCCTGCGCCGAAGGCGGCGTGCTGGGCGTGCTGTGCGCCTCGATCGGCTCGGTCCAGGTGAACGAGGCGATCAAGCTGATCACTGGCATCGGCGAGCCGCTGGCCGGCCGCCTGATGATCTATGACGCCCTGGAGATGAGCTACCGCACGGTTAAGGTCAGGAAAGACCCGGAGTGCACGATCTGCGGGAAGAATCCGACGATCACCGAGCTGATCGACTATGACGCGTTCTGCGGAACGGTGTCAGCCGATGCGCAGCAGGCAGCCTCCGGATCGACGATCACGGCGACAGAGCTGAAGGCTATGCTCGACGCCGATGACGACATCTTCCTGGTCGACGTCCGTGAGCCGAACGAGTACGAGATCGTCTCGATTCCCGGCGCGGTGCTTATCCCCAAGGACCAGTTCCTCACCGGCGAGGCGCTTTCCCGGCTGCCGCAGGACAAGCGGATCGTGCTGCACTGCAAGAGCGGTGCCCGCAGCGCCGAGGTCCTCGCGGTGGTCAAGAACGCCGGGTTCTCCGACGCCGTCCACGTCGGCGGCGGCGTGCTGGCCTGGGTCAGCCAGGTGGACCAGGCCCTTCCGGTGTACTGAGGCCTGGCCGCGCCAGGGCAGGCCGGCCCTGATGCGAGGCTGCCCGGCGATGCCGGGCGGCCTGGCAATGCCAGTGCAGGCCGTAACATTCCGGTGTGGCCGTGCAGCCGGATTTCCCGGACGGTGAAGACGCTGCGCCGCCCGCCGGCGGGGCAGCGGCGGGGGCTTCGGCTGCCGTGCGCGCGATGAGCTCCTGGCGGCGCGGTCTGCTGCTCGCCGCGCTCGCGCTCGGCCTGTGCGGACTGGCGGCTTCCGCGGCCGGAGTCGTCAGCCAGGTGCTGCCGCGGCACTTCACCGCGGTGCAGGCGCGCAAGATCATGGCCTGGGAAGTCGCCCGGCGATGGCGGGTGCGGCAGGCCGGCGAGATCTTCCCGGCTGCGGTCCCCTATCAGCTTCCCGCCGCGGCGGTTAACTCAGGCAGCAGCCTCGGGCTGACGGCGCGGCGGGTGGGAATCGCTCCCCAGACTGCCTGCAGGGCCGCCGCCGACCGGGCCGCGGGCCGCGTGCTGGCCCGCTTCGGCTGCAAGACCGTGCTGCGGGCCACGTACGTCGATTCGACCGGCAGCATGCTGGTGACGGTCGGCGTCGCCCAGCTGCCGAGCAACTCCGCCGCGAGATCGGCGGCCGGCGATATCCTCCGCGCGCCCGGCCCGGCGCGCGGCGCGGGCCTGGCCCCGGGCGTGCGGACGGTCGCCTACGGCGGCACGCTGGCATCGGCATTTCACGCCCGGCAGCGGCAGATGGCCCAGTCCGAGCCCGACGGCCCGTACCTGATCTTGTGGGCGGCGGGCTTCTCGGACGGCAGGCCCAGGGTCCCGGTGTCCTCGGACGCCTACACCGAGGACGAGATGTCCAGCTTTGCCAATGGAGTGGCTGACGCGGTCGGCGATCCGCTCAGCGCCACGCCGAGTGTGCCGCACTGCCCCGGAGCACCCGGATGCTGACGGCTGCGGCGCGGCCGCGGGCGCGCCTGGCCGTCGCCGCCATGGCGGCGCTGGCCGTGGCGGCGGCCCCGGTGCTGGCCACTGGCCAGGCCCATGCCGACGTCGTGCGCAGCGACCAGGCCTGGGTGCTGGACGCGGTCGCGGCCCCCGCGGCCTGGAGCGTCACGATGGGCCGGGGCGCCACCGTCGCCGTCATTGACAGCGGGGTGTACGGGAGCGTCTCTGATCTGAGCGGATCCGTCACCAGCGGACCGGACTACACCGGGGTCGGGACATCCCCCTATAACGCGCACTGGGGGGTCCACGGCACGTGGATGGCCTCGCTGGTCGCCGGGCACGGGCACGGAAACGGCAGCGGCGTCCTCGGCACCGCGCCCCGCGCGCACGTGCTGTCCATCCGGGTCATCACCGACCGGGCGGATCCCGGGTTCGCCGCTTATCAGCGAGAGCCGCTGAGCCGCGGCCAGCGTGAGCTGGCCCGGGCCATCGACTATGCGGTGGCGCACCACGTCAGCGTGATCAGCATGTCGCTGGGCTACAACATGGCCAGCCGGGTGGTGCGGTCTGCGCTGCAGAACGCGCTCCAGCACGGCGTAGTGGTGGTGGCCTCCTCCGGCAACTCCGGTGATGCCGCTGATGCCCGCGGTCATGGCCAGGCGCCTTACTCGTTCCCCGCTGACTACCCGGGTGTGCTCGGCGTCGGCGCGGTCAACCAGGCCGGGAACCCCGCCTCCTTCTCCAGTGCGAACCTGTCCGTCCAGGTTGCCGCGCCCGGCGTCAACGTGCCCGCGCAAGGCCGCGACGGCCAGTACTGGCTGGTGAGCGGGACCAGCCCGGCGTGTGCCCTGACCGCGGGCGTGGCGGCCCTGATCAAGTCGCGCGACCCCCGGCTGTCCCCGGCGCTGGTCGACCAGGCGATCATCACCACGACGCAGAACCGGCCTCCCGGCGGCTACGACGACCAGGTGGGCTTCGGCACGGTGGACGCCGCGGCGGCACTGGCGGCGGCCGGCCGCCTGGACCGGCAGGACGGCTCCCGGCCAGGCAGTGCCCAGCCGGTCGCCGCGCATGCCAGCATCGCGGCCTCAGGCTTCTTCGGCGGCGGCCCGGCGGCGGCCCCGGCGGCCCCGATCCAGCCGCGCACGGCGGGCGCGCTGATCCTGCTCCTGCTGCTCGGCGCGGGCTGCCTGCTCGTGGTGATCACTGCGGCCTGGCGGCTGTTCGCCGTCCGCAGCGAGCCCCGCAATCCGCTGGCGGGCGGATCCGCGGCGCCGGGCCGCGCCGCGAACCAGGCCTATGATCATGACGCCGGGCGGCCACCAGAAGCCGGTCAGGCATCCATGCTGCCGCGCCTGCCCTGGCCGTCAGCTTCAGTGGGGCGTCATGCGGCGCCTCCCGACCGGGCCGGAGAAGCCGGCCCGCCTGAGTGAGAGCCGGCCCGGAGCCTGCGCCGGCTCCGCTGAGTGAGTACGCCAGCCGGGTCCTGGATATCATCGACCAGATCCCGGCCGGTCAGGTGATGTCCTACGGCGACATCGCGGAGTACCTCGGCCAGGGCGGCCCGCGGCAGGTGGGGCAGGTCCTCGCGCTGTGGGGCGGCGGTGCGCCATGGTGGCGCGTCGTGCACGCCGACGGCTCCCTGCTGGCCGGACATGAGCAGACGGCGCTGGCCCGCTACCGCGGCGAGTCCACGCCGCTGCGGGAAGGTAACGGCGGCCGGTCGGTGCGGGTGGACATGCGGCGCGCCCGGTGGACCGGCTAGCCGCAGCCGCCTGACGCAGCGCCCGGCTTCCGCCGCAATGCCGGCGTAGCCGGCCTTACTGGCCCCGAATGTCGGTGGCTTCTGCTGGAATCTCCATGACATGGACCGTCCCGCGCCCTCTTACCGCCTAGTCCGCCAGCCCGCGCTGGCGGGAGTGCCTCCGCGTCTGGACGACGCCCAGCAGCGGGTAGTCAGCCACAGCGGCGGCCCGCTGCTGGTGCTGGCCGGGCCCGGCACGGGCAAGACCACGGCGATCGTCGAGGCGGTCGTCGACCAGATCACCCGGCGCGGGATCGAGCCCCGGCGGGTCCTGGTGCTGACCTTCAGCCGCAAGGCCGCGCAGGAGCTGCGCCAGCGGATCACCCTGCGGCTGGGCCGCACCACCCGCGAGCCGCTGGCACTGACCTTCCACAGTTACGCCTACGCGCTCGTCCGCCGTGAGTTCATGCTGGCGGGCGACGAGCCGCCGAGGCTGCTGTCGGGCCCTGAGCAGCTCCTGGAGGTCCGGCGGCTGCTGCGCGGCGAGGCCGCGGACGGCGGCCCGAACTGGCCGGCCCGGCTGCGGCCGGCGCTGAGCACCCGGGGGTTCGCGGCCGAGCTGCGGGATTTCCTGCTGCGCGCCGCAGAACGCGGCCTGGACGGCCGTGAGCTGGCCCGGCTCGGCCGCGAGCGCGGCCGTGACGACTGGGCCGCGGCGGGCGGATTCCTGGACCGGTACGCGGCCCGTTTCGACCTGGCGCCAGTGCCGAGCTACGACTACGCGGAGATTGTCCGGATCGCCGGGCGCCTGCTCAGCCGCCCCGAGATCAGGGAGCGGGAACGCCAGTCGTATGACGCGGTGCTGGTGGACGAGTATCAGGACACCGACCCGGCGCAGGAGGCATTACTGCGGGCGCTGGCCGGGGACGGCCGGGAGCTCATTGCCGTCGGTGACCCCGATCAGTCGATCTATGCCTTCCGCGGCGCCGATGTCGACGCGATCCGCCGGTTTCCCGCCGAGTTCCGCGCGCCCGACGGCAGCCCGGCGCAGGTGATAGCGCTGCGCACCTGCCGGCGCAGCGGGCCGGACCTGCTGGCAGCCTCGCGCCGGATAGCGCGACGGCTGCCCGCGGCGGCTGCCGGGAACACCAACGCGCAACAAGGGCACCGCGCGCTGATCCCGCTGCAGGCCGCTCCGCCCGCCACTATCGCCATCCGCGTCGCGGGCAGTCTGAGCCAGGAAGCCGCGGTCATCGCCGATACGCTGCGGCGCGCCCACCTGATGGACGGGCTCAGATGGTCCTCGATGGCGGTGCTGGTCCGCTCCGCGGGGCGCCAGGTGCCGGTGCTGCAGCGGGCCCTGGCCGCGGCCGGGGTGCCGGTTGCCGTCGCCGGGGACGACCTGCCGCTGACCGCCGAGCCGGGCACCCGGCCGCTGCTGCGGCTGCTGAGCTGCGCACTGCGGCCTGGCGCGCTGGACGAGGAAGCCGCGGCGGAGCTGCTCACCGGCCCGCTGGGCGGGACCGACGCCCTGGGCCTGCGCCGGCTCCGCCGGGCCCTGCGGGCCGCGGCGCAGTCTGCCGGGCAGCAGCCCGCCGCCGAGCCGCTGGCGGCGGCGCTCAGCGACCCGCGCGAGCTGGCGGTGGCCGGCTGGGCGGCTGGAGCGGCCGGCGCCGCAGCCGGGCACGGCCCTGGCGCGGCCGGGGCCCGGCGCCGGGGCGGGGCGGCCGCCGGATCGGCTCTCGCCGCGGCGCGGCGGGTGGCGGCCCTGCTGGCCCTGGCGCGCGAGAAAGCAGGGGACGGGACCGCGCACGAGGTGCTGTGGGCCGTCTGGGCGGCATCTGGCCTGGCGGAGGACTGGCAGGCGGCCAGCGCCGCGGGCGGGACCCGAGGCGCGGCCGCGGACAGTGACCTGGACGCTGTCGTCGCGCTGTTCGACGCGGCGGCCCGTTTCACGGCTCGTCTTCCGCACGGCTCGGCCCTGCTGTTCCTGGATAGCCTGGCCGGCCAGGAGATCGCCGGCGAGTCCATCGCCGAGCGGGCTCCGCAGGGCGAGGCGGTGACCGTGCTGACCGCGCACCGGTCCAAGGGCCTGGAGTGGGATCTCGTGATCGTGGCGGGCGCCCAGGAGGGCACCTGGCCGGATGTCCGGCTGCGCGGGTCGCTTCTCGGCATGGACGAGCTGGTGGACGTGACCGCCGGGCGGGCCGCAGGAGGCCTGGGGGACAGTGCCGCCGCAGGAGGCGCCGCCGGAGCAGGTGCCGCCGGGAGCGGCTCACGGACCCCCGGAGCGGACGCCGCCGCCGCCGCGCTGAGCTCGAAGCTGCTGGACGAGGAGCGCAGGCTGTTCTACGTCGCAGTGACACGGGCCCGCAGGGCGCTGGTCGTCACCGCCGTCGGCGGCAGCGACAGTGAGGAACGGCCCTCCCGGTTCCTCGCTGAGCTGGCCGGTGAGCAGATCGAGATCGAGCATGCTGCCAGGAGCGGACTGCGCTGGCTGTCGCTGCCGGCTCTCACCGCCGACCTGCGCCGCGCGGCAGCCGACGCGGGCCTGCCCGCGCCAGTCCGGCAGGCGGCGGCGCAGCAGCTGGCCCGGCTGGCCGCCGCGGCCGTCCGGGGAGCCAGTCCCCGGCAGTGGTACGCGCTCACCGAGCTGTCAGATCCCGGACCCGCGCTCGAGGGAGAAGTGCGCGTCTCGCCCTCTGCCATCGAGACGTTCGCCAAATGCGGCCTGCGCTGGCTGCTGGAATCGGCGGCCGGAGCGGGCTCGCCCAGCGTGGCGCGTCACTTCGGCATCGTGATTCACGCCGCGGCGGCTCTGGCGGCTGAGGGCGCCGGAGATGACGACATCACCAAGCGCATCGACGAGATGTGGCAGCACCTTGACTTCGGCAGCGCCTGGTACAGCTCGAAGCAGCGGGAGCAGGCGGAGAAGATGGTGGCCAGGTTCATGGACTGGCACCGGCGCAACCCGCGCGAAGTGCTGGCGATCGAGAAGAGCCTGCGGGTGCGGGTCGGTGACGTACTGATCACGGGCCAGGTGGACCGGCTCGAGCGTGATGGTGACGGCGCCGCGATCGTCGTGGACCTGAAGACAGGCACCAGCCGGCCATCCGACGCTGATCTGGACCGCAACCCGCAGCTGGGGGTGTACCAGCTGGCCGTGCTGCTGGGTGCCTTCGAGCAGCTCGGCGTCACCGAGCCCGGCGGGGCCGAGCTTGTGCAGGTGGGCAAGGCCGGCCTGACGGCGCAGGTGCGCGTCCAGCGCCAGCGTGCCCTGTCGCAGGATCCCGAGCCGGGATGGGCCGGGGAGCTGGTCGAGACGGTAGCGGCCAGGATGGCCGGCCCGGTCTTTCATGCCACGGTCAATCCAGGCTGCCGGGTCTGCCCGGTGGCCTCGTGCTGCCCGGTGCACGAGCGCGGGGCGCAGGTCGCGCCATGACCAGCGCCCGGTACCAGCCGCCGCAGCTGGCCCGCGTGCTCGGGGTCGCCGAGCCGACCGCCGAGCAGGCCGCGGTGATCAGCGCGCCGCTGGCGCCGATGGCGGTCATCGCCGGCGCCGGCTCGGGCAAGAGCGAGACGATGGCCGCGCGGCTGGTCTGGCTGGTCGCCAACGGGCTGGTCCGGCCCGAGCGCGTGCTCGGGCTGACGTTCACCCGCAAGGCCGCCGCCGAGCTGGCGGAACGGGTCAGCCAGCGGCTCGACGGCCTGCGCCGCGCCGGCCTGACCGGGTCTGACGAGGAGTCCCCGGGCGACCCGGTTATCTCTACCTATCATGCCTACGCCGGGCGCCTGGTCGGTGATCACGCCCTGCGCGAGGCGCTGGAGCCGACGCTGCGGCTGATCACTCCCGCGGTGGCCTGGCAGCTGGCGGCCAGAGTGGTCGCCGCGTATGACGGCCCGATGGACGCGGTCGGCTGGTCGCCCGCCACGGTGACCGCCGCCGTCCTTGATCTCGCGGGCGAGCTCGCCGAGCATCTGCGCGATCCGGCCGAGGTGACGGACGTGGGCCGGTGGCTGGAGCGCCGCCACGGCGAGCTCTCCGGCAAGGTGCCCGCGCTCGTGCGCAAGATCATCGCCGTGCAGCGCACCAGGGAGCAGATGCTGCCCCTGGCGGCCGCCTACGCCGCGGCCAAGTCGAGCCGGGAGGTCATCGACTACGGCGACCAGATGGCGCTCGCGGCGCGGATCGCGGCCCGCCATCCGGAGGTAGGAGCCGCCGAGCGGGCCCGCTATCAGGTCGTGCTGCTCGACGAGTATCAGGACACCTCGCAGGCTCAGCTGGTGCTGCTGTCCGCCCTGTTCGGCGGCGGCCATCCGGTGACTGCCGTCGGCGACCCGTGCCAGTCCATCTACGGCTGGCGCGGTGCCAGCGCAGGCAATCTCAGCCGGTTCACCGTTGATTTCCCGGCGGCTGACGGCACGCCCGCCCCGGTGCGCCTGCTGTCGACCAGCTTCCGCAACACCGGCCGGATCCTGGATGCGGCGGCGGCCATTCAGGCTGAGCTGCGCCTGCTGGCGCCCGAAGTGCCCCGGCTGGTCGCGCCGCCGGACCGGGCCGGCCGCGGCGAGGTGGTCTGCGCCCTGCTGGCGACCGCAGCCGGCGAGGCGCGCTGGGCGGCGGACCAGATCGGCCGGCTGCTGAGCATGCCGCCGGGCACGGCGCCGGACGGCCGGCCCTGGCCGGACGGCCGGACCGGCCCGGTGCGCCCGCGCGATATCGCGGTGCTGTGCCGCAAGCGGAGCCAGTTCCCGGCGCTGCGCGCAGCGCTGGAGGAACGCGGCATCCCGGTCGAGGTCGTGGGCCTCGGCGGCCTGCTGACGGTGCCGGAGGTCGCCGACATCGTGGCGACCCTGCGGGTCATGCACGATCCCGGGGCCGGGGATGCGCTGGCCCGGCTGCTGACCTCACCGCGGTGGCGGATCGGCCCGAGGGACCTGGTCGCGCTCGGCCGCCGCGCCAGCGAACTGGCCCGTGGCGGCGATCCGGTCCGTGGCGGCCCGGCCGGCGACGGCGGGACCGGCGACGCCGGGGCCGGCGTAAGCGGCCAGGCGGGCGAGGGCAGGCGGACTGGCGAGGGTCCGGGCGCCGACGCCGACGTGCTGACGCGTGCGGTCACTGACCTCACCAGGGAAACCGGCAGCCTGGTGGAAGCCCTGGACGATCTCGGCAGTCCCGGCGCATACTCGCCGGCCGGGCACGCGCGGTTCGCGGCCCTGGCCGCGGAACTGCGCGTGCTGCGCGGTCACGCCGCCCGTCCCCTGGCTGAGCTGGCGGGCGAGGTGGAGCGGGCCCTCGGCCTGGACATCGAGGTCGCCGCCCGGCCGGGCAGTGACCCGGCTAGCGCCCGCGCCGATCTGGACGCGTTCGCCGACGCCGCGGCCGCCTTCGCCGGCGACCAGGAGGAGCCGACCCTCGGCGCGTTCCTGGCCTACCTGGCCGCGGCCGAGCAGGAGGAGTTCGGCCTGGAAGCCGGGCGGGTCGGCGAGAGCGACTCAGTGAAGCTGGCGACCGTGCACTCGGCCAAGGGGCTGCAGTGGGCCGCCGTCATCGTCCCCGGCCTGTCGGGCGGCCAGCGCGGGCACGTCTTCCCGGCCAAGCCCAGGCTGACGACGCGATGGACCGAGAACCCCAGGCTGCTCCCGTTTCCGCTGCGCGGGGACGCGGCGGATCTGCCGGCCCTCGCCGGGCTGCAGGCCTACGACCTGGCGCGGTTCACTGACGCCTGCACGGCCAGGGAGATGGCCGAGGAGCGGCGCCTGGCCTATGTCGCCGCTACCCGCTCGGCGTACTGGCTCGGCGCCGCGGGGTACTGGTGGGGCGACGGCGCGTCGCGGCTCGGGCCATCGGAGTTCCTGGCCGAGATCCGCGCCGCCTGCGAGGCCGGCGCCGGACGGGTCGGCGCCTGGGAGCCTGAGCCTGACCCGGACGCAGAGAATCCCGCGCTGGCCGAGCCCGCGTCCGCGCCATGGCCGGCACCTGCCGCCGCCGCGGGGCGCCGCCACGAGGCGGTCCGCGAGGCCGGCGAGCTGGTGCTGGCCGCCATGTCTGCCCTGGAAGGCGCCAGGACGTCGGACGCGGCCCGGCAGGGGACAGCCGCCGGGAGCCCAGTCAAGGCCAGCTCTGCGCGAGCAGGCGGAACCGCTGAAGCTGCCCGAACGGCGCAAGCCGGCGATCGGGCCGCGGCCGGCCGGCCTGTCGCCGGGGGACAGGCGGATCACCACCAGGAGCTGATGGCAGCCTGGGCCAGGGACGCCGACCTGCTGCTCGCCGAGCGTGCGGAGCGCCGCGGGGATGGCTCGGTCCAGGTCCGCCTGCCCGAGCGGATGCCGGTCTCGTCGCTGGTCACGATGGCCAGGGATCCCGCCGCCCTGGCGCAGCAGGTCCGGCGGCCCATGCCGCAGCCGCCCGCGCCGCAGGCGCAGCGCGGGACCGACTTCCACCAGTGGCTGGAGCAGCGCTTCGGCCAGCAGCAGCTGATCGACCCCGACGACCTGCTCGGAGCCGCCGACGCCGGTGAGGACGCCGAGCCCGACACCAATCTCGCGGCGCTGAAGGAGCGCTTCGCCGAGAGCCAGTGGGCCGAGCGGATGCCGGCCGAGGTCGAGGTGCCCTTCGAGACACTGATCGGCGACCGGCTGGTCCGGGGCCGGATCGACGCCGTCTTCGCCGACGACCCGGCAGGCAGGTTCGACGTCGTCGACTGGAAGACTGGCCGGCTGCCCGGCTCGGAGCGGGAAAGCCGCGCGGCCGCCGTTCAGCTGGCCGCCTACCGGCTGGCCTGGGCCGCCCTCGCGGGCGTTCCGGTCGGCCAGGTCCGGGCCGCCTTCCACTACGTGCGCGATAACGTGACTGCCCGGCCGGCCGACCTGCTGGACGACGCGGGCCTGGCGGCGCTGATCGAGGACGTTCCGTCCGGCTAGAGGCTATGCCCGGGCCGCTGCCAGCTGAGTTACGAATTCGCCGTCTGGGTACGGCGCGGGCCGGCATCTTGCGGGTGATGCCTAGCGACGGTCGTTGGGCCTGGCCGCGTCGATGAGGCGCAGCAACGAGCCGAGAACCACCAGCAGCCGACTCCCAGCTAACCCGGCTGCAGAATCTGATCGGGTTGACGCCGGGTCACCTGATCACCCACCTGCGCAAGCTCGAGGACGCCGGATACGTGACGACGAAAAGAACGGCAGCGGCGTCACCGCACGAACCGCGGTCGCGCTCGCCCGGCGGCCGGGCGGCCCTGGAAAGCTGCACAGCGGTGCTGCGCCAGCTGGTCGACTCGGCCAGCCTGAGTTAGCCCTGGCCCGGCGGCGGCCCCGGAGGGCTGGGTAGGATGCCGGGCGTCGGCGGAATGGGAGGCCCTGCATTGGCAGAGCGACGGGTGGAAATGACAGACGGGCTGGCGGAGCGCATGGTGCGCCGCGCTATCGCGGCGCTGGCCAACTCCTACGGCTCAACTCCCGAGCGGTCGGCGGCCGCGAAGGAAATGCTGGTCCGGGTGCTCCAGGGCAACGCTGACCCGAGCGACGCGGCAGACGGTTACGCGGCCGCGACGGCATTCGCGGCCCTCGCGCACAGCGTCGAGGCCGAAGCGGGCCGCGGCCTTGACTGGCTCGCCGTCGCCGCCCTGCAGGAATGGGACTTCCACCATCCCGAAAGCCCCATCTGAGCGGACGTCCCGCCGCCGCCTGCCGCCGCTGCCGCCTAGGCCGGCTCGCCCGCTTCCGTGCCTGCGCCTGCGGCCTTCTCCAGGACGTCCTCGGCGGTCAGCGTCATCGCATCGTCAGTGAGGGCAGGCTCGAGGTACCGCTCAATGGTCTCGATCTTCGAGGTCAGCGCCCCGGTCACGCCGGGGCGGATGTCAGCTTTGAGCGACACGCTGACCCGCGGGGCCTTCGCGGCTACCGCCTCGACGGCGCGCTTCACGACGCTCATGACCTCGTCCCAGTCGCCTTCGACCGTGGTGAACATGGCGTCGGTCCGGTTCGGCAGGCCGCTCTCGCGCACGACCCGCACCGCGTCGGCGACATACGCGCCGACTTCGTCGCCGACTCCGAGCGGCGTTACTGAGAATGCGACAAGCATGTAGCTTCCTCTCAAGAGACACATATCGTATGAGGCCCGCAGGCCGGCGTCCGGCCGGTCCGCCGGCGGTCCTCGGTAGAGTTCCGGTGAGATCTTTCCTGATCCCGCTCGGTGGCCGCCGGGCATTGGTATCCCGCCATGAAACCTGCAGTGAGGGAGTGCTCATGGACGTGCCCGGCTACATCAGCGATAACGCCCCTGCCTTCTTCGGCGCGCTCCGGGAGTGGCTGGCGATCCCCTCCATCTCCGCGGACCCCGCGCGGCACGAGGACGTCCGGCGGTCTGCCCGGTGGCTGGCTGGCTATCTGCGGGCCACCGGCTTCCCGGTGGCCGAGGTCTGGGAGACCGGGACGCGCGACGATCCAGGGCTGCCCGCGGTCTTTGCGCAGTGGCCGGCCGCGGACCCGGCCGCGCCGGTTGTCCTGGTCTACGGTCATCATGACGTCCAGCCGGTCGAGCCGCTGGAGGAGTGGACCTCCCCGCCGTTCGAGCCCGCGGAACGAGACGGCCAGCTGCTGGCCCGCGGCGCGTCCGACGACAAGGGCCAGGTGCTGTTCCACGCGCTCGGCACCCGCGCGTGCCTCGCCTCGTCCGGCGCCGCGGCGCCCCCGGTGACCCTCAAGCTGCTGATCGAAGGCGAGGAGGAGTCCGGCTCGCCGAACTTTGCCGGGCTGCTGCGCAGTCAGCGGGACCGGCTGGCCTGCGATGTGATCGTCGTCTCGGATACCACGATGTGGGCCGCTGACGTGCCGTCGATGTGCATCGGCATGCGCGGCCTGATCGATGCGCAGATCGACCTGAGCGGGCCCGACCGCGACCTGCACTCCGGCTCCTTCGGCGGCGGCGTGCCGAATCCGCTGCACGCGCTGGCTGACCTGCTGGCCGGCCTGCACGACAGCGACGGCCGTGTCACCGTGCCCGGCTTCTACGATGACGTCGCGCCGCTCTCGGCGGCCGAGCGGGAGCTTTTCGCCCGGCTCCCGTTCGACGAGAAGGCGTGGCTCGCCGAGGCAGGCCACAGCCGCGCTGCCTACGGCGAGGCGGGCTTCAGCACGATCGAGCGGATCTGGGCCCGGCCGACGGCTGAGGTCAATGGCCTGTGGGGCGGCCATACCGGCGCCGGCGGCAAGACCATCGTCCCGCGCGAGGCGCACGCCAAGCTGTCGTTCCGCCTGGTCGCCTACCAGGAGCCGGCCAAGATCGGCGCGGCACTGCGCCGGTACGTGGCCGACAGGGTGCTGCCGGGAATCGAGGCCACGGTCACCATCGGCGGTCCCGGCGTGCGGCCGTCGTTCTCGCCCATCGACTCCAGCGCGGTGCGGGCCGGCCGCCGGGCCATGGAGCGGGCGTTCGGCCGCGAGGTTCTGTTCACCCGCGAGGGCGGCAGCGGGCCGGAAGCCGACCTGGCCGATATCCTCGGCGCTCCGCTGGTGTTCGTCGCCGTGGGCCTGGACTCCGACCGGATCCACGCTCCGAACGAGAAGGCGGACATGGCGCTGCTGCTCAAGGGCGCGCAGACGGCCGCTTACTTGTGGGACGAGCTCGAAGGTTCCGCCGCCGAGCTGACGGCTGCGCGATGACCGGGCCAGGCACCCTGGGCCGCCTTGCGCTCTCGCGCGGCGAGGTCGACCGGGCCACCCACCGCCGCCGCGACGAGAAGTGGCTGGCGGCCGCCTGGGCCGACCCCGGAACCAGGGTTCTGGTGGTCGACGGCGGCAAGGCCCTGGTCCGGACGGCTGATGCCAGCGCTGAGCTCGTTTTCAGCTCGCCGGGCGACGCACCGGACGGCATCCGGATGCTGCTGGGCGTCGGCCCGGACGGGGTTGTCTACTTCGCCGTCGCCGGGCCGCTGCCCGACGCCCCGGCCGCCGATCCGGCCGTCCGCCCGGCCAGCCTCCGGGAAGCAGGCCCGCTGCTGCCCGACCGCGACGCCGGGCTGATGACGCATGCGGTCGCGCTGGCGAACTGGCACGAGGTGTTCGTGCACTGCCCGCGGTGCGGGACCGTGACCGAGCCCGTCGACGCGGGCTACGCACGGCATTGCCCGCATGATGGCAGCGAGCATTTCCCCAAGGTGGACCCGGCCATGATCGTGCTGGTCACCGACCCGCAGGACCGGTGCCTGCTGGCCCGGAACGCGCAGTGGCCGCCACGGCGGGTGTCGATCCTGGCGGGATTCGTCGAAGCCGGCGAGTCCGCCGAGCAGGCGGTGGTCCGCGAGGTGGGGGAGGAGACCGGCCTGCTGGTCGGCGAGGTGGAATACCTCGGCAGCCAGCCCTGGCCGATGCCGCAGAGCCTGATGCTCGGCTTCCGTGCCAGGGCCCGGGGCGGTCAGCAGATCACCGTCGACGCCGATGAGATCGCCGAGGCGCACTGGTTCAGCCGCGACGAGCTGCGCGCCGCCATCGCCACCGGCGAGGTGCGGCTTCCGCCGCCGGTCTCCATCGCGCACCGGATCATCGAATCCTGGTACGGGGACGAGCTTCCCGGCACCTGGTGATCGCGACCATGTGAGCGGGGACCTGGTGAGCCTCAGGCGGGCGCCAGCTCCCGCACCGCGCCGGCGATATCGACGCCGGGGGCGGGGATCACCGCGATGACGGGCGTGTCCAGGCCGCGCGCCTGATACTGGGCGACGCCCTCCCGGCAGGCCGCCGCGGGCCCGTGCACGATCAGGTCGTCGACGACCTGATCGGGGATCGCGGCCATCGCGCCCTTGCGGTCCCCGGCCGCCCACGCGTCATGCATGGGCCGCAGCAGCTCGCCCCGGCCGAGCCAGTCGTGAAACGCGGCGTAGGCGGGCACCGTCAGATAGGCGGCGATGGCACGGCGGCCGATGGCCCTGGCCGTCTCGGGGTCCGCCGTCGGGCAGACGAAGATCCTCGCGATCAGCTCGCAGTCCGGGCCCGCCTCCGCCCGCACCTGCGGCACGTCACCGGGCGCCAGCCAGTTGGTGATCGCGGCTCCGGCCGCATGTGCGGCCAGCCGGATCATCTGCGGCCGCAGCGCCGCGAGGGCCAGGTCCGGCGGGACGGCAGGCGGCTGCTCGAGCCGGAAGCCGTGCACGGCGAACGTCTCGTACTGCTCGCTGACCTTGTCCCCGGCCAGGGCCGCGCGCAGGAAGCGGAGCATGTCCCTGGCCCGCTGGTACGGCTTGACGAACGGGACGCCGTTCCACTGCTCCACGACGACCGGCGAGGACGTGCCGACGCCGAGGACGAACCGGCCGGGGGCCAGCTCGGCGATCGCGGCGGCGCTCATGGCCAGGACGCCGGGCGCCCTGGTGAACACCGACGTGATCGCGGTGCCGAGGCGCAGCTCGCTGGCCCACTGCGACGCCAGCGCCAGCGGCGTGAACGCGTCAGCGCCGCTGACCTCGGCCGACCACGCGTCGGTGTAGCCGAGGTCCGGCAGCGCCGCGACGAGATCGCGCTGCGCGCCGAGCGGGCTGCCGGATACCGGCAGCGTGATGCCCCATCGCTGTCGGCCTGGCTGAGACTGCCCAAGCTGAGGGTGCCCTGGGTCAGATTGTGCGCGCTGGGGTTCCATCGGCCGCCTTCCTGGCGTCGCTAGCATTAATGATCGTCATCATTTCCTTCCTGTGCCAGGCAGCCTGACACAGGCGCCTGATCCGCCGTCGCGTGCCGCTGAGCGGGGTCCCGCGGCCCTCGACGCTGCCGCTGAGGCATTCGCCGCCGACCCGGGCCGGATCGCGACCGCGGTCAGCTACTACGGCGACTATCCCCGCGAGATCGACGCCGAGATCACGGCCGCCGAGGAGGCATCGCTGCGCGCTGAGCAGGCGAGGCGGGACCGCCAGCAGCTCATCGCATGAACCAGCCGGCGCCCGCCAGGCTGCTCCTCGACGAGATGTTCTCGCCCGTCATCGCCGCCGCCCTGCGTGACCTCAAACACGACGTCACCGCCGTGGCTGAGCAGCCTGGCGTCCGGGCCATGACGGACGAGGAAATAGTCGCCTTCGCCGCATCGCAGGGACGGCGGCTGCTCACCGAGAACGTCAAGGACTTCCAGCCGATTCTTCAGCAAGCGCTCCAGGGCAGCACCCCGCCATCGGCCTTCTCTTTACCAGCAGCCGCGCATTCCCCAGGTCCCGCAGGAATCCAGGGCCGCTGATCCGAGCCATTCACGCCTGGCCCGGAACCGGGACACCTCAGCCCCCGCTCTGCGAAGACTGGCTCCTGAACGCCGGAGAGAGGACGGGCTCCTGGAGCCATGAGAGCTGGCGCGCAGCCGAAGGCCCCTACTCGGCGATGCGGTATTCCTCCAGCAGCCGGCGTCCGATGATCATCTTCTGGATCTCCGCGGTTCCCTCGCCGATCAGCAGCATCGGGACTTCCCGGTACAGGCGCTCGATCTCGTACTCCTTGGAGAAGCCGTAGCCGCCGTGAATGCGGAACGAGTCCTCCACGACTTCCTTGGCGTACTCCGACGCCAGGTACTTGGCCATGCCCGCCTCGAGGTCATTGCGGTGGCCGGAGTCCTTCTTGCGGGCCGCCATGATCATCATCTGGTGCGCCGCCTCGACCTTGATCGCCATCTCGGCCAGCTTGAACTGGATCGCCTGGTGCTCGATGATCGGCTTGCCGAAGGTATGCCGGTGCTGGGCGTAGGCGATGCCGAGCTCGAAGGCGCGCAGGGCGACGCCGCAGCCGCGGGCGGCGACGTTGACGCGGCCGACCTCGACGCCGTCCATCATCTGGTAGAAGCCGCGGCCCGTGCTGCCGCCGAGGACCCGGCTGGCCGGGACGCGGACGTCGTGCAGGACCAGCTCGGTGGTGTCGACGCCCTTGTAGCCCATCTTCTCGATCTTCCCCGGTACCGTCAGGCCGGGCACCGAGAGATTGGCGCCGAAGCCGGGCTCCTTCTCGATGAGGAACGTGGTCATGTTCCGATGGGCCGCGTCCTGGCCCTCGTCGGTCTTGCACAGCACCGCTACCAGGGTGGAGGTCCCCCCGTTGGTCAGCCACATCTTCTGGCCGTTGATCACGAAGTCATCGCCGTCGGGCACGGCCTTGGTCCGGATCGCCGAGACATCCGAGCCCATGCCCGGCTCCGACATCGAGAACGCGCCGCGCACCTCGCCGGCCGCCATCCTGGGCAGGAAGTACTCCTTCTGCTCCTGCGTCCCGTGCTGGCTGATCATGTGGGCCACGATGAAGTGGGTGTTCACGATGCCCGACACCGACATCCAGCCCCGGGCGATCTGCTCCACTACCAGCGCGTAGGTCAGCAGCGACTCGCCGAGGCCGCCGAACTCCTCGGGGATCGTGAGCCCGAACAGGCCGAGATCTTTCATGCCCTCGACGATCGCGGCCGGGTACTCGTCCTTGTGCTCAAGCTCGGTGGCGACCGGGATGATCTCCTTTTCGACGAAGTCGCGCACCGTGGCGAGGATGTCCCGCTGGATCTCGGTCAGGTCTTCGGTCTGCGCGAGGCGTTCCATGGCACGGCTGCCTTTCTGCTGGTCGTGAAGAGCTCAGGTCGTCGGCTCGGGCCGGCCGGGCTGCTCGCCGCCGCGCTCTTTGATGTAGGTCTCGGTCGGGACCATGACCTTGCGGCGGAACACGCACACAATGACACCGTCCTGGTTGTAGCCGCGGGTCTCGACCTGCACGATGCCCCGGTCGCTCTTGGACTTGGACGGCCACTTGCCGAGCACGGTGGTCTCGCCGTAGATCGTGTCGCCGTGGAACGTCGGCGCGACGTGCTTCAGCGACTCGACCTCCAGGTTGGCGATGGCCTTGCCCGAGACATCCGGCACCGACATGCCGAGCAGCAGCGAGTAGATGTAGTTGCCGACAACGACGTTGCGGCCGAAGTCGGTGGTCTGGCCGGCGTAGTGCGCGTCGAGGTGCAGCGGGTGGTGATTCATCGTCAGCAGGCAGAACAGGTGGTCGTCGTACTCGGTGACCGTCTTGCCCGGCCAGTGCTTGTAGACCGCCCCGACCTCGAATTCCTCGTACGTCCGTCCGAACTGCATCTGCGTGCCCTTCGCTGCGCTGGCGGGTGGATTACGGCGGCGGCCCCGGCGTGAAGCACCGGGGGCTCAGGGTGCGGGCGGCTCGAACTTCGAGGTGCGCTGCATGCCCGCGGCCCGGCCCTTGCCCGCGATGACCAGCGCCATCTTGCGGGACGCCTCATCGATCATCTCGTCACCGAGCATGGCCGAGCCCTTCGCCCCGCCGGCTTCGGAGGTGCACCAGTCGTAGGCGTCCAGGATCAGCTCGGCGTGGTCGTAGTCCTCCTGGGACGGCGAGAAGATCTCGTTGGCGGCGGCGATCTGGTCGGGATGCAGCACCCATTTGCCGTCGAACCCGAGGGCCGCGGCCCGCTCGGCGACCGCCCGGTAGCCGGCCGCGTTGCGGATCTGCAGGTAGGGGCCGTCGATGGCCTGCAGGTCGTAGGTCCGCGCCGCCATCAGGATGCGCATGAGGATGTAGTGGTAGGCGTCCGCCGGATAGCCGGGCGGCTGTTCGCCGACGACCAGCGACTTCATGTTGATCGAGGCCATGAAGTCGGCCGGGCCGAAGATGATGGTCTCGGTCCGCGGCGACGCGGCGGCGATCTCATCGACGTTGACGAGGCCCTTGGCGTTCTCGATCTGCGCCTCGATGCCGATCCGGCCGACCTCGAAGCCCATCGTCTTCTCGACCTGGGTCAGCAGCAGGTCCAGCGCTTTCACCTGGGTGGCGTCCTGCACCTTCGGCAGCATGATGCAGTCCAGATTCGGGCCCGCGCCCTCCACCACGGTGATCACGTCGCGGTAGGTCCAGTGCGTGGTCCAGTCGTTCACCCGGACCGTGCGGATCTTGCCGCCCCAGTCGCCGGAGTTCAGGGCCTCGACGATGGTGTGCCGGGCGCTTTCCTTGACCAGCGGCGCGCAGGCGTCCTCCAGGTCCAGGAAGACCTGGTCGGCGGGCAGGGCCTGGGCCTTCTCCAGGAAGCGCGGGTTGCTGCCCGGGACCGCGAGGCAGGAGCGGCGGGGGCGCAGGCGGTTGGTCGTGGCAGCCGGGGCGATGGTCATGTCGGATCGTGCCGTCCTTCCGGAGTTGGGTGGTGGCCGGGCGGGCGCCGCGGCCGGGCCGCGCGCGTCCCCTGGCCGCCGTCAGGTGGTCCTGGCCATGCTGGCCGCCGGGCTCTGCCACGGCTGCAGCCTGTGGGCGAGACGGATCTCGTCGACGACGCGGCCGATGATGGTGGTGATGCCGAAGTCCCTCGGGGTGAAGACGGCCGCCACCCCCGCGGCGCGCAGGGACTCGGCGTCGGCCGCCGGGATGATCCCGCCGACCACGACCGGGATGTCGGCCGCGCCGGCCTGGCGCAGCCGGTCCAGGACATCAGGGACGAGCGCGGCATGGGCGCCCGACAGGATGGACAGCCCCACGCAGTGCACGTCCTCGGCGACCGCGGCCGCGACGATCTCCGCGGGGGTGAGCCGGATGCCCTGGTAGATGACTTCGAACCCGGCGTCACGGGCTCGCACGGCGATCTGCTCGGCGCCGTTGGAGTGCCCGTCGAGGCCGGGCTTGCCCACCAGCAGCCGCAGCCTGCCCGCGCCGAGCTCGCTTGCGGTCGCGGCCACGGCGGCCCGGACCGCGGTCAGCTCTCCGCTGGTGTCTGCGGCCACCGCGACCGGTGCGCCGCTCACGCCCGTGGGGGCCCGGTACTCGCCGAACACCTCCCGCAGCGCGAACGACCACTCGCCGGTGGTCACGCCCGCCCGGGCGCAGGCCAGTGTCGCGGTCATCAGGTTGATGCCGTCGCGGGCCGCGTCGGCCCGCAGCTGCCCGAGCGCGGCCTGTGCGGCGGCCTCGTCGCGCTGCTCGCGCCACCGTGCGAGCTGAGCGCCAGCCTCCTGCTCGGCGGCGGGGTCGACCTGCTGGACGGCGGCGTCGAGGTCGGCGGTCAGCGGGCTGGGCTCGGTGGTCTCGAAGCAGTTGACACCCACGATCTTGTCCTCGCCGGACTCGATCCGGGCCCGGCGGGCCGCGTGCGAGGCGACGAGCGCGGACTTGAGGTAGCCGGACTCCACCGCCGGGATCACCCCGCCCATCGCCAGCACCTTGTCGATCTCCGCCCGGGCCCCCGCCAGCAGCTGCTCGGTCTTGGCCTCCACGACCTGCGACCCGTTGAACAGGTCACCATATTCCAGCAGGTCCGACTCGCAGGCCAGCACCTGCTGGATGCGCAGGCTCCACTGCTGGTCCCACGGCCGCGGCAGGCCGAGCGCCTCGTTCCAGGCCGGCAGCTGCACGGCGCGGGCCCTGGCGTCCCTGGACAGGGTGACGGCCAGCATCTCCAGCACGATGCGCTGGACGTTGTTCTCCGGCTGTGCCTCGGTCAGGCCGAGCGAGTTGACCTGGACGCCGTAGCGGAACCGCCGGAGCTTCGGATCGGTGATCCCGTAACGATCGCGGGTGATCTCCTCCCACAGCCGGCAGAAGGCCCGCATCTTGCACATCTCCTCGACGAACCGGACGCCGGCGTTGACGAAGAAGGACATCCGCGCCACGACCTCGTCCATCCGCCCGGCCGGCACCTGGCCGCCGGCGCGCACGGCGTCCAGGACGCTGATCGCCGTGCACAGCGCGAACGCGATCTCCTGGACCGGAGTGGCCCCGGCCTCCTGGAGGTGGTAGCTGCAGACGTTGATCGGGTTCCACCGGGGCATGCGGGTGACGGTGTAGGCGATCACGTCAGTGGTGAGGCGCAGCGACGGCGCGGGCGGGAATACGTACGTGCCCCGGGAGAGGTACTCCTTGACGATGTCGTTCTGCGTGGTGCCGGTGAGCTTGGTGATGTCGGCGCCCTGCTCCTCGGCGACGACCTGATACAGCGCGATCAGCCACATGGCCGTCGCGTTGATCGTCATCGAGGTGTTGGTCTGCTCCAACGGGATGCCGTCGAAAAGCGCGCGCATGTCGCCCAGATGCGCCACCGGGACGCCGACCCGGCCGACCTCGCCGCGGGCCAGGACGTGATCGGCGTCGTATCCGGTCTGGGTGGGCAGGTCGAACGCGACCGACAGTCCGGTCTGTCCCTTGGCGAGATTGCGCCGGTAGAGCGCGTTGGACTCCCGGGCGGACGAGTGGCCCGCATAGGTCCGCATCAGCCAGGGGCGGTCCCGGCGGGGCCGCTCTGGCTGCTGCTCGGTCGGGTCGGTCATCTGGTGCCCGTTCTCACACGTTGCGGAAGCGGTTGATCTCCGGCAGGTGCTTGGCGCGCAGCGCCTCGTCGCGCACGCCGAGGCCCTCCTCAGGAGCCAGGCAGAGCACGCCGACCTTGCCGTGATGCAGGTTGCGGTGCACGTCCAGCGCGGCCTGGCCGGTCTGATCCAGCGAGTAGACCACCGACATCGTCGGCTGGATCATGCCCTTGGAGATCAGGCGGTTGGCCTGCCATGCCTCTCGGTAGTTGGCGAAGTGCGAGCCGATGATCCGCTTGAGGCTCATCCACAGGTACCGGTTGTCATACTCATGCATGTACCCCGATGTGGAGGCGCACGTCACGATCGTGCCGCCCTTGCGGGTCACGAATACCGAGGCGCCGAAGGTCTCCCGGCCCGGATGCTCGAAGACGATGTCGACGTCCTCGCCGCCGGTCAGGTCGCGGATCCGGGCGCCGAGGCGCTTCCACTCCTTCGGGTCCTGCGTGTGCTCGTCCTTCCAGAACTGGTATCCCTCGGCCTTGCGGTCGATGATCAGCTCAGCGCCCATCGACCGGCACAGCTCGGCTTTGGCCTCGCTGGAGACCACGCAGACCGGGATGGCGCCGCCGGCCAGGGCGTACTGGGTGGCGTAGGCGCCGAGGCCACCGCTGGCCCCCCAGATCAGGATGTTGTCGCCCTGCTTCATGCCCGCGCCGTTGCGCGAGACCAGCTGGCGGAAGGCGGTGGAGTTCACCAGGCCGGGGGTTGCCGCCTCCTCCCAGGTGAGGTGCTTGGGCTTGGGCATCAGCTGGTTGGTCTTGACGATGGCCAGCTCGGCGAGGCCGCCGAAGTTGGTCTCGAAGCCCCAGATGCGCTGCTCCGGGTCCATCATGGTGTCGTTGTGGCCGTCGGAGCTTTCCAGCTCCACCGACAGGCAGTGCGCGACGACCTCCTCACCGGGCTTCCAGACGGTCACGCCGGGGCCCGTGCGCAGCACCACGCCCGCGAGGTCTGATCCGACGACCTGATAGGGCAGGTCGTGCCGGGCGGTGAGCTCAGAGAGCTTGCCGTAGCGGCGCAGGAAGGCAAACGTCGAGATGGGCGAGAAAATAGAGCTCCATACGGTGTTGTAGTTCACGGCGCTGGCCATGACGGCGATCAGCGCCTCGCCCAGGCCCAGCGGAGGAACCGGTACTTCCTCGAAATGCAGTGACTTCCGGGGATCGCGGTCGGCCACGTCAAGGCCGTCGAACATGTTCTCCTCGTCCCGGTGCAGGGTGATTGCCCGGTACGACTCCGGCAGCGGCAGCTCCGCGAAGTCCGTGAGCGGCGTGTCGGGGTTGAGGATTGCTTCAAGGATCTCTTGCACGGCTACCTCCTAAGGCTTATCTGCGCGAGGGCACAGGGCCTTGAGCCGAGCCTCAGCGGGGCGATCGCTCAGTAATAGGGTCTTTCGTCATCCACGGCAGGACCGCGGGCCCTTCGTTCGCGTGCTGCTCGGCGTGCCGTCGTTTGGCGGCAGGAGCTCGGGTAGCCAGCCCGCGGTGCGGAAGGGAGCGCCTGCGCGGTCCCGGCAAGAAGGCCACGCAGCGCGGCCGGGACCTGCTTCCGGTCAGACCCGGCGCCGCAAACGGGCCGGTCCTGCGGGGCCAGGCCCGTTTTGCATGAATGTCGCCCGATAGCCGCAGTTCGGAGGCACCCGCTGGAGCTGGCGGGGCAAAGCAGCTGGCTACCCCGAACCCGACTCCGCAGGACAATTACCTGCAGGCGATAGCTGCCGTCAATGGCGGCCACGACGCACGGGCCGTCGGGGACGATGTTCCGCCCGCGACAGGCAACGCAGCCGCACTGATTGAGTACGGTTCCGCGACGGGCGGCTGGAAGGCCGTTCCGAGCCCGGATCCAGGTGCGGCGAACGGAGACACGATCCTCGACGGGCTGCAGGCGTTCAGCAGTCACAACATCCGTCGGTACCTACGACGGGAAGGCTGGCATGAGGACGCTCATCCTGCATTACGCCGGCTGATGCACTAGCTGGCCGACCGTGTGCTCAGCCCGGCATGCCCATGAGGTCCGCCATCTGCTCCACCGCATAGCCGAAAAATGCGTCAGCGGGATCAGCGCTGCCGACCAGCTGCCCGAAGAGCTCGAAGCTGATCATGCCGAACAGCTGCGTCCAGGCGATCAGCGCGCTGGCGACCGCCGGGGCCGGCGCGCCGGGCGCGATGATCGCGGCCACCGTCTCGGCCTGCCGGGCCAGCATCTCCGGCAGGCGGCGCTGCGGCTGCCTGGGGGACATGACGGCAGGCGCGGATGCATGATTGCCCCCCGGAGCGTCAGCCCCGCCGGCTGCGGCCGCGCCGGCGGGACTGGTCGGCGCCCCGGTCGCCGGGGCGCATGCTGGGGCCGTCCAGGTCTCCGCCAGCAGGGCGCCGAGGACCGCCGGCACCCGTCCGGCGGGCCCGATCGTCTCCTGCGGTGCCTGGTAGCCGGGAACGGGCGAGCCGTAGATCAGCGCGTACTCGTGCGGGCGCGCGATGGCCCAGGCCCGGATCGTGTCGCAGCAGGCGTGCCACCGGGCCCGGATGCTGGCCTGCGCAGCGGCTGCGACGGCCTGCTCGGCGCACTGGCCGAGGGAGTCGTAGGCATCGATGATCAGCGCCGTCAGCAGGTCATCGCGGCTGGGAAAGTACCGGTAGAGCGCCGATGAGGCCATCCCGAGCTCGCGGGCGACCGCCCGCAGGGAGAGCTGCGCTGATCCGCCCGCAGCCAGCTGGCGCCGGGCCTCTTCCTTGATTTCCCTGGTCAGCTCCGTGCGAGCGCGCTGCCGGGCCGTCTGCGCAGCTTTCATGTGAGCAGCCTGCCATAAGCGAGAGCGGCGATCAAATTCAAGAGCACCGCTCTTGACAGAACCGGCCTGAAGGTGAACACTGATCTTAAGCGAGAGCACTGATCTCGCTCGGGGGAAGGCCCTCTCGGGTTCTGTGCCAAGGAGACTGCGATGAACGACACTGCCAGCCGCTACGTCATACCGACCACGACCGCGGGTCGCACCATGCTGCGGTTCTTCAACTCTTCGGTCGCCGCCCTCACCCGCGCGGGCATCAGCGTCTGGGGCAGCCGCATCCTCGCGGTCCGCGGCCGCAGCAGCGGCCAGTGGCGGACCACCCCGGTGAACCTGCTCACGCACGAAGGCGAGCGGTACCTGGTCGCGCCGCGCGGCCAGACGCAGTGGGTGCGCAACCTGCGCGTCGCGGGCGGCGGCGAGCTGCGCGTCGGCAAGCGGACCGAGGCCTTCACCGCGACCGAGCTGCCGGACGACCGCAAGCCGGCGATCCTGCGCGCTTACCTTCGGCGCTGGAAGTTCGAGGTCGGCGTGTTCTTCGAGGGCGTGGACGCGAGCGCGCCGGACGCCAGGCTGCTGGAGATTGCCCCCGGCTACCCGGTCTTCCGCATCGTCAGCGCCCCGGCGCCGGCCGGGCAGGTGCAGCGGCCGGCCAAGTCGTAGCCGGTCCGGACAACCTCGGACCCCGGCGCGTCGTCACACTAAATGAGGGCGGCGCCCGCCGCTGCCCGGCGCCGCGCCAGGGCGAACCGGATCATCCGGTCCCCAGGCCAGCGCCGGCAGGATAGAGCAGTCCGGGAGGACCGACGATGCATTACCGATGGCTGACAGCTGCCAGTGCGGGGCTCGCGCTGGGCGGCGCGCTGATCATGCAGCTTGCCGGGCCCGGCGCCGCGGCCAGCGCGGCGCCCGCGCGGGCACCGCAGAGGCACGCCGAGATCACCGGGCCGCCCGGCGGCCGGGTGCCGCCGGGGTTCCGGCCGCTTTCCGTGACGTTCGCATCGGCCAGTGACGGCTGGGTTCTCGGCACGGCGCCGTGCACGAAGAAGCCGTGTACTTCGGTCGTGCGCACCGAGAATGGCGGCCGCAGCTGGCGGGGCATCCCGGCCCCGAAGGTCGGGCTCAGCCCCGTGCCGGGCGGTCGCGGGCTCGGCAAGCTGCGTTTCGCCGACGTCCGGGACGGGTTCGCCTACGGGTCGCAGCTGCAGGTCACTCATAATGGCGGCGCCACCTGGCACCGGGTCGGCCTGCCGGGCCCCGTCGGGGATCTGGAGGCCTCCGGCGGCGTCGTGTACGCGGCCGTGAACCTCGCGGGCGGCCGGGTCAGCATCTACCGCTCCGCGGCGAGCGGCAATCACTGGTCCAGGGTGGCCGGCCTGCCGGCCAGAGTACGGGGCTTCGCTGATCCGGGCGCGATCACGCTGCACGGAAAATCGGCGTGGATCTTCCTCGGCTCGCACCTGTACGCGTCGAAGACGGGCCGCCGCTGGTCAGCGCGGCCCCTGCCGTGCCCGCACAGGTTCGGCCTGGGCAGCCTCGCCGCCTACAGCGGGCAGCGGCTCGCGCTGCTGTGCGCCGGTGAGCCGGGCCTCGGCTCGACCACCAAGACCATCTTCCGGTCGGACAGCGGCGGAGCCAGTTTCCGGCGCGTCGGCCACGCGCCCCGGGCCGGGGACGGGGGAGTACTGGCGCTGCCCGGACCGCGGCACCTGTTCATCGCCACTGCCTCGGGCGCGACCTGGATCTACGCCAGCAGCGACGGCGGCCGCCGCTGGCATAACTCGCTGGCGCTTGACGACGGCGGCAAGGGCTGGGCCGATTTCGGCTTCACCACTGCTGCCCAGGGCGTGGCGATCGAGGGCGTCCCCAGTCTGGGCAGTCACCTGTACCTGACCAGGAACAGCGGCGCCAGCTGGGCTCGCGTCAGGTTCTGAGCCGCTCAGGTCAGAGCGTGAGTGCGAGGGTCGCTCCGGTGGTGTCGACCAGGCGATGCAGGCCAGCATCGCCGGGGAACCGGGCCAGCGGCCCCCGCACCCGGGCCTTCGGCCCGTCCGGGCCGACGACAATCGCGCCGTCGGCGCCGACGGCGAGCAGGTCGCCGTCGGCCCGCAGGAGCACCGGCCCATCCCGGCTGGCGGAGATGGCCGTCCGGCCGGCCCGCAGGCCCTCGAGAATGAGCGCGGGATCGGCCGCCCGCCGGGAGTCGTCGCGCTCGCATTCGACCCAGGTGGTCGGAGTTCCCGGCGGGGCGTCGGACCCGGGCCGGTGCCAGTCGCTGCCGCCGACCGGGATCGCGGTCGGATCCCAGGCCAGCCACCAGGCCAGGGGAGTGGTCCAGTGCGGATCCAGCCAGCTCCAGTGCCAGACCTCGACCAGCGGCGGGCGCCTCTTCATCGGCAGCGTCCAGCTCACGTGGCCGCCGATCGGATGGTTGACCGACAGCAGCCCGCCGCCTTGCTGCGTCGCCTCCAGCCATGAGTCGGCAGGCTCCCGGAAGTCGATCCAGCCGAGATCGCCGAGCGCGTTCGCGTGGCCCTCTGATGTCGTGACTTCCTGGCCCGGCAGCAGGCCGATCCCGTGGGCCGCGGCAGCGCCTGGCAGCTCGGCATGGTGGCTGTTGGTGTTGTGGTCGGTCACCGCGATGAAATCGAGGCCGGAGCCCGCCGCGAACCTGGCTAGCTCCGGCACCGTCATGGCGCCGTCGGAATGGACGGTGTGGGTGTGCAGGTCTCCCGCCAGCCAGCGGCGGCCCGCCGCCGCCGGCAGGTCACGCCGGGCCGGCCGCTCGCCGAGCGGGGGCACCGGGTCCGGCGCCGCCTCGGGGCGCAGCTGGCCTGGTGAGCTGCTCACCTCGGCGACGACGCGATACTTCGTTCCGCCAGGCGGCAGCATGTGCAGGCCGATCATCACCAGCCAGGTGCCCGGCTCAAGCTCGCCGGGCAGATAGCCGGGGGTCGCCGCGTCTGCCGTGATCACGAAGGACCGCCGCGATCCGCCTGACCAGCCGCGAAAACCGGCCGGTCCCATGCAGCCCAGGTCCAGCACGGCCCCTGCGCGCTCGTACTCCAGCTCCGCCCGCAGCGCGTAGGTGCCCGGCGGCACCTCGACCGGCAGGTACTGCCAGCACGAGTCAAAACGGTCTTCCAGTGTCCAGCGTCCCCCGTATCGCGTGGCGGTCATGGGCCCATCTGATCAGATCGGCGGCACTGCCGCGAAGGCAGGCGGACATTGACATAGTTAATTCAACGGCCGTAGAATTCAACGTACGGTGAAATGATCCGCTGGCTGAGGAGAGCGCCGATGTGGGCGATGATCGTCAAGGAATTCCGCCAGATGCGGCGAGACCGGCGCACTCTCGCGATGATGATCGTGATGCCGATCCTGCTGCTGGTGATCTTCGGCTACGCGGCCAGCTTTGACGTGTCGTCGATCCCGGTGGCCGTGGCCGGGCCGCAGGCCGGCGTGGCCGCACATGCTCTCCCGCACTCCTTTGACGTGGTGTCCGTGCAGCCCGGCCAGGGTCCGGCCTGGGCCCGTGATCAGCTGCGGGACGGCCATGCCGTCGTCGCCGTGCTGACCGGCGGTACCCGGCCGGTGGTGCTGATCGACGGCAGCCAGCTGTTTTCCGCTCGCGCCGCGCTGACCGCACTGGCGTCGGCCAGAAGCTCAGCGGGTGCCGGCGCGGCGGCCAGCGGTGCTGTTAGCACTGGGACAGCTGGCGGCGCGGCGGCAGGTGGCTCGGTGCTGATGCCGCGGGTCACGATTCTCTATAACCCCGGGCTCAAGACATCCGACATCATGATCCCCGGCCTGGCGGGCGTGGTGCTGGTGTTCATCGGGGTCCTGATCACCAGCCTGGGGGTGGTCAGGGAACGCCAGTCAGGCACGCTGGAGCAGCTGGCCGTGATGCCGCTGCGGCCGCGGGACGTATTCCTGGGCAAGATCGCCCCGTACTTCGTCGTGGCCGTCCTGGACCTGGCGATCGTGCTCGCGGTCGGGATCACGCTGTTCGGGGTGCCGTTCCGCGGCTCGCCCGCGGTCTTCGCCCTCGGCGCACTGCTGTTCGTGTTCGTCACCCTCGGCACGGGCGTGCTGATCTCCAGCGTCTCGCAGAACCAGGGCCAGGCGATCCAGCTCGCGATGATGATCACGCTGCCGCAGGTGCTGCTATCGGGGCTGATCTTCCCGCTGTCCTCGATCGTCGTGGGGGTCCGCTGGATCTCCTATCTGCTTCCGCTTACTTACTTCAACGAGATCTCCCGCGGCGTCATGCTGCGGGCGGAGCCGATCAGCGCGCTATGGGAACCCTTCGTTTTCCTCGCGCTGCTCGGCGCGATCGTGGTGACACTGGCGACCCTGCGGTTCCGCGCCTATCTCGCGCCCGCCCGGACAGGCCGAAACCGGCCGGCCGGCCCCGTGCCCGCGGACGCCGCGGGCGGGCCCGCGGGCACAGCCACGCCCTCTGGTGCCGCCAGTACGGCCCGCGCCCTGGCGAGCGAAGCACTCAGCGCGCCCGGTGCCGGGGAGGAGGCGTGAGCCGGCCGGCCCTGACGCCAGGTGCGGGCGCCGGGACGGTGGCCGGCGATACAGGCTGGGGTGCGGAGGAAATTTCCGTTTCGTATGGGGAGACCCGCGCCCTTGCTCACGTGTCACTCTGGGCGCCGGCCGGCCAGCTGACGGCGGTGGTCGGCGGTGACGGCGCGGGCAAGACGACGCTGCTGCGGTGCCTGGCCGGGGTGCTCGCGCCCGGCAGCGGCCGCGTGGACGCGCCGTCTGCCGCCCGGCTCGGCTACCTGTCGGCGGGCTCGGGCACGTATCCCGACCTGACCGTGACCGAGAACCTGGCGTTTCGCGCCACCGCCTACGGCCTCGCACCGGGGCGTGCGCGGGAACGGGCAGCCGAGCTGCTGGACCGAGCGGGGCTCGCGGACATGCGCGGCCGCCTGGCCGGCCAGCTTTCCGGCGGGATGCGGCAGAAGCTCGGCGTGATCGCGGCGATGATGCACCAGCCGGACCTGCTGATCCTGGACGAGCCCACCACCGGCGTCGACCCGGTCAGCCGGTCCGGGCTGTGGGCGCTGATGGCCCGGGCCGCGGCCGCCGGAGCTGCCGTGGTGCTGGCCACGTCCTACCTGGACGAGGCACAGCGCGCCGCTTCAGTCCTGGTCCTCGATGAAGGGGAGCGGCTCGCCGCGGGCACCCCGGACGAGATCATCGCCGCATTGCCGGGAACGGTGCTCGGCGCGACGGAGCGCCCGGCGGGACTGGCCGGCCAGCGGGCGTGGCGGCGGGGCGGCCGCTGGCGGGTCTGGGTGCCCCCAGGCGAGAGCCAGCCGTCCGGCGAGCCGATCTCGCCCGACCTCCAGGATGCGGTGACGGTCGCGGCCCTCGCCCGTGAGCTTGCGCGCGCCACGGCCCGCGCGCCGGAAGCAGACGGTGCGGCAACGGGCAGCGGGCAAACCGGCAGTGCGCAAACGGGCAGCGCGGCAACGGGCGGCAGGCGGAACAGGGATCTGGCCGGGCCGCGTCCTGGCGAGCCGATCGCCCAGTGTCTCGGGGTGACCCGCCAGTTCGGGCAGTTCACCGCCGTCCGCGAGGTCACCCTGCAGGTAGCGCCCGGCGAGATCGTGGGACTGCTCGGCGCGAACGGGGCCGGCAAGACCACGCTGATCCGCATGCTGCTCGGCCTGCTCGCGACCACCAGCGGGGACGTGGTGCTCTTCGGCCAGCCGCCGTCGCGCGATACCCGGCGCCGGCTCGGATACGTGCCGCAAGGACTCGGCCTCTACTCAGATCTGACCGTGACGCAGAACCTGGAGTTCTCCGCGGCCGTATTCGGCGGCGCGCCCGCTGAGCTGACCGGGCAGCTTCGCGCGTTCGGCGATGCGCAGGTCGGCCAGCTGCCGCTCGGCCTGCAGCGCCGGGCCGCCTTCACCGAAGCACTGTCGCACCACCCCGACCTGCTCATCCTCGACGAGCCGACGTCCGGGGTCGATCCGCTCGGCCGCGCCCGGCTGTGGGACACGATCCGCGCCGCGGCCGACGCCGGGGCCGGCGTGCTGGTAACGACCCACTACATGGAGGAGGCGGGGGAGTGCGGGCGGCTGGTGATCATGGCAGATGGCCGGGTCGTCGCGCAGGGCACCGCCGCGCAGATCATCGGAGGCCGCCAGGTGACAGTCGTCGAACCCGATTCGTGGCCGGAAGCGTTCCGCGCGCTGGAGGAAGCCGGGCTGCCGGCGGCCCTGGCCGGGCACGGGCTGCGGGTGCCGGCCGCGGATCTCGATACGGTCCGGCGAGCGCTCGGCGCACATGCGGCCCGGCTGTCCCGGGCGCCCGCGACGCTGGAGGAACGGTTCTTCGAGCTGGTCCTGCCCGCCGGCGACATCGCCAGGGAGCGGGCTTGACGCCCAGCCGCGCGCCGAGCCGCAGCGGACGGCGCGCCGGCGACAGCGGTACCCGCGCGGCCATTTTGGACGCAGCCCGGTCCCGCTTCGCCGAGCACGGCTATAACAAGGCGACGATCCGCGGCATCGCGGCCGATGCGGGCGTGGATCCAGCGCTCGTGCACCACTTCTACGGCACCAAGGAACGGCTCTTTGCTGCGGCGATGGATGTGCCGGTGGTGCCGAGCGAGATCGTGACCGCTGCTCTCGCCGGTGGGGCCCGCAGTCCCGGGACCGGCCGCGGCGAGCAGCTGGCCCGGGCCGCGCTGGCCACCTGGGAGGATCCCGCGGTCCATGACGCCTTCCTCGCCATGCTGCGCTCGGCCGTGACCAGCGAGCCGGCCGCCGTCATGTTCCGGGAGTTCCTCGCCGACGCCATCCTCGGGACGGTCGCTCAGCTCGCCCAGAGCCCCGACCCCGCCGAGGCGGAGTACCGGGCGGCCCTGGTCACCAGCCAGATGGTGGGGCTGGCCCTCGCCCGGTACGTGCTGGCCTTTCAGCCGGTGGTCGCGGCCACGGCCGAGGACCTCGCGGCGGCGATCGGTCCCACCCTGGACCGCTACCTGACCGGCGACCTCCCGATGCCGCACGATGCGGGTTAGCGGAACCGGGAGCTAAGAGCTGCTTGAGAACTAGATGACCTGCGCGTGGGCAGTACTCACCGGGGCCATGATTTCTTCTCCTGTGACTGGCGTGCCCGATGGATAAGTCATGGCATCAGCGTGGGCCGTCCCGTAAGGGGAGGGTCAACCGCGGCGAGTTGGCCGCTGCCTCAGGTGGTCCGGCCCCACTTCACTGTGCCCGCCCAGGCCACAAGGGCGATCCATCCCGTCCTCAGCAATATCGAGATGAGCAGCAACGGTCAGATGACCATGGCACCTCACCAGCCCGGCGCGTGGATTGTCTCCAGCAAGACCATCACCACCACCGGTCACGTGTTCGTCATGCCGACGGCGTCGCCCTGCCTGTCGGGCACCGAGCAGCAGTGCAACGCCTGGTTCGCCAGTCAGCATCTGCGGCAGCTGATCACCTACCAGCCCGCCAGTCGCTACTGGGCCTTCCAGTGGTACGAGACCGCGATCTTCCTCGCCCTCGCCCTGGCTCCTGGCGGGCTCTGTGCCTGGCGGATCCGCCGCCTGTCCTGACCGCCGTTCGGGGCGGCTGCGTCGCCGACAGCCCCGGTCCCTGTTAGGGGTAGCCGCCGCGTATGACGAGCCAGGTCCCGGCCCGGTACTTGCCGGAACCGAACGTCCTGTACTTGAGAACGGCACGGCACTGGGAGTGACACCGCGTGAAGTGAAGAGTCATCTTGTCGTAGTAGCGGACTCCGGGCCTGATGCCGCCGTGCGTCCTGGCATCCCATAGCGATATCGTGATCGCCGAGTAGTGATACGGGCCCGGCGTCGGCTTGTCGCGCCAAGTGTAATACCCGCGGGCGAAAGCAGAGCGTCGGGTCCAGGACTTCCAGCGTATTGGCTTGTCCTTTTTTCTCCCTGGTGCGCCGATCAAGGCTGCGCTGCCGTCAGCGAAGATGAAGAAGACTCCCGGCCTGATCTGCGGCAGGTTCCATGCTGTGAATGGAGCGCCGCCCAGGTTGTAGAGAACCGGCAGTTTCGGTGCCCTGGCCGACGGTGCGGCAAAGGCCGTGCTGGCGCCGCCGGCCAGCAGTCCGATCGCTAGCGCGATGGTAATCAGGGATCTTCTCATGCCCCTGCCTTCCGTATGCGCCCGTGATAGGCCGGTCGTCGGGGGAGGCGCCGGTTACCAGCAGATCACCGAGAAACAATCATCGTGCCCGGCCTGGCATAGCACCGGGCGCAGATCACTAGCCCTCAGCTGAGGCTACGCCTCATGCGTATCTAAGTCACCCCCAGTAACTTTCGCCTCATCAGCTAACTCCGGTCACTCACACTGAACTCCACACACAATCTGTGCAGTGCCGTAGGCGGGCGGTGCTGGCCGCCGAGGCCCTCCCCGTGGCATCTGGTCCTCTCACGACATGCGTATCCAGGCGCCGGGGCGGGCGCCGCGACGGCCGGGCCCGGGCGCCCGCTAGCATCCCTTTGATGGACGCCATTCTCGGATCCTGCTCTCTGGACACCCTCAGGCAGCGCAAGAGCTTCAAGTGGCGGACGTACCCCGAGGACGTGCTGCCCGCGTTTGTCGCGGAGATGGATTTCGACCTGGCCCAGCCGATCAGGGACGCCGTCTCCTCGGCGCTGGCCATCGGTGACTGCGGTTACGCGCACCGGGGCGAGCTCGGCGAGGCGTTCGCGGCCGTTGCCGCGAAAAGGCTGCGGTGGTCACCCGATCCCGCCCGGGTTTACCCCATCCCCGACGTGATGACCGGCGTGGCGGAGATGCTTCTCGCCCTGACGCCGCCCGGCTCCGGAATTGTGATCAGCCCGCCGGTGTACGCGCCGTTCTTCTTCCGGCTCGAGTTCATCGGCCGGCGCATCGTGGAGGCGCCGCTGCGGCGCGACGCCGACGGCGGTTACGACCTCGACCTGGACGCGCTCGATCAGGCCCTGGCCGCCGAAGGCGTCAGCGCTTACCTGCTGTGCAATCCGCACAACCCGCTCGGCCGGGTCTGGTCGCGCGAGCAGCTGCTGTCGATCGCCGACATCTGCCGCCGCCGCAAGGTGCGGCTGCTGGTGGACGAGATTCACGCGCCGCTGGTTCTTGCGGGCGCGGAGCATGTGCCGTTCCTCTCGCTCGATCACGAGCTGACCGAGCGGGCCGTGATCTTTACCTCCGCCTCGAAGGGCTGGAACATTCCCGGCCTCAAATGCGGCGTCGCCGTCGCCGGGTCGGCAGAGTCGGCCCGGGTTATCGCCGTGCGCTGGGAGGCGCTGCTCGCCGCGCACCTCGGGGTGCTGGCCACCGTGGCGGCTTTTGCGGAGTCCCTGCCGTGGCTGGACGCGGTCTTGCGGCAGCTCGACGAGAACCGCGTGCTGCTGGCGCGGCTGCTCAGCGAGCACCTGCCGGCGGTGCGCTATGTCCCTCCTGAGGCCAGCTTCCTGGCCTGGCTCGACTGCCGGGAGCTCGGTCTCGGCGACGATCCCACCGCGCAGTTTCTGGCCGGCGGGAAGGTCGCGCTGTCTCCTGGTCCGGACTTCGGCACGCAGGGCCGCGGTTTCGCCCGCCTCAACATGGGCACCTCGCCCGCCCTGATCGAGGAGGCGGTCCGGCGGATGGCCGCCGCGGCGCGCTAAGACCATGATCCGGTAAGAAAGGGGCCTGCGCGACCTGCGCGACCACTCACTTTACGAGATCATGAAAAACCTCCCCGCGGGGTCGCGTGATCCTCGCCGGGGCTCTGTGGTCCTTCCCGCGGGTGCTGTGATCCAGTCAGATTGGCTCTGACGGCTCCTGGCGCTAATGGTCTTCGCGCCGGGCAGGTGCAGGTCCCTGGTGAGCTGGGCCTGGCCGTGATGCTGGGCGAGTTCTTCGAGGATGTGCAGCAGGGCGTGTTCCTGCGTCTCCGGCGGCGGCCCCGCCCACGTGCTCGCCAACGGCGGCCGGCGCGGCGGCGCCGCCGGTTCCGCCGCCGCCATATCCTCGGCGAACTGGCACCTGGCGGCCACGGCAGCGGAAATCAGCCGGGCGACCGGGCCGCTCGCAGCGAATTCCTCGTCCCGGTCCCGGTGCACCTCGCGGCCGGCCACGACGTGGCCGCCCCAGTAATCCATGACGGCCAGGCAGTGATGCAGGATCACGTAGGGCGAATTCGCGCCGGGCAGTTCCGGGGCCGTGCAGGCTAGGTCGTCGCCGAGCTCGCCGACGATGGCGACCATGCCGTCGAGGGCGCGGTTGACGAAGAAGAGGTAAGCGTCGCCGGAGGTTTCCATCAGCCCATGCTCGCACTCGCCGGTGCCAGCATGGGGAGGCAGCAGTAGGGAAGGCAGCACTACGGGGAAGGCAGAGCTTCAGCGGCAAGGTGGGCAGCACTTTCCCGGCCGCGACCCTGATCTGGGAGCGGCTTCGGGCAGAGGACCCATGCTGAAGGTGCTTCCCGCCGGGCCCGGTCGCCACTGCCGATGGAAGCCTCCGGCCAGTCAGGGCCTGGACGCCCGCTTGCATCCGCTTTATAGGCCTTCAAGGCACTTAGCGCAGCTAAATATCCGTGTGTCCGTCCCGCCCGGCACGGCGAAACCGGCCGCGGCGGCAGTGGCGCTCGTGCCCGCGAGCGGCTTAACTGAGCGTGATGCCCGGCGCGGGAGGGGACGGTAAATGACGGCCAGCAGTGATCAGCGGGGCGGCGCGAGCCCGGTGGATTTCAGGGCGTTCGGCGACTACGGCGACTTCCGCAAGCCGCGCGATCGCCAGCGGGCCGAGCTGGCCGCGCGGTTCGTCCGGGCCGCGTACCCGTTCCGCGGCCGGATCACCGCGGATGGCTCCAGCGGCTACCCGGCACAGCCCGGGCGCTATCACCTCTACATCTCCTGGGCTTGTCCCTGGGCGCACCGTTCCGCGATCGTGCGCAGCCTGCTCGGTCTCGAAGACGTCATCTCGCTGTCGGCGGTGGATCCGATCCGGGACGGCCGCGGCTGGGCGTTCCGCGACGGGGACGGCTACTCGCTGGATCCGGTGAACGGCTTCGCGCTGCTGCGCGAGGCCTATCAGGGGACGGAGCCGGGTTATGACGGGCACGTCTCGGTACCCGTGCTGTGGGACCGGCAGGAAAGCCGCATCGTCAGCAACAATTTCCCGGACATCACCATTGACCTGGAAACGCAGTTCGGCCAGTGGGCCGACCCGGCTGCCCGCCTGTACCCGGAAGGACTAAGGCCGGAGATCGACGCCATTAACGAGGTGGTCTACGAGGGCGTCAACAACGGCGTCTACCGGACCGGCTTCGCCCGGTCGCAGGAGGAATACCACAAGGGCGTGACCGCGGTGTTCGCCATGCTGGACCAGCTGGAGGAGCGGCTGACCGGGCAGCGCTACCTGCTCGGCGACACGCTGACCGAGGCCGATATCCGGCTGTGGGTGACGCTCGCCCGTTTCGACGCCGTCTATTACTCGCACTTCAAGTGCAACATCCGGCGCACGACCGATTACCCGGCTCTCTGGGGCTACGCCCGCGACCTCTACTCGATCCCGGCGTTCCGCGAGACAACGCACTTCGGCCAGATCAAGCGGCATTACTACATCACCCACCCGCACATTAACCCGACCCGCATCGTGCCGGACGGCCCCGAGCTGGACTGGGACAGTCCGCAGGACCGGGCGGCCCTGTCCGCGTGCGGACCGGCCGGCCGGGCGGCCGCCTCGCGCCCGGTGCAGGACTGACGGCGATGGGCAGGGAAGTCCCGGCCATCGTGGTCAGCCAGCAGGACCGCCGTGCGTACCGCGAGAAGGTCCGCCAGTGCCTTGACGTGTTCGCCCGCATGCTGGCCGAGTTGCGGTTCGACAGCGAGCCGCGCCAGGTCGGCCTGGAGATCGAGGTGGACCTGGTCGACGACCAGGGCCGGCCGTCGATGTCGAACACCGAGGTGCTCGGCGCGATCGCCGACCCCAGCTGGGCGACGGAACTGGGCCAGTTCAATATCGAGATCAACGTGCCGCCGCGGCCGCTCAGCGGCGACGCCCTGTCCCGGCTCGAAGACGGCGTGCGCGCCAGCCTGAACCACGCCAACGAGCGCGCGCAGCAGGCCGGCAGCCGGCTGGTCATGGTCGGGATCCTGCCGACGCTGCGCGAGGAGCATGTCGGCATGACGGCCCTCTCGGCTAACCCGCGTTATCAGCTGCTGAACGAGCAGATGTTCGCCGCCCGCGGCGAGGAGATGCGGATTTCCATTGAGGGCCCCGAACGGCTGCTCACCCACGCCGACACCATTGCGCCCGAAGCAGCGTGCACCAGCGTGCAGTTGCATCTCCAGGTCAGCCCGGAGGCGTTCGGCAGCTACTGGAACGCCGCGCAGGCCGTGGCGGGCGTGCAGGTGGCGCTCGGCGCGAACTCGCCGTTCCTGTTCGGCAAGCAGCTGTGGCCCGAGACCCGGATCACGCTGTTCGAGCAGGCCACCGACACCCGGCCCGAGGAGCTCAAGGAGCAGGGCGTGCGGCCGCGGGTGTGGTTCGGCGACCGCTGGATCACCTCGGTGTTCGACCTGTTCGAGGAGAACATCCGGTACTTTCCCGCGCTGCTGCCGCTGGTCGAGGATGAAGACCCGGCCGATGCCCTGGACCGGGGCGAGGCGCCGCATCTGGCCGAGCTCACGCTGCACAACGGCACCGTCTACCGGTGGAACCGGCCGGTGTACGCGGTCGTCGGCGGCATGCCGCACCTGCGGGTGGAGAACCGGGTCCTGCCGGCCGGCCCGACCGTCGCCGACGTGCTGGCGAACGCGGCGTTCTACTACGGCGTGGTCCGCGCTCTCGCCGAGGCCGACCGGCCCATCTGGACGCAGATGTCCTTCTCGGCCGCCGCCGACAACCTGGTCGAAGGCGCCCGGCACGGACTGGACGCGCAGGTCTACTGGCCGGGAATGGGCGAGGTCTCGGTCACCGAGCTGACCCTGCGCCGTCTGCTCCCGCTGGCCGCCGCCGGCCTGCGGGCCTGGGGCGTCGACGACGCCGATTCCGGCCGGCTGCTGACCATCATCGAGCGGCGCTGCCTGGCGGGGCGCAACGGGGCCAGCTGGCAGATCGACGCCGTGCGCGCGCTCAGCGACGCCGGGGCGGACCGCGGGGAGGCGCTGCGCCAGATGACCCAGGGCTACATCGAGCGGATGAACACCAACGACCCCGTGCACACCTGGCCGCCGCTGTGACCTGCGCCGTCCGCGGGTAGCGCTGCCGCCGCTGGCCAGTGCGTTTCGCGGCTTATGAGACCATCGGTACGTGACCTCCTCGACCGCCGCCGCCTCCGAGGAGGTCCGGCTCGGCACGAGCAGGGCGCGCTGGCTGCTGGCCGCGACAGTGCTCGGGTCGAGCATGGCGATGCTCGACTCGACGGTCGTCAACGTCGCGCTGCCGACCATCGGCAAGAGCCTGCATGCCACCCTCGGCGGCCTGCAGTGGACGGTGTCCGCCTACACCCTCACGCTGGCGGGGCTGATCCTGCTTGGCGGAGCACTGGGCGACCGGTTCGGCCGCCGCCGGGTCTTCGCCGTGGGCGTGGCGTGGTTCGCCCTGGCGTCCGCACTATGCGGGCTGGCCCCGACCATCGGCGTGCTGATCGGCGCCCGGGTGCTGCAGGGGATCGGCGGCGCGCTGCTGGTCCCCGGTTCCCTGGCCATCATCCAGGCCACGTTCGCCGCCGATGACCGGCCGCGCGCCGTGGGCACCTGGTCGGGCCTGGGCGGAGTGGCCGGCGCGGTAGGGCCGCTGCTCGGCGGCTGGATCGTGGTCACGGCGGGCTGGCGCTGGGTTTTCCTGCTGAACCTGCCGCTCGGGGCGGTCGTCCTCGCGGTCAGCGCGCGGCACGTGCCGGAAAGCCGGGACCCGTCGGCCAGCGGGAAGTTCGATGTGGCGGGCGCCGGGCTCGCCGCGCTGGGGCTGGCCGGGATCACCTACGCCCTCATCGAGGCGCCGGAGCGATCGATGATCGCCGGATCGGTGGCCGCGGGCCTCATCGGGGTCGCGGCCTTCGCCGCCTTCGTGGGACTGGAGCGCCGCCGCGGCCGGCCGTCCAGCGAGACCGCGCCGATGCTGCCGCTCAATGTTTTCGGCTCGCGTCAGTTCAGCGCAGTCAACCTCGTGACCTTCCTGGTCTATGCCGCGCTCAGCGGGGTCATATTTCTGCTGGTGCTGCAGCTGCAGGTCTCCTCGGGGTTCTCGGCGCTGACGGCGGGCACGGCGCTGCTGCCGACGACCGTGCTGATGCTCTTGCTGTCGGCGCGCGCGGGGGCGCTGGCGCAGCGGATCGGGCCGCGCTGGCTGATGGCGGCGGGCACGGCCACCTGCGCGGTCGGCGTACTGCTGATGACGCGCATCGGCGTCCACGCCTCCTACCTGACTGATGTCCTGCCGGCCGTGGTCGTCTTCGGGCTCGGCCTCACGATGACGGTGGCCCCGCTCACCGCGACCGTGCTGGCCAGCGCTGATGTCCGGCACGCGGGGGTAGCGAGCGGGGTGAACAACGCGGTGGCGAGGGCGGCCGGCCTGCTCGCCGTGGCCGGGCTGCCGGCCGCCGCGGGCCTCGGCGCGGCGAGCTATCACTCGGCGGTGCTGTTCAGCTCCGGCTTTCGCACCGCGATGCTGATCTGCGCCGGGCTGCTGCTGCTCGGCGCGCTGCTCTCGGCTGCGCTGATCGACAACAACGTGCTGCGTCCTGAGGGCAATCAGCCGGTCGCGCGGCCGGAGTGCCGGATGTCCTGTGCGGTCGGCGCCCCGCCGCTGGAGCCGGAGCCGGCTCGGGTGCGGGCGCTGCCCCCGGTGCCCGGCAGCCAGCGCGGAGCATCGGGCTAGCAGACCCCGGGGTTATTCGCGAGCGCGCAGGACCGGGCCGCCCAGCGGATGCGGTTCCGGCCGGCCACTTCAGACATCCAGGCCGAGAGTGAAGGTGGGCTTGGGCGAGGTCTGCGGCAGGCGGTGCTCTTCCGAGAGGCGCCGGATGGCCGTGCCGGTGGCCAGGAACTCCGTCGCGTGCTCGCCCCAGACGTGATTGGAGACCGCCACGTTGACCCCGACGATGCCCGAGGACCGGGCCTGCTCGGCTTCGGACTGCATCCGCGCGAGGGCAAGTTCCCGCGCCTCGTAGATGCCCTGGGTGAACTGGATCATTTCCTGGTTCTGGCCGGTCTGGCGCAGCGTCTGCATCATCGACTGGTGGGCGATGTGGTAGACGCACGTGCCGAGCACGAAGGCGACGGGCACCGCGCCGGCGGCCAGCAGCCGGAAGAAGTCCTGGGCGGACAGGTCAGAGGTGAACGCGCGGCCGTCCGGTGCCCGGTGCGCGCCGGGGCTGCTGCCGCCGGGGCCGCTGCCGTCGCTCATGGCCCGCACGGCCGTGCCCGTGGCGATGAACTCCAGGACGTCCTGACCCCACACGTACATCTGCATCCGCAGCTGGACGCCGACGATGCCGTCGGCGCCGAGGTGATCAGCCTCGGCCCGCATCCGGGCGATTGCCAGTTCCCGCGCGTTATACATCGCCTGGGTCAGGACCTGAAGTTCCTGGTTCTGCGACCAGCGGCCGACCTGCAGGCCGACGTGATAGATGGATGAGCCGACCACGAAGCCGAGCGGCTCGAATCCCGCCTCGCCCAGCAGCACGTACTCCGAGACCGACAGGTCAGAGGTGAAGACGCCTGCCGGGCTGGCCCCGGCGGTCTGCGCGAGCCTGGTGTCCGCGGCCTGCGGCTCCCAGCTGGAGCTGTCGCCGGCCGGCCGGTTTGAGAAGAGGGGCATGGACTCTCCCTGGGCAGGCGCGGCACGGTGCTGCGCGAGCACGGGAAGCCTACCGCCGCGGTGCGCGGTCAGCCCTGGTTTGCGTTTGGCGGGCGGCCGGCCCGGCCGCCGGCATCCGGTCAGGCTTGATCGCGGGCCGGCTTAACGGCCTGCCCGCGTTGTGCTATGGCTACCGGTCCGCCCGAATCGCGGTCCGCGCGGGCGGCGCCCGGGCCGACGGTCAGCTCCAGCTCCGAGACCGGCGGCTGATGTCCGGCGTCGCAGGTGAGGCGGGCCTGCACGGTCTCGCCGCAGTCCCGGTGGCGCAGCACGACCGGCGGCCCGCCGGGCGCTAGCCATCGGTCGCCCCACTGCATGAGCGCGACGAGGGCCGGAAGGAGCTCTGCGCCCTTGTCGGTCAGCCGGTAGCCCATCCGGGTTCGCTGGCCGGCCTCACGGTAGGGCTGGCGCTCGAGCAGGCCGTGCTCGACGAGATCACGCAGCCTGGCTGCGGCCACCGGCTCGCTGATGCCCACCCGCTCGGCGAAGTCGTCGAAGCGGCTGGTGCCGTAGAACGCCTCGCGCAGGATCAGCAGGGCCGTGGCGTTGCCGGCGACGGCCAGGGCACTCCTGATCGAGCAGCGGTCCGCCGACCAGTTCTCCCGCGGCGCGAGCCGCCCGGTCAGCTGCACAGTGTGATCCACAAGTCTCACTCTAGCTGACTTGTAAAATCCTAAGTCAACTCGCTAAAGTCTGACTATGCCTTCACTAAGTCAGGGCCGGTCGGCTCAGGTCCGCACCGAGACGCAGCCGCGTCAGGTGCTCCTGATCGTGTGTGCCGGGGTGGTGATGGCCAGCCTGGACCTGTTCATCGTGAATGTGGCCCTGCCGCAGATCGCCGCCGAGCTCGGCGAGCCGAACCTGGGTGACCTGTCCTGGGCGCTGAACGGCTACGCGATCGTCTATGCCTCACTGCTGGTGCTGGCCGGGCGCCTGGCCGACCGGCATTCCCGCAAGTCCGGCTTCCTGCTGGGCGTCGCCATCTTCACCGCCGCCTCGGCGGCCTGCGGCGCCGCGACCAGCGTTCCGATGCTGGTGGCGTTCCGGCTCGTGCAGGCGGCCGGGGCCGCCCTGCTCACGCCCACCTCCCTGGGACTGGTGCTGGCGTCCTACCCGGCGCAGCGCCGCGGCGGCGCGGTGCGGGCCTGGACCGCGACCGGCGGCATGGCTGCCGCGCTCGGCCCGGTGGCTGGCGGCCTGCTGGTCGCCGTCAGCTGGCGCTGGGTGTTCTTCGTGAACGTGCCGATCGGCCTGGCCGCGCTGGCGTTCGGCTGGCTGCGGCTGCCCGAAGTGCCCGGTCATCCGGGGCCGCGGCCCGACACCATCGCGGCCCTGCTGGTCACTGCAGGCGTCGCCGGGCTCACCCTCGGCCTGGTGAAGGGCGGTGACTGGGGCTGGGCCTCGGTGGCCACGATCACCGTGCTGGCCGTGTCGGCGGCTGCGCTGAGCCTGTTCGCCGTGCGCTGCGCCCGGCACCGGAACCCGCTGATTGACCCGGGCCTGTTCCGGGTGCGCGCGTTCTCCGGCGCCTCGGTGGTGACCCTGCTGTTCTCGGTGTCCTTCGGGGCGATGCTGCTGTCGATCGTGCTGTGGATGCAGGACGACTGGGGCTGGTCGGCGCTGCGCTCAGGCCTGGCCATCGCGCCCGGCCCGGTGATGGTGCCGGTGATGTCGTTCCTGGTGACAGGACGGCTGATCGCCCGGTTCGGTCCTGGCGCGGTGATCGCGCTCGGCTCGACCGCCTTCGCCGCCGGCATCTTGTGGTGGGTGCTGTCGGTGCGGCTGACGCCGGATTACGCCGACGTGCTGGGCGGCATGCTGCTGACCGGCATCGGTGTTGGCCTCACGCTGCCTACCCTGCTGTCGACGGCGGCCGCGTCACTGCCGCCGCCCTCGTTCGCGACCGGCTCCGGGGTGGTCAACATGCTCCGCCAGGTGGGTTTCGCGGTCGGCGTGGCCGTCCTCATCGCGGTGCTCGGCTCGCCGCACACCTCGGCCGGCCGGCTGACGGCGTTCCGGCACGCGTGGATCGTCATCTCGCTGGTGGCGCTGGCCGGAGCGGCCGCCGCCGTCCTGCTCCGCTCGCCCGGGCCCGCAGTGGCCGCTCTTCCGGTCCCGTCAGCGGCTGACGGGTGAGCCCCGGCCGCCGGGTGAGCGCCGGGCCGCCGGGTGATCTGGCCGCCTACCGATCGAGATCGGCGAGCCGGAGGCCCCGGATCCCGTGGCGTCCGGGCGCATGGCGACTGCCGCGGCGAAGACAGCCGCCAGGTCATGGAGTCGCCGAGTGCCACCCACACCGGCCCGCTGCCGCTGAGCGCGGCCTGGTTAGCGCGCTGCCAGGCCCGCGCACACGGGACGATCTGCGCCTGCACCCTGCGCACGCCCGGCAGCACCGTCGCCGCGGCACGGTAGACGGAGCCCGCCGGTCTCGGGCTCAGGTTCGTGTAATCGAATGGCGGGATAGGTGGCTGGCTCATGGCTTCCTGCTTCGGTCGCTGGCGGTCAGTCCTGGCACCGCGGGCCTTCGGCTGGCTGGCACCGGAGGCGTTCGGTGCGGTCAGCCTGGCGCCGCCCGGCCTTGGACGCGGTCCGTGGGGTGCGCCGTCAGCTTCCGGGGCGGGCTCATCCCGGTCGCGGTTCCTCAGGGTATTCGGCCGAGCGCGCCGGTCGGATAGATTGCTCCCTGGATCAGGCCGGGCGCGGCGTTCAGACAGGACTAGCACCCGAGATATTGCCGATCTGCTCTCAGGCCAGGCTGGCCAGGACCTCGACGGCGGCGCGCTGGCCGGATTGCACGGCGCCGTCCATGTAGCCCGACCAGGTCGTCGCGGTCTCAGTGCCGGCCCAGTGGATCGGGCCGACCGGCGTGCGCAGCGTATGCCCGAAACGAGTCCACACATTGGGGCCGAACAGGGTCCCGTAGCAGCCGCCGCTCCACCGCTCCTGCTGCCAGTCCAGCTCAAGGTAACCGGCAGGCCGGGCGGCCCTCGGCCCGAAATACCGCACGAGCGAGCGGAGCACGGCGCCGCGCCGCTCTGGCTCGCTCACCTGGCTGAGCCTGCGCGCCTCGTCTCCTTCGAGGAAGGCCAGCAGGATGCCCGGCGAGCCGTCCGGCGGTGAGTTGTCGAATACGACCCGGGAGCCCTCGCCATCGCCCGTGGCCTGGCCGCTCAGTCCCGCCGCCCGCCAGAACGGCTCGTCGTAGAGGACCTGGCACTTGATGACCGACCCGAGCGGAGTGCGGTGGGTGAGCTGGTCGCGTGCATGCGGCAGGGCCGGCTCATAGTCGATCCGGCCGGCCAGCAGGGGCGGAGCCGAGACGACGACGCGGGCGCCGGTGAACTTCCCGCCCGGTGTCACCGCGGTGACCGTGCCGCCGCGGCAGACGATGCCGCTCACCGGCTGGCTCAGCCGCACGACCTGATCGCCGAGCCGGGTGGCGATGCGCTCGGCGATGAGATGCGAGCCGCCGGTGAACCGGTCCTGCTGGGCGCCCCCTGAGGTGTCGATCAGCCGCTGGAAGGAGCCGCCCGAATGGGAGTAGAACAGCACGTGCAGCAGCGAGACGTCACCGGGCTCGCAGGCGAAGACCGCCTCCGTGCCGAGTGCCAGCAGCGCCCGAGCCGAGCCGGTCGCGGCGTTGCGGCGGATCCAGGACTCGAACGTCTGCCCGTCCCACACCTGGGCCCGCGCGGCCGTCCACGGCGCGTCGGCCGGCACCCGGCGGGCCAGCGACTCCAGCCGGAGCTGGGCCCGCCCGATGTCGGCGAGGACGAGCGGGTTGATGCGCGGGATCGTTCCGGTGTAAGTGCCGCGCTTGCCGTTGAAGTGCAGCACCCTGGCGCCAAGATCATAGGTCGGAAAGGTGCCCACCCCGAGCTCGGCAGCCAGCCCCTGGATGCGGTTCTGGGTGGGACCAGTCCACTGGCCGCCCATCTCGACGGTCTTGCCGTCGCCGATCGGCCGGCTGACGACGCGGCCGCCGACCCGGTCCCTGGCCTCCAGCACGATGACCGACCGGCCGGCCGAGGTCAGATCGCGGGCGGCGGTCAGCCCGGCCAGGCCTGCCCCCACCACGACGACGTCCGCTCCGGCGTCCATCTGCCCTCCGGGACCCGATTCAGGGTGCGCTGTCGATCATCTCCTCTGACAGCCGCGTGCGCCACCCTGCCGGGCAGCTCGCCACGCAGAGCGCGGGCCGGGTGCAGGCTAGGATCTTTCCCGGCGAGCAACCAGGGAGTGTCATGAGCCGAATCGCCCATCCGGCAGGCCCCCGGCATGCCGATATGGAGCCGCCCGAGCGTCCGCCGCAGCCGCCGGCGGATGCGAATGCGCTCGATCCGGCCATCTGGCCGCGGACGGCGCGGCGGGTGCGCGGCGCGCTCGAGCTGGGCGGGATAGACGTGCGCGAGCTCGCCCACGACTTCGGCACACCGCTCTTCGCTCTGGACGAGGACGATTTCCGCGGCCGGTGCCGCGATTTCCATGACGCTTTCGGCTCGGATACCAGCGTGTTCTACGCGGCGAAGGCGTTCTGCTGCCGCGGGGTGCTGCGCTGGGTGAGTGAGGAGGGCCTCGGCGTCGATGTCTGCACCGGCGGTGAGCTCGAGGTCGCGCTGCAGGCAGGCGTGCCGCCGGAAATGATCACCCTGCACGGCAGCAACAAGCTCCTCTCAGAGCTTGAGCGGGCCGTGTCGGTCGGCGTCGGGCATATCGTCGTGGACTCGCTGGAGGAGATCAGCCGCCTGGCCGCCATCGCGGCCCGCAGCACGAACGGCCGGAGCAAGGACGGGCGCAGCGGGGACGGGCGCAGCGGGGACGGGCGCAGCGGGCAAGGGCGCAGCGCGGGGAAGCGGCCGCGGGTTCTCGTCCGGGTCACCACCGGCGTTGAGGCGGCCGCGCACGAGTTCGTCGCCACCGCGCATGACGACCAGAAGTTCGGGTTCTCCCTCGGGTCGGGCGCCGCGGACGAGGCGGTCCGCCGGGTGCTCGCCAGCCCGTCGCTCGAGCTGGCGGGCCTGCATTCGCACATCGGCTCGCAGATCTACGACACGGCCGGTTTTGACGTCGCGGCGCACCGGGTGCTCGAGCTCGCGGTCCGGATCCGCGACCAGCACGGCATCAGCATCAGCGAGCTGAACCTCGGCGGTGGTTTCGGCATCGCCTACACCGCGGGTGACGACCCGGCCGACGTCAAGGTGATCGCCAGCAGCCTGCGGGACATCATGGCCACCCAGTGCCGCCTGGCGGGACTGCCGCTGCCGCGGCTGACCGTCGAGCCCGGCCGCGCGATCGCCGGGCCCGGCACCGTGACTCTCTACGCGGTGGGTACGGTCAAGAACGTGGACGGGCTGCGCACCTATGTCAGCGTGGACGGCGGGATGAGCGACAACATCCGGACCGCTCTCTACGACGCTGATTACACCGTCGTGCTCGCCTCGAGGGAATCCAGGGCGCCGCTCATGCTCTCCCGGCTGGTCGGCCGTCACTGCGAGAGCGGCGACATCGTCGTGCGCAACGCCTGGCTGCCCGGCGACGTGGCCCCGGGCGATCTGCTCGCGGTGGCCGCGACCGGCGCCTACTGCCGGTCGATGGCCAGCAATTACAACCATGTCCCGCGCCCCGGCGTCGTCGCGGTCAGGGACGGCACCGCCCGGGTCCTGCTGCGCCGGGAGACGACCGAGGACCTGCTCAGCCTGGACGCCGGCTAAGGAGGTCCCTCGTGCCGCTCGATGACTTCCCGCGTTACCCGCTGATGTTCGGGCCGGGCCCGGTGCACCCGCTGGATCGGCTGTCCGCGAACTGGGCGGGGCCAGGATCTGGGCCAAGCGCGAGGACTGCCTCTACGCCCACGTCGGCGGTCAGCCCGCCCTCAACGCCTACAGCGCCCTGTTCCGCTAGTCGCCCGGATTCCGCCAGGCATCCGGAGCCGATCGTCACGGCGGGCAGCTCGCCCGGCCGGCGCGAATCGCTGTCGTGGATGAATCCCCACAGCCCGAACTCATTGGCGCGGCGGGTGTAGGCAGCGCCGCAGTAGCGGATCGTGATCACCGCCGCCGGGCTGGCGCGGCCGAGCGCGCAGGCGAAATCCCCCGCGTCCCAGCTCTCCGCCGAGGTGACCGATTCGAGGGGCCCGTGGCCGCTGCTCGAACCGCCCCGCCAGCCGGCGTTCGCCTCGTGATGCCAGTACTCCACTTCCAGCTCGGCACCGTCTCCGTTGCCATCCACCAGGACCAGCCCGTTGTCCCCGTCCCGCTCGATCAGCAGGACGCGGGCGTAGCGCGCTGGCCAGCCGCCGGCGCGAAGCACGAGTTCTGCCGAGAGATCATTGTCGGGTGCAGCAGGCACAATCCGCCTCCCCTTAAGAACGCTGTGCGGCTATCGTGGCCGGCCGTTGCGGGGTTGCGGCTAGAGTCGGCGGCGAATGCCGCGCTAAATGAAGGGCTTTAGCCTTGCTGTCCCTGGTGCTGCCGAAAGGCTCGCTTGAGCGGGCCACGCTGGAATTGTTCGATGCCGCTGACCTGACGGTGCGCCGGTCATCGGAGCGTGACTATCACGCGATGATCGACGACCCGCGGATCGATCGGGTGCGGTTCCTGCGGCCGCAGGAGATCCCGTCCTATGTCGAGCAGGGCCTCTTCGACTTCGGCATCACCGGCCGGGACTGGATCACCGAGACCGGCACCGAGGTGGCCTCGCTGGGCGAGCTGCAGTACTCCAAGGCGACCTCGGACCCGGTGCGGGTGGTGCTGGCGGTGCCGGCCAGCGCGGACTGGCAGTCCGCCGCCGACCTGCCCGAGGGCGTGCGGATCTCGACGGAGTTTCCCGCGCTCACCCGCCGGTACCTGGAATCGCATGGGGTCAAGGCATTGGTGATCCCGTCCTACGGGGCGACCGAGGCCAAGGTTCCCGACATTGTCGACGCGATCGTCGACCTCACCGAGACCGGCTCATCGCTGCGGCGCAACGGGCTGCGCATCCTCGACACGCTGCTCACTAGCTACACCGAGCTGGTCGCCAATCCGGCCGCATACGCTGACGCCGCCAAGCGCGCCGCGATGGAGGACATCGCGCTGCTGCTGCGCGGCGCGATCAGGGCCCGCGGCAACGTGCTGCTCAAGCTCAATGTCGCGGCCGGCCAGCTCGCCGCCGTGACTGAGCTGCTGCCGGGGATGTCCTCACCCACGATCACCTCGCTGGCCCGCGGGGACATGCACGCTGTCGAAGCCGTGGTGCCCAAGCGCGGCGTCAACACGCTGATTCCCGCGCTGAAGGCAGCGGGCGGCCGGGACATCCTGGAGCTCCCGATCTCCAAGATCGTCGAGTAACTTCCGTCAGTCCCAGTGGCCGGCGAAGTCAGCGTCGCCGGTCAGGTTCATGTCAGCGTCCAAGTCCGCGTCGCCGCCCAGGTTCGCGTCACCGGCCAGGACCTGGCGCTCGTCGGGCATGAACGGCAGCACGGTCTGGGTGAAGGAGCGCACTGCCTCGGCCGTGCCCACATCGCGTCCGCTCGCCTCGGACAGGAACCACCGGTGGTCCAGCACCTGGTGGAATAGCTCCGCGGGCTCGAGCTTGTGCCGCAGGAAGGGGGGCACCGCCTCGACGGTGGGCTCGTAGACCTCGGCGAGCCACCGGCTGGCCGCCACGGCGAGCGGAACTTCCTTCCCCTTCTTGCGGGTCAGCCACGCCCGGTAGCCCGACAGGTCGTTGAGCAGGCGCCGGGCCTGGTTCTCGCCGACGTCCAGGCCGGTCAGCGCGGCCAGCTCGCGCTGGTGGAAGCCCGGCTCCACCACCCGGGTGGACAGCCGGAGCTTGCTCTCGCCTTCGGTCGTCGTTACCACCAGCTCGCGCACGTCGAACCCGAGGGCGTTCAGCCGGCGGATCCGGTCCTCGACCCGGTGCCGCTCGTTCGCGTCGAAGATCTCCTCGCGGGTCAGCTCGGCCCAGAGCTGCTCGTACCGGGTGGCCAGCTGCTCGGCGATCCAGATCGGGTCGGGCTCGCCGCCGGTGCTCCAGCCCTCCGCCTCGCGCTCTGCCAGCAGGTCCGCCATCCCGCCGGCCACCCGCTCGGTGGCCAGCTCCAGGTCCCACGCCCGCTGCCCGTCGGTGAGCGTTCGCTCGAGCTCACCGGTCTCGGCGTCGACCAGGTAGGCCGACAGCGCGCCCGCGTCGCGGCGGAACAGGGCATTAGCGAGCGAGCAGTCCCCCCAGAAGAATCCGGCCAGATGCAGCCGGACCAGAAGCTCGGCCAGCGCGTCGACGAGCCGCTCGGTCATCGCCTTGGTCAGGTGGCCCTGGAAGAGCGCGCTATAGGGGAGCGAGAACTCGAGGTACCGGGTCAGCAGGATGCCGTTCCCGTCCCTGCCGCGCTCGGTGACCGTGCCGAGCAGCTCGACCGCCGGCACCGACTCCTCGGCCAGGTAGGTAAGCAGCCTGCCTTCCCTGGTGACCAGTTCCTCCGGCATCTCCTTGAGCGCGACCAGGGTCCCCGCCGCCTCGACAAAGCGCACGACGTGCCGCGCCAGGCCGAGGTCACGCACCCGGACCAGCAGCTCGTCCGGCCAGGTCGCCAGCGGCTGATCCCACGGCAGGGCGAGGAGATCGGACACCGCCGCGGCCTGCGCCGCCTGGGCCAGCACCATCTGCACGCCGTCACCGTAACCCGAGCCCGGCGCGCGCCGCCGGGCGGCCGGCGCCTACGGTCTTGCCGGTAATAAGACCGTTATCAAGGTAACCATTGACTTAGTGCACTTGTGAGGCGTACCACTTCTTTTGAAGCGGTTCCATGGAAGTGACCACTTCTGCCCCCCTTCGGAGGTGAGTCGCCTGAAATCGGCACACCGCGTCAACATTTCGCAGGTCGCAGCGACCGCCGGCGTCAGCGTCGGCACCGTCTCCCGGGTGCTCAACGAAAGCCCGAGCGTGCGCGATGAGACCCGGCAGCGAGTGCTCGACGTGATCCGGGCACTTAACTACCGGCCGAGCCGGCTGGCCATGCGGCTGTCACGGGGCAGCCCGCGCACGGTGGTGATCATGGTGCCGTTCCTGACCCGCCCGTCGGTAGCCGCCCGGCTGGCCGGCGCCATCCGCGTCCTGGATGAGCAGGGGTTCGACACCGTGCTCTGCAACATCGAGACTCCCGGCCAGCTGGACCGGCACGTGCTGGCCCTCACCGAACGGCACGGAGCTGACGGCGCCGTGATCATGTCGCTGCGCCTCGGCAGCAAGCACCTGGCGGCGCTGCGCGCGGCGCACCTGCCGCTGACCCTGGTGGACGCCGAGGCGCCGGGCATCCCCGCCACCGTAGTCAATGACATCGCGGGCGGCTCGCTGGCCGCCGGGCAGCTGATCGGCCTCGGGCACCGGCGGATCGGCTTCATCGGCGACCGGCGCGACCCTGGCCTCGGCTTCCTGTCCACCTCGCGCCGCCTGCTCGGCTACCGCCGGGCACTGGCCGCCGCCGGCCTGGACTACGATCCGGCCCTGGTCCGCCTCGGTGAGCACGCGGCGGCCGCCGCCGCGACTTTAGCCCTCGAACTGCTCCGGCTCGCGCCTGCGCCCACGGCGATCTTCGCTGCGTCGGATACCCAGGCGCTCGGAGTGCTCGCCGCGGCGGAGAAAAGCGGCCGCCGCGTGCCCGCCGACCTCTCGGTCATCGGCTACGACGACATCGACGCCGCTGCCCAGCTCGGGCTGACCACGGTGCGCCAGCCGCTGGCTGAGAGCGGTGCCCGCGGGGCCAGCCGCCTGTGCGCGCTCATCCGCGGTCAGGGCATCCGCCCGCTGCGCGAGGAACTGCCGCTCACCGTCGTGGCCCGGTCCAGTACCGCGCCTCCGAGAGCCCCGCCCCGTCCGGCCTCGCGGGACGGCCCGGTCAGGACAGCGCTCGTGCGCACTGCCTGCTGACGAGCTAGGGCATGGCCAGCACAGTCAGGTAAACGCCAGACATCGCAGACAGAAAGGTCCAAACTACAAACCCCCAACGCAGGTTGAAAACGAGGAGCACGTATGTCACGCAGTACGCCGCGCAGCCACCCGAGCAGATGGCCCGGCAAAAACAGCTTCCGGCTCGCCGCCGTTGTAGGAGCGGGGGCCCTGGTCCTGGCCGCCTGCGGCAGCAGCGGCAGCAGCAGCAGCAGTAGCGGATCGTCGGCGCCGGCCGCCACCGGCTCGGCCACCTCGGGCACCATCACCTGGTGGGCCAGCCCCATCGCGGGCGCCGGTGCCACCGACACCCGGACCGTGCTGATCAACGCGTTCGAGAAGGCCTACCCGAACATCCACGTCAAGCTGGAGACGGCCTCGACCGACACCGACACGAACCGGTCGACCCTGGCCACCGACATCGCCGGCGGTTCGACCACCCCGGACGTGTACATGGGTGACGTGATCTGGCCGGCCCAGTTCGGCGAGCACGGCTTCGCCGTGCCGCTGTCGAAGTACCTGCCCGCCAGCTACTTCGCCAGATTCGCGCCGGGCCTGATCGCCGGCGCGAGCTACAAGGGCCAGGTCTACGGCTCGCCGCTGTTCGAGGACCAGGGTTTCCTGTACTACCGCAAGGACCTGCTGGCCAAGTACCACCTGGCCGTGCCCCACACCTGGGAGCAGCTGGAGTCCGAGGCCAAGGAAGTGCAGGCCAAGGCCGGGACCAAGTACGGCTTCGTCTGGCAAGGCGCCGACTACGAGGGCCTGACCTGCAACTTCATGGAGTATCTGGCCGATGCCGGGGGCGCGGTGACCAACAGTTCCTACACCAAGTCGGTGGTCGACTCGCCGGCCGCGACCAAGGCCGTGACCTTTATGCGGTCCCTGGTCACCTCGGGCGTGACGCCCAAGGCGATCACCACGTTCCAGGAGCCGCAGGCGATGGACGCCTTCGCCGCCGGCCAGTCGGTCTTCCTGCGCAACTGGGACTACGCCTACTCCTACGCCACCACCCCGGCCACGTCGAAGCTGACCAAGAGCCAGGTCGGCGTGGCGCCGATGCCGACCTTCCAGGGCCAGGCGTACCCCGGCTACTCCAACATCGGCGGCTGGAACCTGTACATCAACCCGCACAGCAAGGACCTCAAGGCGGACCTGACCTTCGTCAAGTGGATGGCCAGCAACACCGCGCAGGGCATCCTCGCCGTCAAGTACTCCGAGATCCCGACCGTCGAGGCGGTGCGGACCGCGCCCCAGGTGATCAAGTCCAACGCGGTGCTCGCCATCGTGCCGCAGACCAAGCTGGTGCCGCGCCCGGCAGGCACGCCGAATTACCCGGCGGTATCCACGGCCATCTATGACAACGTCAATGCCGTGCTGGCCGGCTCGGCCTCGCCCTCGTCAGCGCTGTCGACGGCGAATTCGGCCATCAACACGGCTCTGAGCAGCAAGGCCGGGGGGCTCTAGCCCGGCGATCACCCCGCCTGGGACCGGGAGCAGCCGCTCCCGGTCCCAGGCGGCACCCCGGCGGGCCAGGACGCCTCCCGGGACTACTCCGGCCGTGCTGACAAGGAGCGATTTATGGCCGCGATCTCGCAAACTACCCCGCAGACAACAGCGGCTGCCGCCCCGCCGAAGGGACGGCGTGACGCCAACACCAAGAAGCTGGCCCGGATGGGCTGGGGGTTCTCGGCGCCCGCGCTGATCATCATCGCGGCCGTCACCATCTTCCCCATCCTGTACTCGGTGGCGATGAGCCTGTCGAACGTGAACGTCAATGCCAACGGTTTCTCGCTGAACGGGTTCACGACCAGCAACTACTCGCTGCTCATTCACTCCTCGCTGTGGCGGGGGGCGCTCATCTTCACGATCGGGTACACGGTGTTCACCGTCGTGATCGAACTGGTCATCGGCACCCTGATCGCGCTGGTGCTGGAGCGCCTGGTGGCCGGGCGCGGCTGGATGATGGCGCTGCTGCTGATCCCGTGGTCGATGATCACGGTCATCAATGCCGAGCTGTGGGACTACATCTACGAGCCCACCTACGGAGTGCTGCTCTACCTGACCGGCTGGAGCAACGTCCTCGGCAGCGCCTGGCCGGCCCGGATCGCGATGTCGGTGGCCGACATCTGGAAGACCACCCCGTTCGTCGCGATCATCGTGCTGGCCGGGCTGGTCATGCTGCCGCACGACGTCTACGAGGCGGCGGAGATGGACGGCGCGTCCGGCTGGTACACGTTCTGGAAGATCACCCTGCCGCTGCTGCGCCCCACGATCGCGCTGGCCGTCATGTTCCGCGTCCTGCAGGCCTTCGGCCTGTTCGACCTGCCCTACGTGCTGACCGGCGGCGGCCCCGGCAACGCCACCACCTCGCTGGCGGTGCTCGGCTTCGACGCCATCTTCAAGAACCTGGCGTTCGGGCCCGGCGCCGCGGTGGCCACCACCTCGGCGCTGCTGGTGCTGCTCGGCTGCCTGCTCACGCTGCGGGTCTTCCGGGCTCAGGTCGGAAAGGAAGGCGACTGATGGAGGGCCGCGCACGCAAGGGCTGGCACCGGTACATCAACGGCACCTACCTGTCGGTGGTGCTGATCGTGATATTCCTCGCCGCCCCGCTGTACTGGATGATCATCTCGAGCTTCAAGACCACCACCGCCCTGACCGCGACCACGCCGCAGTGGTTCCCCAACCCGCTCAGCACGACCAACTACCATTCGGCGTTCGTCCAGTACGGGTTCTGGACCTACTTCAGGAACTCGCTGATCGTCACGCTGGTTTCCACCGCGCTGGTGCTGGCCTTCGGCACGCTGGCCGGCTACGCGCTCGGCCGGCTCCCCATGCGGGGCAAGTTCACTTTGCTCGTGGCGCTGCTGATGATCTCGGTGTTCCCGGCGATCGCGCTGATCGCGCCGTTGTTCCTGCTCATGCGCGAGGTCAACTGGCTGAACAGCTACCAGGCCCTGATCGTGCCCTACACCGCGTTCAACCTGCCGTTCGCGATCTGGATCCTGCGCAATTACTTCCTCGGCATCCCCAAGGAGATGGAGGAAACTGCCCGGATCGACGGCGCGACGCCGCTGCGCACGGTGTGGACGATCATCCTGCCGCAGGCCCTGCCCGGCTTGTTCACCGCGGGCATCTTCTGCTTCACGGCCTGCTGGACCGAGTTCCTGATGGCCCTGACGTTCGACAGCAACAACAGCTACCGGACCATCCCCGTCGGCATCGCCGACTTCGGCACCCCGTTCGTGACACCCTACGGCACGATCTTCGCCGCCAGCGTCGTCGCCGTGGTGCCGATCGGCATCCTGGTGTTCATGTTCCGCAAGTTCGTGATTTCCGGGCTCACCTCGGGCGCGGTGAAGGGATGAGCCGCCGGGGCGCTGCGTGGGCGCGCATAGGCGGGGAAGTCAACTTTTCGACGCACGCCGGCTCGGGTGGCAGGCGGTGCTCACTGCACGACCAGGGGAACGCACCCCGGATGAAGGAGGCACGATGGCCACGGTGAGCCTGGAGCAGCTCAATAAGGTGTACCCGAACGGCTTTCACGCCGTGAAGGACCTCAACCTCGACGTCGGAGACGGCGAGTTCATGGTGCTCGTCGGCCCGTCCGGGTGCGGCAAGACCACCGCCCTGCGGATGGTGGCGGGACTGGAGGACATCACCTCCGGCACCCTGCGGATCGGCGGCAAGCCGGTCAACGACGTCACGCCGAAGGACCGGGACATCGCCATGGTGTTCCAGAACTACGCCCTCTATCCGCACATGACCGTGGCAGAGAACATCGGCTTCGCGCTCAAGCTGCGCAAGCTGCCCAAGAGCGAAATCGGCGCCAAGGTGAAGGAGACCGGCGAGATTCTCGGGCTCACCGAGTGGCTGGATCGCAAGCCCGGCCAGCTGTCCGGCGGCCAGCGCCAGCGGGTCGCGATGGGCCGGGCGATCGTGCGCGAGCCTTCGGTGTTCCTGATGGACGAGCCCCTGTCCAACCTGGACGCCAAGCTCCGCGTGCAGATGCGCGCCGAAGTGTCGCGGATCCAGCGGCGCATCGGCGTCGCGACGATCTATGTGACGCACGACCAGATCGAGGCCATGACGATGGGCGACCGGGTCACCGTGCTGCGCGCGGGCGTGCTGCAGCAGTGCGACACGCCGCAGACGCTGTATGACCGCCCGGACAACATCTTCGTGGCGGCGTTCATCGGCTCCCCGGCCATGAACCTCTATGACGTGTCCGTGGGCGAGGGCGCCCGCTCCGTCAAGCTGGGCTCGCAGGAGATCGACCTGCCGCAGGCGGTCGGCGTGGCCCGGCCGGCCCTGGCGTCTTTCGCCGGGCGCAAGGTCGTGGTGGGCCTGCGTCCCGAGCACCTGCCCGCGGCTGGCGAGGGCCGGACTGGTCCGGAGCTCGTCGGCGACGTGGATCTGGTCGAGGCGCTCGGCTCTGAGCTGGTCGTCCACTTCAAAATCGACGCCCACCGGGTCCGCGCCGAGGGCGCCATGGACGAGGAGGCGCCGACCGAGCACGGCGAGGGCGTGGCCCGCGTCGAGCCCAAGACTCCGGTCAAGCCGGGGGAGCGCCTGACCTTCGCGGTTGACACCGAGGGCATGCAGTTCTTCGACCCCGACTCCGGAGCGGCCATCTGGGCCTGACGTCGCCGTCCGCGGCGAGAACCGCCGCGGTGCGCTGATTGGTCTGCGTCCTGGTCTCCCGGGCTTAGCCAGCCCGGGAGACCAGGAGTCTGTTGCGGCCCGGAGTCTTTCGCGGCACTAAGCCCGGTGAATGAGGAGACACATGCACGACGCGGCAGGCGCAGAGCATCCGTGGTGGCACGGCGCCGTCTTGTACCAGCTCTACGTCCGGTCCTGGCGGGACGCCGACGGGGACGGCTACGGCGACCTGCGCGGCATCGCCGAGCGGCTTGACCACTTGTCCTGGCTCGGAGTGGATGGCATCTGGCTGTCGCCCACCATGCCCTCACCCGACGAGGACTGGGGCTACGACGTCAGTGACTACACCGGCGTGCATCCTGAGCTCGGCACGCTGGACGATCTCGACGCGCTGATCGCCGAGGCGGCCGGGCGGGGGATGCGGGTGCTGCTTGACCTGGTGCCGAACCACACCAGCTCCGCGCACCCGTGGTTCGTCGACGCGGCCAGCGGCCGGGATTCCGCGCACCGCGACTACTACGTGTGGGCCGACCCGGCGCCGGGCGGCGGGCCGCCGAACAACTGGCTGGACGCCACCGGCGAGAGCGCCTGGAAGCGGGACGAGCGCACCGGCCAGTACTACCTGCACAACTTTCTGGAAAGCCAGCCGGACCTGAACTGGTGGCAGCCCGCAGTGCACGAGGAATTCCGGCGCATCCTGGCCTTCTGGTTCGACCGGGGCGTGGCCGGATTCCGGATCGACGTCGCGCACGGCCTGTATAAGGACGCCGAGCTGCGGGACAACCCGCCGCTGACCGAAGACGACCCGCTGAAGGGCCGTTTCGGCCTGCGCCCGGTGTATAACGCCAACCGGCCGCAGACCCACGAGGTCTTCCGTGACTGGCGCCAGATCGCCGAGCGCTACGTCCCGCCCCGGCTGCTGCTCGGCGAGACCTGGGTCGGCGAGTTCGGCCGGCTGGCCCAGTTCTACGGCGACAACGACGGGCTGCAGCTCGCGTTCAACTTCCCGCTCGTCTTCGCCGGCTTCACCGCCCCGCAGCTGTCGGCGGTGGTCTCGCAGACGCTCGCCGCCCTGCCGCCCGGCGCATGCCCGGTGTGGATGGCCTCCAACCACGATGTGGGCCGGTTCCCGACCCGCTGGGGCGGCGACGATGAGCGCAAGGCCAGGCTGGGGCTGCTCATCCTGGCCACGCTGCCCGGCACCACGGTGCTCTACTACGGCGACGAGATCGCGATGCCCGACGTCGACGTGCCCGCGGAGCTGGGCCGTGACCGGATGAGCCATATCGGCCAGACCCCGCGGTTCACCCGGGACCGGGCCAGGACGCCCATGCAGTGGGACAGTTCCCCGTCGGCCGGCTTCAGTTCCGGCGGCGCGGCGCCGTGGCTGCCGGTCGGCGACAGCGCCGGCCGCAACGTGGAGGACCAGAGCCGGGATAAGAACTCCGTGCTCTGGCTGTGCCGCCGCCTGCTCGCGCTGCGCCGCGCCGAGCTCGGCGGCCGGATTCCTCGCTATGAGCTGCTGCCGGCGCCCGGGGGGCAATGGGCCTACCGGGTCGATGACCTCACCGTGGTGGCGAATTTCTCCGCCGAGCCGGCCGAAGTCACCGCGGCCGGCGGCGAGGTCCTGCTCTCTACCGCCACGGCGGAGCCGCCGGCCGGCGGCTCGGTCACCCTCGGGCCATGGGAGGGCATCGTCGCCCGTCAGCCCGCCAGGTAGCCGGGCTCGGGGCGCCGGCCCGCATAGCAGCCTGGATTCGGCAGCCGGGACGTGGCTGACGGCGGGCCGGCCCGCCCAGCAGCCGGGGCTCAGGGAACGAGGAGCTTGGCTCGCAGGGCGCGGACATCATCATCGCCGAAACCGTGCCCCGCGAGCCAGGCCACCGCCCCGCCGTAGCGCGCGTCCAGCTGCTCAAGGAACGCGGCCATCGTCTCGGGCCGCGGATGGTGATCAGAGTCGGGCCTGCTGTTGATGTCAGCCGCGTACGTCGGGGAGGAGCGGAGCCGGGCCAGGACCGCGCCGATGCGCTCGCCGGTCGCGGCATAGTCAGCGACGATGGCGTCCGGCCGCACGCCGACCGCGCTGAGCGCGAGCGCGACCACGACCCCGGTCCGGTCCTTGCCCGCGGCGCAGTGCACCAGCGCCGCGCCGTCGGCCTGCGCGACGCTGCGCAGGGCGGCCACTACCTCCGCCGGCCGGTCCTCGAGGTAGCCGAGGTAGTGGCCGGTCATCAGATCATCGGGGTAGCGGGCGCCCGCGCCGTCCCGGCGGACGGCGAGGGCGTCGGCGGCGGCATCGGTCGCCGTGCCGCTCTCGGCCAGGACCGGATGGTGGACGTGGCGCACCGACTCCAGCCGGGTCAGCGGGCCGGGCCCCTCGGCCGCCAGCTCGCCGGGACTGCGCAGGTCGACGACCGTGGTCACGCCGAGCTCGGTGACCAGCAGGTGCACGTCGGACGGCGAAAGGTCCTGCAGGTTGTCGGCGCGCAGCAGCCGGCGGCCAGCGACCTGCCCCCCGTCCTGCGTCGGCAGGCCGCCGATGTCCCGGACATTGACAGCACCCTCAAGCTCGATCCATTCCACCCGGTCATCCTCTCGGTCCCGGCGGCCCGGCGCCAACGCCGCCCCGGTCGTGTTTGCGGCGCCGCCGGGCGCCGTTCACCGGGCCGCCGCCGGTACCGGTCCGGCCGATACGCTTGGCGGATGTTCTCCCGCCTTGACCGGATTGACCTGCGCGGCGCCGCGGCCGCCGGACTGGACCGCCAGCAGCTCGCCGGCCGGCTGCCGCGCGCCCAGCTGGACGTCGAAGCCGCCGTGGCCGCGATCCGGCCCATCTGCGAGGACGTCCGGGCGCGCGGCGCCGCGGCCGTCCGCGAGGCCACCGAGCGCTTCGACGGCGTCGACCTGGAAACCACCAGGGTGCCCGCGCAGGCACTCGCGGACGCGCTGGCCGCCCTCAGCTCGCCGCTGCGCGCCGCGCTGGAGGAAGCCGCCCGGCGCGCCCGGCTGGTCCACGAGGCGCAGCTGCCGCGGGAGAGCGTGACCACGGTCGCTCCCGGCTCGCAGGTGACCGAGCGCTACGTGCCGGTCGGCCGGGCCGGCGTCTACGTGCCGGGCGGCCTCGTCGCTTATCCCTCGTCGGTGGTGATGAACGTGATCCCCGCGCAAGTCGCCGGGGTCAGCGAGATCGTGGTGGCCTCTCCGCCGCAAGCCGACTTCGGCGGCCTGCCGCACCCGGCGATCCTCGCCGCCTGCGCGCTGCTCGGCATTACCGAGGTGCACGCCGCCGGGGGAGCGCAGGCCATCGCAATGCTCGCCTACGGCACCGCGGACTGCGGGCCGGCTGACGTGATCACCGGGCCCGGCAACATTTACGTCGCGGCGGCCAAACGGCTCGTCCAGGGCACTGTCGCCGTCGACGCCGAAGCAGGCCCGACAGAAATCGCGATCATCGCCGACCACACCGCGGACGCCGGCTTCGTCGCCGCCGACCTGGTCGCCCAGGCCGAGCACGACCCGCTGGCCGCCTGCCTGCTGATCACCACCGACCCCGGTCTCGCCGACCGGGTGGACACCGAGCTGGCGACTCAGGTCAGCGCGGCCCGGCACCGCGACCGGGTCGAGGCGGCCCTGGCCGGCCAGTCGGCCTGCGTGCTGGTGGACGACGCGGCGGCGGCCCTGGCCGTCAGCGACGCGTGGGCGCCCGAGCACCTGGAGATCCAGGCGGAAGACGGCGCCGGCCTGGCCCGCCGGATCCGCAACGCGGGCGCGATCTTCGTCGGGCCCTACGCCCCGGTGTCCCTGGGCGACTACCTGGCCGGCTCCAACCACGTCCTGCCGACCGGCGGCACGGCGCGCAGCACCGGCGGCCTGTCCGTCCTGTCCTTCCTGCGCGGCATCCACCTGGTGGAGTGCACCGAGGAGGCCCTGGCGGACGTCGCGCCGCGCATCGACGCGCTCGGCGGCGCCGAGGACCTGGCCGCGCACGTGCAGGCCGTCCGGGTCCGGGTCCCGGCCGGCTGAGGGGCGGTCCCCGGCGCCCGCCCGAGGTTCACCTGGTGGCCTCGCCCTGTACAGACAGCCACGAGATGTCACCGACAGTTTGCTAGGTCGTTACGGCGCAGCGCCCGGCTGGGATAGTCCGTCGGCCAGCCTGTGAGCGTGCGGATAGCGATCATCACCGAGTCGTTCCCGCCTGACGTGAACGGCGTTGCCCACAGCGTGCTGCGCATTGCCGGGCAGCTCATGCTGCGCGGCCATCAGCCGCTGGTCATCGCGCCTGAGCCGGTCTCGCCGTGGCCGCCGGCCGACGCGGCGCTCGGGTACCCGGTCGTCCGGGTGCCCTCGGTTCCCATGCCCGGCTACCCCGGTTTCCGGCTCGGCCTGTCCGCGCGGCGGGTGCGGGCGGCGCTGGCCCGCCATCGCGCCGAGCTGGTGCACCTGGCCAGCCCGTTCGTCCTCGGCGCCAGCGGCTGCTCCGCCGCCCGGCAGCTGGGCCTGCCGGTGGTCGCGGTGTATCAGACCGATGTGCCCGCGTACGCCCGGCTGTACGGCACCGGGCTCGTCGGGCAGGCGCTCTCCTGGCAGCGACTGCGGAGGATTCACCACCGGGCCGCCCGGACCCTGGCCCCGTCCACGGCCGCTGCCGCCGACCTGCAGGCGCACGGCATCGGGCGGGTGTGGCTGTGGGGCCGGGGAGTGGACACCAGCCGGTTCGCCCCGGCCCGGCGTGACGGTGCGCTCCGCCAGTCCCTCGCGCCGGGCGGCGAGATGCTGGCCGGCTACGTCGGCCGGCTCGCCCCCGAGAAAAGGGTCGATCTGCTGGCCGGGGTCGCCGCGCTGCCCGGCGTCCGCCTGGTGATGGTCGGCAGCGGCCCGGCCGAGGCGGCCGCCCGCCGCGCCATGCCGGCCGCGGTCTTCCTCGGCCAGCGCCAGGGAGACGCCCTGGCCGCCATTTACGCGAGCCTGGACGTGTTCGTGCACAGCGGCCCGCACGAGACGTTCGGCCAGACCCTGCAGGAAGCCGCGGCCAGCGGCCTGCCGGTCGTCGCCCCGGCGGCGGGCGGCCCGATCGACCTGGTCGACGACGGCGTGACCGGGTTCCTGGTTCCGCCCGGCGACGCCGGCGCGCTGGCCGGCGCCGTCGCGCGGCTGGCCGCCGATCCCGCTCTGCGCGCGGCGCAGGGCGAGGCCGCGCGGGCGAGAGTGCTCGGCCGGGGCTGGCCCGTTCTGTGTGAAGAGCTGATCGGTCACTACCAGGCGGTGCTCGGGCCGGTCACCGCGCCAGCGGCTGAGGTGCCGGCGTGACGACGTTCGCGGCCCTGGGCGACTCGATCACCGTTGGCGTCGGTGACCGGGCCGCCGGGCGCTGGCGCGGCTGGGCTGCGCTGCTCGCCGGCGGCCTGGACGACCCTGACCTGCACATCCTTGCTTCCTGCGGGGCATGCTGGGCCGACGTCGAGCGCCATCAGCTGGCCCGCGCCCTCGTACTGCGGCCCGACCTGGCCAGTGTGGTGGCCGGCGTCAACGACACCTTGCGGACGGGCTTCGATCCCGCCCGGCTCGCAGCGTCCGCCGCCCGCACTGTCGGCGCGCTGCGCGCGGCCGGTGCGGTGGTGCTCACCATGCGGCTGCCGGACCCCGGCCGGTTCCTCGGCCTGCCTGAAGTACTGGCCCGGCCGCTGGCCCGGCGCATGCGTGATGTCAACGCCGTACTGGATGAGGTCGCGGCGCGGTTCGGCACGCTGCACTTTGACGCCGCGGAGGACGGGGAGACCTACGACCCGCGGATGTGGGCCGTCGACCGGCTGCATCCGGGCGAGCGGGGTCACCGGCTCATCGCCTGCCGGTTCTACGACCAGCTCGCCGCCGCGGGCTACCCGGTCGGGGAGCGTCCCGACCCTGAGCCGTCGAGCCCGCCGGCGAGCCGGCTGGCCGCGGTGGCCTGGCTGGCCACCAAGGGCACCGGCTGGGTGCTGCGCCGCTCCACTGACCTGGTCCCCGGCCTGCTGGTGCTGGCCGCCAGGGAGTGCTGGCCCGTCCAGCCGGGCGAGCCGCTGGCCGCCGGGGCTGCGCTCGACGCCCTTGCCGCGCTCGACGCGCTTGACGCGGTCGGCCCGCTCATGCCGCCGGCCGCCAGCCCGCTGGGCGCGCCGGCCGCCGGCCCGCTCGCCCGCCAGGAAGCCGGGGTCGGGTGGCCAGTCGACTGACGGTGCTCGGCACCGGCTACCTGGGTGCGGCGCATGCGGTGTGCATGGCCGAGCTCGGGTTCGAGGTACTCGGGGTGGACCGCTCCGCCGCGCAGGTCCGTGCGCTCGCGGCGGGCCGGCTGCCGTTCCACGAGCCGGGCCTCGGCAGGCTGCTGCGCCGGGGCCTGCGCTCCCGGCGGCTGCGGTTCACGACGTCCTACGACCAGGCTGCGGCGTTCGGTGACGTGCATTTCGTCTGCGTCGGCACGCCGCAGCGGGCCGACGGCGACGGCGCGGACGTCTCCCAGCTGCATGCCTGCATCGACGCGCTCGCACCCCTGCTGACCCGGCCCTGCCTGGTGGTCGGCAAGTCGACAGTCCCGGTGGGCACCGCCGACGAGCTGGCGCGGCGGCTGGCCCGGCAGGCGCCCGCCGGCGCCGCCGCCGAGCTGGCCTGGAATCCGGAATTCCTGCGGGAGGGACACGCGGTCGCCGACACGCTGCGCCCCGACCGGATCGTGGCCGGAGTCCGGTCGGCGCGGGCCGAGGCCATCCTGCGCGAGGTCTACGCTGCGCCGCTGGCGGCCGGGGTCCCGCTGCTGGTCACTGACTTCCCCACCGCCGAGCTGGTCAAGGTCGCCGCGAACGCCTTCCTGGCCACGAAGATCTCCTTCATCAACGCGATGGCCGAGATCTGCGAGGCCGCCGGAGCCGACGTGGTGCCGCTGGCCCGGGCGCTGGCCTGCGACGACCGGATCGGCGGCAGATTCCTCGGGCCGGGTCTCGGCTTCGGCGGCGGCTGCCTGCCCAAGGACATCCGCGCGTTCACCGCCCGGGCGCAGGAGCTCGGCGCGGGTCAGGCCGTCGGCTTCCTGCGCGAGATGGACGCGGTGAACCTCCGCTGCCGCGACCGGACGGTCGCCCTCGCCGCGCAGCTGGCCGGCGGCTCGCCGCGCGGCGCCGCCGTCTGCGTGCTCGGCGCCGCGTTCAAGCCCGAGTCCGACGACATCCGCGACTCACCGGCCCTCGAGGTGGCCGCGGCCCTGCACGGTCAGGGCGCGCGGGTGACCGTCTACGACCCGGTTGCCCTCGACCGGGCCCGCCGCGCGCGGCCGGAGCTGAGCTACGCCGCCTCGATGGTGGCCGCGGCCGCCGACGCCGACGTCGTGCTGCTGGCGACCGAGTGGCGGGAGTTCACCGAAGCCGACCCGGTGCTGCTGGGCAAGGCGGTGGCGCGGCGCAGCATCGTGGACGCCCGGAACGCCCTGGACCCGGCAGCGTGGCGTGCAGCCGGCTGGTCGTACCGGGCGCTGGGCCGCCCCTGACCCCGGTGCCCGTTAGGCTGGGCGCGTGACCACCGGCCAGACGCTGCCGCTGCGGGCCGACCTGGCCGGAAAAGAGCCATACGGGGCCCCGCAGCTCGATGTCCCTGTCCGCCTGAATACCAACGAGAATCCGTTCCCGCCGTCCGGCCGGCTGATCCGGGCCATCGCCGCCGCGGCGGCCGCGGCGGCCGCGGGCCTCAACCGCTATCCGGACCGCGACGCGGTGGAGCTGCGCGCCGATCTGGCCCGGTACCTGAGTCACGGCCTCACGGCCGAGAACACCTGGGCCGCCAACGGGTCCAACGAGATCATCCAGCAGCTGCTGCAGGCCTTCGGCGGACCGGGCCGCACGGCCCTCGGCTTCGAGCCCTCGTACTCGATGCACCCGATCATCGCCCGGACCACCGGCACCAGGTGGCTCGCAGGCCGCCGCGAGGACGACTTCAGCGTCGACCCCGGCCGGGCGGCCGCGGTCATCCGCGACGAGCAGCCTGACGTGGTGTTCCTGACCTCGCCCAACAATCCGACCGGCACCGCGCTGCCACTGGACGTGCTGACCGCGGTGTGCGCGCAGGCGCCTGGCATGGTGGTGGTCGACGAGGCCTACGCCGAGTTCGCCCGCGACCGGTCGGCCACCGCCCTGGCGCTGCTGCCGCGCTACCCGCGGCTGGTGGTGGTCCGGACCATGTCCAAGGCCTTCGCGATGGCCGGCGCGCGGGTCGGCTACCTCGCCGCCGATCCGGCAGTGGTGTCCGCCCTGCAGCTCGTCCGGCTGCCTTATCACCTGTCGGCGATGACGCAGGCGGTCGCCAGGGCGGCGCTCGCGCACGCCGGGGAGCTGCTGGCCGCGGTGGCCGAGCTCCGGGTGCAGCGGGACGAGCTGGTGGACTGGCTGCGCGGCCGCGACCTGACCGTGGCTGACTCCGACGCGAACTTCGTGCTGTTCGGCAAGTTCCCCGACCGCACGGCCATCTGGCGCGGCCTGCTCGACCGCGGCGTGCTGATCAGGGAAGTCGGGCCGCCGCAGTGGCTGCGCGTCACCATCGGCACCCCGCAGGAGGTGGCCGAGTTCCGCATGGCGCTCGACGCCGTCCTTGACCGCCAGCGGGCCGCGCGGTGAACCCGCAGGCGGGCCGGACCGGCCGGGTCGAGCGGGTGACCAAGGAAACCCAGGTGCTGATCGAGCTCGACCTGGATGGCTCCGGCGTGACGGAAGCCGACACTGGCGTGCCGTTCTTTGACCACATGCTGGCTCAGCTCGGCAAGCACGGCCGCCTGGACCTGGTCGTGCGCACCCGCGGCGACACGCAGATCGACGCCCACCACACCGTGGAGGACACCGCGCTCGCGCTCGGCCAGGCGCTGCGGGAAGCGCTCGGAGACAAGGCGGGGATCTGCCGCTTCGGCGACGCGCTCGTGCCGCTGGACGAGACCCTGGCGCAGGCCGCGGTCGACCTCTCGGGCCGCCCCTACGCGGTGCACTCCGAGCCCGACGGCATGGCTCCGCTGATCGGGACCTACGACACCACGCTGACCAGGCACTTCTTCGAGTCGCTGACGATGTCGGCGGGTATCTGCGTGCACCTGAGCGTGCTGTACGGGCGCAACCCGCATCACATCGTCGAGGCCCAGTTCAAGGCGTTCGCGCGGGCGCTGCGCGCGGCCGTGGCGCCGGACCCGCGGGGCGGTGGCGTCCCCAGCACCAAGGGCGTCCTGTGACCGGATCGCGCCGGCCGAGGGTCGCCGTGCTCGACTACGGGTCCGGCAATCTGCGCTCCGCGCAGCGCGCGCTGCAGCGCGTCGGCGCTGACGCCGAGGTGACTTCCGACGGGCGGGCGGCCCTCGGCGCCGACGGGCTCGTGGTGCCGGGCGTCGGCGCCTTCGCGGCCTGCATGGCCGGACTGCGGTCGGTGCACGGAGCGATGATCATCGGGCGCCGGCTGGCCGGAGCGCGGCCCGTGCTGGGCATCTGCGTCGGCATGCAGGTCATGTTCGCCGAGGGAGTCGAGCACGGCGAGCGGACCGCCGGCTGCGCGGAGTGGCCGGGGGTGGTGGACCGGCTCAATGCGCCGGTCCTGCCGCACATGGGATGGAACACGGTCCAGCCGCCGGACGGCTCGCGGCTGATGGCCGGGATCGGCCCGCAGGCCCGGTTCTACTTCGTGCACTCCTATGCCGCCCGGTCGCTGTCCCTGCCGGACGCCGGCCGGATGGCGCAGCCGCTGATCACCTGGGCGACCCACGGCGAGCCGTTCGTCGCCGCGGTGGAAAACGGCCCCCTGTGCGCCACTCAGTTCCACCCCGAGAAGTCCGGTGACGCCGGTGCCGTCGTCCTGTCCAACTGGCTGGAGCTGCTCAGATGACCGAGACCGGGCGCGCGGGCGAGCAGCCCCTGACCTTGCTGCCGGCCGTCGATGTGGCGGCGGGACAGGCCGTCCGGCTGGTGCAGGGCGAGGCGGGCACCGAGACGGATTACGGCGACCCGCTGACCGCCGCGCTGGAATGGCAGAAAGCCGGGGCGCGCTGGATCCACCTGGTCGACCTGGATGCGGCCTTCGGCCGCGGGTCCAACGCGGCGCTGCTCGCCGACGTGGTCGCCCGGCTGGAGGTGGCCGTCGAGCTGTCGGGCGGCATCCGGGACGACGCGTCGCTGGCCGCGGCCCTGGCGACCGGATGCGCGCGCGTGGTCCTCGGCACGGCGGCGCTGGAGAACCCCGCCTGGGTGCGGACGGTAATCGCCGAGCACGGCGGCAAGATCGCCGTGAGCCTGGACGTGCGCGGGACCCGGCTGGCCGCGCGGGGCTGGACTTCGGACGGCGGCGAGCTGGTAGAAGTGCTGGCGCGGCTGGAAGCCGACGGGTGCGCCCGGTACGTCGTCACCGACGTGACGAAGGACGGCACGCTGCGGGGCCCCAACCTGGACCTGCTGCGTCAGGTCTGCGCGCGGACCCAGCGGCCGGTGATCGCCAGCGGCGGCGTGGCCGTCCTCGCCGACCTGCGCGCGATCGCCGCGCTGATGCCGCTCGGCATCGAGGGCGCCATCGTGGGCAAGGCCCTCTACGCCGGGGCTTTCACCCTGGAGCAGGCGCTGGCCGAGGTGGCCCGGTGACGGTCGCGATCCGGGTCATCCCGTGCCTGGACGTCGACGCCGGGCGCGTGGTCAAGGGCGTCAACTTCCGTGATCTGCGCGACGCGGGAGATCCGGTCGAGCTCGCGGCGGTCTACGACCAGGCCGGGGCCGATGAGCTGGTGTTCCTCGACATCACCGCGTCCAGCGGCAGCCGGGAGACGATGTATGAGGTGGTGGCGCGCACCGCCGAGCAGGTGTTCATCCCGCTGACGGTCGGCGGCGGCGTGCGCAGCGCCGCCGCCGTCGACCGGCTGCTGCGGGCCGGCGCGGACAAGGTCTCACTGAACACCGCCGCGATCGCGCGGCCGGAGCTGCTGACCGAGGCGGCGGCCCGTTTCGGCTCGCAGTGCATTGTGCTTTCCGTGGATGCCCGGCGGGCGCCGTGCCCGAGCGGCTTCGAGGTCACCACGCACGGCGGCCGCCGCGGCACCGGGATCGATGCGGTCAGCTGGGCGCAGCGCGCGACCGGCCTCGGCGCCGGGGAGATCCTGCTCAACTCGATGGACGCCGACGGCACGCGGGCCGGGTTCGATCTGCCGCTGATCGCGGCGGTGCGCGCGGCCGTGCACGTGCCGGTGATCGCCAGCGGCGGCGCCGGCCAGCGCGGGCATTTCGTCCCGGCGGTCGAGGCGGGCGCCGATGCGGTGCTGGCGGCCAGCCTGTTCCACTTCGGCGGCCTGACGATCAGCGAGGTCAAAGAGGAGCTGGCGGCGGCCGGGTATCCGGTCCGTGACGCCGCCGCGATTCCGCAGCACGACTGGGCAGAGGCGAGAAGCGAATGAGAATAGACGCCGAGGACTCCGGGCTGGACCCGCGGATCGCGGCCCGGCTGAACCGCGACGGCGCCGGGCTGTTCCCGGCCATCGCCCAGCAGTACGACACCGGCGAGGTGCTGATGCTGGGGTGGATGGACGACGAGGCCCTGCGCCGGACCCTCACCTCCGGCCGCTGCACCTACTGGTCGCGCAGCCGGCAGGAGTACTGGGTCAAGGGCGACACCTCCGGTCACCAGCAGTGGGTGAAGTCGGTCGCGCTGGACTGCGACGGCGACACGGTCCTGGTCAAGGTCGATCAGGTCGGCGCGGCCTGCCACACCGGCGACCGTACCTGTTTCGACGCGGCGCCGCTCGACGCGGTCACCGCCGCCCGCCCGGCCGCCCGCTAGACCCGTCCCCGGCCCGCCGCGCCCGCGTGGCGCGCCCGGGCTGCGCGCCGCCCAGCAGCATGTGTGCCCTCCACGGTCGTCCTGGCGACAGTGCAGGGGCACATGTCGTTTCATCGGCCAGCAATGCGGGTGGCGGCGGCGGGGGACAATGGGGGTGCGGTTAACGAGGAGGTGCGGCCATGGCGGGCAGCAGCAGGAAGGCAGCAGACGCGGCCGGGACCGGCGCCGGGAAAAGCTCCCCGGCGAAGACCCGCGCCGCCAAGCGGCGCAAGGCGGCCGGCCCTGGGACTGCCGCGGCGAACGGCGGCGCGGCGGCGAAGGCGGCGCGGCTGCCGCGCGGGCTCTACGAGACCGAGCTGTACCGGCTCCAGGCTGAGCTGGTCAAGCTGCAGGAATGGGTCCGGGCCGAGCGCGCCCGCATCGTCATCATCTTCGAGGGGCGCGACGCGGCCGGCAAGGGCAGCACGATCAAGCGGGTGGCCCAGTACCTGAACCCGCGCATCGCCCGGATCGTCGCGCTGCCCGCGCCGACCGAGCGCGAGCAGACCGAGTGGTACTTCCAGCGCTACATCGAGCACCTGCCGGCCGGCGGCCAGATCGTGCTGTTCGACCGCAGCTGGTACAACCGGGCCGGCGTCGAGCGGGTCATGGGCTTTTGCACTAAAGAGGAGTACGGGCGGTTCCTGCACCAGTGCCCGATCTTCGAGCGGCTGCTGGCCGAAGACGGCATCCTGCTGCGGAAATACTGGTTCTCCGTCAGCGACGAGGAGCAGGAGCGCAGATTCCGGTCCCGGCTGGACGACCCCATGCGCCGGTGGAAACTGTCGCCGATGGACCTGGAGTCCGTGACCCGGTGGGAGGATTACTCGCGCGCCAAGGACGAGATGTTCGTGCATACCGACATCCCCGAAGCGCCCTGGCTGGTAGTCGACAGCGACGACAAGAGGCGGGCGCGGATCAACATGATCGCCCACCTGCTGTCCACGATCCCGTACACCGACGTGCAGCGGCTGCCGCTGGCCCTGCCGAAGCGGCCGCGCTCGGGCGGCTACATCCGGGCACCCAAGGAACTGCAGACGTTCGTGCCCGATCACGCCGCGCAGCTGGCCTAGGCGCGGCAAGGCGACGTGCTCAGGCCCTGAGCCTGGCCAGCTCGGCCTCCACCATCGCCTCGTGCTCTCGCTCGTCCTGGCGGGCCGCCGACGGCCGCCAGCGGCCGCGCAGCAGCGGGATGCTGAGCAGGAAGAAGATGATCCCGCCGAAGCACGCCCAGTACCGGGTCTTGCACTGGCTGGCGGCGTCGGCAGCCGCCTTCTGCACCGCTGCCCCGTGCGCCTTGAGGCAGGAGATCACCTGCGGCGGGACCCTGGACAGGGCGGTCAGCTGCGCCGTCGGCACGTCAGAGACCATCCAAGGTGATTGAGGCCATTAGCGGCGCTGTGCCGTGGGCGGCGCAGCGAGGGGCGGGAGGAGGCCGGTCAGGATGCGCGTCATCGCGCGGTCGAACAGCGGCTCGTCCTGGGCGGGGGCACCGGCCGCCGGCTGATCCGTGAGCGCGGCCGCCAGGTGCGGGTGCGCCCCGGCTGCTGCTATCTGCACGAGGTAGCCGGCCAGCGAGTCCTGCCACTGGGCAGTGCTCTGACCGGCTCGCTGCCGGCTGATCTCCGTCTGCGCGAACAGCCGCACGACGCCGGAGAACAGCCCGATCACCTCCAGCCTGGCGGGCCCGGAAAGGCCCGCGCTGGCCAGAGCGGCCAGAGCGTGCTCGATGAAGGCGACCGCGTTCGGCCCGGGCAGGTTCCCGGTGGCTGGGACATCGAGCAGCCACGGATGCCCGTGGTAGATGGCCCGGGCCTGGTGAGCGAGCCGGAGCAGGTCGGTGACGGGGTCCCCCGAGATGGGCCCGCGGTAGGAGAACTCCCCGTACACCTGGTCGGCCATGAGCTCTACCAGCTCGTCACGGGTGGCCACGTACCGGTACAGGGAAGCGGGGGCCGTGCCGACGGCCGCCGCGGCAGACCGCATGGTCACCGCGCCGAGGCCGCGCGCGTCGGCCAGCGCGACGGCCGCCGACGCGATCTCCGCGCGGCTGTGCTCGGGGGAAGGGCCTCGCGCCGAGCGCTCCGGCCGGCTCCAGATGCTCGGGGCCCGGCGCCCGGCCTTCCGGTCTCCTGTCATTGCGAACACTGTATTCAGTAAGCTAGGCTTCCCGTACAGCGAACACTGATCGCAGTTTCCGCGGTGGCGGGCGAACCAGGAGCAGAAATGACCGGAGCAGCCGGAGCTGGCCGGTGGGCCAGTACCTGGACGCCGACGCAGTACGCGCGCAACGCCGCGGTGGAGATCGCCTACGACATGCTGGCCGGCTCCGAAGGTGACCCGCTGCTGCTCGTGATGGGCCTGGCCGTCTCCAGGTTCTGGTGGCCGGCCGGCCTGGGCCAGGCATTCGCCGACCAGGGGTTCGCGGTGGCCCGTTACGACCAGCGGGACGCCGGGCAGTCCACCCGGATGCCCGACACCGGCAGCAGCAACCCGTTCGCCGCGGTGGCCCGCAAGCGGGGCGCCTACTCCTCCGAGGACATGACCGACGACGCGGTCGCGGTGCTGGACGCGCTCGGCTGGCAGAAGGCGCACATTTTCGGTGCCTCGCTCGGCGGGATCATCGCCCAGCGCATCGCGCTGCGCCACCCGGGCCGGGTCCTGTCCGTCGTGTCGGCCATGGGCATGCCGAGCGACGCGGTCGGCATCAAAGGCGGACGGTACGTGCGTTTCGGAATGCTGGCCAGGCTCGCCCGGGCCAGGTTCCCCGAGGGCCGGGAGGGTGACATCCAGCTCTCGCTCATGCTCGCCCGCGAAGTCGCCTCCCCCGCCTATCCGTTCGACGAGGACGCAGCGCGGGAGTGGATCGAGCGCGAGGCCGACACCGGCCCCCGGGACACCAAAGCGCAGAGCAGGCAGGTCGGCGCCCCGTGGCACGGCCCCAAGCTGCGCGAGCTGCGCAAGCCCGTCCTGGTCCTGCACGGGGACCAGGACCCGATCCTGCGCGTCAGCGCCGCCCGGGCCACCGCCAGAGCCATCGACGGCGCCCGCCTGGTGGTCCTGCCGGGTGTCGGCCACGACCTTCCCGCGCCGCTATGGCCCGCCATCGCGAGCGACGTCCGCCAGCTCGCCGACCAGGCGCAATCCCCGGCAGCCTGAACGCGCCTGGTGGCCATGCGAATCGCGGGCCTGCAGGAGTGCCTCAGTGCTGCCTGCAGGCGTACCTCAGCGCTGCGGCACTCAGCCGTTTGAGGTTCCGGGCCGAGTGACCTTCCGGCGGCCGCTCAGGCAGATCGGCTCTGGCCTTGCTCCTGCGCGATCGAGGTGAAGGCGTCGAGGGCCTCGGTGTCGGTGGCGTGGCTGAGCACATAGTCGCGGGCCCACTGCCCGGCGGCCGGGTCGCGGCTGGTGCCGATCGCCGCGGCGGCCGCGGCGGTGTCGTAGTGAGTGCGGCGCAGCGTCACGTCCGGGCCCAGCAGCGCCCAGCTGGCGCCCGGGTGCCCGTAGGGCATGCCGACACTGCCGGCGTTGACCACCCGGCGGCCGGCGGCCAGCCGGTCGAACGGCATATGCGTATGCCCGCAGACCACCACGTCAGCGTCGACGCCGTCCAGCGCCTCGGCCCACCGCGACGGGGGGCTGTCGACCAGCAGCATCTCGTCGTCGCGGCGAGGTGAGGCATGGCAGAAAAGGGCCCGCCCGAGACCATCGATCTCCATCGTGACAGTGAGCGGCAGCCGGTCGAGCAGATCACGGTGGGCCTGGCCGATCAGGGCCGCGCTGGCCAGAGCCGTCTCGGCGTTCGCGCCGCCGACGTCGCCGCCGTCGAACGCGGTCACCATTTCCCGCTCGCAGTTGCCGTGCACCCACACCGCCCGGTCTCCCAACGCGGCGAGCCGGTCCAGCGTCTGCGCCGGGAGCGGCCCGAGCGCTATGTCGCCGAGGAGGACGACGACGTCTGCGGCGGCCGCGTCGACTTCGTCGAGTACGGCGCTCAGGGCCGGCAGGTTGCCGTGGATGTCGGCCAGGACGGCTGCTCTCATCGGCGGTCACCTCGCATACAGCCAATTATCGGCTCTCCGCCGTCCCCGGTCTGCCCGTGCTGGCCGTCGCTCTGAAGCTGCCGGCAGCGCATCGCGACGATGGCTTGCCGAAGCCCTGACATTGCCGGACGTCCTGCCGTCGGGCGGTAGCCGCGTGACTCATCCTCGTCTAGCGTGATGGCCATGGACGATGCGTCCCTGCGCGTCTCAGACGCCGATCGCGAGCAGGCGGTCATCGTGCTTCGCGAGCACCTTCTCGCAGGCCGCCTGACACTTGAGGAATTCTCCGAGCGAGTCGAGGCCGCCCTGCAGGCCCGGTCGGGCGGCGAGCTGGCCCGCACCAGGGAAGAGCTGCCTGAGATCTTCCCGGCGGCAGCCGGCTCGGGCCGCAAGCCCGCCCGCTTCACGTCGGCCCTGCTCGGCCACGTCACGCGACGGGGCCGGCTCATGCTGCGCGGGCGGACAGTAGCCGCCAGTGCCTTCGGGGATCTCGACTTCGACCTGCGTGACGCCACGACTGATCGGCGGCAGATCGAGATGACGGTTCTCGTGGCCTTCGGCAACGTCGATGTCTACGTGCCGGAAGGCATGAATGTCGACGTCGGCGGGCTTACGTTCTTCGGTCACCGGCGGGACTGGGGCGCCGACGCCGGCCTGCCGGACGCCCCCGTCGTCCATGTCTGCGTACTTGGCTTCGCCGGGACGGTCGACGTATGGCGGGTGCCGCACGATATGCGCCAGAGCAGCTACCGCGATATCTTCCGCGAGCTCGAAGGCCGCCGCGGCGAGCTTCCCGCATAAGCGGGCCAGCGCTCTGGTCAGCCGGCCGGGGTGGCTGCGCCTGCGGCCGGGGCCGGGCTGTTCGCCGCGGACACGGTCGGCGCCGTGCTGGGAACCCGCGAGACGCCCGGGCTGGCCGAGCTGCTCGGCGCCGGGCTCGCTGACTGGCTCGGGCTCGACGACGGTGTAGGGCCGGTCGTCGGAGAGGACGGCGCCGTCTGCGACGGCGCCGCCGTCGACGCGTGGCTACGCGAAGCCGGGCTGCTGGAACCGGTTCCCGGATGCGAGCCGTGCTTGGCCGCCGAGGAGCCGTGGAAAAACTGGACGATCGAGGGGGAACTCGAGCCGCCGCGGTTGTACACGGCCGCGTCCAGCGGCTTGCCTACGAGCAGCTCGATGACGGTGATGCTGGCTATGGCCAGGACGAACACGACCAGGGCTGCTCCGGCGAGGTTACGCCAGCGCGGCCGGCCGCCCTTAGTGCTCGACTTCAGCCAGGCGACGACGTCCTGCCATGAGGTTCCGCGGCCGCCCGCGCTGGTGTCCGAACCTGACCGCCAGCCGCCATGCCCGGTCACCGTGGTGTCCTGGCTGCCGTCGCCGCGGCCGCCGTAGCCGGGACCGCCGCCTGGCTGCGCGCCTGGGCGCGCGGCCGGCTGCGTTCGCATGTCGTCCTGCGGGTCGCCCCAGGTGTGGCCGAGCGCAGGAAAGGCCTGGGTATCGTCGTCGGCCCGGCGCGCCCAGGTGCCCGGCTGCGTCTGTGAGACCCGGTACCGTTCGGTGTCCGGATACCGTTCCGTGTTCTCATGCCCGCCGGTTTCCCGGTAGGCGCCGGCGCCATTACCCGCGTCGGTAACCGGGTGCTGCCCGGTGGCGCCGTGATGGCGATGCAGCCCGCCGACCGCCGAGTTGTCGCGGGTCAGTGGTGCGATCTTGTCAGCCGCCACCGAGCGGATGCGCTCGTGGCTGCGGCCGAGGACGTACCGGTACCAGGCAGCGCCCAGGGTGCTGACCAGGCTGATGAGGGCGGTGCCGATGATCGTTCCCGCGACGCCCAGGAATGAGGCTGCCAGTGCGCCTGTCACGGAGGCCAGCACGCCGGCCACGACCTGGAGAGTGCTGACGTCGATGCGCCGGCCGCTGCTCATCGCCCCTCCTTTCACAGCACAAATCTGCAGCGGCACACGCCACCGGAGAATTAGCAGAGGCAGAAATCCAGGCTATGCGGGATCGCCGGCTGGCTCGTCCGCTTTGCGACTTCTCGATCCGGCTGCGCCTGTGGTTCCGACGATGGCCGGGCTGAGAGGCCAGGTCAGGGCACCGCTCCTGCTGCCGGCGGCCGCCCGCAAGAGCGTCAGATCAGCTTCCCGTCTGGCTGGACGGCGCTGCCGCGGGGGAGGCCGGGGCCAGCCCGGCGAGGCGGCACTGCGGCCTGGTCAGCAGCGAGAGCCTGCTGGCGTTTGCGAAGGCGTCACGGCAGGTGGCGCGTGCCTGGCTGCCGCACTGGTGCATCAGTCCGCCGCCCGTGCTGCTCGGCTCGGTCACGGTGATGCAGCCGTCGCGCGATGCGCCGTAACTGCCGGGACGCACAGCTGCCCAGATGCCCACGCCGCCGAGGACGGCCACGATAAAGATGCCGACGACGGCCATGACCCGCTTGTCGCGGCCGGTCATCGGCCGGCCAGCTGGCAGGGATGAGAAAGGCATTGAGGCGAAATTATAGGTTCCGGGGCTGCACTTTCCAGTGTTCGGTTCTTCCCGTGATCCTCTCCGGGGTCAGTCGGCCGGGGTCAGGGTGACGGCCGCCTCGCTCGTGTACACCAGGAAGGTCATGCTCTCCTGCAGGTACAGCTGGACGTGCGCCTCGTCGTGGCTGAGATACCCGATCGCGACGTCCTGGCCAAGCTGCAGGTCGAAGTCGCCGCCGCGGGTGGTCAGCACCACCGCGCCGGTGATCGCCGGCGCCCAGATGATATCGCCGCTGATCAGCCGTCCGATGTGCTCGATGACCGGGTAGCCGTGATCCCTGGTCTCGCTCACCTCGGTATAGGCGTCGGCGCTGAGCACCACGGCGTACGGCCCGTTGACCCCGGCGACCCGCAGCGCGCTGAGCGCCTTGGCGATCACGTCCGGGTACTCGCGCGCGTCCGCCGGAAGCGTCAGCGCCGCGTTGCTGGAGGCCGGGCCAATCCCGGTGATCCCGGCGGCGGCGTAGCCCGCGAAGATAGCCCGGTCCTCGGCGAACGCCAGCTGCCGGGCAGCGTCCTTGACCGGCTGCCAGTCGGAGTCCTGCGAGCCGCGGGCCACATCATCGATCTGCGTGCGGTCCAGCGCGAACGGGACTCTCAGCTCGACCACTGAGGCAGCCACCCGCTGCTGGGCCAGCACGCCGGCGGCGGGCGGATCGATCGGCCGCCGGTGCCCGGTGGCGACCGCGGCGAACGCCTCGCCCGCCGGGCCGTGCACGTCCACGACGCGGCGGCCCGCCAGGTTCCGCCGGAGCGTCCGCGCAGCCTCCTCGTCGATCTGCGACCATGCCTCGCCAGAAACTGGCGCTAGCTCGCGGTGCAGGTTATTCATCCTGGGATGCTCCCCTCAGGCTGCCGATGTTCAGTGACCCGTAATGTGCTGCGACGCGCGCATCCGGTCCGGCTCCCGCCGGCGCCGCCTCGGCGCCAGCCTCCTGCGCGTCGTCGAGACTCTCCAGCAGCGGCGCCGACGGCACGAAGAACAAGCTGCCGGTCACCGCGCGGCTGAAGTCGAGCAGCCGGTCATAGTTGCCGGGCGGAGAGCCGACGAACATATTCGTCAGCATCTGCTCGGTGACCGCGGGGGAGCGGGCGTACCCGATGAAGTACGTCCCGTACTCGCCGCTGCCCACCGAGCCGAAGGGCATGTTATCGCGGACAATCTGCACCTCTTCGCCGTCTTCCACGATGGTGGTGAGGGCATTGTGGGCGTACGGGGGCTTCACCGAGTCATCCAGCTCGATATCGGCCAGCTTAGTGCGCCCGATGATCTTCTCCTGCTCCTCGGTCGGCAGTGCGCTCCACCCGGCGAGGTCGTGCAGGTATTTCTGCACGATGACGTAGCTGCCCCCGGCGAAGGCCGGATCCTCGAGGCCGATGATCACTGCCTTCTCCGCGTCAGCGCCGACCGGGTTCTCTGTCCCGTCCACGAACCCGATCACGTCCCGCTCGTCGAAGTAGCGGAATCCGTGAACCTCATCGACCGCGGTGACCGCGTCCCCCAGCCGCGCCATGATCTGGGCGGCAAGCTCGAAGCACAGGTCCATGTGCGCTGCGCGGATGTGGAACAGCAGGTCGCCGGGGGTGGAGACGGCTTCCCGGCCGTCGGCGCTGATCGGGCGGAACGGGTGCAGGCCGGCCGGTCGCGGCCCGCCCGCCAGCCGGTCGAAGGCGTCAGGACCGATGCCGGTCACGCAGGTGAGGAAACCGTCGGGATCACGAAACCCGACGGCGCGGACCAGGGCCGCCACGTCTGCGCACAGGCCGCGCACGGTCTCGGTGTTCTGGCCGCCCGGATTTATCACCAGGACCAGGAAGATCGCAGCCCCGGTCAGCGGAGACAGCACAGCCTGCGGCTCGGCGCCGGCAGCCGGCGCATCAGCGGTCACCACAGCATTGTCTCCAATCGCCGGCCGGCCTACTCCGGCGACGCCCCGGTAGCACCTGCCCGGCTGCCGCGGCGCAGGCCAGCAGGCGGGCCGTGCGCGCTGCGGCGCATTCAGGAAGGTGTGCACGACACGGTGGCCGCGATCTCCAAGGCCGTCACTGACCGCAGCGAGGCCGACGCGAGCGAGCGCCCCGCGCGGGGCGGCAGCTCAGGTACGTCCGGGCCGATTTCACGGTGCCGGCGGTCAACTGCTCGCGGTCCCCGGTCGGGTCCTCCGGCTATGCCTATGTCGGGCACTGGGTCGGCCTCGACGGCTACAAAGACGGGACAGTCGAGCAGACCGGCGTGGACGCCTACTGTGACGCGAGCGGCGATGCGACCTATGACGCCTGGTACGAGATGTACCCGGACAATTCTGTGGTCTACGCGGGGGTCAGCCCGGGTGACGCGATCACTGCGTCGGTGTACTGGAACGGCTCGGCCTACAGCCTGAGCCTGTCGGACCTGACGACCGGCGGACATTTCAGCGTGAGCAAGCGCTGCCCGTCCGGTTCGGCCTGCAAGAACAGCTCCGCTGAAGTGATCAGCGAGGATCCGGGGGGTGCGGTGGCCGACGGCTACAACCTGGCCGACTTCGCCGCCGCGCATTACGACAGCGCCGCGGTGACGAGCCGCAGCGGCGCCCGCGGCACTCTCGGCAAGAGCCGCCAGTGGTCTTCTTCCGTGATCAGCATGACTGACCCGGCTGGCAAGATCATGGCCAGACCCTCAGCGCTGTCGGGCGGTCAGGCTTTCGCCATCAGCTGGGACCGGTCCAGGAAGTGCACCAGGCCGAGCCCGCGCCAGCCCCGCCGCCGGCCCGCTGCGCGGTGCGCCGTTACTCGGGCAGCGCGTCACGGGGCAGCGCGGGCTCGGCTCCGGCCCGGCGCAGGGCGCGGATGACAAACTCGGTCTTGGCGTTGGAGTAAGCATTCCGGTTGCCGGGGTGCTGCCGGGCGAGGTCATCCTTCAGCGCCGCATACTGCGCGCGCAGTCCGGCGTCGGCGCGCAGGGCGTCCCGGAACGCCAGGAGTGCCCTGGCCTGCGGGTGCCCGTTCTGGATGATATGCAGATGATGGGCGCGGGCCTGCGGGCTTGGCCGCAGGAACCATAGCCGGTAATGACGATTCGGGTCGTCCGGCCACAGCAGCCAGCCCGCTTCGGCCAGCGCGGGCAGCGCCGCCTGGGCGCGCGCCAGCGATCGGACCGGAGCTAGCATGTCGATCACCGGCTTGGCGCGCAGCCCGGGCACGGCGGTGGAGCCGATGTGCTCGACGGGACCCGCCAGCCATGGCTGCAGGATTTCTTCTGCCGGCCCCCGCTGCCCGGCGAATCGCTCCGGCCAGCCGGAGTCGTAGTCAGTGATTTCCACGAGCTGATCAGCCATCGGCCGCACCTGCCTGCGCTCGTAAGCCCGGCGGCTGGAGGATGTCCGCCAGCTCGGCCAGATCGGCGATCAGGTGGTCGGGCCGCGGTCCCCACGGATCGAAGACCGCCGCCGGGTCGCGCCGGCACCACGCGGTGCCCAGCCCGACCGCGGCCGCTCCGATGATGTCGAAGGGATTACCCGAGACCAGCAGTGTCCCGCCGGGCTCCGCGTGCCGGACGGCGAGCAGATGCCGGTAGATCGCGGGATGCGGCTTATAGACACCCGCGTCCTGCGCGGTGACGATGGCGTCGACGAACTCGCGGTAACTGCCGGACAGCTCCTCGAGCCATTTCCTCGGCCCGACGCTGAAGATCGCGATCGTGTGCCCGCGCTCGCGCAGGGCGGCCAGCGCAGGGCGGGCATCCGGGAACGGCGCGAGGCGCCGGTAGGCGCCGGCGAGCCGGTCCGCCCGGCTGTCGGGCAGCCCGTAGCCCGACTCAGCCAGCGCCCCGGCCAGGCTCCACCGGGTGAGATCGGCGAACGACGGGAACTGGCCCATGGCCGTGACCCGGAACATGTACTCGAGCTGCTTGCGGCGCCACGCGGCCGCGACAGTCCCGGCCTGATCCCCGCAGGCGGGTTCCAGTTCCGCCGCGACGCTGCTCGTGTCGGCCAGTGTCCCGAACATGTCGAACGCCAGCAGCACGGCGCCTCCCGGTCCCGCCAGCCCCAGTCGGGGCGGCATGATCCATTGTCCTCTCCCGCGGCGGTCCCCCGCACGGGGACCGCCGCCGCCTCGTTACTGCGACATCTCTTCGAGCGAGCGCCCGCTGGCGCGCGGGCCGAGCAGCGCGATCAGCCCGGCGATCACCCCGGTCACTCCGTCGTGTTCTGCACCTCCGGTGCCTCTTCTCATCGCACGGCCATCGGCGGCCGGTCCGGATAGCTCCTTGGCGGGTACCCGGTCCTGTACGCTTTACCAGAAATTCACCAGCGGACGGCCTCTCCGCTGGCCTCTCCCAGGCCTCTTGCAGGACCTCCCACCGGAGGCGCGGCGGCGAGCCCGGCGCCTGGCGTGGGCCTACCTGCTTGTTGCCGTCTGGCTCGCCGTATAGACGCTCTTTCTGGCGCTGAGCCTTCCCAGAGGAATCTCGAGCATCATTTCTGTCTCACCTGGGTCGGCTTTGACCTGATCCTGGTGCTGGCCGTTTACCTGACCGCCCATATTGCGTTTCGGCTGGATGCGAGGGTGCAGGCCCCGGCAACGATGGTCGCGACCCTGCTGGTTGTCGATGCATGGTTCGACGTCACCACCTCGACGAGCGGGAAGGCGGCCACCGAAGCGCTGATCCTGGCGCTGGTCGTCGAACTGCCGGCCGCGGCGTTCTCTCTCTACGTGGCGCATAGGGTGGCCCGGCACGTACGCGAACTGGCCCATATCGAGCACGGGACGCGTCGCCGCTGCCGCGCCGCCACCATCGCGGAGCCAGACACCGCCGAGGGGGAACAGAACGCCCTGGTGGTGCGCAGGCCTCGCAGCTGCCCGACTGCCCGAAACCTGATGGCGTCCTGCGCCCGCCCGGACAGCCCGCAGGTGCGGGGGGTTACTCATCCGGCGCCGGCCAGCCGACCAGGATTGCGCGAGACCATACCCCAGAATGCCCGGCCCCGCCCCGGCGCAACAGCCGGCCCCGGCCGCCGCAGACCGCGGGAGAAGGAGCACGGCGTCTAGGAGCCCCTGCGCCTCCCGCCGTCGCGGGGCGGGCCCCGCCATCAGCCGCAGAACCGTACCTGATCCTTCGGCCGGTGAAGCGGCCCTTGCCCGCTCACCGCTGTCGACGAGCGCCTCCCGTCCCACGCCGCTCCGCCGCTGTCGCCACGGGACAGCACCCAGGACCGCTATGGCCAGCAGCATGACCAGCGGCGCGGTATTCGGATCGGTCGCGGTCCCCGACCAGAAGCCGCCCATGTCCTGGCCCGCGACCCAGTACACCAGCGACAGGCCGAGGCCCAGACTGACAGCCGTCACGGTGATCCGCCGTGACAGGAGCACGCCGACGCCCGCGAACGCCTGGAGCACTACCAGGTCGACCACTATCGACACGCCGTAGTAAGGCACCAGCGCGGAAAGATGATTGTCGATGGCAGCGAGCCACGCGGGCGCACCTGAGGCGTTCATGGCCACAGCCACGCCCACGGAGGTGTTCGTGTCGCTTCCTGGCAGCAGCTGACGCACTGCCCCGGCCAGCCAGATCAGGGCCCAGGCGAGAGCCAGCCAGCGGGCTGGTCGCTGAGCGTCGGCATCCGTGCCCTGCTGAGGTGCCACGCCGCAAGCCAGGATCGCGTACAGCAGGGCCGCGCCGGGCGCTCCGGTGAGCATGGTGGCGCCGCTACCGAAAATGCCGCCGAGGCCCTCCCCCAGGTACCAGACCGACAAGGCCCATGCCACCGAGGCTGCCAGCGCCCAGCGGGTTGCCCGCGGGTACAGAATGCCTATTCCCAGCGCCAGCTGGATAACGGCGAAGGCAACATCCGTGCTGACTGGGTTATGCAAAATGATCTGCGCGAGTACCCGGACCGGAGCCGACACGAAGGCTGGCTGTCCGGCTCCTGCGGGCCGGAGGACCTCGTCAGCAAACCGTCCGGTGAGCATGGCTGGCTGCAACTGCATGAGACCGTCCAGGTACCAGAGCAGCCCGAGCGCGATCTGAATCCCCCGGCGGGTAATGCGGGGCCGTGCCCCTCCAGCGGGCCGTTTCATCAGTGCCGGCTTGCTCGTTCCAGCGCGACCGCGTACTGCGGCCAGTACTGGCCTGCGGGAGGGCCGCCATTGCAGGTTCCGTCACTGGCCCCTGGATCCTTGATCCACAGATAAGCGTCGATCCCGGCGGGGCCGGGGTCGAGTTTCGGCGCCGGGCCGAGGGCCCGGCCGGGCGGATTGCACCATTGCGGGGCATCAGGTCCGGTATACGGTCCGCGGCCATTGCGGCTGGTGTCAATCACAGCCTCCGATTTGCCGCCGAGGGCATGTTCCAGGCGTCGGCTCCAGGCCACGACGTTCGCCGTCCACTGGAAGTTCGACACGTTCGCCGAGAAGCCGCGGCCATGGCGTATGCCGGCCCGCTCGAGTGAGGCGGCGAGGCGCGAAGGATCCGGGAACATGCCGGGATTGCCGGCGTCCAGGTACACGCGCGCCCTGGGAAGCGCGCCCAGGTGCCGCATCGCATACCGGAGCAGCGTGTAGCGTTCGAGGCTCTGTGTCCGGTCCAGGCAGCCCCGGACAATGTCAGGCAGCGCGTCAGGCTCCACGATGACGATCGCGTTGGCGGTGCCGATCGCCGCTGCCAGCTGCCTGATCCAGTGCTCGTAGCCTGCCGCCGTCAGTACCCGCGCGGCCGAGTACCTTCCGCACGCGTCGCGGTCAGGAACGTTGTAAGCGACGATGACCGGCGCCGCGTCAGCGCGCGTCGCTGCCCTGGCCGCCTGCCGGATCTCCTGCATCTCCCCTGGCTGCCCGGCAGCCCAGATACCCGAGGGCGTCCTGGCAATGGCCGTCAGCTCGGCAGCCTCGGCCCGCTTGCCGTTGTCTTTCAGCAGGGCAGCGGCGGCTAACAACGGGTTACCGGGCCGGGTATACAGGCGGGTTGCAGCTCTTGACATCGCGCCGCAGCCCGCTGCCGACAGCAGCGCAACCGTCGCGGCCAGGGCGAGCGCGAGCTTGCGCCAGTCAAGCGAGTGGGAATCTGACATGGGCTACCAATCCTTTTCCTGCCGCTGGGCCGTCATCATCGGTTCACGGAACCTGCACCCAGCGGGCGGTCGACGGAATCCCCGTCTGGCTCACCGCAAAGAGCATGTAGTAGCTCGGCGGAACCAGATTCGGGTTTGTCGGCAGCGTGACTCTGAGCTCGCTCTTGGTCACGCGCGTGAAGTCCACCGCGATAAAACGCTCGTTGACATCGGTGACATGGGTCGGGTTATCTGGCCGCATCAGCCGCAGGTACCGGATTCTCGATGCCTCGGATACCTTGATGAGGTAACTGTGCCGCAGCCTCATGACCTTCGGCGCAGCCATGATGCGCGGGCGGGCACCGCCGAACATATACGGCGGGTAGTAGACATCGATCTCCTGATTGAACGTCTGTGGTGCCGTGTCCTCCTTGTTGCCGTACAGCGGATTCCCGCCCAGGGTGAGGACGCTGCCATTAGGCAGCAGGATGCCGCCGGAGTGATAGTCCCGGCCAGTGAGCGAGTTGGCCGCCCAGGAGAACGAGTTCGCCGCCACGTTGTAGATGCGGGTGTCCCGGTTATCGCTTCCGTGCATCCCGCGGTAATACCGTGAGCCGCCGGTCACCAGGACCTCGTCGTTCGGCAGCAGCACGGTGATCGGGTATCGCGTGGGCTGGGCCAGATTCGCCCGCGCACCCAGTGCGGATCCGGTACGGCGATATCGATGAGCCTCGTGCTGGCTGTCGACGACATCGACTGGCCGACGCCGCCCCCGCCCAGCACCATGATTCTCTGCTTCTGGGCGGGCGGCAGCAGGACCGATGCGCTGGTCTCCAGATCCTGCGGTGCGGCTATCCCCGGCACCGGGCGGAAGACGTTGGTCTTCACGTTCCAGAAGCCGGGGGTGCGCCAGGCCGGGGTGGACGGGCCGTATCCGGCATTAGAACCGGTAAAGAACAGCTGGCCGCTCTCGGTAAGGAATGTGGCCGGGTAGGTGGGGAACCCGCGGACCGGACCCTGTGCGCATTTCTTGGTCTTGGGGTTGAACATCTCGCTGTTCATCGTGATCTGGCCCGGGCCGTTGAGCCCTGACATCGCCATGACCATCCCGTTGCCCATCTTCACCGAACCGCAATCAGCCACCCCAGATCGGCGGCATTTCAGCCAGAGCCCGAGGCCACCCTCAGCCGCTGCCCCTTTCGGGCTTACTTGGTCTGCCCCGTGGCGGGAGCGGTTTCATGCAAAGACGCAGGTCTGGGGTCTCCCGGCAGCTCGGGCGAGCTGACCGGCCCGTAATCTCGGTGGAGCAGGCGGCATTCCCGCCTGCGGAACGGGGCGGGACTGGCCTGCCCGCCGGTCGGGGGACCGGGTGCCGGACCGCGGGGGGCGCGAAGGCCATGACGGGGGCTGAGGCGGGCGGGCTGCCTGGCCGGATCCAGCCGATGCTGGCGACCGGCGGCGAGCTGCCGCGCGACGACGGCAGCTGGGCGTATGAGATGAAGTGGGACGGCGTCCGCGCACTGGCCTACATCGGCAGCGGCCGGCTGCGGCTGCAGTCCCGCAGCGGCCGCGACATCACCGCGACCTACCCCGAACTCGGGGGACTGGTCGGCGCGGTGCCGGGAACCGCGGTCCTCGACGGGGAAATCGTCGTGCTCGCCGGCGGGACAGTGCCGAGCTTCGAGGCGCTGCAGCAGCGGATCCACCTGACCGCCGCACCCGAGGTGGCGCGGATGGCGGCGGCAGTACCGGTCACCTATCTCGCCTTTGACGTGCTGTATGCCGACGGCCGGCTGCTGCTCGACGCGCCGTACCGGGAACGGCGCGGATTGCTGGACAGCCTCGCGCTGAACGGGCCGCGCTGGCAGGCGCCGCCGTCATTCGCCGGCGAGTCCGGCGCGGACATGCTGCGCGTGTCGGTGCTGCAGGGCCTGGAGGGCGTCATCGCCAAGCGGCTCGATTCCCGCTACGTGCAGGGCCGGTCGGGCAGCTGGCGCAAGATCAAGAACATCTCGCGGCAGGAAGCCGTCGTGGGCGGCTGGAAGCCCGGCGAGGGCGGGCGCGGCGGGCAGATCGGATCTCTGCTGCTCGGCGTGCAGGAACCGGACGGCCTGCGTTACGCCGGCCACGTCGGCACCGGATTCAGCCGCGCGACGCTGGCGATGCTGTCCCGGCGGCTGGCGCCGCTGCGCCGCCGTACCTCCCCGTTCGCCGGGGCGATCCCGGCCGATCATGCGCGCGGCGCCGTCTGGACCGAGCCCGAGGTCGTAGTCGAGGTGGCTTTCACCGACTGGACGAGCGCGGGCCGGATGCGCCACCCCTCCTACAAGGGCCTGCGCGACGACAAGGATCCGGCCGACGTCATCCGCGAGTCGTAGGCCCCAGCTAAGGCTGCCTCGGCCGGGACGCGCTGGCCGCTATTGCGGACCGTCAGCGCGGGCTGACGTCGTGCCTTTCGGCCATCTCCTGGTGCGCGGCCAGGACGGACTCGCTCAACGCCTTCGCCGCCTTGCTGATCTCGCCGATCTCCTGGTCACAGCACTGGGTATGGTGCGTGCCCGCCGTGCTCACTCTCGCCCTCCTCGGCCGCCGGCCGCACGCCCTCTGGCCATTAGCCAGCGCCGTGCTCGGGCTGCTCGTCTTCGCCGCTGCCCCGGAGTGGTGGTTTCCGTCGGGAGCCCAGCGGGAACTGCGCTGGGCGATCTGGCAGCAGGTCACGGGAAGCTCATACGTGCTGTTCGCGGTCTTGGTGCTGACGCTCTCGGCGCTGGCGAAGCTCACCCCGCCGCGAGCACCGGCGGCCCGTGCCGCATCGCGCGCTCAGGCCGGGAGGCCGCCGCGGGCGACGAGCTGGCGGGCGATGACGCCGCGCTGGATCTCGTTGGTGCCCTCGCCGACGATCATCAGGGGAGCGTCCCGGAAATATCGCTCGACGTCGAACTCCGTCGAGTAGCCGTAGCCGCCGTGAATCCGCACCGCGTCCAGGGCGATCTCCATGGCGGTCTCCGACGCGAACAGCTTGGCCATGCCGGCCTCCATGTCCGCCCGCTGGCCGCTGTCGAGCTGGCGGGCCGCGTGCAGGGTCAGCTGCCGGGCCGCGGTCAGCTTCGTAGCCATGTCCGCCAGGTAGTTGCCGATCGACTGGTGCTGCCAGATCGGCTTGCCGAAGGCCTCGCGCTCCTGGGCGTAGCGGAGCGAGTCCTCGAACGCAGCCCTGGCCACGCCGAGAGCCCGGGCGGCGACTTGAATGCGGCCGGTCTCCAGGCCGGCCATCATCTGGGCGAACCCGCGGCCCTCGGTCTCCCCGAGCAGCGCGCTGGCCGGGGCGCGGTAGCCGTCGAAATTGATCTCGCACGACTCGACGCCCTTGTAGCCGAGCTTGGGCAGGTCGCGGGAAATAGTCAGGCCCGGCCCGTGCTCGGCGAGCAGCAGGCTGATGCCCCGGTGCACCGGCTCGGCGGCCGGATCGGTCTTGCACAGCAGCGCGATCAGCTGCGCCCGCCGCGCGTTAGTGATCCAGGTCTTGGTGCCGTCGACGATGTAGCCGTCACCGTCGCGCCGGGCGGTGGTCCGGATCGCCTGCAGGTCCGACCCGCCGCCGGGCTCGGTCAGCGCCATGGCGGCGCGGATCTCGCCGGTGGCCATCCGCGGCAGATAGCGCTGCTTCTGCTCCTCCGTGCCGAACGTCGAGATGAGCTTGGCCACCACGGTATGGCCGCCCATCGCGCCGGCCAGGCTCATCCAGCCGCGCGCCAGTTCCTCGGTCACGTGCACATAGCACGCCGTGGAGACCTGGACGTCGCCGTAGGGCTCGGGAATGGCGAGGCCGAAAATGCCCAGCTGCTTCATCTGCTCGATCAGCTTGCCGGGATAGGTGTTGGCATGCTCGAGCTCGCGTGCCACCGGGCGCACCTCGCGATCCACGAAATCGCGGACCGTCTCGACGATGAAGCGCTCTTCGTCGTTCAGCTCATCCACCAGAAACTCCAGCCGTTGACATGTGGTCCGCATCGGAAGTGGCGGTCGCGGCGACGGGACTCACGGCAGTGCCACGACCGGCCGCCAGTCCAGCACGGGCACAGGCTCGCGACCGGGCGCGACTGCCCGGGTCTGCACGCGCAGATGGCCGAGGGCCGCTCCGCCGGGCAGCCCGGTCACCGCCTCGAGGGTGATCGCGCTCGCCAGTACGTCGCCCTCGCGGACCGGCGCCAGATGATCGCAGCTGTGCCAGGCCGTGACCGTCACCATGCCCGGCAGGGTCCTGGTGCAGTGCGCCAGCGCAAGGCCGATCGCGTGACCTCCGTAGACCAGCCGCTGGCCGCTGGCCGGGTCGCCAGCGTGGTGCACCGCGGCGATGTTCAGCGTGAGACGGGCCAGCTCAGGAGCGGCGGTGACCACGTCACCGCCGGCCTCCCAGCTGCGGCCGGGAACCAGCCCCGGCTCGCGGGCGCCGGGAACCAGCTCCCGGTACCGGTCCAGCCGCCAGCCCTCGATGCTGGCCGCCAGATCCGCGGCATCGGCCTGCGCCACGGCGCTGATGTCGTCAGCCCGGCCGGTGCCGGCATCCGGATCGCGCAGCGGCAGCATCGCGCAGCGCAGGAAGTCCAGCACCACGCGGTCTTCCTGGTCGGTGGTCCTGATCCGCAGCACAGCCAGGCCGGTGACGGCCCGGCCGGGCTTGCGCGTGTTCTGCCGCAGGGCCGTCACGGAGGTGGACGTGGCGAGCGTGTCGCCCAGCCGGGGCGCCCGGCGGAAGACCAGGCCCCGGTAGAAGAGGTTCGCGATCACCCGCTGGGTGACGACGGTGGACTGGCCGATCGCCAGATCCCAGACCAGTGCGGGATGGGCCAGGGGAGCAGCGTCGCCGGTGACTTCGCGGGCCAGCCGGTGGTCGAGCGGGAGCCGGAGCCGGTCGCCGGTAAGAGCCTGGTGCAGCGCCGCGTGGCCGGAAGTCAGCGTGAGCGCTGGCGCGTCGGCGAAGACGTCGCCGACCGAGAGGTCCTCAAAAAATGGGCCACCCGCGATCTCCGGCATACCCGCATCCTCCCGGGCCGGTTCATTGGGGCGGCGGCAGCGGCTGGCTGGTGTTCAGCACCGGGGCAAAAAGATCGCCCCGCTCGGCGATGCGGTCCGGCATGGTGCGGATGGTGAAACTGTCAGACCGCAGCGACGGATCGTCCAGCTCGTCCCAGTCGATCGGCGCCGACACCGGCGCGCCCGCGGCTGGGCGCGGGCTGTAGGGGGCCACGAGGGTCTTGTTGATCGCATTCTGGGTGTAGTCGAGACGGGCCAGGCCGCCTCGCTCGCGGACATCCCACTTCCAGCTCACCAGGTCCGGAACGACCTCGCCGACTGCCCGGGAGATCTGCTCGACCCAGGTGCGCGTCTCCTCGAAGCTGGGCCCCGGCGCCACCGGAACCCAGATCTGGATGCCGCGCTGCCCGGTGAGCTTGGGCTGCGCCACGACGCCCACGTGCTCCAGCGCGGTGCGGTGCAGCCGGGCCAGCACCACCAGATCCTCCCACGACGTGGACGGGCCGGGATCAAGGTCAATCAGGGCGCAGGTCGGCAGGTGCGGCTGGTCGGTCCGCGACGTCCAGGCGTGCCATTCGAGGGCGCCGAAATTGGCGGCCCAGATGAGCGCGGCCGGCTCGTCCACCACCAGGTAGGTCGTCGTCTTGCCCCGTTCGGCTTCGGGGTCTTCCCAGCGCGGGATCCACTCGGGTGCATGATCGGGCAGCTGCTTGTGCCAGAAGCCATTGGTCCCGGCGCCGCCGGGAAAGCGGTGCATATTGAGGGCCCGGCCGGCCAGGTAGGGGAGTATGACGGTGCCGATCTGGGCCGTGTAGCGGATGAGCTCCCGCTTGGTCACCGGCTTCTCGCCGCGCCGGGCGGGGAAGAGCACCTTGTCGAGGTTGGTCAGCCTGAGCTCGCGGCCGAAGATTGCCCAGGTCCCCTCGGAGCCGAGAGCGTCGAGAGCACCGAGCTGGTCACTGCTCGGACCGGTCCACGCCGGCTCCGATTTGCCTGGTCCCTTCTTGCTTGCCGTCTTGCCGCTGGCCGCTTTGGCGGCTGTCTTGGCGGCGGCAGTCTTTGTGCTGGCTGACCTTGTACTGGCTGTCTTGCCGGCTGCCTTGCCGGCCGTCTTGGCCCCGGCCGTCTTGGTCTTGGCTGAGCGTGTCCTGGCGGGACGGTCGATGGCCATGGAGGCCTCAGACGCGGGCAGATCGGAGCGCCACATCCGGTCCGGAGCAGCCTTCACCTCGTCGTTGGTGCGGCCGCTGAGCACTGACCTCGGATGGTCTTCGGGATTCCAGCCGTCGACGGCGAATTCGTCGTGCTTGTGCAGCAGGAGCCACTGGTCCTGCTCTGATCGGCCGTCTCCGCGGCGGACCAGCACCAGGCGGCCGCGCAGCTTCTCGCCGTGCATGTCGGCGTGCAGGTCGCCTGCCGCGACCGCCGCGGCCGGGTCATCGGTGCCGTGCGGTTCCCAGGTTCCGGTGTCCCAGACGATGACGTCACCGCCGCCGTACCCGCCCGCCGGGATCACGCCCTCGAAGTTGATGTACTCGATCGGGTGGTCCTCGACGTGCACGGCGATGCGCTTCACGCCAGGATCGAGCGTCGGGCCCCTCGGCACGGCCCAGCTCGCCAGCACGCCGTCGATCTCGAACCGCAGGTCATAGTGGAGCCGGCGGGCGCGATGGCGCTGCACGACGAAGCGGCGGGCGCCTTGTCCGTCAGCCTTCGGCGGAGCGCCGGCCGGCTCGGGCGTGCGCTCGAAATCCCGTTTCTTCTGATAGCGCTTGAGCTGCTCGGGAATCTGACACCTCCTGCGATCCGACCAGCAAGTTCCCGGCCAGGCCGGGCTTCACACATCCAGCCCGCATAGGGTGACAGGTTGCGGGCCCAGGCGGGGAGGGCTGGCCCGGTCCCGCCCGGACCGGCCACGAGTGAAAGGCATCATATGGACACCAATCAGGCGCGGGCCCGGCTGCTGGCTGAGCGCGACGAAGTGCGGAGCCTGCTGAAGGAGACCCGCGAGGAGGGGCGGCAGGACCGGGAGGCGGAAGGCGAGACGGGTGACACCGGCGATGCCGCCCAGTCGCTGACCTCGGAGGGCATGGACGACGCCATCGCGGAGAGCCTGCGCGACCGGCTGGGCACGCTGGACCGCGCCCTGCAGCGACTGGACGAGGGGACCTACGGCCGCTCCGTCCGCAGCGGCCAGCCGATCCCGGAGGAGCGTCTCGACGCCGACCCGGCGGCCGAGCTCACCGTCGAGGAGGCGCGGGAAGCGCCGTAAAGCGCCGTAAAGCGCCGGCACGCGGCCCGGCGTTAAGCGCCGGCCGGCAGAATCCGCCGCCCGCACCGGGGCCCGCCTGCACGACGCCTCCCACCGAGGCCGCGCGCTCCCGCATCCCGATGAGCCCGTGTCCACTGGCCGCGCTGCGAGTCCCGCCGCCCCGCCGGTCGCGCTCGCGCTGTCCGCCGGCGTCCCACCATCAGTGTCGGCCACCTCGATCCGCAGGTCCGCGTCGCCGTAGTCCAGCGTTACGGCGGCTGTGGCCGGCCCGGCATGCCGGATGGCGTTGGTCAGCGATTCCCGGATGATCCGGTAGGCGGCCAGGTCGACCGCGGCCGGCAGCGGCCGCGCTGTCCCGGTCACGTGCAGGCGAGTCGCCAGCCCGGCCTGCATGGTGCCGCCGATCAGCGCGTCGAGCTGGGCCAGTCCGGGCGCGGGCTGCGTGGCCTCCCCCTCGTCGGGTCGGTGGTCCTGGGCCAAGGCCGTCGTGTTCAACCTGATCTCACTCGCCGCCGCCTACGGAGTACTGACGTGGGTGTGGCAGGACGGGCACGGCTCGAACGCGGTCTGGGGCATCCCGGCGACCGGGGCGATCACCATGTGGGTGCCGCTGATGGTCTTCGCGTTCCTGTTCGGCCTGTCGATGGACTACGAGGTGTTCATCCTCACCCGCATCCGGGAGGTCTACGACGAGACCGGCGATGCCCGCCGGGCGGTCACCGCAGGCCTCGGCCGGACCGGCAGGCTGGTCACCAGCGCCGCTGCCATCCTGATGCTCAGCTTCCTGTCGATGTCGACCGGGCCGCAGACCGACCTGAAGATCCTGGCCACCGGGCTCGGCGCGGGCATCTCATCGACGCCGTGGTCATCCGCAGCCGTCACGGGCATGGTGGGGTCATGGATAAGCATCTGCGCTTCATGCGGGACCTCGTCGAGCCGCTGCTGGTACGGCCAGGAAGCAGGGTCCGGCTGAGCCGCGACCACGATCCGTCGTACACCGGGCCGGTGACGCGGCCCGAGGGCAATGCCCTGCTGGCGGCCGGCGTCAGCCTGCTCGCCGACTATCAGGACCGGCTGTCCGCGCAGGACTCCTACGGCTTGCTGCTGGTCTTGCAGGGACTCGACGCCGCGGGCAAGGACGGCATCGTCAAGCACGTCATGAGCGGCGTCAACCCGCAGGGCGTCGAGGTCCGCAGCTTCAAGCAGCCCTCAGCGGAGGAACTCAACCGTGACTTCCTCTGGCGCTATCAGCGCGCGCTGCCCGAGCGAGGCCGGATGGGCATCTTCAACCGGTCCCATTACGAGGAACTCCTGGTGGTCCGGGTGCATCCGGAACTGCTGGCCGCCGAGCGCCTTCCGGCGGCGGACCGGGCCCGGCACGTCTGGGCCCGCCGCTACCGGGAGATCAACGACTGGGAGCACTACCTGGTGGACAACGGCATCAGCGTCGTCAAGGTCATGCTCAACCTGTCGGAGAAAGAGCAGGGCAAGCGGTTCCTCAAGCGCATTGATCATCCGGAGAAGAACTGGAAGTTCTCTGCCAGTGATATCCGCGAGCGCGAGCACTGGGACGAGTACCAGCGGGCGTTCGGCAGGATGCTGACGCATACCAGCACGCCGTGGGCGCCCTGGCATGTCGTGCCGGCCGACCATAAGTGGTTCGCCCGGCTGGCGACCGCCGCGGTGGTCATCGACGCTCTGGCGGCCATCAATCCGCAGTATCCGACGGCCGACCCCGCCGCGCTTAAGGAGATGGCCGGGGCCAGAGCCGAGCTCGCCGCCGAGCTGAACGCCTAGCCCGGTGCGGCCGCTGCGCCCGGCTCGCTCAGTTCAGCGTCGAGTGGATGATGATCGGGTGACCGTGGCTCTTGAAGAAGATTCCCGGGTAGCCCGCCGTCCAGAACCCGGCGCTGGGGTTGTGGTGCAGCTTCGAGTGCGCGACGCGCAGGGTCCCGGTGTTGTTGTCGCTGACGTAGAAGATGGCCCCGCCGCCCTCGCGGGCGTAGTTGTCGGAGATGACCGTGCCGGAGATCCTGACGTTGTAGTTATCACCGTCGGTGTAGATCGCGCCGCCGCTGCCGCCGCCCGGTGTGCCGCCCTGGGCCGGATTGGCGCCGTAGCCGGTGTCCCGGTTGCGGGTCATGACGCTGTTCAGGATGTCCCAGGAGACCCCGATGCTGCTCAGTGCGCCGCCGTTGGAGCACGCGCCGCCGCGGAACGTGCTGTGCACGATGTAGACGGGCAGCCCGCGGTATTCGCTGAGCGCCCGGATCGCGGCGCCGCCCAGGTCAGGCCCGGTGCGGTCACACCGATTGCCGATGAACCGGGAGTTGACGACCTTGAGCCGGCCGCCTCGGGCGAAGATGGCGCCGCCGCCGCCGCCGTCGAAGAGCTGGCCGGCGGAGTTGCCGCCGGCGAACGTCAGGTTCTGCACGGTCAGCTGCGGCCTGGCCTGATCCTGGCAGTGCGACGTGGTCCATTTCTGGGCCGGGTCACAGGTGTCCATGTAGAGGATCCGCCGGACGCCCTGCCCGCTGAGCGTCACCTTGCCGCCGCCGTCCAGGACCACCCGGCGGCTGGTGTTGCGCACCTTCGCCGTCGCCGTCATCTTGATGGTCACCGGGCGCGGGCCGCAGGAGAACGTGACCGCGCCTCCGGCCCGGACGGCGGCGACGACCGCGCGCGAGGTGCAGCTCGCCGGGGTGCCGCGGCCGACGACCCGGCTCGGATGCGCGGTATTCACCGCGCGCGCCGCGGGCGGCACAGCCGCATGGCCCTGCGGGTTGCCCGCCGCGGGCAGCCCCGCCGCGGGGACGGCCCTGTGCGCGGGCGCCTTCGCCGCGGCGCTGGACGCGGCGAGCGCCGCGGCCGGCAGGGGCGCGGCCGGCGAGTGCGCCGCGGCGGCGTAGACCGGCACGGCGATTCCTGCCGCCAGAGCCGCTACCGCCGCACCCGCGCCGATCATGATTCGCATGGGGCCACATGCTAGCGGCCGCTGTTACGCGGATCGTTATGTTCGTGTTATTTCAGTGCAGATCGTCATTCTGCCGCCATTTACCGGGCGTTTACCTGTCACCTGTCGCTACATGGAATTGACCCGCACCGGGCCGCCGGGCGCGCCGGTGAGGCCGGGCCGGTCGCTGCGGAAGGGCCCGACCGGGAACCCGCTCCCGCCGTCGAGGGCGAGCTCGGCGAGGACCCGGCCGAGCAGGGCGGCGAACTTGCCCGCATGGCCGGCGCCCGCGCACACCAGGACCCGCCGCGAGCCCGGCACGAAGTCGGCGATGAAGTCACGGTCGGGCGGGAAGTCGTAGCAGCAGACCCTGGTGTAGAGCTCGGGCCCGAGGGCGCCCGGCAGGTAGCGCTCAAGGAACTGCCGCACCCGGTCGACGCGCACCGGATCCCTGGCGTAAGTCCGGGTCTGCGGCGTGACGACCGGCCCGGCCCCGTCAATGCCGATCTTGGTCGCGACCTCGCCGTAGACGGGGAAGCCGTAGTACAGCAGGTCGTCCTCGTCGATGAAGCCGTAGACCGGGAAGCGCGCGGGGGTGAAGTCCCGCACCCTGGGCGTCGCGAAGTACGTCACCTGTTCCTCGGTCAGCGTGATGGGCAGCTCGGCGCCGAGCATCGCCAGCAGGAGCGGATTCCACGCCCCGCCCGCCAGCACGACGCTGCCGGCGGCGTAGGTCTCGCCGGCGGCGGTGACCTCGACGCCGCCGGGCCGTTCGGCAATCGCCGAGACCGGCGCATTCGCGGCCACGGTCGCGTCGTTGTCGCGGGCGAGGGCGACGTGCGCGGCCGTGCCGCGGCGGATGTCGAGGATGCCCGACTCCGGGTCGAAGATCGCCATCTGCCGGTCCCCGAGCTGCCACTGCGGCCAGCGCTCGCGCACCTGGATGCCGGTGAGAACCTCGAAGGGCAGGTTCTGCGCGCCCATCGCGGCCGCGGTCGCGTCGATGTACGTCGCGCCGGTGCTGCCGCGCGCCGCGAGGATCAGCCCGCCGGTCCGGTGCACGAGCCGCAGCCCCGTGGCCTGCTCGGCGATGTTCCAGCTCTGGTAAGCCGCCGGCGTCAGCGCCGTGTACTCAGCCCTGCTGTAGGCGTGCCGGATGATCCGGGAATGGTCCTCGGACGCCCCGCGCCCGTGGCCGAGGTCGTACTGCTCAAGGGCCAGCACCCCGGCACCGAGCCGCCGGCTCAGCCAGTAGGCGGTGGCCGCGCCGATCGCGCCGCAGCCGATGACGATCACCCGGTACTGATGTGCCATCCAGAACTCCCCGTGGTCAGTGCGCCGCTCCGGCGGAGCGGGCCGAGGCGGCCAGGAACACCGCTCAGTCCGGACTGGCCGGATCCGCCAGCCGGCCCAGGTACCACTGGTAGTAGCGGGAGATCACCTGCTGCTCGCTGGGGACCAGGACGCCGCCCTGACGGTAGGCGCGCGAGCTCATATTCGGCTGGCACCACGCGGCGGCGGCGAAATCCTGGTCGTTCACCCGGCCGAACAGGGCGACGGCGTCCGCAACGTCGTAGCGGCCCGAGTCGAGGGTCTGTGCCGGGAACAGCCACTCGCAGACGGCCCTGGTCCGGTCCGGCGCGACCGGCTCGAACCGGTGCACGATCACATGGTCGCTGACCAGCGAGAGGAAGCAGTTCGGGCGCACGACCATTCCGTAGAAAAGGCGGTCGTCCTCGGGCAGCAGGCCGGGCAGCCGCGGCAGCGCGGTCTGCCCGGTCAGCGAGAAGGACGACCGGCTGTCGGCAATCGGGTACCCGGACGGGTCATAACCGCCGGTTCCCATGGCCGGCGACCGGAACTGCGGAATCGCCTGCACCAGCTCCGGGTGAATATTTGCGCAGTGATAGCACTCCTGGAAATTCTCGTAGATCAGCTTCCAGTTGGCCGCGACGTCGTATTCGGCGCGTGCCCCCACCTTCAGGTCGCCGAGCCGGTACCGCTCGAACTTGGCGTAATCCGCCAGCCGGTCCTCGATCTGCGGCTGCAGCTGCTCGCGCAGGGAGCCAGGCTGACTGGCCAGGCTCACCCACAGCAGCCCTTCCCATAGCTCGGCATGAACCTGGTGCAGTCCGTAACCGGCCCGGTCGACGCTGGTCATCGCGCGCCAGTTGGGCGCGGTCAGGAGGCGCCCGTCCAGGCCGTAGGTCCAGGCGTGATACGGGCAGCGGATTGAGTTGCGCATGGTGCCGCTGTCGGTCAGGCACAGCTGCGCGCCGCGATGGCGGCAGACGTTCAGGAAAGCCCGGACGCGGTGATCGCGGCCGCGAACGAGCAGGACCGTCTCGCGGCCGACCTGCCGGCGGATGAACTGGCCGGGGGCAGCGACCTCGTCCCCGCGCCCCGCGTAGTACCAGTCCCGCTCGAAAATGCGCTCGTTCTCTGCGGCCAGGACATCCGGATCTGTGTAATAACGGCCGGCGAGCGTCGGGGACAGCACGCCATCCGGCTCGGCGGGACTCGTTTCCCGGCCGGGAGCTGCTTGCTGCACAAAAGCCTCCAATCCGCCCGGCGGCTCGGTCCGAATGAGTACTAAAGCCTTCTAAGGACCAGGGAAAGGCGAGCGTGCTGCCGTCTGACCCGGCCAGCGTAACGAGCAGCAGGAACCTGCACATCGGACACGAGTCGGGCTTCAGCCCACCGTCACTCCTACAATTGCAGGACTCTCTGCGCGAGGATGATGAGGACGTGCACGAGCAGCATCTCCAGCTCGTCGCCGAGCAGCTGGCGGAGAGCCTGCAGCGATCGGTGATCATCGATGATGCCGCGCTCCGGCCGGTAGCGGTCAGTCCCCAGCTCGGGCGGGTCGACCAGACCCGGGTGGAGGCCGTGCTGCAGCGCCGCACCAGCGACCGGCTGCGCCGGCTGCTGGATGAGCACCAGATCTTCCAGGCTCGCGAGCCGGTGTTCATCCCGGCGAACGACGAGCTCGAAACCCTGCCCCGCCTGTGCCTGCCGCTCCTGGAGCGAGGGCAGCTGCTGGGTTTCCTGTGGTTCATCGACGAGCCCGCGCTCAGCACATCGGACATTGAGCGGGCGACCGCCGCCGCTGCGCGGGCCGCGCACCTGCTGCACAGGCGCGCAGCCCGCGAGGCTGAGGAATTCAGCATCGGCCGCCGTCTCGCCGACGCCGTGCTCAGCGGCGACGGGCAGGGGCGGCGCGTGGCGGCGCGCCGGCTAACCGCCGACGGGGCACTTGCGGGCTCGCCGCCGTACGCCCTCGCGGTAATCCGCTACGCCGGGCAGTGCGCCGAGATGGCCGGCGACGGGTCCCCGCTGCCCCCCGACCTCGGCCGCGCGGCCGGCGACCTGCGCCGCCGAGCGGGGCCCGGCGACCTGCTGCTGGCCACTGCCGCGGAAGACGAGCTCGTCGCGGTGACGACGGCAGACCGGCGCGATGACCTGCGCCAGGCACTCAGCGCTGTTCCCGGCCCGCCGCTGGCGGCGGGCCTCTGCGCCCGCGCGGCGCAGCTGGACCTGCTGCACGCCGATCTGGGGAACGCCCGGTATGCGGCCGAGGTTGCCGCCCGGGTCGCGGGCTTCGGCCGGTACGCCGACTGGGCCGCGCTCGGCAGCTACGCGGCGTTTCAGTACATGGTCCGCGACGAGAGGGCACCGGACCGCATCTGCCCGGGGGTCTCGGCCCTGCTGACCGAGGCCAGCGGCATGTACGAGAGGACCGTGCGCGCGTACCTGGACTCCGGCGCGAACGTTCAGAGAACTGCCGCGCAGCTGCATATCCACCGGACCACGTTGTACTGGCGCCTGGCGAACGCGGCGCAGCTGCTGGGCCTGGATCTCGGCGACGGCGAGGACCGGCTGAAACTGCACCTCGCGCTGAAGCTTGCCGTGCTGACCAGGCCCGGCGGCGGGCGAGCAGGCCCGCCGCCTGACAGCGGCTAGCCGGCCCGCTCCAGGATGACGACCGGGATGGTCCGGGTGGTCTTGGTCTCGTAGTCGGCGAAGCCCGGGTAGTTGCCCTTTTGCGCCTCCCAGATCTCGTCCCGCTCCGCGCCCTGCGCTACCCGTGCGGTCAGGTCCACCGTCTGAGTGCCGATCTCGGCCTGCACGCGCGGGTTGGCGACCACGTTGTGGAACCAGTCCGGGTTAGTCGGAGCGCCTGCCTTGGACGCGAAGACGGCGTATCCGCTGCCTACTTCCCGGTACATCACCGGGTTGACCCGCTCCTGGCCGCTCTTGGCGCCCACGGTGTGCAGAAGCAGGAGCGGCGCACCCTCGAACTGGCCGCCGACCTTGCCCCCGTTCTCGCGGAACTCCGCGATGATCTTGCTGTTCCAGTCGTTGACCTCAGTCACTCGTGGCTCCCGTTTTGCTCGTCGGCGCGGCCGCGGCGGCGCACCATAGGAACGAGTCTGCCCTGTCGGCCCGGGCCGCCGTGGTAGGGGGCCGCGGCGCGGCGCCGGGGTCATCCGGCCCGGCCCCGGCGGCAGCAGGCGTACTGGCCGGCGCCCCGCTCATCCATCGGTGTTGACGATGTATTGCCTGGCCGTAACGCTGGTCGCGTGGCTGATCACGAGCGTGAAGGCGCGCGGGCGCAGGACCGGGCCGAGAGGTTCGCCGGGCTATTTCGCGCCGTATACCTGACTTTCCACCGGCGCGACGGGCCCCGCAGCGGGCTTCCGGGCGCCTCGCGGGCAGTGCTCGAGCACCTGGCGATGGCGGGGCCCCTCACGATCGGCGAGACCGCGGCCCACCTGACCCGGGCGCAGTCGGTGATCAGCGACATCGTGAGCCACCTCGTCCGCCAGGGCCTGCTGGAACGCGAAAGCGACCCGGCTGACCGGCGCAGAACGCTGATCTGGCTGACCCCGGAGGGTCATGCCACCCTGCGACGTGAACGCGAGGTACTGGGCGTTGACCAGCTCGCCTGCGCGATGTCCCGGCTGCCGTCCGGTCAGGCGGACACCCTCCTCTCGGCCCTCAGGGCGCTGATTGACCAGGCCGCAGCGCCTCTCGGGCAGGCGGCACAGCCTGACCAGCCAGCACCACCTCCTGACCAGCCAGCACCACTGGCACCGCCGCCTCCGGCACCGTCACGAACACCGTAGGGAGCAGATTCATGACAATCGCACAGAGCTGTGAAAGCTGCGGCATGCCCATCGAGACCGGCAGGTACTGCAGTTACTGCACGGACGAATCAGGCGAGCTCCAGTTGTTCGACGATCGGTTCGAGCGGAGGGCCGGCTGGGCCTCGGCTGGCCGCCATGGCGACGACGAGTCCGACCAGGGGGCTCGGCACACCTGTTCGCGGGGTGAGACGTGGGAACCGGGAACGTGCCGTCGCGGGCCGCGGCACGCATGGCGGCCGTGCACGCCGACGCCGTCTAAGACGACGGCGTCCTGGCGATCACCCTGGCGGGCAGCCCGCACGTCATCGCGATCGCCGGCGACATCGGCGAGTGCACCTACGCAGGCCTGATGACGACGCTGGACAAGTTCGCGAGCGGGGAGGGCGAGGTCCGTATCAGCCTGGCGGCGGTGCGGCATTGCGATCTGGCCGGCTTGAGTGCTCCGGCGCCCTCCACTCCCGGTCTCGCCCTCGGCTGAGCCCCGCGGGACACCCGGGCTCCCATGATCGGGCCGATTAAGGTAGACCGTTTCTCACGGGCGCCAGCGGCGCGGCAATCCCCGTGCGCGGCGGCCCGGGTACCTGAGGGACCCGCATACCTGCGGGAGAATCCCCGTGCTCGACGGCCTGAGCGTTGACGACACTGAGTCACTTGCGATCGGCCTGGTTGAGCCAGGCGCGTCTCCTGGCAGGAAGTGCAGGATCACCTGACCATCGCGCGCAGCCCCCTGCTGATGACGCAGGAGGCGGACGGCCAGTGCCGGGGGGAGGCCGCGCCGGTATTCGTCGATGATCTGGACGAGCCTGAACCCGACGACCGGCAAGGACGACGGGTTCGTGCACCTGAACATCTCCGGTAATTACCAGTTCCCCGGCGTGTCCAGCAATGCGACGAGGGTTTTTAACCAGTCGCTCAGCCACGGCGGCACACTCGATCTGGTGATGGGTGACTTCACCTCGGTGGGCGGCCTGCCGCGGCAGCAGATCTTCATGCTGAACCTGACGACGAGCCCGGCGACGGTGACCGGCCGGACCTCGCCGGAATGGGACGGCAGCAAGGGCGAAGCGACGCCGTCCGATCCAACCAACGGGTATCCGTATCAGTGCGCGACGGCGGAGCCGTTCTATATTCAGGCGGCGGCCTGGTCGCCTGATGATTCGACGATTTACCTCGGGACGACGGGTTATCACCCGAATGGCTGGCCGGTCGGGGCGACGCCGCGCAACGGGCTGTGCGACGCG
>JBKQMG010000209.1:0-5504 GCA_052146815.1 Streptosporangiaceae bacterium | reverse complement strand
TACCGCGCAGGAACGCCACATCGAGCTGAAGCGCCTTGTAGAGCAGGTACTCCGCGCCGTCGATGCTGATCAGCTCGACGCGGTCCTCGGTCGTCCGCTTATTGATCTTCCCGCCGCCCTGCCGCGGATCGACGAAAGTACCAAGCCCCACCTGGGACAGCAGCCCGGGCTTGCCAGCGGCGGTGTCCCGGAACAGCTGCGAGATCACGCCCTGCGGCAGGTTATGCGCCTCGATCTTGTTATCCAGAGCCATCTTCCCCAGCTTGGGTGACAAGCCCCAGTGACCCCCCACGGCGCGGCCGAGCAGCCCCTCGTGGCACAGGCGGTCCAGCCCCCGGCCGAGCCGGTTCCCCGACGCCGCCGCGAACACCAGCCCCAGATCGCGGGGCTTGCCCGTCCGCATGAACCGCTGCTCCAGTGCCAGCGTCAGCTCCTCGGCGAAGCACTGCCCGAGGAATCCCTCGACCGCGACCCAGTCGCTGTCACGAATCAGCCGCACCGCCTCCGCGGCGGTGACGATCTTGTCCCGGACCGACCTGCCGGACAGGGATTCCGCGGGGATGCGCATGGTTAGTCCTCTGATTCGAATCCGAGCGAGCCGCCATCGACGGCAAGGTCAGCTGAACGCGCCGACGCCGGTGATGTCGCGGCCGACGATGAGGGTCTGGATTGTCTCGGTGCCCTCGAAGGTGTGGATGGACTCGATGTCGGCCAAGTGCCGGATGACGTGGAACTCGAGCAGGATGCCGACGAACTCACGGGTCCGGACCAGATAGCTGTTCTGCAGCGCAGTGAACGGCTCGCGCAACCCGAAGTAGTCGGTCCCCGGGGCCTCGCCGATACTGCAGTGCAGCTCCATAGCCTGGCTTCCCCGGCCTCCGTGCCGATCATCGATTACGCACATGCCAAGCGGCCTCGACAGGGATTTCAGCCCGACCAACCCGTCCCATCGTCCGCCGGCCGCGGCTCACCGGGTAGGGCCCAACGTCCTAGCCGGGCGGCACATGCGGTGACGGCGGTTCGCGGCCTCAGCCGGGGTCCGCATGCTGGCTGCGCCTGTCGCATCGGCCGATCTGGGGGGATGATGCGAGTGCGCTGCATTCCTGCGGTGCGCCCTACTGGAGGGTGCGATGACGAATCTGAGTTCCGTGCTTGACCGGGCGGCGGCCGATCATGGCGGGCGGCCGGCGGTGCGCCTGGACGGACTGGTGCTGACGTACGCGGAGCTGCGCGATGCGGCGGGCAGGATGACGGCGCTGCTGCAGTCTCTCGGGATCGTGCCCGGTGACCGGGTCGCGATCATGCTGCCGAACGTGCCCGCGTTCCCGGTCGCGTTCTACGGCGCGCTCGGCGCCGGGGCCGTAGTGGTGCCGATGAACCCGCTGCTGAAAAGCCGCGAGGTCGCCTACTACCTTTCTGACTCTGGCGCCAGGGTCCTGCTCGCCTGGCACGAGGCAGCGGATCAGGCCGCCAAGGGTGCTGCCGGGACAGGCGCTCAGGTCTTCAAGGTCGATGAGCTCGACCTGGCCGCGCAGCTGGCCGGGCTGGCCCCGGTACCCCAGAAGACGGATCAGGCCGACGGGGATGACGCCGTGATCCTCTACACCTCGGGAACCACCGGCACGCCCAAGGGCGCCGAACTGACGCAGGCGAACCTGACCCGCAATGCCGCGCTCGCCGCTGCCACCATGCTGCAGGCTGGCCCTGGCGACGTGACCATGGGCTGCCTGCCGCTCTTCCACGTCTTCGGCCTGACCTGCGGCCTGAACGCGACGATCGCCGCCGGGGGCACCCTGACCCTGCTGCCCAGGTTCGACGCGGGAAAGGCCCTGGACATCATCGGCCGCGACCGTGTGACGATCTTCGAGGGCGTGCCCACCATGTACGCCGCCATGCTGCACCACCGAGACGCCGCTGCCGCCGACACCGCGTCCCTGCGGACCTGCATCTCCGGCGGCGCCGCGATGCCGCTGGAGATCATGCGCGGATTCGAGCAGGCCTTCGGCTGCATGATCCTGGAAGCCTACGGGCTGTCGGAAACCTCCCCCGTCGCGTCCTTCAACCACCCCGACCTGGAACGCAAGGCCGGCTCGATCGGCACGCCGATGGAGGGAACCCAGATGCGCGTGGCCGGCGCCGACGGCAGCGCCCTGGCCGCCGGCCAGGTCGGCGAGCTCACCATCCGCGGGCACAACGTCATGAAGGGCTACTGGGGCAAGCCCGAGGACACCGTCGAGGCCATCCCCGACGGCTGGTTCCGCACCGGTGACCTGGCCAGGGTCGATGAGGACGGCTACTTCTTCATTGTCGGCCGCCAGAAGGACCTGATCATCCGCGGCGGCTACAACGTCTACCCGCGCGAGATCGAGGAAGTCCTGCACGAGCATCATGCTGTCGCCGAGGTCGCCGTCATCGGCATCCCGCACACTGAACTCGGCGAGGAAATCGGCGCCGCCGTCCAGCTCAAGCCGGACATGACCGCCACCCCGGCCGAGCTGCGCGCCTTCACCCGCGAACGAGTGGCCGCCTACAAATACCCCCGCCACGTCTGGCTCGTGCGCGAGCTGCCCAAAGGCCCCACCGGCAAGATCCTGCACCGGGAAGTGCAGCCTCCGCGCAGCCTCCTCCAGTAACCGCGGGCAAGCCCGGCCCCGGACGAGCGCGAGCCGACCGCGAGTAAGGCAACGTGCCTACTGGCCTGCCCGCTCATCAGCCGTGCTGTTGGCCGCCCTGATGGCCGTGGCTGCGCGCGCGCTCCCGGCAGGCTTCGATCTCGGTGTAGGCGGCCGCCCGGTCCACCCAGGCGGCCGCCTCCACGTTCTTGCCGGGCTCCAGCGCCTTGTAGACCTCAAAGAAATGGCGGATCTCCAGGCGGTCGAACTCCGGCACGTCCTCGATATCGTGCAGGTACGCCATCCGCGGATCCGTGGCTGCCACGCACAGGACCTTGTCGTCGAGGCCCATCTCGTCGCGCATCCGGAACATCCCGATGGCGCGGCAGGAGATCAGGCAGCCGGGGAAGGTCGGCTCCTCGAGCAGGACAAGGGCATCCAGCGGGTCGCCGTCGTCGGCCAGCGTGTCCTCGATGAAGCCATAATCGGCGGGATACCGGGTCGAGGTGAAAAGCATCCGGTCCAGCCGGATCCTTCCCGTCTCATGATCCATCTCGTACTTGTTGCGCTGGCCCTTCGGAATCTCGATGATCACGTCGAACTCCACGATCTCGCTCCTTCGGCCCTCAGACGACTGACTGCGCAGCCTGGATGTGTGCCCGCTTGCCTGCCTCGTCTTGTGCGGGGATCCAGCATCTCGCGAAGGAAGGCGCATTGGTAAGCCCGCTCCGTCGATTGCTGCAGCCGCTGCCCGTCAGGCCCGGTGAATTTCTGGGCAGCGCGCTATCCGGGCAGCCGGGCGAAGGCCCGAACCGGAATGCTGCCGAAGCCGGCGATGCGCAGCGGCACGGCAGTGAATGACGCACCGGCCGGCGGCAGCTGGCCGAGGCCGGTCAGATGCTCGACCACCGGAATGCCCGCCCCGAGCAGCAGCGTGTGCGCAGGCCGCTCGCCGTCGGCTGTGTCATCGATGTTGAGCGCGTCGATCCCGGCCAGCGCCGCGCCGTGCTCGGCGAGCCAGATCGCGCCGCCGCGGGTCAGGTAGTGCCGGCGCTCGGCGTAGGCCGGCGAGCCGAAGCGCGCGTCATCGCCGGTGTGCAGGAGCACGGCCATGCCCCGGACGTCGAGGGCGGCCAGGGCGCTCGCCCCGATGCCGAGCTGCTCGGCGCCGCCGACCGTGACCACCACCGCAGGCAGGTCAGCAGTCCGGGCCAGCGGGATCTCGCTGAGGTCCGCGCCGCCGTCGTACCGGTGGTAGGGCGAGTCGAGATAGGTCCCGGTATTGCCGACCAGGGAGAGCCGGCCGATGGCGAACTCGGTGCCGGGGGCGTAGAGCTCGCGCGAGGCTTCCCTGGTCAGATGCGGCGTGATCTCCGGTCCGGGCAGCCCCGGATAGGTAATCATCCCGGCCCGGATCACATGGCTCAGCTCAACGAGACGCCCGCCCGGTGCGGGCGGCATGCTGATCTCGCCGGCCGCCGGCTCCCGCCAGGAGCGCCTGCCGGTTTCCTGCTCGAAGACCGGCCGGACACCAGCGGTGTCATAAACGATGTGCAGGGCGCCGATGCGCGCGTCCCCGGTCAGTGCCAGCATGTCGACGACGTCGAACGGAGCCTCCCGGCCGCCGGAGAGCCGCCAGTCGAACCGGAACCAGATGCTGACCAGCGGCCCGCCGTCGGCGCTGGCGCCCTCGGTCACCCCGCGCAGCGTAAGCCGGGACTCAGCGGTGTCGCTGAACAGGGCCGGGTAGAAGTCACGGGCCGCGGTGGGCCCGTAGAGCGGCGAATGCACCAGCGCCCCGTCGCTGAACAGGCTCAGCATCGCGGCGGGATCCGCGCGGCCCAGCGCGTCCAGGTAAGCCCCGGCAAGTTCCTGCGCGTTCAACTGGTGCCGCCTTTCTGTCGCAGCGACCGCGCCGCTTGCTCGCAGCAGCCGGACATCGTCCTGCCCCGAGAGGAACTGCGAGAGCAGGCTCGACTTGCCGATTCCCGCGTCGCCTTCGATGAGCACGACCCGTGGCTGGCCGCCCCGCACGGTCTGCATTTCGGCGTCAAGAGCTGCCAGCTCGCCTGCCCGGCCGACGAAATGCTCCACCTCAGCAGTGTGGCATCTCAGGTGCGCGGCATACCGCGATGATCATGGGCTGGACCCTGCTGAATGGCCCGCTGGACAAGCTGCGCGGCCGCGCCGCACACTGGCTGTGAGGCCGTCGTTGATGAGCGGAGAGCCGTTTATGCCTCGATGGTGCTATGCCGCCCTGCTCGCCGCGTCGCTGGCTGCTGCCCTGCTGGTCCCGGCGGAGGCGTCTGCGGCGCCGCTCAGGCCGGCCGTCGTGCTGGTGAACCAGCCGGTCCCGTCCGTCTGCGTCGGGCGCACGTTCAAGGTCGGCGTCTGGTATCAGCAGTCCGGCGGCTCGCGGGCTTACCGCCTCGACGTCTACAGCCCGCGAGGCCGGCGTGTTCTCTATAAGCACGGCCAGGCCCCGACCGTGAACTGGAAGTTCTGGAAGGTCAGGGCGTCGGTGGCCGGCAAGTACCGGACCGTCTACTGGGGCCACTGGAAGAACCCCCGCAAGTGGTCTCCCTACCGGGCCACGACCAGGGCCCACCGCTGCTAGATACGCGCACGTCCCGGTAGGTCCCCGGGTGCCTCAGCCCGGCTTGGTCCAGATCAGCGCGGCGCGGCCACCGCAAGGCAATCCGCCGGGCGCGGGCTCATCGCGACGGTGACCCGGCCGTGAGAGAGTGACGTCCTGACTGCGAGGAGAGGGGCAGTATGCAGCCGATTCCGGAGGACTGGACCAGGGCCGTCGCCGTGGTCGCGCACCCTGACGACCTGGAGTATGGCGTGGCTTCGGCTGTTGCCCGCTGGACCGGGCAGGGCAAGGAAGTC